>NZ_CP139979.1:4177500-4777500 GCF_034424525.1 Sphingobium yanoikuyae
TGCAGAAGGATCTGTCGCGGGTGGCCTGGTCCTTCTGCAAGGCGGTGCGGCTGCTGATGCTGATCTCCTGCCCCATCTATCTGGGCATGGCCGTCACCGCAGAACCGCTGGTCGAGACATTGTTCGGCCAGAAATGGCTGGAGATGGCACCGTTTGTCTCGATCCTGGCGCTCGCCATGCCGTTCATGACGCTGCAG
Organism: Sphingobium yanoikuyae; assembly: GCF_034424525.1. Lineage (NCBI taxonomy): Bacteria > Pseudomonadati > Pseudomonadota > Alphaproteobacteria > Sphingomonadales > Sphingobiaceae > Sphingobium > Sphingobium yanoikuyae. The sequence continues at coordinate 4,177,698 of NZ_CP139979.1, forward strand.
GTGATGTTCGCGCCGGTCAGCAATGCGCTGGGCCGCCCCGGCACCACCGCCCGAATCGCCGCGATCGGGGCGATATTGATGGCCGGCGCCTTCCTGATCGGTATCCAGTGGGGGGCGATCGGCCTGGCCTGGGCGTGGCTGGGCGCCTTCCCGATCCTCACCATCGTCACCGCCCGGCTCGCCGGCGGGCCGATGGGGCTGCGCGCGATCGATCTGATCCGTGCCGCCGCGCCGGGGCTGGGCTGTGCCATATTGATGGCCGGGGTCGTGCTGATGATCGACCGCCTGCTGCCGCCGCTCGCCGCGCCGATCCGGTTGGCGATCCTGGTGCCGGCCGGCGGCATCGCCTTCCTGGCGGCGCTGATGCTGTGCGCGCGCGGCACGCTGATGGAGCTGGTGCACCTGATCGTGCGCCGCGCGCCGCCGGTGCAGGCGCCCGCCTGACGGACCGGCGGACGCCCGGCCTTCGTCAGGCGGTCTGGATATAGTCGCGCAGGGCAGCGGCTTCCGATTCGATATTGTCGATGCGGAACTTCACCAGATCGCCGATCGAGACCAGGCCGATCAGGTCGCTGCCCTTCACCACCGGCAGATGGCGGATGCGCCGCTTGGTCATCAGCGACAGGGCATGGATCACCGGCATCTGGTCGTCGATAGTGATCGCAGGCCGGGTCATCACATCGGCGACCGTGTGGTTCAATGCCTCTGCCCCTTGCTGGGCCAGACGATAGACGACATCGCGTTCGGAAAAGATGCCGACCACCTGACCGCCATCGACCACCGGCACGCAGCCGATCCGCCGATCCGCCAGCAAGGTCACCACCGACAATACGCTGTCGGTCGACTGGACCTGGACGACGTCGCGCCCCTTGCCCTGCAAGATTGCCGCGATGGTCATGGCCGCTCTCCTTTTGTGGACTTACTGTCTCTGCGCTTGATGATCCCACTTTCGCGGCGCAAAGAAAAGGGAGGAGAGCAAGAGAATGACAGAGAAAAAGGGCCTGGACGATCCCCGGATCGCGGCAATCGCCTGGTCGCGATTCCGCCGGATCATGCTCTGGATGGCGCTGATCGGCGCATTATGCGTCGGCGCGGCCCTGCTGTTCCTGCGGCTATGGACCGGGCCGATGCCGGTTCACATGATCATCGCCACCATATTGGGCGTCTGGTTGACCTTCATGCTGGGAACGGGCTTGATGGCGCTCGTCTTCCTCTCCGCCGGGACGGGGCATGACGACCAGGTAATGGACCGGCTGAAGGACGAGGTGCCGCTTGACGATTGATCCCCATCGCGAAGTGATATTGCGGGTCGTGCCGCGCCCGGCCGACATCAACAGCAATGGCCATATCTTCGGCGGCTGGGTGTTGAGCCAGATGGATATCGCCGGCGGCATCGTCGCGGGGCGAATCGCCCAGGGCGCGGTGGCGACGGTCGCGATCGAGAGCATGAAGTTCATCTCGCCGATCCTGATGGGCGATCTGGTGTCAGTCTATGCGCAGGAAGAGAAGCGCGGCCGCACATCGGTGGCGATCCGCATCGACGTGGTGGCGACTCGCGGCGGCGGCGCGGAAACGGTGGCGCTGACCAGCGGCGTCTTCACCTTCGTCGCACTGGACGAGACGCACCGCCCCCGCCCCATTCCCGGCGACTGAGGAGGTCAGCGCAGCTTCTGGTCATAGCTGTAGCTGACCTGCCCATTGGCCGGGATGATGGCGCGCCAGACCCAGCTATTGCCGCGGCGCTCCATCTGCGTCGGACGCGGCGCGATGTCATGGGGAATGAGGATTTCCGCCGTCGCGTCGAACGGCCGTGCATTGGTGAGGGTCAGCGTCCAGCGCCGCGCCTTGGCCGACTGGCCGCCGATGACCGCCATGATGCGGACATCGGCGCTCTGGGCAATATCATAATCGACCCGCTCGCCTTCCGCCTTGTCGCCAATATCGGTTTCGCCCGCGAGCAGGCGCTGGCCGTCGATCGTCTCGAACAGGGCGACCCGGCCCGAAGGCATGGCGAGTCCCAGACCGTCGGCCTTGCGATTCTGGAGCCGCAACCGCAGCGTCATCGGGCGTGAGCGGCCATTGCCGTCGCTATAGTCGAGGGTCGCGGCATAGAGGCGCTCCACCAGCACGTCGGGCTGGCGCAGCAGGGCGACCTGTTTCTGGCCTTTCGCCGCGACATCCACCGTCACCGGGACGCGATAGAGTTTGAGGTCGCCGACATCCTCCGGCGGAGGAGGAGGTGGAGGCGGCGGGGGTGGCGGCGGGGGTGGCGGCGCGGCCATCATCGGCGCGGGTGCGCGCATCGACGTCACGACAATTTCCTGCGCCGAATCCATCATCGCCTCGGCCTGCGGCATGTCGATCGGGAACAGTTCCCACTGTGGATGAGTGCTGGTGATGTCCATTGGCCAGCAGCGCAGCTGCAGCGGTCCGCCGGTCGAACGGGGTTGCACCTTGCGCCCCTGTTTGTTGGGCTGGCCGGCGATGACGCTGAGCCGGGCGTCGGCAAAGCCGGTGACGCCGCCATTGGCCACGGTCAGCCAGGCCATGAGATCGAGATGGCGGCCATCGTCCTGCATGTCGGCGACATAATTGGCGGCCCAGTCGAATCCCTCGGCCAGATAGGTGAGCTGCAGCGTCACGCGGGCGGACCGGGCGCTGGTGGCGATCACCGATAGCGTCGGGCGCGGCGACAGGTCGGTCGGCACGCGCGGATAGAGCATGCGTTCGGGCAGGCCGCTGCACCCCAGCGCCTCATAGCCCTGCGCCGTCTGGACGATGACGCCGCCCATCGGCCCGGCGCTGATGATCGCATCCTGCTCGCTGACCTTGCCGGTCTTGCGGTCGGTGCGGCGCAGGGTGACGCTGCGCTTGAGATAGGCGTCGACCAGACCGGCGGGCGAGAGCAGCCGGGCATCGCGATTCTTCTCGCGCACGCCCTGCGGCATGCCCGAGAGGATCGCGGTTTCGGGCATCAGCCCCTCTGCTACCCCCTCGAACCGCACCACCGAGTCGCCTTTGGGCAGGTCGATGATGCGAGTCTCGTTGATCAGCGCATAGCCGCCAGGCCATTTGGGATCGATCGCCCCCTTGGCGCGATCGGGCTGGCGATAGACGGTGACCGAGACCGAATCCGCCTTGGCCGAAACCACCGTCCCCGCCCGCGCCGGCGCGATGCCGAGGCAGAGCAGAAGTAGGGCGAGGACGCGCAGCAGCACGGCGCCGGCCCGGTCAGTAGCGCGAATCGAAGGTGACGCTGAGATCCACCGCGCCATTGGCCGGCACCGGCACGCTCCATTCCATCCGGTCGGCCGAGACGCGCTTGCCTTCCAGGCTTTGTGCGGTAACGCGGGTGTCGCCCCACAGCCCCTGCTGGGCCAGGTCGATCGTCACCGCTTCGGGCCGGGCATTGGTGAGCGTGTAGCGCATCCGCGTTTCCCAGCGCTGGCTGCCCTTCTTCGTGCGCTGCTCGACGGTCGGGCGCACCTTGACGTCGAATGCCTCGCCGGTGCGCAGCGCCATGGAGGAGCCCATCGGCGTATGGTCGATGCTGTTTTCGCCGATGAACTGCGGATCACCGCGCGCGTCGCGCATATAGACGCGGATCGTGCCGGCGGGCAGTTGATCGCCAAGGCCACCCTGTTTCGAGGTCGAGAATTTGAGCACGCTCGATGCGCTCACCGGTTCGGTCGAACTGCCCATCCAGCTATTGAGATATTCATAGGTCGCGCGCGCCGGCGCGCCCTTCACATCGAGGAAGCTGACCTGCTTCTGCTGGGCATTGGCGATGGTCGTGCGATCGGCCAGCGGATAGAGATAATAGTCACCCAGCCGCTCGCGCGGGCCGCTTTCGGTGCCGACCTGGTCGATCGTCCCACTCGACGACTGCCACCAGTTATGCCTTCCGCCACCATTGGCCGGATTGCCGGCGACCAGGATGGTCTTCGCATTGGTGAAGCTCGTGCCCGTATTGTTGGTGAGCGTCACCCAGCCCTGCATGTCCATCGCGCCCTTGGTCGCGTCGAACAGCGCGACATAATCGGCCGTCCAGCCAAGATTGGGCGTCAGATAGGATAACCGGGCCGGCACGGTGCCGCCGCGCGCCGCCTCGATCGTCACCGACAGGGTCGGACGGGCGCGCAGATTGGGCGGCACCCGGTCGAAGATCACCCGCACCGGTAGGCCGTCGTCGCGCAGCACCTCGATCCGCGAACCGATCTGCATGACGATGCCGCCATTGGCCGCGAGTATCTTGGCGCGCTCGCGAGTCTCGGCGCCGGTCGCGGGATTGGTGCGCACCAGCGTCACCTCCTGCCCCACCGCCTTGTCCATCAGCTTGTCGGGCGAGAGCAGGTCGAAATCGAAATTCTGCTCGACGATCGAGAAGCCGGGGCCGGAGAGATTGACCGTTTCGGGCCGGATGCGGGCCGAGACGTCAGGAAATTCGATGCGGTTGCGGCCGGCATTGACGCTCAACTGCCGGTCATCCTGCACCAGCGACGGGCCGCCATTATAGATGGTGACGGCGACATCGCCCTGGGCGGTGGCGCCGGTGGGATCGACAGCAGCGGTCTGGGCAAAGACGGCGGCCGGCAGCAGCAGCGCCAGACCGGTCAACAGGCGGACAGTCGTCATCAGGTCGCACTCCCCTTATGCGACGATCTTCTGCCCCAAGCAGCTATATTTGCAAATAAAAAGGGCGGCGCCGGGATGGCACCGCCCTTTTTGTTTTTGGGGTTGCCCGAAAGCCGCGCTTATTCGGCGGCTTCGGTCGCCGGACGGGCGCGACGGGTGCGCTTGCGGGGCGCTTCCTCGGTCACGTCCGTGTCGCTGTCATTATCGGCGCGGGCGATCGAGGGCGGCAGGATGCTGACATCCAGGCCTTCATTCGCTTCGGTCGGCGCGGCATCGGCCTTGCGCGGGCGACCGCGACGCGGCTTGGGCGCTTCGGCGGCCGGCTCGGTTGCGAGTTCTGCGGGCTGTTCGGCTGCCACCGGCTGCTGCTCGGCGCCTTCCTCGGCCACCGGACGATCACGACGATTGCGGTCACGACGGTTGCGGTCGCCCCGGTCGCCACGATCATTGCGGTCACCGCGATCCTGGCGTTCGCCGCGCGGTTCGCGACGGTCATAATCACGTTCGGCGCGCTCGGGCTGTTCGGTGCGGCCCTCTTCGGCGCCGTCCTCATTGCCCTCGAAATCTTCGCCCTCATCGTCGAAATTCTCGTCATTCCGGCGGAAGCGCTGCTGCTGCTCCTCCTGGCGCGAACGATTGTCGGCCAGCACGCGGAAATAATGATCGGCGAACTGCAGATAATATTCGGCGTTCACACGGTCGCCGGCCATCTGGGCATCGCGCGCCATATTCTTGTATTTCTCAAGAAGCTGGGCCGCATTGCCGCGGGCGCGGTTGTCGATACGGTTGCCGTTGTCGCCACCACCCCGGTTACCGCCATTGGGACGACCGTTGTTGTTATTATTCCGGCCGCGATTGCGGCGACCGGCCTGCCGGTTGTTGATCAAGACATGATCCTTGCGTTCGCTATGATAATATTCACTGAAAACACTGTTCAGCTGCTATCCCCAAGCACCGCCCCTTCCGTGGGGCCGGATGTGGCTCCGCCGGACATGATCCGAACCGGACCACGCCCTCAGCCACCAGAGGCGCTTGCGCAGCAGCGCCATCTTGACTTTCAGGAGCAGGAAAATGCCTTATCCATCAATGGCCTGATAAGGCCATGTCGCCGGAATGGCGGTTTTCCTGATCCCGATGTAATGGCATTCACGCGATAAACCAAGCAATTTTCGCTGTGGTGGCGTGAAATCCCGCCTTCTTATTCGCCCGGCGTGGCGACGAGGCAGCGATCATGCCCCGCAAGGTCGCGGCGCAGCGACACGCCCAGCCCCTGTGCCCGCAGCAGCGCCGACACGCTTTGCCCCTGATCATAGCCGATCTCGATCGCGGCCATGCCGCCCGGCGCGATCAGCGCGGGCAGTTGCGGCGCGATGCGGCGATAATCGTCCAGCCCGTCGGCGCCGGCAAACAGGGCGCTGGCCGGATCGTGCAGCACATCGCCGGCGAGCGGCGCGTCGGTGGCGATATAGGGCGGGTTGATCAGCAGCAGGTCGAACGGCCCAGTCACGCCGGCCGCCCAATCACCCAGCTGGAAGCGCGCGCGCGTCCCCATGCCCAGCCGGTCGGCATTGTCCTGCGCCACCGCCAGCGCGGCGGCAGACGCGTCGATGCCCAGCCCTGTCGCATCAGGCCACTGGTCGAGCGCGGCGAGCAGCAGCGCGCCCGATCCGGTGCCCAGATCCAATATGGTCGTGGGCGCACGATCACGGAAATGATCGACCGCCGCCTCGATCAGCGTCTCGCTGTCGGGGCGCGGGATCAGCACATCGGGCGTGACGGTCAGGCTGATCGTCCAGAAATCGCGGCTGCCCAGGATATGGGCGACCGGTGCGCCGGTCAGCCGCCGCTGAACATGGACAGCGAAATTGACAGGGACAGACAGGTCGCGCTGGCGCAGCAACAGGTCATTGCGGCCGATGCCCAGTGCATGGGCCATCAGCAGTTCGGCGTCGAGCCGGGGGGTGTCGCTGATCGTGCTTAAGCTGACAGTGGCGTCGCGCAGCGCATCGGCGACGCTCACGCCACCCCGTCCAGCTGGGCGAGGCGCGCGGCCTCATCCTCGGCCACCAGCGCGTCGATCACTTCGGCAAGGCCCGGCCCTTCGAGAATTTCGGGCAGGCGGTGCAGGGTCAGGTTGATGCGGTGGTCGGTCACCCGCCCCTGCGGGAAATTATAGGTACGAATGCGCTCCGACCGGTCGCCCGATCCGACCATCGCCTTGCGCGCGCCGGCCTGTTCGCTCTGGGTGCGCTCGCGCTCCGCCTCATAGATGCGGGCACGCAGCACCTGCATCGCCTTGGCCTTGTTCTTGTGCTGCGACCGCTCATCCTGCTGCGTCACGACGATGCCGGTCGGCAAATGGGTGATGCGCACGGCGGAATCGGTGGTGTTGACGTGCTGGCCACCGGCGCCCGACGCGCGATAAATGTCGATCTTGAGGTCGGAATCGGCGATCTGGACATCGACTTCTTCCGGCTCGGGCAGGATCGCAACGGTCGCGGCGCTGGTATGAATGCGGCCGCCGCTTTCGGTGACCGGCACGCGCTGGACGCGATGCACGCCGCTCTCGAACTTCAGCTTGGCGAAGACGCCGGTGCCGTTGATGCTGGCCACCACTTCCTTGAAACCGCCCTGTTCCGAGGCGTTGGCGGAGAGCATCTCCATCTTCCAGCCCTGGGTATCGGCATAGCGCTGATACATGCGGAACAGATCGCCGGCGAACAAAGCCGCCTCATCCCCGCCGGTGCCGGCGCGGATTTCCAGCATCGCCGGGCGGGCATCGGCCGAATCCTTGGGCAGCAGCTGCAGCGCCAGCGCGCGCTCGGCATCGGGCAACTGCCCCTTAAGCAGCTGCATTTCCTCCTGCGCCATTTCGCGCATCAGCGGATCGGCGTCGCTCTCCTCGCCGCCGGCCATCTGTTCGAGGGCGCGCAGTTCCTGGCGCAACCGGCGCAGCTCATGCGCCGCCCGGGCGACCGGCTCGATCTCGGCATATTCCTTGGACAGTTTCACGAACGCATCGGGCGCGAGGTCGGCGCGCGTCATCGACGCCTGCACCTCGTCCCGGCGCGCCTCGATCTGCGCGATGCGTTCGGCGGAAATGTGCATCAGAGCGCCGTCATCGTGCCAATCAGCGCATCCAGTGCGACCGCCTGCTGCTCGCCAGTGCCAAGGTTGCGGACCGCCGCTTCGCCCCGTGCCAGTTCGTCGTCACCCAGGATGATCGCGCAGGCGGCACCCGACGCGTTGGCGCGCTGCATCCGCTTCTTCATATTGCCGCGATAGCCCATGTCGCAGGCGATGCCGGCACGGCGCAGATCGGCGATGATGCCGGTCGCCTTCGCCTCGGCCGCCTCGCCCATCGGGATCAGCACGATCTGCGGCTTGTCGATCGCCGGCTGGTCGATCAGCATCGCCAGCCGTTCGATCCCCGCTGCCCAGCCGACCGCCGGGGTGGACGGACCGCCCAGATTTTCGATCAGGCCGTCATAGCGGCCGCCGCCCAGCACCGTGCCCTGCGCGCCCAGCCGGTCGGTGATGAACTCGAACGCGGTGTGGCGATAATAATCGAGGCCACGCACCAGCCGCGAATTACGCTCCCATGCGACACCGGCAGCGTCGAGGCCGCTGGTCACCTTGTCGAAGAAGCTGCGCGCCTCGTCGGTCAGATAGGCGTCGATGTCCGGCGCGCTGTCGGCGATCGGGCGGTCGCGCGGATCCTTGCTGTCGAGGATGCGCAGCGGGTTCTTCGCCAGCCGGTCGATGCTTTCTTCCGACAGTTCGCCACGATGCGCCTCGAAATGGGCGATCAGCGCGGCGCGCCAGGCTTCGCGGCTTTCCGCGTCGCCCAGCGTGTTGAGATTGAGGGTCACGCCTTCCGACACGCCCAGTTCGCGCAGCAGCTGGTCGGCCAGCACCAGCAGCTCGACATCGGCCGCCGGCTCGCCCGCGCCCAGGATTTCGGCGTCGAGCTGGTGGAACTGGCGGAAGCGGCCCTTTTGCGGGCGTTCATAGCGGAACAGCGGACCATGGGTCGCGACCTTCAGCGGCGCAAATTGCTGCCAGCCCTCGGTAATATAGGCGCGCGAGATACCGGCGGTGAATTCGGGGCGCAGGGTGATGCTGTCGCCGCCGCGATCCTCGAACGTGTACATTTCCTTCGACACGACGTCGGTGCTTTCGCCCAGCGAACGGGCGAACACCGCGGTCGATTCAAAGACGGGCACTTCAACCCGCTGGAATCCATAGAGTTTGCGCACCCGGTCAAAGGTGGCGACGACATGGGCGAAGCGTTCCTGAAACGCCTCCGCCGTGCCGCCCAACATGTCCTGCGTTCCGCGCACCGGGCGCGGCGTTTCGATCTTCGCCATGGGGCAGCGCCTTTAACGATAATCGCGGCCCAAGGAAACGCGCTTTTTATGGCGGCATAAGGGGTGGACGCGGGCGATTCGCCCCGCCATGCTTGGGACAGACGGGCCGTCCGGCCCCCGTTCCTTTTCTGGAGACCGTCATGATCCGCAGCCTTGCTGCCGCCCTTTGCCTTTCGACCGCGATTGCCAGCCCGTTGCTGGCGCAGGACGTCATCCGTTCCAAGCCGACCGCCCTGCCCGTCGACAGCGCCAAGCCGATGCCCAAGGATGTCCCCTATCCGGGCGGCACGATCCGCCTTGACGTCGACGCCACCGACACGGTGCAGCGCATCTTCCGCGTGAAGGAAACCATTCCCGTCGCGTCGAGCGGCCCGATGACCCTGCTCATGCCCGAATGGCTGCCGGGCAACCATGCCCCGCGCGGCCCGATCGAGAAGCTGACCGGCCTGACCTTCACCGCCGATGGCAAGCCGATCAGCTGGAAGCGCAATCCGCTCAACGTCTATGCGTTCGAGATCGACGTGCCGGCCGGCACCAAGCAGGTGGTCGCATCTTTCCAGTTCCTGTCGGCGACCGCGACCAACCAGGGCCGCGTCGTCGTGACCCCCAAGATGCAGAATATCCAGTGGGAAGATGTGTCGCTCTACCCGGCCGGCTATTATACCCGCCAGATCCCGGTGCAGGCCAATGTCACCTATCCCGCCGGCTGGCAGGCGGCGACCGCGCTGCGCGGCAAGCGCAGCGGCGACACCATCGCCTATGACGTGATCGACTATGAGGCGCTGCAGGACTCGCCGGTCTTTGCCGGCACCCATTTCAAGGCGGTGGACCTGGGCCACAACGTCACGCTGAACATCGTTGCCGACGATGCCGACGAACTGGTGTTCAACACCGACCAGATCGCCAAGCACAAGAAGCTGGTGGCCGAAGCCGGCGCCGCGTTCGGCACCTATCATTTCGACCATTATGATTTCCTGCTGTCGATCACCGACGAAATGGGCGGCATTGGCCTGGAACATCATCGCTCGTCCGAGAATCAGGTCGAGCCGGGCTATTTCAAGAAGTGGGATTCGGGCGAGGCGCTGCTCGACCGCAACCTGCTGCCGCATGAATTCACCCATAGCTGGGACGGCAAGTTCCGCCGCCCCGACCTGCTGTGGACGCCCAATTTCGACGTGCCGATGCAGGACAGCCTGCTGTGGGTCTATGAAGGCCAGACCCAGTTCTGGGGCTATGTGCTGGGCGCGCGTTCGGGCATGTTCTCCAAGCAGGAGACGCTGGATGCCTATGCCCAGATCGCAGCGAAGCTGGACACTACGCGCGGCCGCGAATGGCGCCCGATGGTCGACACCACCAATGATCCGATCATCTCCGCCCGCCGTCCCAAGGGCTGGGCCAACTGGCAGCGGTCGGAGGATTATTATAATGAAGGCCTGATGATCTGGCTGGAGGTCGACGGCATCCTGCGCCAGCAGACCAAGGGCGCCAAGGGCATCGACGATTTCGCCAAGGCCTTTTTCGGCATCAAGCCGGGCGACTGGGGCCAGGTCGTCTATAATCGCCAGGACGTGATCGACACGCTGAACGGCGTCGCCCCCTATGACTGGGCCGGCCTGTTCCACAAATATGTCGACAGCCCCACCACGGAAACGCCCAAGGGCGGCTTCACCCTGGGCGGCTACAAGCTGGTCTATACCGATACCCCCAATGCCATCACCAAGGCGGCCGAAGGCGCGCAGAAGACGGTCGACCAGAGCTTTGGCGTGGGCCTGACGGTCAAGAATGACGGCGATATCGCGGCGGTGATCTGGAACAGCGCCGCGTTCAAGGCTGGTCTTGCGGTAGGATCTAAGATTATTGCGGTGAACGGCAATGAATATTCGAGCGACGCATTCAAGACGGCGCTGACCGAGGCTAAGGACGCGAAGAAGCCGATACAGCTTATCCTAAAGCAGGACAAATATTATCGCACCCTGACCCTCGCTTATTCGGATGGCCTGCGCTATCCGCACCTCGAAAAGACCGGCACCGGCGAAGGCAGCCTCGACAAGCTGCTGCAGCCGCGCACCTGAAGATTTCCAAGCAACCGCATGTAAAAGGCGAAGATGCATGAATATTGACCTGATCCCCGTCGGCGAAGATCCGCCAAACAGCCTGAACGTCATCATCGAGGTGCCGGTTGGCGGCGAACCCGTGAAGTACGAGTTCGACAAGGCCTCGGGCGCGCTGTTCGTCGATCGCATCCTGCACACGCCGATGCGCTATCCGGCGAATTACGGCTTCGTGCCGCACACCCTGTCGCCCGATGGCGATCCGCTCGACGCGCTGGTCATCGCCCGCTCGCCGTTCGTGCCCGGCTCGGTCGTGCGCGCACGCCCGATCGCCGTGCTGAACCTGGAAGACGAAGCCGGCGGCGACGAGAAGCTGGTCTGCGTGCCGGACAACAAGACCTTCCCCTATTATAATAATGTCGGCGAGAAGGACGATCTGCCCACCATCGTGATGGAGCAGATCGAGCATTTCTTCACCCACTATAAGGATCTGGAAAAGACCAAGTGGGTGCGCATCGGCACCTGGGGTGGCGCGGAAGACGCCAAGCGGATCACGCTGGAAGCGATCGAACGCTATCAGGCCGAGAAGAAGAAGGGCTGAGCCCTTCTCGGTATAGCCGATTGAAAAGGGCCGCGCGGTGATGTTCCGCGCGGCCCTTTTCTTATGGGTCAGATTTAAAGATTAGAGCCTGATTCACGCCATCGGTGAAAACGCGAAGCGCTTCCACCTCAGACGATCAGGCTCTAGATCAATCGGTCGGCCTCCAGGGCGAGGGCCAGCGGATCGCGGCCGCGCGGGGTGCGGGCGTGGAGCCGGGCATCGGCCTCCACCAGTCGGGCGACGCCCATGTCGAGCTGCGCCTCCGGCAGGGTGAAGGGCAGGCGCAGGAACCGCTCGAACGCGCCATTGACGCCGAAGCGCGGCCCCGCCGCGATGCGCACGCCATGATTGCCGGCCAATGCCGCCAGCGCGCTCGCCTCCGCGCGGGGCAGTTCGGCCCAGAGCGACAGGCCACCGGCCGGCGATTCCACCCGCCAGTGCGGCAGATGTTGTTCCAGCTGCGCCAGCAGATGGTCGCGCCGGTCGCGCAGCATCGCCGCGCGCGGCCCCAGCCCCTCGTCCGCATCCATCAGCTGGGCGACGGCGAGTTGCTCGACCACCGGACTGGCCATGTCCATCGTCGTGCGGATGCGGCCGAGCGCGGCCACGGTCTGCGGATCGGCACGAATCCAGCCAACCCGAAGCCCGCCCCAGAAGATCTTGCTGGCCGATCCCAAAGTGATGACATGGCGGCCGGATGGGTCATGGCAGGCGACCGGCGGCGGCGGCGATCCGTCGAGGCCCATCGCCACCATCGTCTCGTCGATCACCAGCGGCGTGTGGGTGCGCATCGCCACCGCAACCAGCGCGCGACGGGTCGCCGGGTCCATGCTGCGTCCGGTGGGATTGTGGAAATCGGCGATGATATAGGCAAAGCGCGGCGCGGTCTGGCGGAAGGCCGCGTCCATCGCGTCGATGTCCCAGCCATAGACCGGCAGGCCGACCGGCACCGGCACGACATTGGCCCGCTGCAACGCCTGGATCGCATTATGATAGGTGGGATGGTCGATTACCGCCCGGTCGCCCGGCCCCGCCAGCCATTGCAGCAGCAGCGAGAAGCCCTGCTGCGCACCATTGGTGATCATGATCTGGTCGGGATCGGTCGGGCAACCGCGCCGCTCATAATGGGCGGCGATCGCCCGGCGCAGCACCGGCAGGCCGAGCGGGTCATAGCCCAGGTCGCCCAGATAGGCCGGCAGCGCCTCGACCGCATGGGCATAGGCGAGGCCCACGCCGGGCGCTGCCGGCAGCGCGGCATGGGTCCAGTTGAGCAGATTGTCGCCAGTGACCCCGTCGATGTCGGGCGTCGGGGTCTCGACCCGGCCGGGCGGCAAGCGGGTGACGCTGCCCGACCCCTGCCGGCTTTCCAGATAGCCCTCGTCGCGCAGCCGGTCGAAGGCGGCGGCGATGGTCGTGCGGCTGAGCCCCAGCGCGGCGGCCAGTTCCCGCTCGCCCGGCAACCGGACATTGAGGCCGATCCGCCCGTCCAGCACCAGCATCCGCAGCGCCTGCGCCAATTGGCGATAGGCCGGCTCGGCACTGTCCTGCGCGCGCCAGGCGCCCAGCAACCGCAGCAGCGAGGGGGGCCGAAGGAAGGAAGTGGACATGGCAATCAATCCAATCAGAGAGATTTGAAGGCCACTTACGCGTCATTGGTCCTTTTGTAAAAGGCCAATTTGGCTAGGTCTGATGCCCATGATGATGACCCGCCGCCTTTTCCAGCTCTTCTGGGGCCTTGTGCTTTACGGCTTTGCCATGGCGCTGATGCTGCGCGCCAATCTGGGGCTCGATCCCTGGGATGTGCTGCATCAGGGACTGGCGCCCAAGCTCGGCCTCAGCTTCGGCATGACGGTCAACCTGGTCGGCGCGGTCGTGCTGCTGCTCTGGTGGCCATTGCGGCAGCGGCCGGGGATCGGCACGGTCTGCAACATAGTGGTGATCGGCACGGCGGTGGACATCAGCCTCCATTATCTGCCGACGCCGGACGGCTATGCGATGCGCGCCGCCTGGCTGGGCGCGGGGATCATACTGAATGGGATTGCCGGTGGCGCCTATATCGGTGCCGGGCTTGGGCCGGGCCCGCGCGATGGATTGATGACCGGCCTGTGCCGCCGCAATGGCTGGCCGGTCAAATGGGTGCGCACCGGCATCGAGATCGCGGTGCTGGCGACCGGCTGGATGCTGGGCGGCACGGTCGGCATCGGCACCATCGTCTATGCCGCGACGATCGGCTGGATCGTCCACCATGCCCTGCCCTTCTTCACGATCAAGCCGCCCGAGCGCCCGGCGATCGCGGCATAAGTTGCCCCCTGACCGGCCGACAGAAACCCGTCGGCCGGTCCTTTTCCCGTTGAAAATGCGTCGCACCTTCCTTGATCGGACCGGCCTTGACCGGACCTTCCTTGACCGGATCGGGCAGTCGGGCATGATCCCGCCTCCGCCATTCCCGACGATCAAGGAGTCCCCGCCATGCGCGCCTTCCTCGCCGCTGCCCTCGCCCTGCCCTTCGCCGTTGCCGCCTCCGCCGCGCCGCCGGAGCAGGCGCTCGCCCCCCTCGCCTTCGAACAGATCGCACCCGCCGGCACCAAAATGCCGCGCTTCAAGGTGGATGCCGCCTGGCCGGCGATGCCCGATGACCTGCTGCTGGGCCAGGTCAGCGGTGTCGCCGTCGGTCCGGACGATTCGGTCTGGGTCGTGCATCGCCCGCACAGCCTGACCGCGACCGACACGGGCCTTGCCGAATCGCCCGCCACCGCCGTCTGCTGCAAGCCGGCCCCGCCGGTGGTGCGCTTCGCCAGGGATGGCCGCTATCTGGGCGGCTGGGGCGGCGCGGACAGTGCGCCCACGGTCGATGGCGTCAACCAATGGCCCGCCAGCCTGCACGGCATCTTCGTCGACAAGGCCGGCAGCGTCTGGTTCGGCGGCAATGGCAAGGGCGACCATGTCGTCATGAACTATACGCCGGAGGGCCAATATATCCGCAGCTTCGGCCGGCGCGAGAAGACCGGTGGCAATGACGCGACCGACCAGCTCGGCAACCCGTCCGACGTCAATCACAGCGACGGCATGGTGCTGATATCCGACGGCTATGTGAACCGCCGGGTGATCGGCTTCGACGACCGGACCAACAGCTATAAGGGCCGCTGGGGCGCCTATGCCAAGCCGCCGAGCGGACCGGTGCTACAGGGCACGTTCGACCAGAGCCATGCCGTCGATCCTAGCCGGGTCGCCGATCCCAAGTCCGCCATCTTCAACAGCATCGTCCATTGCGTGGTGCCGACGCGGGACGGCCACCTCTATGTCTGCGACCGCAACAACAATCGCGCGCAACTGTTCAAGCGCGAGAAGGATGGCGGCCTGACCTTCGTGCGCGACCTGGCGATCGCGCCGGAGACCGGCGGCACCCACACGGTCACCGACATCGCCTTCTCGCCCGATCCGGAACAGACCTATCTCTACGTCGCCGACATGATGAACGGCCGCATCTGGGTGCTGGAACGCAAGACGCACACCGTGCTTGGCGCCTTCGGCCGGATCGGGCGGCAGGCCGGGCAATTCACCTGGCTGCACAGCATTGATACCGACAGCGCCGGCAATATCTATGCAACCGAAGTGAATACCGGCCGCCGCGTGCAGAAGCTGGTCTTCACCGGCATCGAATGAAGGGAATCCTCGCAACGTGGCGACCGAACTTTACGACCTGACCGTCCCGGCCTTCCTGCGCGGCCTGCGCGTCCTCTCCACCCTGCTCGACAAGGGCGCCGCCTTTGCCGCCGAACAGGGGATCGATCCCGCCACGCTGACCGGCGCCCGCCTGATCGAGGATATGCGCCCGCTGACCGCGCAGGTGCAGCTTGCCACCGACAGCGCCAAGGGCGCGGTCATCCGCATCGGCGAGCTGGAGCCCTTCCCCCTGCCCGACACGGAGGAGACGTTCGCCGACCTGCAGGATCGCATCGCGCGGACCATCGCCTTCCTGGAATCGGTGCCGCGCGACCGGATCGACGGGCGCGAGGAGGCGACGGTCATCCTCAAGACTTCGCGCGGTGAATTTTCCTCCACCGGGCGCAGCCATGTGCTGACCTTCTCGCTACCCAATTTCTATTTCCACCTGACGACCGCCTATGCCCTGCTGCGCCAGGCCGGCGTGCCGCTGGGCAAGCTGGATTATCTGGGCGGGCTGTAATCAGCCCGCCACCAGCCGGACATAGGCGCTGGAGACCCAGCCGCTGGTGCAGGGACCGGCATAAGCCTGCTTGCGGTCGACCGGTTCGCGCACGCCGCAATCGGTCGGCGTCGCGCCTTCGCTCGCTGGCGGCGGGATCACCACGCCCAGCCATTTCTGGTCGATGCTGCGGGTGCAGACATGCACCCGTGCGCCTTCGGCCAGTTGGGCCAGCGCCTTCGCCTCGGCAAAGGGGGCGGACCGGACGCTCAACCCCTGCGGGCCGACACGGGTCGCCTGTCCCATCGCGCCGCAGGCATCCAGCCGGGGGCCATCCTCGCCGATCGTCACCGGTCGGGCCAGGGTCGCCTCGATCCGGGTTTCGGGCATCGCTTCGCGCGGGGCGCCGGCCAGCGAGCTGTTGGGCAATTCGTCGGCCACTTCGCTGCTGCGCGAGCAGGCGGAAAGCAGCATCAGGGCAAGGATCGGGACAACACGCATGAGCGCCTGATAAACCGCCCCAAAGCCGGGTGGAAGCCGCCATGTTTCGCTTTAGTTTCGAGGCGCCATTCCCTATATGCTGGGTATGAGCGACGAACAGCAGAACAGCCCCAACAGCAATGAATATGGCGCCGACAGCATCAAGGTGCTGAAAGGCCTCGACGCCGTGCGCAAGCGGCCCGGCATGTATATCGGCGACACCGACGACGGGTCGGGCCTGCACCATATGGTGTTCGAGGTCAGCGACAATGCGATCGACGAGGCGCTGGCCGGCCATTGCGACCGGATCGTCATCACGCTCAACCCCGACAACAGCGTCAGCGTCGAGGATAATGGCCGCGGCATCCCGACCGGCATCCACAAGGAAGAAGGCGTGTCGGCGGCCGAGGTCATCATGACCCAGCTACACGCGGGCGGCAAGTTCGAGAACACGTCGGACGACAATGCCTATAAGGTATCGGGCGGCCTGCACGGCGTGGGCGTCTCGGTGGTGAACGCCCTGTCCGAATGGCTGGACCTCAACATCTGGCGCGACGGCAAGGAACATTGGATGCGCTTCGCCTATGGCGATGCCACCGCGCCGCTCAAGGTGATCGGCGATGCGCCCGAGGGCAAGAAGGGCACGCGCGTGACCTTCCTCGCCTCGACCGAGAAGGTGCCGGGCGATGGCGGCACGTTCAAGAACCAGACCGAATATGATTTCGACAAGCTGGAGCATCGCTATCGCGAGCTGGCTTTCCTCAACAGCGGCGTGCGCCTGTTCCTGGTCGATGCGCGCCATGAGGAGAAGAAGGAAGTCGAGCTTTATTATGAGGGCGGCATTGCGGCCTTCGTCAAATATCTCGACCGCAACAAGAATGCGCTGATGCCCGATCCGATCGCGATCGCCGGCACCCGCGACGATGTGACCATCGACGTCGCGCTGGAGTGGAACGATTCTTATTACGAGAATGTCCTCTGCTTCACCAACAACATCCCGCAGCGCGACGGCGGCACGCACTTGGCCGCGTTCCGCGCCGCGCTGACCCGCACCCTCAACAGCTATGCCGAAAAGACCGGCCTGCTGAAGAAGGAGAAGGTGAGCCTCACCGGTGAGGATATGCGCGAAGGCCTGACCGCGATCGTCTCGGTCAAGCTGCCCGATCCCAAATTCAGCTCGCAGACCAAGGACAAGCTGGTCAGTTCCGAAGTGCGCCAGCCGCTCGAAAGCCTGATGGCCGACAAGATGGCCGAATGGCTGGAAGAAAATCCCGGCCACGGCAAGATGATCGTCCAGAAGGTGATCGACGCCGCCGCCGCCCGTGAGGCGGCCAAGCG
Source organism: Sphingobium yanoikuyae (assembly GCF_034424525.1). Lineage (NCBI taxonomy): Bacteria > Pseudomonadati > Pseudomonadota > Alphaproteobacteria > Sphingomonadales > Sphingobiaceae > Sphingobium > Sphingobium yanoikuyae. The sequence goes on from NZ_CP139979.1 coordinate 4,195,338, forward strand.
CGCGCGCGAACTGACCCGCCGCAAGGGGGCGATGGACATCGCCTCGCTGCCCGGCAAGCTGGCCGACTGTCAGGAACGCGACCCCGCCAAGTCCGAACTCTTCCTGGTCGAAGGTGACTCGGCCGGTGGGTCGGCCAAGCAGGGGCGCAACCGCCACAATCAGGCGATCCTGCCGCTGAAGGGCAAGATCCTGAACGTCGAGCGCGCGCGCTTCGACAAGATGCTCTCGTCCAAGGAAGTCGGCACGCTGATCCAGGCGATGGGCACCGGCATTCGCGACGATTTCAACCTGGACAAGCTGCGCTACCACAAGATCGTCATCATGACCGACGCCGACGTCGACGGCGCGCATATCCGCACGCTGCTGCTGACCTTCTTCTATCGCCAGATGCCGCAGATCATCGAGGCGGGCCATCTCTTCATCGCCCAGCCGCCGCTCTACAAGGCGAGCCGTGGCCGCTCCGAAGTCTATCTGAAGGACGAAGCCGCGCTGGAGCAATATCTGGTCGACAATGGCGTCGACACGATGGCGCTGGAAACCACCGGCGGCGCCCGCACCGGCGACGATCTGCGCAGTCTGATCGACCATGCCCGCCGCATGCGCGCGGTGATGCGCTATGTGCCGCGCCGCTACGACCCGGCCATCATCGAGGCGCTGGGCCTGACCGGCGCGCTCGATCCCGAACTGTCCGAGGCGCAGCTGGCCGAACGGCTGGCAACCGCCGTCGCCTGGATCGCGTCGCATGATCCCGAGGGCAAGTGGACCGGCCGCATCGCCGAGGGCGGCGGCTTCCATTTCGAGCGGCTGTGGCGCGGCGTGACCGACCATCATGTCATCGAACATGGCTTCCTGGGATCGGCCGAAGCGCGCAAGCTGCACGGCACCGCCAGCGAAGAGGCGGAAAGCTATGCCAGGGGCAGCCGCCTGGTCTCGGCCAAGGCCGTCGCCGCGCAGGACGAACTGGGCGAGGACGAATTGCCGGCGGTTTCGGCCAAGGGCGTCAACATCTCGCGGCCCAGCGAATTGCTGGAAGCGATCCTGTCCGCCGGCCGCAAGGGCCTGTCGATCCAGCGCTACAAGGGTCTGGGCGAAATGAACGCGGAACAGCTGTGGGAAACCACGCTGGACCCGGACAATCGCTCGATGCTGCGCGTCGAGGTGGAACAGGCCGACGTCGCCGACGAAATCTTCACCAAGCTGATGGGCGACGTGGTCGAACCGCGTCGCGAATTCATCCAGGACAATGCGCTGAACGTCGCCAACCTGGACGTTTGATCGAATGACTGCGCCAGCCCGCAACCCCGCCCGGCCACCCAATCAGGATAATCTCTTGGGCGGCCGGGTGGGGGTGCGGGCCGGTGCGGCTCCGTGCGCCGTCAGGCGCACCCAAAACCGATGACCGATCTGCCACGCTGCAGCTGGGTGGGACCGGACCCACTCTACCAAAGCTATCATGACGAAGAATGGGGCGTGCCCCAGCATGATTCGCGCATGCTGTGGGAAATGCTGATGCTGGAAGGGTTCCAGGCGGGGCTCAGCTGGATCACCATCTTGCGCAAACGCGAGGGGTTTCGCGCCGCCTTTGCCGGCTTCGATCCGGACAAGGTTGCCGCCTTCGGTCCCGACGATGTCGAACGGCTGATGGCCGATCCCGGCATCGTCCGCGCCCGCGCCAAGATCGAGGCGACGATCAGGGGCGCGCACATCTATCGCGCGATGCGCGACGCCGGCGAGGATTTCGCCGCCTATGTCTGGTCCTTCGCGCCCGACGGGCCGATCGTCGGCGACGGCACGACCTTCCCGACCCAGACCGCCCTGTCGGAGGCGATTTCCAAGGATCTCAAGAAGCGCGGCTTCAAATTCGTCGGGCCGACCATCGTCTATGCCTGGATGCAGGCGATCGGCATGGTCGACGATCATGCCGCCCATTGTTTCCGGCGGGCCAGCGCGTGAAAGTGGCGGCGATGGTGACAGGGCTCTTAGCCCTTGCCGCCTGCTCGGGCGATCCCGTGCCGCCGAACAGGGTCGACAATCGCGCCGACAATGCGATCGCCAACGCGGCCCCGGCGCTCAACCAGGCGATCGTCGCCAATGAGAGCGCCACGCCCGAACCGGCCCCTGCCCCGGCTGCGCAACCGGCGCCCGCCACTGTTTCCCGTGAAACACCGCCTCCCCCGCCACCGCAGGAGGAGTATCGCGCGATCGGCACCGAGCCTTTCTGAGCGGTGATCGTCAATGGATCGGTCGCGACCTTGCAGCGGCCCGATCATCGTCCGCAGCGCTATCCCGTCACCCGCACCGATGATCCCCGCGCCATCCGCTTCATGGGCGATGGCTTTGCCATGACGGTGATCGAAGGACCGTGCAGCGACGGGATGAGCGACGCCATCTGGTCCGATCGGGTGCAGCTTTCCTTCGGCGAAGGCGTGCTGAAGGGCTGCGGCGGCACCAAGGACGGCGGCGAATAGGCGGGATCGCCGCCATCGCTCGTCTAACCCGGCAAACAGGGAGCATGTGACGATGAGCGACCAGCCCAAAGCCGATGTTGCGCGGCGCAACTTTCTCCTGACCGCCGGAATCGCGCTCGCCGCGACCGGCACGACGGTCTCTGCGCAACTTTCCGTCCAGCCGCCCGTGCCGCCAAGCGGGCCAAAGAAGAAGCTCGGCATGGTGTTGTTCGACGGGTTCGAACTGCTCGACGTGTTCGGCCCGCTGGAAATGTTCGGCATGCTGAAAGACCGGGTCGAGATTGTCATGATCGCCGACAAGGCCGGACCAGTGCGCAGCGGCGCCGGGCCGCAGACGATCGCCGATCATGGCTTTGCCGATGCGCCGAAACTCGACATCGTGATGATCCCCGGCGGCCTCGGCACCCGGCGGGAGGTGAACAACGCCGACTTCCTCGCCGCCGTCCGCACGCTGGCGCAGGATACGCCGCAGGTGGCAACGATCTGCACCGGATCGGGCCTGCTGGCCAAGACCGGGCTGATCGACGGGGTGAAGGCGACCAGTAACAAGATGGCTTGGGCCTGGGCGACGGCGCAGGGGGCGAAGGTCGCCTGGATCCCCCATGCGCGCTGGGTGGAGGATGGCAAATATATCTCCTCCTCCGGCATTTCGGCGGGCACGGACATGGCGCTGGGCCTGATCGCCAAACTCTATGGCAAGGAGATGGCCCGCTGGGTCGCCAACCGGACCGAATATCGCTGGCAGGAGGATGCGAGCGACGATCCCTTTGCGAAACTGAACGGGTTGCCGGGGTAAGCCCAAAACCTCCCCCATTCCGTCATGCCAGCGCAGGCTGGCATCTCTCTTTCTTGGCATCAGTGGAAGAAAGAAGCGGGATCCCAGCCTTCGCTGGGATGACGGTAGTGGAGAGTGGTGGTTCCTGCCCCCCTCAATCCGCGCGCATGGCTTCCGCCACCAGCGCCTCGGCCTCGATCAGCAGCGCGTCCTCGGCATCGCGCTGCGCCACCTGTTCGCGGCCGATCAGGATCAGCAGCGGCACCGCGAGCGGGCTGACCCGGTCGAGCGGCACATGCAGCATGGTCGACGCCGCCCGGTCAATGAGGTCGCCCAGCCGCCCGACATCGGTCATCCGCGCCCGCGCATCGGCCCAGGCGGCCTTGAGCAGCAGATGGTCGGGCTGATATTTGCGCAGCACATCATAGATGAGGTCGGTGGAGAAAGTGACCTGCCGCCCGGTCTTGCGCTTGCCGGGATGCTGCCGCTCGATCAGGCCGGAGATCACGGCGACGTCGCGGAACGCGCGCTTGAGCAAGCTCGACTGTTCGACCCATTCGACAAATTCATGGTCGAGGATGTCGGCGGAAAACAGGCTCTGCGGATCGGTCACGGGCTTGAGGCCATAGACCGCCAGCGCATAATCGTTCGACACGAAGCCCAGCGGCATCAGCCCCTGCGCGTCCATCCGCCGCGTCAGCAACATGCCGAGCGACTGGTGCGCGTTCCAGCCCTCGAAACTGTAGCAGACCATATAATGGCGCCCTTCATGCGGGAAAGTTTCGACCAGCAATTGCCCCGGCTGCGGCAGGGCGGAGCGGGCGCGCTGCACCTCCAGCCATTCGCGCACATCGTCGGGAAAGCGGTGCCAGGCGTCGGGTTCGGCCAGGAAATGGCGCACCCGATCGGCCAGCCGCGTCGACATCGCCATGCGGGTGCCGCCCCAGCTGGGGATGCGCGCACTCTTGCTCGTGGCGCGGACCACCAGGTCGCTGGTATCCATCCGCACCACCTCCAGCGCCATGCCGGAGAAGAAGAAGCTGTCGCCCGGCCGCAGGGTGGCGGCGAACCCCTCCTCCACCGTGCCGAGCTTGCGCCCATTGGCGAAGCGCACTGCGAGTGCGGGCTGATCGACGATGATGCCGGCATTCATCCGGTGCTGCTGGATGAATTTGGGGTGCGACACCCGCCATGTGCCGTCACCCTCGCGCACCAGCCGCTTGAACCGGTCATAGGCGCGCAGCGCATAGCCGCCGCCCTCGATGAAATGCAGCACATGGGCAAAGCCCTCGTCGGTCAGCGCGCTATAGGGGGTGGCGGATCGGATTTCGGCCAGCAACTCCTCCTCGCGAAACGGCCCGGCACAGGCGATCGCCATCACATGCTGGGCCAGCACGTCGAGCGCGCCGGGGCGGAAATCATCGGCGTCCCGCTCGCCCGCCTCGACTGCGTCCAGTGCCGCCCGCGCCTCCAGATATTCGAAGCGATTGCCGGGGATCAGGATGGCCTCCGACGCCATGTCGAGCCGGTGATTGGCGCGGCCGATGCGCTGGAGCAGGCGCGAGCTGCCCTTGGGCGCGCCCATCTGGATCACGCAGTCGACATTGCCCCAGTCGACGCCGAGGTCCAGCGAAGCGGTCGCCACCAGCGCGCGCAGCTTGCCCGCCGCCATCGCCGTCTCGACCTTGCGCCGCGCCTCGATCGACAGGCTGCCATGATGGATGGCGATCGGCAGGTTCGCGTCATTGACCGACCATAATTCCTGAAAGATGAGTTCAGCGAGGCCGCGCGTGTTGCAGAAGACGAGCGTGGTCTGCCGCGCGGCGATCTCCGCCATCACCTGGCTCGCGGCATATTTGCCCGAATGGCCCGACCAGGGCACCCGCCCTTCCGGAATCAGGATGGTGACGTCCGGCTCGGCCCCTGCCTCCCCCAGCACCGGCGTCACCGCATCGATATCGCCATCGGGCGCCAGCCAGGCGCGATAGGCATCGACATCGGCCACCGTCGCCGACAGCGCCACCCGGCGCAGGCCCGGATTGATCGCCTGCAACCGCGCCATGGAGAGATTGAGCAGGTCGCCGCGCTTCTGCGTGGCAAAGGCATGGACCTCATCAACGATGACGGTGCGCAGATGTTCGAACAGCAGCGCCGCGTCGGGATAGCTCAGCAGCAGCGACAGGGATTCGGGCGTGGTCAGCAGGATGTGCGGCGGCCGCACCCGCTGCCGCGCCTTGCGGTCGGACGGGGTATCTCCGGTGCGGGTCTCCACCCGCACGGCCAACCCCATTTCCTCGATCGGCGTCAGCAGGTTGCGCCGTACATCGACCGCCAGCGCCTTCAAGGGCGAGACATAGAGGGTGTGCAGCCCGTCGGCGGGGTTCGCGATCAGGTCGGAAAGCGTCGGCAGGAAGCCCGCCAGCGTCTTCCCCGCCCCGGTCGGCGCGACCAGCAGCGCATGCTCCCCCCGCTGCGCCGCCGCCAGCATATCCACCTGATGCCGTCGCACCCGCCAGCCGCGCGCGGCGAACCAGTCGGCGAGGATGGGAGGGAGCACGGGCGGCATTGGAGGAGATGTAGGGGCTGTGGCGGATGGGGGGAAGTGGTGGCGGAATTGGCGCTGCCTGCCGCTTGGCGACAAAGACGGCCATTCGGCTGCAAAGACAGACTCGCCGTATCGAGCGCAGCTGATTTCCGTCAGCATGATCCTAATATGTTTTTGAAGGACGCTCGGTTGCCTTGTCGCGTTGGTAATGATGACGTATATACGATATCATTACCAGACGGAGTGGAGATCATGGCCAAGGAAGCCGTTTTTACGATGAAGCTGGAAGCCGATCTCCGGGCAGATTTCATGGCTGAGACGGATGCCCTGCATCGACCGGCGTCGCAGGTCGTGCGGGAACTGATGCGGGAATTTATCGAGCGCCAACGGATGAAGCGTGATCATAGTGGTTTCGTCGAGCGCAAGGTGGCTCTGGCGCGCACCTCGATGCAGGCGGGCCAAGGTTATTACCATGACGAGATTGAAGCGGAATTCGCCAGCCGCCGCGCGCGCCTTTCCGATCAAGCGTGAAAATTCTCTGGACGCCGGAGGCGCGCCAGGACCGCGTCGATATATGGGACTATCTCGCGGCGCACGATGGCGATGCCGCCGTCAGGATCGATGATCTGTTCAGCGAGGCGGTCGCCCGACTCGCCGATTTCCCGATGCTGGGGCATGAAGGCGAAGTGCCCGGCACGCGGGAACTCACGCCGCACAGCAGTTACCGATTAATCTATGAGATATACGCAGACACCATCTGGATTCTCACCATCATTCATACCAAGCGCCAATGGCCACCGCTGCGCGGTTGAGACGTTCGGCGCCCTCAGAAACAATCATACCCCGCCACGAAAGATTATATCACTCTCCGCTGGCCCCCTGCCCCGCTCCTGCGTTACAGTCCCGCCATCCATGAGCGGCACAGCAGAGGCCGCCAGACGCAGGAGAATGACATGACCGGCGAAACCCCGCCCCCCGTCACCGAGGCCGACCTGACCGGCGCCGAGCCGCCCCATAATCGCCGCCGCCCCAAGGCCCCGATCCTGGAGATTGACGGCCGCAAGCTGAAGCCCGCGACCCTGATGATGGGCCATGGCTATGACCCGACTCTATCCGAAGGATCGCTGAAACCGCCGATCTTCCTCACCTCCACCTTCGCCTTCGAGAGCGCGGCCGCGGGCAAGCGCCATTTCGAGGGGGTGACCGGCATCCGGCCCGGCGGCGCGGAGGGCCTCGTCTATTCGCGCTTCAACGGTCCCAACCAGGAAATTGCCGAGGATCGGCTGTCGGTGTGGGAGGAAGCGGAGGACGCCCTGCTCTTTTCCAGCGGCATGTCGGCGATCGCCACCACCCTGCTCGCCTTGGTGCAGCCGGGCGACGTGATCGTCCATTCGGCGCCCCTCTATGCCGCGACCGAATCGCTGATCGGCCGCATCCTCGGCCGCTTCGGGGTGCAGTGGCTCGATTTCCCCGCCGGCGCGACCGAGGCGGAGATTGGCGCGGTGATCGAGAAGGCCAAGGGGCTGGGCCGGGTCGCCATGCTCTATCTGGAAAGCCCGGCCAATCCGACCAATGTGCTGGTCGATCTGGAGGCGGTGGTCGCGCGCCGCGACGCGCTGTTCGCCGGCGAGGATCATGTCCCGCCGATCGCGATCGACAATACCTTCCTGGGGCCGCTGTGGCATCGGCCGATCAACCATGGCGCCGACCTCGTCATCTACAGCCTGACCAAATATGCCGGCGGGCATAGCGATCTGGTCGCGGGCGGCGTGCTCGGCTCCAACGCGCTCATCAACAGCATTCGCCTGATGCGCAACACGATCGGTACGATCCTGGACCCGCACAGCGCCTGGATGCTGTTGCGCAGCCTGGAGACGCTGGAATTGCGGATGAGCCGTGCGGGCGAGAATGCGCAGAAGGTCTGCACCTGGCTGAAGGACCAGCCGCAGGTGGAGAAGGTCGTCTATCTGGGCTTCCCCGAGACCGAGCGGCAGGCCGATATCTATCGCCGCCACTGCACCGGCGCCGGCTCCACCTTCTCGCTCTATCTGAAAGGTGGCGAGGCGGAGGCCTTCGCCTTCCTTGACGCGCTCAAGATCGCCAAGCTGGCGGTGAGTCTCGGCGGCACCGAGACGCTGGCCAGCCATCCCGCCGCGATGACCCATTTGTCGGTGCCGGCCGAGCGCAAGAAGGCGCTGGCGATCGGCGACAATATGGTGCGTATCTCGATCGGCTGCGAGGATGCCGACGATCTGATCGCCGACTTCGCCCAGGCGCTGAAGGCGATAGGATAATGGCCCATCTGCGCCCGGTCATCCTGATCGCCCAGCCCCATCTGGCGCCGCTGCTGCCGATCCTGGCGATGCAATATGACGTCATGGGGCTATGGGAGGAGGCTGGGCGCACCCGCCTTGCCGAGGCGGAGATACTCGTCACCGCCGGCGAGTTCCGGCTCGATCCCGCCATGCTGGCGGCGATGGACCGGCTGCGGCTGATCGCCTGCTTCACCGTCGGCTATGACGGGGTCGACCTCGACTGGGCCCGGGCAAACGGCATCGCCGTCAGCCATGCGGGCGACGCCAATGCGGAGGATGTCGCAGACCATGCGATCGGCCTGATCCTCGCCCATCGGCGCCAGATCGTCAGCGGCGACCGGGCGCTGCGCGCGGGCGAATGGCTGCCCGGCGGCAAGACCATCACCCGCTCGGTCGCCGGCGCCCGGCTGGGCATCGTCGGCATGGGCAGCATCGGCATCGCCATCGCGGCACGCGCCGATGTCCTGCGCATGACGACCCGCTGGTGGGGGCCGCGCGACAAGCCCGGCCTCGCCTGGCCGCGCAGCGAGAGCCTGGCGGCACTGGCGAGCGAGAGCGACATATTGGTCGTCGCGGCGCGGGCGACCGACGACAATCGCGGCATGATCTCCGCCGCCATCCTCGATGCGCTTGGTCCCAATGGCCTGCTCGTCAATGTCGCGCGCGGGCAGCTGGTGGACGAGGACGCGCTGATCGACGCCCTGCGCGCCGGCCGGCTGGGCGGCGCGGCGCTTGACGTCTATGCGCAGGAACCGACCGATCCGGCGCGCTGGGCCGATGTGCCGAACTGCATCCTGACCCCGCACACCGGCGGCGCGACCGACGCGGCGGTGGCGCAGATGGCGCAGATGCTGCTCGCCAATATCCGTGCCTTCGTGGCGGAAGAACCGCTGCCCAATCGCGTGCTCTGAACCAAGCCGCAACGCCGCGCGTTGAGCGCCGACACGGCCGACCGGGCCGGACGGGAGAGCGATGCGGATGGCCAGCGGGGCAAAAGGATGGGTGGCGCGTGGGCTGGTGGGCCTGATCCTGCTTTGCGCGATCCTGCTGCTGGCACTGGCCGCCTTTCCCTGGGGCTGGATGAAGGGACCGATCGAGCGCCGCCTGTCCGACCGCATCGGCAAGCCGGTGACGATCGGCGCGATGGCGCGGGCGGACAGCCTGTCCTTCCACCCCGTCGTCACCCTGCGCGACCTGCGCGTGCCGCAACCCGGCTGGGTGAAGCCCGCACTGCCCGACCTGGCCCAAATCGGCGAGATCCGCGCCGGCTTTTCGGTCTGGGGCCTGCTGACCGGCGGGCCGGTGCTGGAGCGGCTGGAAGCGCGGCGTGCCCGGCTCCATTTCTATCGCGACGCGCAGGGCCGCGAGAATTGGAGCGGCGAGCGCAGCAAGGGCAGTGACAGGCGCGGCGGCCGTCCGGCGCTGCACAGCCTGATCGTCGCCGACAGCCGCATCGCCTATCGCGACGACAAGCGCGAGCGATCGGTCGATGCCGCGCTGACCGTCGATCCGCGCGGCCTGCGCCTGTCGGGCAGCGGCGATGTGCGCGGCCATCCCGTGACCGTCACCGCGATCGGCGGTCCGATCCTCGACAGCCGGCCGGGCCAGCGCTGGCCGTTCGACGCAGCGATCAGCGGCGACGCCGTCGGCTTCACCCTGAAAGGCACGATGGATGGCCCGCTCGACATCGGCCATCTGCGGGGCGAAGCGACCGCCCATGGCACCGACCTCGCCCTGCTCGACGCCATCATCGAGGCCGGCCTGCCCGGCACCCAACCGGTCCGCCTGACCGCGCGGGTCACGCGCGACCGGCCGGACTGGATCGTCGAAGGGCTGAAAGGCACGATCGGCCGGTCCGACATTGCCGGCCATGCCACCATCCGCAAACGTGACGGCCGCACCCGGATCGACGGCGCGCTGAGCGCCGACCGCTTCGATTTCGACGATCTGGCGAGCAATGCCGGCAAGGCGAAGGCGGCGGCCAAGCGCGCGCAGCTCGGACCGCGGCTGATCCCCGATACGGCGATCGACCTCGCCACCGTCGATCACACCGACGGCAAACTGGACCTCCAGGTCCGGCAATTGCTGTGGCCCGGCCCCAGCCCGTTCCGCTCGCTCCATGGCACGATCAGCCTGGAGCGCAGCCGGCTGTCGGTCGAACCGCTGACGCTGGGCCTCACACGCGGCACGCTGTCGGGCCGGATCGGCGTCGATCAGCGCAACGGCGGTCCCCTGCTCGACATCGCCATGACGATGCGCGGCGCACGGCTGCTCGATTTCTTCCCCGACGCCCGGATCGACGGCGCCCTGGTCGGCCGGGTCGCGATCAAGGGACGCGGCAGAACCATCCGTCAGGCACTGGGCACATCGACCGGCACGATCGCCCTCGTCGCCCGCGACGGCCGCATCCCGGACCGCACCGCCGCGCTGATGGGGCAGGATGTCGGCCGCGGCCTGACCCTGTCGAAGCGGAAGGAGGCGGTCCTGCGCTGCATCATCACCCGGCTGGATGTGCGGGACGGTATCGCCCGGCCGGGTCCGGTGCTGATCGACACATCCCGCGCCCAGACCCATGCCACGGGCACGATACGCCTGTCGGACGAGCGGCTGGCGCTGGCACTGAATGGGGTTCCCAAGCAGGACAGCCTGTTAGGGCTGAAGGGCAGCGTACCGGTCGGCGGCACGATCAAGACCCCCGATATTCAGCTGCCCAGGGATGCCCGTTCGGCCAAGGGCATAATCAGGATGATCGGCGATGCGATCGGCGGCGAGAAGCAGCCGACCGTGGGCGACGCCGATTGCGATAGCCTCGCCCGCACCGCGATGCGCTGATCCCTTAGCTCCAGTCCACCCGCGTCCAGCCGCGCTCGGCCGCCAGCCTGGCGAGCGGCGGGTGCGGGTTGGACGCGAAGGCCTCATCGGCGAATTCCAGCATCGGCGCGTCCGACACATGGTCGGAATAGGCGCGGATATGCGCCTGGCTGCGGTCGATCGCCTCGGCCGCCATCCACGCCTTGATCATCCGCAGCTTGCCGGTGTCGTAGCAATTCTCGCCGGAAATCTTGGCGCGGACATAGGGCAGATCCTGCCCGACATGGTCAGTCGCGATCACCGTGTCGAAGCCCAGCCGCCGCGCGATCGCCTCGACATAGAGGCGGTAGGAGGCGGTGGCGAGCACCAGCCGATAACCGGCCGCGCGATCCTTGGCGATCTGCTCCAGCGCGCCGGCACGGACATTCTTCGCCATCACCTTGTCGGCATAGCTTTCGATATGCGGCTGCAACTTCGCCCGGTCGGCGCGGCCGCCGATCATCAGCCACTGGTTGGTTTCCTTGAGCGTCTGGCGGCTGATCAGCTTCACCACATAGGCCAGCATGACGAAGGGAATGAGCGGCAGGAAGATCAATCGCCAGGGCGCCATATGGGAGGCCACATGGATGAGGAAGCCGGTATAGGTGCCCGAAAAGGTCACCGTGCGGTCCATGTCGTAAATCGCCAACCTGTATGTCATGCCGTGTCCGAAACTTTTATCCCTGCCCGTCGTTCTGTCTGGCGGATGGGCCGTTTCGGCTTGCCGCGCAACCGATAATGGACCACTAATCCCTCCACATGAACAAAGCCGCTGATCTCGTTGAGGAAAGCCGCGACGACGGCGGCAAGGTCATACGCCTGTCCGGCACCTGGTCGATCGCCTGTCTGCACGACATGCCGAACCGGCTGGATGCCATTTCCGGCCCGGTCGCCAGCATCGACGTCGCCGATATCGATCATATGGACACGATCGGCGCCTGGACCATCCACCGCACCGCCAAGCGGCTGGAAACCGAAGTGTCCGGCGGCAGCACGGACTGCAAGCGACTGATCGGCGCGGTCGGCAAGATCGACGAGCCGGTCGATATCCGCCCGACCTATGTTTCCCCCTTCAACCGGGTATTGGGCCAGATCGGCGAGGCGGTGATCAATTCCGTCAACACGCTGGTCGGCCTGCTCGGCTTCTTTGGCGGCGTGCTGGTCACGGTCTGGGGCCTGATCCGCCATCCCAGCCGCTTCCGCATCAATGCCGTGGTCCAGCGGTTCGAGGTGGTCGGCGTCTCGGCGCTGGGCATCATCGGCCTGATGAGCTTCCTGATCGGCATCGTCATCGCCCAGCAGGGCGCGGTCCAGTTGCGCCAGTTCGGCATGGAGATGCTGACCATCAACCTGGTCGGCCGCCTCACCTTCCGCGAACTGGGCGTGCTGATGACCGCGATCATGGTCGCCGGTCGTTCCGGCTCGGCCTTTGCGGCCCAGCTCGGCACGATGAAGCTGACCGAGGAGGTCGATGCGATGCGCACCATCGGCGTCTCGCCGATGGAGGCGCTGGTGCTGCCGCGCACCCTGGCGGTGGTCGTGATGATGCCGCTGCTCGGCTTCTATTCCTCGATCATCGCGATCATCGGCGGCGGCTTCCTGTGCGCCGTGTCGCTCGACATTCCGCCGATCACCTTCGTCCAGCGCCTGCGCGAAGTGGTGCCGATCCACGATCTGTGGGTGGGCCTGATCAAGGCGCCGGTGTTCGGCCTCATCATCGGCATCAGCGGCTGTTTCCAGGGCATGCAGGTCAAGGCCAATGCCGAGGAAGTCGGCCTGCGCACCACGGCGGCCGTGGTCCAGGCGATCTTCCTGGTGATCGTGCTCGACGCCTTCTTCGCCGTCTTCTTCACCTGGGTGGGCTGGAACTGATGACCACCGATGAACGCCAGGCCAAGGAAGAGCGGATCGAACGCGCGGTCGCGTCCGACGACATCGCCATTTCGGTGCGCGGGCTGAAAAACAGCTTCGGCGACCAGACTGTCCACGAAAATCTCGACCTCGACGTGCGCAAGGGCGAGATATTGGGCGTGGTCGGCGGATCGGGCACCGGCAAGTCGGTGCTGATGCGCTCGATCATCGGCCTCCAGGTGCCCGATGAGGGCGAAGTCCATGTCTTTGGCGAGGATATGGTCGGCCGCCTGGACGATGACGAGGCACTGGCGATCCGCAAGCGCTGGGGCGTGCTGTTCCAGGGCGGCGCCCTCTTCTCGACCCTGACCGTGGCCGAGAATGTCGAAGTGCCGATCCGCGAATATTATCCCAATATCGGCCCGGTGCTGCGCGACGAGATCGCCGCCTACAAGATCCGCATGACCGGCCTGCCGGCCGAAGCCGGCCCCAAATATCCGGCCGAACTGTCGGGCGGCATGAAGAAGCGCGCCGGCCTGGCCCGCGCCCTGGCGCTCGACCCCGACCTCTTGTTCCTCGACGAGCCGACCGCCGGCCTCGACCCGATCGGCGCGGCCGCATTCGACGACCAGACGCGCAAGTTGCAGGAGACGCTAGGCCTCACCGTCTTCCTCATCACCCATGATCTCGACACCCTCTATTCGATCTGCGACCGTGTCGCGGTGCTGGCCGACAAGAAGGTGATCGCGGTCGGGACGATCGACGAATTGCTGGCGCTCGATCACCCCTGGATTCAGGAATATTTCAACGGTCCGCGTGGCCGCGCCGCAACCGCGGCGGTCACGCGCGAACGCGGCAAGGCCGCTGCCGAAAAACAAGCGGACGGAAGGCAATAGGATATGGAAACCCGGTCCAATCATGTGCTGGTCGGCGCGGTCACGCTGCTGCTGCTGGCCGCCATCATGGCGGCGGCCTTCTGGTTCTCGCGCCTGTCGCAGGGCGACAACAAGGAATATGACATCTTCTTCAAGCAGTCGGTGAACGGCCTCGCCAAGGGATCGGGCGTCAATTATTCCGGCGTCCCTTCCGGCCAGGTCGAGAAGATCGAGCTGTGGAAGCGCGACCCCAGCTTCGTGAAGGTGCGCATTTCGGTGAAGGACGGCACCCCCGTGCTGCAAGGCACGACCGCGACCATCGCCGGCGTCGGCTTCACCGGCGTCAGCGAGATCGTGCTGGACGGCGCGGTCAAGGGCGCGCCGCCGATCCTCTGCCCGGCCGAGAATATCACTTCCGCCTGTCCCGACGGCGTGCCGGTGATCCCGACCAAGCCGGGTGCGCTGGGCGAACTGCTCAACAATGCGCCGCAGCTGCTGGAGCGGCTGTCGACCCTGACCGAGAAGCTGACCGAGCTGCTCAATGACAAGAATCAGCAGTCGATTGCCGGCATCCTCGCCAATCTTGACCGGGTGACCGGATCGCTGGCCGATCGCAGCCCCGAAATCGCCGCGACCCTCGCCGAAGCGCGCATCGCGGTGCAGCGCACCGGCGTCGCCGCGCAGCAGATTGGCGAGCTGGCCGCGACCACCAACGGCCTGATCAATGACGAAGGCCGCCCGCTGATGGCCGACCTGCGCAAGAGCGTCGCTTCCGCCAGCCGCAGCATCGACACGCTCGACAAGACGATCGCCGAAGCGCAGCCGGGCGTGCATGCCTTCAGCAACCAGACCATGCCGGAAGTGAACCGCCTGGTTCGCGACCTGCGCGAAATGTCGCGCGCCTTCCGCGGCGTCGCCGAAAAACTCGACCAGCAGGGCGCGGGCTCGATCGTCGGATCGCCCCAGCTGCCCGACTATAAGCCATGAAAGGGAGCCGGATGATGGTCCACAAGAAACTGGGTGGCGCATCGCTGGCGCTGGCCGCTGCAATCGCCCTGTCCGGCTGCGTCTCGATCGGCAGCAAGCCGCCGCAGCAGTTGCTGACGCTCGACGCCGCGCACAAGGTGCCGACCGGCGCGCAGAGCAATGCCGGCGGTGGCCGCTCGATCATCATTACCGATCCCGAAGCCGCGCGCGTCATCGACACGGTGCGCGTGCCGGTGCAGGTGACGCCGACCTCGGTCGCCTATGTCACCAAGGTGCAGTGGGCCGAAACGCCCCGCCATCTGTTCCGCCGCCTGCTGGCCGAAACCGTATCGGCAACCACCGACCGGATCGTGCTTGATCCCGGCCAGTTTTCCGGTGACGGCGGCCAACGCCTGAGCGGCGAGCTGATCAGCTTCACCATCGACCAGGCCAGCAACAACGCCGTCGTCACCTTCGACGCGGCGCTGATGACCCCGGCCGGCGTCGCGATCGCCCGCCAGCGCTTCACCGCCAGCGCGCCGGTCGGCGGCAAGATCGACGCCAGCAGCGTCGGCGCGCCGCTCAACAGCGCCGCCAACAAGGTGGCGACCGACGTCGCCGCCTGGGTCGCGGCGCAAAAGGACTGATGGCCCGGCCGGGGTTTGAACGCCCCGGCCGCCGCCTTTCCCTTATCCCTCCAGGCTCTTGCTCGCCTGCTCGGTCACGTCCTTGGACAGGCCGGGCTCGTTCAGGATGCGCTGCAGTTCCGCCCGCATCAGTGCGGCGCGGCCTTCATCGAAGCGCTTCCAGCGACCGAGCGGCGGCACCAGCCGCGCCGCCGTCTGCGGATTGAGCTTGTCGAGCGCAATGATGCAGTCGGCGACCAGCCGATAGCCCTTGCCCGACTTGTGGTGGAACGCCCACTGGTTGCCGGCAAAGGCGCCATAGAGCGATCGCACCCGGTTCGGGTTATTGAGCGTGAACGCCTTGTGCTGGCCCAGCTCTGCAACCAGCTCCACCGTATCGGGATGGAAGGCGAAGGCCTGGGTCTGGAACCATTTGTCCAGGGTCAGCGCATCGTCACTGTAGCGATTGTAGAAGATGTCGAGCGCCGCCTCCCGCTCAGGGCTGGTGCCGCTTGCCAGCGTCGCCAGCGCCGACTGGCGCTCGGTCATATTGTCGGCGTCGCTGAATTGGCCATAGGCGATCGCCGGCCCGTCGTCCGCGCCCGAGGCAACCAGATAGAGCAGCGCGACATTGCGCAGCTTACGCGCGCCCTTGGCGGCCGGGGAGACCGCAAAGCCGTTCGCCTTGGTTCTGGCATGGATATCGCGCCACAGCGGCTCCAGATCGGCGCCCAGGCGCGTCTGGAGGGCATCGCGGGCGGCATGGATAGCATCCGGGTCCACCTGCTTCATCTGGTCGCCCAGATAGGCTTCGCTCGGCAGGCGCACCGCCTCGGCGACGAAGGCCGGATCGAGCAGCGGATCGGTGATGGTGTTGCGCACCGCGTCGACCACCGCGCTCACATCGACGCTCTGGCCCGCCACCTGGCCGACCAGCACATTGACCATCAGCTGCTGCATCGCCTCATAACGGGCGAAGGGATCGTCATCATGCGCCGACAGGAAGGCCAGGTCCGCCTGGCTGCGGTTGGTCTCGACGATCACCGGCGCGGAAAAGCCGCGGTTGATCGACAGGATCGGCAGGCTGGCGAAATTGTCGAACGTGAAACGCTGCTGCGCCTCCGTCAGCATCAGCAGCTCATCACCATGATGGCTCCCGGTCGCCGGATCATAGAGCGCGACGCGCAGCGGGATCGCCATCGGCCGCTTGTCGGGCTGGCCCGGCGTCGGCGGTACGCTCTGTTCCAGCAGCAGTTCGGCGGTGCGGCTGACCGGATCATGGCTCAGCAGCGCGCGGACATGGGGCGTGCCGGCCTGCTCATACCAGCGGCGGAACTGGCCAAGGTCAATCTCGCCGCCCTCCTCCATCGCGCGGACAAAATCCTCGCAGGTCGCCGCCTCGCCATCATGCCGGTCGAAATAGAGGTCGGTGCCGGCGCGGAAGCGCTCCGCGCCCAGCATCAGCGCCATCATGCGGATCAGCTCGGCGCCCTTGTTATAGATGGTCGCGGTGTAGAAGTTGCTGATTTCCATGTAGGATTCGGGCCGGACCGGATGCGCCAGGGGGCCTGAATCCTCCTGGAACTGGGCCGCGCGCAGGATCCGCACATCCTCGATCCGCTTGACCGCGTGGCTGCCCATGTCGGCCGAGAAATTCTGATCGCGAAAGACGGTGAAGCCTTCCTTCAGCGACAGCTGGAACCAGTCGCGACAGGTGACGCGATTGCCCGACCAGTTGTGGAAATATTCATGCGCCACCACGCCCTCGACACCATCATAGTCGATGTCGGTCGCGGTCTCCGGATCGGCCAATATGTAGCGCGAATTGAAGATGTTGAGGCCCTTGTTCTCCATCGCGCCGAAATTGAAGTCGGCCACCGCGACGATGTTGAACACGTCCAGATCATATTCGCGGCCATAGACGCGCTCGTCCCAGGCCATGCTGTTCTTGAGCGCCTGCATCGCATGGTCGGTGCGCGGCAGATCGGCCTCGCGCACCCAGATGCCCAGCGCCACCTCGCGCCCGCTCATCGTCACGAACCGGTCGGCGTTGCAGGCAAGGTCGCCGGCCACCAGCGCGAACAGATAGCAGGGCTTGGGGAAAGGATCATTCCACAGCGCCCAATGGCGGCCCCCCTCCAGATCGCCCTGCTCGACCGGATCGCCATTGGCGAGCAGGATCGGGTAGCGCGCCTTGTCGGCGGTCAGCTTCACGCTGTAGCGCGACAGGATATCCGGCCGGTCGGGGAAGAAGGTGATCCGGCGGAAGCCCTCCGCCTCGCACTGGGTGCAGAGCAGCCCGCCACTGGCATAAAGGCCCATCAGCTTGCTGTTGCTCTCCGGCGCCAGCTCGACCAGCACCTCGACCTTGTGCGTCGCGCCGCCGAGGGGGACAACCAGCGCGCCGGCCTCCAGCGTCCATTCCGTTTCGTTGAGGGTGCGGCCGTCGACCTTCACCGCCAGCGGCACCAGCCCGTCACCGTCCAGCCGCAGCGGCCGGTCATGGTCGCCATTGCGCGCCACCGACATGTCGGACCAGACCCGCGTCCGCGCGGCATCCAGGTCGAAGTCGAGGGCGATGTCGGGGATCAGCCAGTCGGGCACGCGATAATCGGCGCGGCGGATGATGGCGGGGGCGGCGGCTTGGGTGGATTGGATATCGGCCATGGCACCAGCCTAGTGCCTGATTCTGTGAGGGGGAAGCGCTTTGCACGTCCCCCTCATCCAGAACCGAACCGACGCGGCGTTTTTAGATCCGCTCGCCCGACAGGCGCTGGCAAAGCATGTCCAGCTGGTCGAGGGTCGAATAGCGCAGCGACAATGTACCTGGTCCCTCACCGCTATCGGCAATCTCGACCTTCAGGCCAAGAATATCGGCCAGATGCTGCTCCAGTGCCGCGATATCGGCATCCTTGCCGCCGGGAGTTGCGCCGCGCGACTTGGGCTCGGCATCCTCGCCCTTCTTGGTCTTGCGCACCAGTTGCTCGGTCTCGCGGACCGAAAGCCCCTTCTGCTCGACCATCAACGCCATCGATTCGCAGCCCGGCACGCCGATCAGCGCGCGGGCATGGCCCATGCTGATCCGCCCGTGCGACACCGCCTGCTGCACCGGATCGGGCAGGTCGAGCAGGCGCATCAGATTGGCGATATGGCTGCGCGACTTGCCGACGATGCGGCCCAGCGCTTCCTGGCTATGATGGAATTCGCCGATCAGCTTGCGATAGGCCTCGGCTTCTTCGATCGGGTTGAGATCCTCGCGCTGGATATTCTCGACCAGCGCGATTTCCAGCGTTTCCTGCTCGTCGAAGTCGCGCACGATCGCCGGGATGCGATGCAGCTGCGCCTTCTGCGCCGCGCGCCAGCGCCGCTCGCCCGCGACGATCTGGAAACCACCGCCATGCGGACGCACGATGATCGGCTGGATCACGCCACGCTTGGCGATGCTGTCGGCCAGTTCCTGCAACGCGTCCTGGTCGAAATGCCGGCGCGGCTGTTCGGGGTGCGGCTGTATCAGCGCGACCTCGATATTCTGCACCGCCTTGCTCGACGGCGCGGCGCTGTTGGCGCTCGCCGCCACCGGCTCTTCCCGGCTGACATCGCCCAGCAGCGCCGACAGGCCGCGACCCAGACCGTGCGGCCGCTTTACCGGCTTCTGCTTTTCCCCAATTTCGTCGCTCAAGCCGCTACCTCCTGTCGGGGAAGACGCGCGATCAGTTCGCGCGCCAGACGCATATAGGCTTCCGACCCCGAACAGCGGAAATCATAGATGAGCGCCGGCACGCCATGGCTCGGCGCCTCGGACAGGCGCACATTGCGCGGAATGACGGTGGTGAAGACAAGGTCGCCCAGCACCGCGCGAACATCGTCGGCGACCTGATCGGTCAGCCGGTTGCGGCGATCATACATGGTCAGCGCCACGCCCAGGATCGACAGGCCGGTGTTGAACCGGCTGCGGATGCGCTCGACCGTCTGCAACAGCTGGGACAGGCCTTCCAGCGCAAAGAATTCGCACTGCAACGGCACCAGCAGCGACTGCGCGGCGACCATCGCATTGACCGTCAACAGGCCGAGCGAAGGCGGGCAGTCGATCAGGCAGATGTCCCAGCGGCCGGCGGGCGCCTCGGCCAGCACCCGTTCCAACCGATGGGTGCGCTGCTCATAGTCGATCAGCTCGATCTCCGCCCCGGACAGATCCTGGGTCGCCGGGATCAGGTCCAGCTTGGGCACACGGGTGGTGACGACCGCCTCGTCCAGTTCGCAATTGCCGACCAGCAGGTCATAGCTCGACCGTTCGCGATCGGCATGATTGACGCCCAGCCCGGTCGAGGCATTGCCCTGCGGATCGAGATCGACCAGCAACACGCGCAGCCCCGTCGCGGCCAGGCCGGTCGCCAGATTGATAGCCGTGGTGGTCTTGCCGACTCCGCCCTTCTGATTGGCGATGGCGATACAAATCATCCTCGACCCTTCTTTTTGACAGGTTTGACGGATCGCGCGACGATGATGGCGCTGTCGGCGTCGGTCACGCTGCGTTCCACATGAAACGCACCTTGCCATGCCGGACGCGCGGTCTCCAGTTCATTCTGCGCATTTCGTCCCTTGGGCAGCACCCAAATCGTCTTTTCATCGGACAGATGCTGGGCCGACTGGAGCAATTTGGGCAGCGGCGCATAGGCGCGGGCGCTGATGACGGCGGACTTGGTCGGCGGCGCGACCTCGACCCGCCCGCCAAAGACGGAGGCGTTGGTCAGCCCCAGCTCCGCGATCACATCATTGAGGAAGTCGATCCGCTTGCGGCGCGATTCGACCATTATCAGCGGCCGGTCGGACATGCTGGCGACGACAATGCCGGGCAGGCCGGCACCCGAGCCGAGGTCCATCCAAGGCCCCTCCCCTGCATCCCTGGCATGCAACAGCAGTTGGGCCGAATCGACGATATGCCGGGCCCAGACATGGGGCCGGGTCGATTCGGCGATCAGATTCTGCTCATCCATGGCGGACAGCAAAAGCGACACATAGCGCTCCAGCCGATCCCATGTTTCACGTGGAACATCAAAATGCGCGTCGAGCCAGGCCCGCGCTTCGTCTTCGGTCATGCTGCCTTCCGCCGCACATGGACAAGGATGGCGGCGAGCGCCGCCGGGGTGATGCCGCGGATACGGCCCGCAGCGGCCAGCGTGTCGGGACGGGCCCCGTCCAGCCGCTCGATCATCTCGGTCGACAGGCCGCCGACACTGGCAAAGTCGAAATCCGCCGGAATGGCCACGCGCTCATCCCGACGCAGGGCCGCAATCTCCGCATCCTGTCGTTCGAGATAGGGCGCATAATGGGCGTCCTCCAATATCTCGGCGCGCAGGTCAGCCGGCGCCTCTGCCAGGCTCGGCGCCAGCGTCACCAGCAGATCGGCCTGCACCTCGGGGAAGCGTGCCCATTCGAACAGGCTGCGCCGCGCGCCATCCTGCCGCACACTCGCCCCTGCCCGCGCCATCTCGGTCGCGGTATAGGGCCGGGCTAGGTCGCCCTCGATCACAGCTCGCGCACTGGCCCGTGCAGCGAAGCGCGCCGCCCGATCCGGACCGATGATGCCATGGGTCAGGCCGATCTCGCCCAGCCGCGTCTCGGCATTGTCGGCGCGCAGCCGCAGCCGATATTCGGCCCGCGCGGTCAGCATGCGATAGGGTTCGGTCACGCCCTGCAGCACCAGATCATCGATCATCACGCCGATATAGGAGCTGGCCCTATCGAGGATCATCGGCGCTTCATCCCGTGCCCGCGCCGCAGCATTGGTGCCGGCGACCAGCCCCTGGGCCGCCGCCTCCTCATAGCCGGTCGTGCCATTGATCTGCCCCGCGCAGAAGAGGCCGGGCAGCGCCCGCACTTCCAGGCTGGCATCCAGCGCGCGCGGATCGATATGGTCATATTCGACCGCATAGCCGGGCACGACGATCTCCGCCTGCTCCAGCCCGCGCATCGACCGGATCATCGCCCGCTGCACATCAGCCGGCAGCGAGGTGCTGATGCCATTGGGATAGACCAGCGCATCATCCAGCCCCTCGGGCTCCAGGAAGATCTGATGGCCGTCGCGATCGCCGAAGCGGATCACCTTGTCCTCGATCGACGGGCAATAGCGCGGCCCCCGCCCCTCGATCGCACCACTGAACAAAGGCGAACGTCCCAGCCCCTCGCGGATGATCGCATGGGTTCGTTCATTGGTGCGGGTGATGGCACAAGCCAGTTGCGGCAGCGGCCGATGATCCGACAACGGCGACATGGTCCAGCCCTCGCCGTCCGACGCCTGCTCCTCCAGCACCGCCCAGTCGATGGTGCGGCCGTCGATGCGCGGCGGCGTCCCGGTCTTCAGCCGGCCGATCGGCAGGCCGATCTCGCGCAACTGCACGCCCAGCGCGGTTGCCGCCCGCTCGCCAGTGCGACCGCCGACATCCACATCCTCACCCCGGAACAGCTTGCCGCCCAGGAAGGTGCCGGTCGCCAGCACGACCGAGGGCGCCGCCAGCGTCCGGCCATCGGCCAGCGCCAGACCCGCCACCGCACCATCGCAGACCATCAGGCCCACCGCCTCGCCTTCGACAATCTCCAACCCCGCCTGGGCATCAAGCATCTGGTGGATTGCCGCCTTGTAGCGCTTGCGGTCGGCCTGCACGCGCGGCCCCTGAACTGCCGCGCCCTTGCTGCTGTTGAGCATGCGATAATGGATCGCCCCGGCATCAGCGGCGCGACCAATCAACCCGTCGAGGGCATCCACTTCACGGACGAGATGACCCTTGCCCAGACCGCCGATCGCCGGGTTGCAGGACATGGCACCCACCGTTGCCCGCTCGAAGGTCAGCAGCGCCACCGCTGCGCCCTTGCGCGCTGCCGCAGCGGCCGCCTCGCAGCCGGCATGGCCGCCACCGACCACGATCACATCATAGCTTGTTCGCATGGCGGCCCCATATCAGATTCAGGGGCCTGCGGTCAAAAGCGTTCCACGTGGAACATCGCACTATCAGCCATCACTCGCGCAAATTTCACTTACTTCCCGATACAGAATCCCGAGAAGAGACGGTCGAGCATATCCTCGGTCCCCGCCTGCCCGGTCAACGCATCGATCGTCCGCCGACCCAGGCGCAATTCCTCCGCCAGCACCAGCAGGTCGCGAGCCTGTCCTGCGGCGAGCAGATGATCGTGCAGTTGGCGTACGCCGTCCCGCTGCCGCGCGTGCAGGGCATAGTCGCCCTCGCCCGGCAGCAGCGTCGCCGCCCGATCGAGCAGCATCGTCACGAGCGCGTCCACCCCCTCACCCGTCCGCGCCGACAGACGCAGACCGGGCCGGTCGGAACCGTACAGCGCGACATCGCTCTGCGCCGCGATCAGCAGCGCATCCTCGCGCGGTGCCTCGGCCGGGTCGCCCAGCCACAGGATGATGTCCGCCGCCTCCAGCGCCGCCCGTGCGCGATCGATGCCGATCGCCTCGATCGCGTCGCCGGTCTCGTCGCGCAGCCCGGCCGTGTCGGTGAACAGGAAAGCGGTGCCGCCGATCGAAGCGGGCACCTCGATCCGGTCGCGGGTGGTGCCGGCAATGTCGGACACGATCGCCGCCTCGCGTCCCACCAACCGGTTGAGCAAGGTCGACTTGCCGGCATTGGGCGGCCCAGCCAGCACCACCCGGATACCGTCGCGCAGCCGCTCGGCAGAAGGTGCGGATATCAGTGCGCCGACATCATCCGCCAGTGCCATCACCCCCTGCCCGATCCGCGCCTCGATATCGGCGTCGGGGACATCATCCTCGTCGGAGAAGTCGAGCGCCGCTTCGGCCATCGCCGACAGATCGAGCAGCCGCATCCGCCAGCCGTCGATCCGCTGCGAGAAATGGCCCTCCATCATCGCCAGCGCTGCCCGCCGCTGCTGCTGCGTCTCGGCCGCCAGCAGGTCAGCCAGTCCCTCCACCTCGTTCAGGTCCATGCGGCCATGGGCGAAGGCGCGGCGGGTGAATTCGCCCGCAGTTGCGCGGCGCAACTCTGGCATCGCGCCCAGTGCTGCCTCGACCGCTGCGATCACCGCCCGGCCGCCATGGCAATGCAATTCGGCCATATCCTCGCCCGTCACCGTACGCGGCCCCGGCAACCACAAGAGCAACGCCCGGTCGAGCGGCGCGCCATCGCGCGGATCGCTCAGCAGCGCCAGGCTCGCCATGCGGGGGGTGGGCAGTCGCCCGGCCAGCGCCTGCAGCGCATTGCCCGCCATCGGGCCGCTGACGCGCACCACGCCAATCCCCGCCGGCGGCGCACCGCTCGACAGGGCGAAGATCGTCTCGCTCACTTAATCCTTCTTGTCGCCATTCTTGCCCGCCATGCCGGACAGGCCGATATCCATCATCTGCTTGAACAGGCGCACGCCGGCATCGCCCATTGGCGAGAAGCTCTTGAACAGAGTCTCCATCTGCTCGACGCTGCCGATGCCGTCCATGCTGTCCAGCATCGTCTTGATATATTTGTCGTGGATGGGGCTGACGTCCGGCAGGCCCAGAAAGGCGCGCGCCTCGGCCGGGGTGCAATCCACGTCGACGGTCACTTTCATCTGCTGCCCTTCCCTGTCGCGGTCATCCGCCTGTCGCTCCATCTCATGCCGCAAACAGGCCGGCGATGGCAAATTTTTTGGGCGTGACAGCGCGCTTGCGCCCCTCGCCCAAGGCGCCAATATGCGCCTCGACCAACAGACTCCCCAAGGCGGAAGGATATCCCATGGCAGACTATATTCCGATCAAGACGCTGGAAGGCGACGGCCAGTTCGACGCCTATGTCGCCACGCCCGACAGCCCGGCCAAGGCGGCGATCATCGTCATCCAGGAAATTTTCGGCGTCAATGAAGGCATCCGCCGCAAATGCGACAGCTGGGCCCGCGCCGGTTATCTGGCGATCGCGCCCGACCTGTTCTGGCGCATCGATCCGCATATCGAGCTGGACGCTGACATCCCCGAGCAGATGCAGCAGGCGCTCGACTATATCCCCCGCTTCAACCAGGATCAGGGCGTCCGCGATATCGAGGCGACGATCCGCGCCGCGCGCGCGATGCTGGAAGGCCCGGCCAAGGTCGGCGTCGTCGGCTATTGCCTGGGCGGCCGCGTTGCCTTCATGACCGCCTGCCGCACCGATGGCGATGCCTTTGTCGGCTATTATGGCGTGGGCATCGACGGGCTGCTGGGCGAACAACATGCCATCGGCAAGCCGACCATGCTGCATATCCCGACCAATGACGGCTTCGTCCCCGCCGACGTTCAGGCCAAGATGCATGACGGGCTGAAGGACAACCGCCACGTCACCCTGCATGATTATGAAGGGCTGGATCATGGCTTCGCCGCCGAGATGGGCGATCGCCGGGTCGAGGAAGCCGCCCAGCTGGCCGACCGTCGCACCGCCGACTTCTTCGCGCAGGCGCTCGCCTGATGTCGGGTGATGCATACCGGATGATCGTCCGGGCCCATGGCGGGCCCGAGACGATCGAGCGCGAGAATTTCGATCCGGGCACGCCCGGCGAAGGCGAGGTCCTGATCGCGCAGGATGCGGTCGGCCTCAACTTCATCGACACCTATTATCGCACCGGCCTCTACCCCGCCCCCCTGCCCCTGACGCTGGGATCGGAAGGTGCAGGCCATGTCGTTGCGGTTGGTGCGGGCGTCAGTGGCATTGCCGTGGGGGACAAGGTCGGCTGCGCGGCGGGCCTGGGCGCCTATGCCACCCACCGCATCGTCCCGGCCGATCGGGTCGTGCGCATCCCCGATGCGGTCAGCACGCGCGATGCCGCCGCGATGATGCTCAAGGGCATGACCGCCTGTTATCTGGCGGAGGACATGATCGACCTGCTGCCCGGCGATGTCGCCTTGGTTCATGCCGCCGCGGGCGGCGTGGGATCGGTGCTGGTGCCCTGGCTGCGCGACAAGGGCGTGGTCGTGATCGCCCATAGCGGATCGCCGGAAAAGGCGGCCAAAGTCGATGCCGACCACAGCCTGTCCGGCCCGCTCGACGATCTGGTGGCACAGGTGCGCGACCTGACCGACGGCAAGGGCGTCGCCGTCGCCTATGATGGCGTCGGCAAGGATAGCTGGGCCGCATCACTCGCCAGCCTGCGCCGCCGCGGCCTGCTGGTCAGCTATGGCAATGCGTCGGGTGCCGTCCCGCCGATCAGCCTGCTCGATCTCAGCCGCAATGGCTCGCTCTATGTCAGCCGCCCGACCCTGTTCGACTATGTCGCGACGGCGGAAGAACTGGCCAACACCGCCGAACGCCTGTTCGACCGTATGGCACGCGGGATCGTGTCAGCGCAGATCGGCCAGAGCTTCGCTCTCGCCGACGCTGCGGACGCCCATCGCGCATTGGAAGGGCGCCAGACGACCGGCAGCACCATCCTGATCCCCTAAGCCTCTGGTTGATCTGCATAATCCTATCAGGGACGGCATTTGCACATGCCGTCCCTTTTTTTGTGCAGGCGGTCTGCCCGCCCTTCCCTATTGATCGCCATTTGCAGTATCCGACAGGAGATGCAGCCGTCCCGGAAGAACAAGAACATGCCCCGATTGGCCAAGCTGATCCTGCTGCCATGGTGGACCGTGCAGCTGGCGACCGGCGCCAAATCTTTTCTCGACAATCCGCTGATCGGTTCGTCCCGGCTCAATGCGCTGGGCCTCCATGTCGGGCGCGTCAGGCTCGCCCAATGGATGACAGCCCGTCGTCGCTCGCGTCTCGCCGCAAATCTCTCCGCAGCCGATCGTCATGCCTTTGATCGCGACGGTTTCATCGAGATTCGCGACTTCCTGCCGCCGGAGCAGTTTGCTGCCCTGCGCGAGCAGATTGCAGCCTATCAGGCTGTTCCACGTGAAATGGCACAGGGCCATACCATCACCCGCCGTTACGCACTGGACGGGGCTGCACGGCGCGCCATGCCCGCTATGGCCCGCTTTCTCGATCATCCCCGCTGGCGTGCGCTGGCGCGCTATGCCGCCGGCTTCAACGTCGAGCCGCTGATCTACATCCAGACCATTCTCACCCATCGGCGGGACGGCGCGCCCGATCCGCAGACCCAACTGCACGCCGATACCTTCCATCCCGCGATGAAGGCCTGGCTGTTCCTGGAGGATGTCCCGGCCGAAGGCGGCCCCTTCACCTATGTGCCCGGATCGCATCGCTTGACCCCCGCGCGCGCGGCCTGGGAGAAACAGCGCAGCCTGACAGCGCGTGATGGCGATTGCCGCCTGTCGGCGCGCGGATCGCTGCGGATCGACGAAGCGGAACTGGCCGGTCTTGGCCTCCCCCCGCCGCGCCAGTTTCCGGTCCCTGCCAACACATTGGTGATCGCCGACACATTCGGCTTCCATGCGCGCGGAGAAGCGGCACAGCGTTCCACCCGCGTCGAACTCTGGGCCTATGGCCGGCGCAACCCCTTCCGCCCGCTGGTGGGGCTCGACATTTGGAGCCTGCCCGGCATCACCGAACGGCGCATCAACCTGCGCTGGGGGCTGCGCGATGCCGTGGCGCGCTGGATCGGCCACCCCTGGCGGCACGCAGGCATGAAAAGGCCCGCCGACGACTGAGCGTGGGCGGGCCGATTGGGATAGCGTCGATCAGATCGATCAGAAGAGCGTCAATATGCCGACCGACCGGTCCATGATGCCGTCATAGATCATCGAGCAGGCAACATAGACGATCACCGCCAGGCCCAGATAGGCCAGCCAGCGGAAGCGCTCGATATATTTGGCGATGATGTTCGCCGCGATGCCCATCATCGCCACCGACAGGATCAGGCCGATGATCAGGATGCCGGGATGTTCCCGCGCCGCACCGGCCACGGCCAGCACATTGTCCAGGCTCATGCTGACGTCGGCGATCGCCACCGACCAAGCGGCGGCGGCAAAGCTCTTGGCCGGGCGCACGCCCGATACATCGTCGTCGCTCGGATCATCAGGCGTATGCGCGCCGGCATTGGGGCGCAATTCGCGCCACATCTTCCAGCTGACCCACAGCAGCAACAGGCCGCCGGCCAGGATCAGGCCGACAATCTGCATCAGCTGGCTGACCACCAGCGCGAAGCCGATGCGCAGCACCAGCGCGGCGATGATGCCGATCAGGATGACCTGCTGGCGCTGCTTGGGCGGCAGGCCGGCGGCCAGCGCGCCGACGACGATCGCATTGTCGCCCGCCAGCAGGATATCGATCATCAACACCTGGCCGAAGGCGGCTAGGGCGCTGGGCGTCCCGATATTGCTGAAGTCGTTGACGATATGCTGCCAGATATCCGCCGGGGAACCGAGCCCCTGGGCGGCCGAAGCGGCGGTGGCGATAAGGTCGAGCATGACGGCCTAACGTCCCTGTATGTGAAAATGAAGAAAGCCGGACCATATACATGGCCCGGCTCTCACCGCAAAATATATGGCAGGGTGGCCGCACATCCGTGCAGCCGCCGCCGCGCTTACTGGTTCATGGTCGCGAAGAAATCCTCGTTGGTCTTGGAATCCTTCATCTTGTCGAGCAGGAATTCCATCGCGTCGACCGTGCCCATCTGCATGAGGATGCGGCGCAGCACCCACATCTTGCTGAGCGTCGGCTTCTCGACCAGCAGCTCTTCCTTGCGGGTGCCGGACTTGCCGACGTCCAGCGCCGGGAAGATGCGCTTGTCCGCAACCTTGCGGTCCAGCACGATTTCCGAGTTACCGGTGCCCTTGAACTCTTCGAAGATGACTTCGTCCATGCGGCTGCCGGTGTCGATCAGCGCGGTCGCGATGATCGAGAGCGAGCCGCCCTCCTCGATGTTGCGCGCGGCGCCGAAGAAGCGCTTCGGGCGCTGCAGCGCGTTGGCGTCGACACCGCCGGTCAGCACCTTGCCCGACGAGGGCACGACGGTGTTGTAGGCGCGGCCGAGGCGAGTGATCGAGTCGAGCAGGATGACGACATCCTTCTTGTGCTCGACCAGACGCTTGGCCTTCTCGATCACCATTTCAGCGACCTGGACGTGGCGGGTGGCAGGCTCGTCGAAGGTCGAGGAGACGACCTCGCCCTTCACGCTGCGCTGCATGTCGGTGACTTCTTCCGGACGCTCGTCGATCAGCAGGACGATCAGGAAGACTTCGGGATGATTGTCGGTGATGGCCTTGGCGATGTTCTGCAGCATCACCGTCTTGCCGACGCGCGGCGGCGCGACGATCAGCGTACGCTGGCCCTTGCCCTGCGGCGAGACGATGTCGATGACGCGGGCCGACTTGTCCTTGATGGTCGGGTCCAGCGTGTCGAGGCGCAGCTTCTGCTCGGGATAGAGCGGGGTCAGGTTGTCGAAATTGACGCGATGGCGGACGACGTCCGGATCATCGAAATTGACCGACAGCAGCTTGGTCAGGGCGAAATAGCGCTCGCCATCCTTGGGCGCGCGGATCTCGCCCTCGACCGTGTCGCCGGTGCGCAGGCCGAAGCGACGGACCTGATTGGGCGAGACATAGATGTCGTCGGGACCAGCGAGGAAATTCGCCTCCGGGCTGCGCAGGAAGCCGAAGCCGTCCGGCAGCACCTCGATCGTGCCCTCACCCATGATCTGCGCGCCATTTTCGGCCTCGGCCTTCAGGATGGCGAACATCAGATCCTGCTTGCGCAGGGTCGATGCGCCCTCGACGCCCAGTTCTTCCGCCATGGTGACGAGGTCGGCGGGAACTGTCTTCTTGAGGTCCTTGAGATGCATTGCGAGTCGGTCCGATGGAGTGAGGGATAGAATAGCCGGGTAAGAAAGGAGATTTTGCCCGGTCAATGTCTCGGGAAAGCCTCGCGCCGGACGGGCGAGGGGAATAGTCGGCGTTTAGCGAGCGCCCGGCCCTCAAGTCAAGCGAGGACATTTCCCTATTCCGCCTGAAATCATGGGCGATCCGGGGATTTTCGACAGGTGGTGCCCCATCTGCGGCGATGGACGACATATCCTGCCCCATGATATGATGAGACATAAAATATCGGAAGGATGAGGAAATGCGTTATTTCCGTGCCCTGATGGCGATCGCCACGGGCGCGCTCACCGCGCTGCCACTCGCCGCGCAGGATAGCCCCCCGCTCGATCCCGACATACCCCCCACCGTCGTCCGCACCGGCCCCTCGCTCGACGACCGCGTCACCATTCCCATCAATATCGACGGCAAGGGGCCGTGGAACTTCGTGATCGACACCGGCTCGCAGCGCACGGTCATCGCCCGCGACCTGGCCGACCGGCTCGCCCTGCCCAATCGGCGGATCGTCACCATCCTCAGCATGACCGGCAAGGCGGAGGTGCCGACCGTCGCCGTGCCCCGGCTCGGCTTCGGCGCGACCACGGTGGACGATATAGAGGCACCGGTGCTGAATGGCGAGCATCTTGGCGCCGCCGGCCTGCTCGGCCTCGACAGCCTGCATGCCAAGCGGGTGCTGCTCAATTTCCGCACTGGCCGGATGGAGATCAGCGAAAGCCGCCGCCTGGCCCCGCGCGATCCCGACGCGATCATCGTCGAGGCGCGCCGGCGCAAGGGGCAGCTGATCCTGCTCGATTCCGACGTCAACGGGATGAAGGTGAACATCATCCTGGATACGGGCGCCAATTTCAGCGTCGGCAATCTGGCACTGCGCGACAAGCTGGTCCGCAAGAAGCGCGCGCCCGCACTGCTGCAGGCCAGCCTGATCAGCGTGACCGGCGACACGCTGACCGGCGATGTCGGGCGACTGGATTTCGTGCGCATGGGCCGGGTCAAGCTGACCGGCGTGCCGGTGCTGTTCGCCGAGGCCAGCCCCTTTGCCGAGCTGGGCCTGGCCGACAAGCCGGCGCTGATGCTGGGGATGAACGCACTGCGGCTGTTCGACCGGGTGGCGATCGACTTCGGCCGGGGCAAGGTGGATTTCCTGCTGCCCGATACCGGCGCGCTCGATCCGGTCCGGCTGGCGGCCTCAGCGCCCCGTCAGGGACGCTGAGGCACGGGATCAGGGATTTTCGGGTCGCTGCTGCTGGGCCGGCTGGCGCTGGCGCGGCGTGCGGCCCAGCACATTGTCGATCCACTGCTGGTCCAGGCGCGGCGGCGCCGGGCGATCGGCCGGATCGGGCTGGGCCGCCTCCTCGCCATCCTCCGCCTCGCTGCCGGCCGGCCGGGCGCGGTCGATCGGCAGGCCATTTTCATCGACCATCATGCCGCCTTCCATGCCGTTATCCGGCTGGCCGTAATAGGCTTCCTCGTCCGGCTCCAGCTGCCATTCCGGCAGGGTGACCTGGGTCTCGAACTGCTCCACCGGCCGCTTGGCGACGGCGACCTTCATATAATCGGCGAAGGCGTGGGCGGGTGCGCGACCGCCATAGAGCGAAGGCACCGCCTTGGCGTCATCGCGACCAACCCAGACGCCAGTGGTGATGCCGCTGGAAAAGCCCAGGAACCAGCCATCCTTGCCACTGTTGGTGGTGCCGGTCTTGCCCGCGACCGGGCGACCGATCTGCGCCGCCCTGCCGGTGCCGGTGCTGACCGCGGTCTGCATCAGGTCGGTCATGCCCGCCGCGACCCAGGGCGCCACCAGCACGCGGCTGGTATCGTCCTGATGCTGGTAGAGCATCCGTCCATCGGCAGTCGTCACCTTGGTGATGCCATAGGGGGTCACCGCCACGCCCTTGCGCGCGATCGAGGCAAAGGCGCGGGTCATGTCGATCAGCCGCACATCCGACGTGCCCAGCACCATCGAGGGGTGGGTGTTGATCGGCGTGGTGATGCCGAAGCGGCGCGCCATGTCGGCGACGGTCGGGAAGCCGACCTCCACGCCCAGCTTCGCCGCGACCGTGTTGATCGAATAGGCAAAGGCGGTGCGGATATCGATCGCGCCGGCAAAGCGGCCATTGCTGTTGCGCGGGCTCCAGCCATTGATCGTCACCGGCTCGTCGGTAACGCCGGTATCGGGCGTATAGCCCGCCTCCAGCGCCGCCATGTAGACGAAGATCTTCCAGGCCGAGCCGGGCTGGCGCACGGCGGTCGTCGCGCGGTTATAGTTGGACGTCACATAGTCGAGCCCGCCGACCATGGCGCGCACTGCCCCATCGCGGTCCAGGCTGACCAGCGCGCCCTGCATGCCGTTCGACACGTTTGCCTTCACTGCAGCGGTCGCCGCATTCTGCATGCCAAGGTCGATGGTGGTATAGACTTCCAGCGGCTCATTGGGCTCGTCGATCAGCGTGTCGAGCTGCGGCAGCGCCCAGTCGGTGAAATAGCGCACGCTGTTCTGCGGCGGCTCGGGCGCCATGCGCACGCCGTCCAGATTGGCATTGGCATGATCGGTAGCGCTGATCTTGCCATTTTCCTGCATCAGGTCGAGCACCACCCCGGCGCGGCCGATCGCGGCCTCGGCATCGGCGGTGGGGGAATAGCTGGACGGCGCCTTCACCAGGCCGGCGATGATCGCCGCCTCGGGCAGGTCCAGGCTCTGCGCGGGATGGCCGAAGAATTTGCGGCTGGCAGCGTCGATGCCATAGGCCCCGCCGCCGAAATAGACCTTGTTGAGATAGAGTTCCAGGATCTGCTGCTTGGAGAATTTGCGCTCCAGCGCCATCGCCAGCACCATCTCGCGGACCTTGCGGCCCCAGCTATAGCTGTTGTTGAGGAAGATGTTGCGCGCGACCTGCTGGGTGATGGTCGAGGCACCCTGCCAGCGCCGGCCGCTGCCGCGCCGTTCCAGCGCGACCCAGGCCGCGCGTGCCATGCCGACCGGATCGACGCCGGGGTGCATGTAGAAACGGCGATCCTCCGTCGACACCATCGCATCGACCATGACCGAGGGGATCTGGTCATAGCTCAGCCAGCGGCCGAAGCTCGGCCCCAGGGAAACGATGACCGATCCGTCCGCCGCATGGACGCGGATCATCTGGCCATTGGGGGAGGATTTGAGGCTGTTATAGTCGGGCAGCGACTGCATCGCGATGAACACGGCCACGCCGATCGCGACCAGACCGGCAAAGGCGCCGACCAGACCGATCTTGAGCCCGCGCACCAGCCATTTCTTCGCCTTGCCCGGCGCCTTCTTGCTCTTGTCAGATCGTGCCATTTGCCGCCCCGGATACGCGCTATTACCGGCCCGGACCAGCGCAAATCAGGGCGCTCGTCCGGAAAACTCCCCGGTCTGTAAGGATGATGCGGCTTTACCCGCGATGAATATTCTCGGTGGAGGTCCGAACAAGCCGGGGCGGGCAGGACATACTGCCCCCGCTCCGCAGCGGTCCGTCCCTCTGTCGTTCCTATTCCGCGTCGTCGCGCGACTTGAAATCCAGCGACGCGCTGTTCATGCAGTAACGCAGGCCGTTGACGCCGGGGCCGTCAGGGAAGACATGGCCCAGATGGCCCTCGCAGGTGGCACAGCGCACCTCGGTGCGGATCATGCCATGGCTGGCGTCGCGAATTTCCTCGACCGCGTCGATATCGACCGGCGCGGTGAAGCTGGGCCAGCCCGACCCGCTGTCATATTTTTCCTCGGCATCGAACAGCTCCGCGCCGCAGCCGGCGCAATAATAGACGCCGTCAGCCTTGTTGCTGTTATATTTGCCGGTGAAGGCCCGTTCGGTGCCCGCTTCGCGCAGCACATGATATTGTTCGGGGGAAAGGCGCGCACGCCATTCGGCTTCGCTCAGGTCCAGCTTTTCCATGGCCGCAATATGGCGTCCGCCGAAGCCCTTATCAAGTCCGCGATCAGGCCCGCTCGCGCGCCGCCTGTCGGGCGATCGCCAGCAGCTCGTGCCGCACCAGCAGATCGCCCAGCCCCTTGCCGCCGCGGCTGGACCGTTCGGCCTGGGCCAGACGCTGGATGACGCGGGCGATGCCGGTCGCGTCCCACAGCCGCACCTGGCGGGTGACCAGCCCCTTCTCCTTCCAGAAGACCGCCTTGCCGGCCGATTCCACCGCCGCCTCCAGCCGCCCGCTGCTGTCGAAATCGGCGCGGATATTGGCGATCAGCATGGCACGGGTCAGCAGCGGCCGGATCACCGACGCCATGGCCGCGCCGATCTCCGCCAGATTGTTGAGTTCCTTGTGCATCGCCCTGAGGTCACCGCCCAGCACCGCATTGACCAGCGGCGCGGCATCGGAATCGGGATTGTCGGCCGACAGCGCGTCCAGCGCCTCCGCCGTCGCCTCACGCGGCTGTTCCGGCGCGGCGTCGAGATAGAGGACCAGCTTCTCGATCTCGATTCCCATCAGCGCCCGGTCGCCATTGGCCAGGTCGACGATGCGGCGCGCCAGTTCCTGCGGCAGACGCAGGCCGTTCTCGCGCGCGGTCGCCATCGCGATCTGCTCCGCCTCGCGGGCATCGGGCTGATAGGAGATGAAGGCCATGCAGCCCTTGTGGTCGAGCGCCAGCTTGACCAGCTTCGACGTCGCCTTAAGCGCGCCGGCGATCGCGATCACCGGATTGCCCGCCGCCTCCGCCTCCAGCAACGCCGTCACCGCCGGCAACGATTCGTCGCCCATGCCGTTGATCCGCACCCAGCGCTTGTCGCCGAACATGGAGAAGGACGCCGCTTCGTCCGCCAGCCGTGCCGGATCCTCGCGCAGCGTGGCCACGTCCAGATCAACCCGCTCGGCCCCCGGCCCCATCGCCCGCTCCAGCCGCCTGGCAAGCGCGGTGCTGCCCGCCTCGTCAGGACCGTAGAGCAGGAAGAAGCGGATATCCGACGGCGGCGCGTCGAGCGCCTTTTCTATCTGGCCGCGATTGGCTTTCACTGGCCGGTCGACGCCGCCGGCGATGGGGCCGACGATGGCGCCGCCTGGGCGCCTTCCTTGCGCGTCGCATACAGCGCCAGGCGGGTGACGATCTGGTCGGCGACGATCTCCGACAGCCGCTCCAGCGCCGTGTCTTCGGCCGCGATCGTCGCATATTCGCTCGACGTCGCGTTGATGCCGGCATCCGACCCGGCGCTGTCGTCCAGCACCTGCGCGCCGGTCGCTTCATCGATCAGCTGATAGCGCGCCCGCAGCGTACGCCGCTCACGGGTGATGGCCGCGTCGGACCGCAGACCGAAACCGCTGATCTGGTCGTCCAGCTTCACCACCAGCTTGTAGCTGGGGCCGGAACCATTGCTGATCGCGCCAAGCCGGTCGTTGAGGGCGTTGCGCATCAGCCAGCCGCCCTTGCCCGCAATATCCTGCACTTCGACATGGCCCAGCCCCTGCGCCACCGCGCCATGGCTACCGCCGCCATAGACCGGGCGCAGCCCGCAAGCGGTGAGAAGAGTCAGGGCGACGAGGGGAAGGATGCGCTTCATGGGCATGATCCTTATCCCGTCACCCCGCCCTTGTCGAACCAAAGGTCGGGGTGACGGGCACAGGT
The DNA here is from genome assembly GCF_034424525.1 of Sphingobium yanoikuyae. Classification (NCBI taxonomy): domain Bacteria; kingdom Pseudomonadati; phylum Pseudomonadota; class Alphaproteobacteria; order Sphingomonadales; family Sphingobiaceae; genus Sphingobium; species Sphingobium yanoikuyae. Next base: position 4,229,947 of record NZ_CP139979.1, read on the forward strand.
CAGATGACCAGATTGACCAGACGATCGGGCACCACGATCACCTTCTTGGGGGTGGCGCCATCCAGCGTGCGAACGACGTTCGGCGCGGCCAGTGCCAGCTTTTCCAGTTCATCCTTGGGCGTGCCCTTGGGCACGGTGATGGTGTCGCGCAGCTTGCCCATCACCTGGCAGGCGATGGTCACTTCATCCTCGACCAGCAGTGCCGGATCGACCGCCGGCCAGGCGGCTTCGGCGATCAGGCCCGGCTGCGCCATCTCGGCCCAGCCCTCTTCGGCCAGATGCGGGGTCATCGGCGCGACCAGCAGCGCCAGCGCGCGGATCGCCGCGGTACGGCTGGCCGACGGCTTGGCCTTCTCGATCGCGTTCACCAGCTCATAGATCTTGGCGACGGCCTTGTTGAAGCCCAGCGCCTCGATATCCTTGGAAACGCCGTCGATCGTCTGGTGCAGCTTGCGGTCCAGGGCCTTGTCCTGGCCCTCTGCCGCCGCATCGGCTTCGCCGAACAGGCGCCAGACGCGGTTGACGAAGCGCCAGCTGCCCTCGATGCCAGCCTCGGTCCAGGGCAGGTCGCGCTCGGGCGGGCTGTCCGACAGCATGAACCAGCGCACGGCGTCGGCGCCATATTGTTCGATGATGTCATCGGGATCGACGACATTCTTCTTCGACTTGGACATCTTCTCGACGCGGCCGACTTCGACCTCAATACCACCGCCAAGAGTATAGACTTTCCCGTCACGGCGTTCGATTTCAGCCGGAGAAAGAAACTGGGTCGTTCCGTTAACCGGCGTAATTTCTACGCCATCAACAACCATTTTCGGCTTTTCGATCTTGTAAGTCTCGTGCGTCACCATGCCCTGGGTGAACAGGCCGGTGAAGGGCTCGGCAAAGCCCAGCTGGCCCATATGCTGCAGCGCGCGGGTCCAGAAACGGGCGTAGAGAAGATGCAGGATCGCATGTTCCACGCCGCCAATATATTGGCCGACCGGCAGCCACTGCTCGACGGTCGCACGATCGAACGGCTTGTCGTCGGGCTGGCTGGCGAAGCGGATGAAATACCAGCTCGAATCCGCGAAGGTGTCGAGCGTGTCGGTCTCGCGCCGCGCCGCCTTGCCGCAGGTGGGGCAATCGACATGCTTCCAGGTCGGATGGCGGTCCAGCGGGTTGCCGGGAATGTCGAAGGTCACATCCTCGGGCAGCGTCACCGGCAGCTGGTCCTTGGGCACGCCCACCACGCCGCAATCATCGCAATGGATGACCGGGATCGGGGTGCCCCAGTAACGCTGGCGCGACACGCCCCAGTCGCGCAGGCGGAACACGGTCTTGCCCGCGCCCCAGCCTTCACCCTCGGCGCGCGCGATGACGGCGGCCTTGGCGGCTTCGACCGCCATGCCGTCCAGGAAGCGCGAGTTCACCAGATGGCCGGGGCCCGTATAGGCCTCGTCATGGATCGGCTTGTCGGCTTCGCCATCCAGCGCGACGACGCGCTCGACCGGCAGCATATATTTGCGCGCGAAGTCGAGGTCGCGCTGGTCATGCGCGGGCACGCCCATGACGGCCCCGGTGCCATAGTCCATCAGCACGAAATTGGCGATGAAGACGGGCAGGTGCCATTCCGGATCGAACGGATGCGCGACCGTCAGGCCGGTGTCGAAGCCCAGCTTCTCCGCCGTTTCCAGCTCGGCGGCGGTGGTGCCGCCTTCCTTGCACTTCTCGATGAAGGCAACGGCATCGGGATTGTTCGCGGCAACGGCCTGCGCGACCGGATGGTCGGCGGCGATCGCGACGAAGCTGGCGCCGAAGATGGTGTCGGGGCGGGTCGAATAGACCTCGATCTCGCTGTCGAACGGCGCGACCGGCTTGAAGCTGAACTGCAGGCCGACCGACTTGCCGATCCAGTTTTCCTGCATCAGGCGCACCTTGTCGGGCCACTGGTCGAGCGTATTGAGGCCCTCCAGCAGATCGTCGGCAAACTGGGTGATCTTGAGGAACCACTGGTTGAGCTTGCGCTTCTCGACCAGCGCGCCCGAACGCCAGCCGCGCCCGTCGATCACCTGCTCGTTCGCCAGCACGGTCATGTCGACCGGATCCCAGTTGACCTGGCTTTCCTTGCGATAGACCAGGCCTGATTCCAGCATGTCCAAGAACAGCGCCTGTTCATGGCCATAATAATCCGGCTCGCAGGTGGCGAGTTCGCGACTCCAGTCGATCGCGAAACCCAGCTTCTTCAGCTGCGCGCGCATATTGGCGATGTTCGACCGGGTCCATTCGCCCGGATGCACCTTCTTTTCCATCGCCGCATTTTCGGCCGGCATGCCGAACGCGTCCCAGCCCATCGGATGCAGCACTTCATGGCCGGTCATCCGGCGGAAGCGTGCCAGCACGTCGCCCATCGAGTAGTTGCGGACATGACCGATATGGATGCGCCCCGACGGATAGGGGAACATCTCCAGCACGTAGCTGCGCGGCTTCGTCGAGGCATCGTCCGCCTTGAAGCTCTGCTTCTCGTCCCAGACGGCCTGCCAGCGGGCGTCGGCCTCCAGCGGGTTGAAGCGCCTTTGCATGTCATGTCCTTACAAATGCAAGCGGGCTGGGCTCTGTGAAAGCCCAGCCCCGATGGTTTGAAAACAGGGCGTTACCGTATCAGTCGCGCCCGAAAGGGGTGGTTCAGCCGATCGCCATGCGGCGCAGGTCGCGCGCCTTGGTCAGGATGATCTCTTCCAGCTTCTGCACCGTCGCGGCCTGCACCGGGGCATCGACCCACTGGCCATTCTGGTTGACCTGACGGCTGGCGGCCACGCGCAGCGCGTCGGCGCGCAGATCCTGGTCCAGGATCGACACGGTGACCTTCATCCGCTCACTCGGCGTGTTGGGATTGGTATACCAGTCGGTGACGATGACGCCGCCGTTGGAATCGGTCTGCACCATCGGCATGAAGGACAGCGTGTCCAGGCTGGCGCGCCACAGATAGGCGTTGACGCCGATGGTGGTGACCTTCGACGCGGCCAGATCGGCCTTGGGCCGTTCCTTCGCGCCGCCCCCGCATGCGGCAAGCGGCAGGAGCGCAGCCAGCAGAAGACCGGAGGAAAGGGTAACGGGAAGGCGACGGACCATCAGGCATGTCCTAGCTTGAAAAAGACGAAAAACGCCCCGCTTCTATAGTCGACGCGCGCCATTGGGCAAGGGGGCGCGCGGGTCCGACACGCCACGGATCGTCGCAACCCGTCCTCGGAGTCTGTGTGCTCTGTGCAACAGCTCAGACAAAAAGCGGATAGCGCCTCTGGTCAATGGCGCTTTTTGGTGTCTAATGCGTCTTGAAAAATAACCGGTGGGGAAGAGATTCGAATCATGCGCGTGAAACGGGGACATTTGGCATTGGCAGGCTCGGCGATCGCCGTTGCTGGCTTCATGCTGTCGCCCGCTTTTGGCGCCGCAACCGATCTCGTCCGCATGCGTGAGGAAGCCCCGGTGTCGCTCGGCGCGCTGGGCAGCATTTCCTCCTTCACCCCCACGACCAAGGATTCGCGCCTGGCTGCGGCCTATGCGAAGATCGCCGCCTCGGCCGGTCGCCAGAATTTCCGCTTCACGCCGACCAGCGGTTCGCTCAGCGGCCAGCGCTCGATCACCGTCATGGTCCGCGCCAGCGACGTCGATCGCGTTGCCGCCAACCGCTCGGTGGTGCCGGTCAACATCGCGCCCGTCAGCTTCAGCCTGAACGGCGAGCATGGCTGGCGCAAGTTCGCCCTGCCGGAAAATACCGGCCGCAAGGCGCTGGACCCGGTGCCGGTCGAAACCATGGTCGATGCGAAGAATTTCTCGCTGGATGACGGCAAGAAGGATCGCTTCAGCACCAAGGTGCTGTTGGAAAGCCGTCGCGAGCCGACGGCGACCGTCCGCAACCCGAGCGCGGACAAGGATTATTCGCTGGATCTGGCCAGCTCCTATTCGCTGACCCGCAACCTGAACGTGACGGCGGGCATCCGCTACAACAACAGCGTGGCCGGCCGCCTGACCCCGATGACCGACGAGCGCCAGGACAACCAGGCCGTCTATCTGGGCACCATCTTCAAATTCTGATCGCCTGAAAAGGCAGGGATACGGACGATAGGCATCGCCTGATGCCGATCGCTCCAACGCGTCAACAGTAACTGCCGCCACCCTTGGCGCAGAGCATGACCGGCTCCGTCTCGATCAGGCGCAATGACTGCACCATGTCGGCGGTGCCCTGCTTATATTTCAGGAAATGCGGTGTCTTGAGATGCGCCTGATAGGCCGCGTTACTGGCATAGACTTCCAGCAGGCGGATGCTGGCAGGCTTCCCGGCGATCGCCACCGCCGACAGCGACAGCACGCCCGGCTCCTGCGCCACCGATGCGGCAATCTCCTCGCGCAGATAGGCCTTATACTGCTCGATCTGCGCCGGATCGATCTCCAGCTCCGCGATCCGCACGATCGGCCTATCCGGGGCGGCCTGCGCCCTCGCCTGCCGCCCGGCCCCGACGCCCAGCATGAAGGCGGCCAGCGTCAATGCGCCCATCGCCGCCTTACCCCTGCGCATCGTCGAACAGCTTACGGGCGATCCCCAGCGCCGTCATCGCCGGCGGCCAGCCGGCATAGAAGGCCAGATGGGTGATGGTCGCGATGATCTCCTCGCGCGTCAGCCCATTGTCCAGTGCCCGCTGCAGGTGAAAGGGCAGCTCATTGCCGCGATAGAGCGAGATGAGGCTGGTGATGGTGATGAGGCTGCGGTCGCGCGGCGACAGTGCCGGATCGGCCCAGACTTCGCCGAACAGGGTCTTGTCGGTCATTTCCGCCAGATGAGGCGCCAGATCGCCAAAGGATCGGCGCGCGTCAGTGGGTTCGGTCATGTTGGGTCTCCGCAAAATGGACGGCGTCTCTCCAACCTACCCGACTTATCCACAGGCTATTAGGCCCGTATCCGCGCTAGGCCCCATGACCCGGATTCATATATCATCGGTCAATCCATCGATCGCCGCCCAGCCCGCCGCGCCGATCCCGCGCAGCATATGCCGGTGCTTTACCCTGACCCCGCCCAGCGCGATCACGGGGGCCTTCGCCTGCCGCGCGAGCGCCGCAAAACCGATCCGCCCCAGCGCCCCGGCGCCGGGATGCGACCGGGTCGGGAACAGCGGCGACAGGAAGACCAGGTCAGCCGACCGTGCCACCACGACCTCCCGCCGGTCATGCGCCGCCAGGCTGTGGATAAGTCTGTGGAAATTTTTCGACCCATCCCGCCCATGCCAGCCATCCGCGCGCCAGGCCGCCGCCGTCCGCGCGTCCCCCGCCAGCATCAGCACCAGCCGCCGCTGCCGCGCAATCGCCCGCAACGCCTCGAACAGCGCGCGTCGTTTCACCGCTTCGGTATGATAATGGCGAAAGACGATTCCCGCGCGCCCGCATGGCAAGCGCGCCGCCGCCGCCAGCAACGACGCATCCTCCACCCGCTCATCGGTCATCAGCCAGAGGCCGGGCAGCTTTTTGCGGTGGCGGGCGTGCATGGCCATCGCCTATAGCAGCCGCCATGACCACCGACATCCCCGAAGCTGCGGCCCGCCTCGCCACCCTGCGCGACCAGATCGACCGCGCCGCCCGCCTGACCCAGCGCAGCGCTGATGACATCAACCTGATCGCCGTGTCCAAGACCCAGCCGGCCGAAGCGATCCTTCCGCTGATCCACGCCGGCCAGCGCGTCTTCGGCGAAAACCGCGTCCAGGAAAGCCAGGACAAATGGCCCGCCCTGCGCGAGCAATTTTCGGATCTGACCCTGCATCTGGTCGGCCAGTTGCAATCGAACAAGGCGGCCGATGCCGTCGCCCTGTTCGACGTCATCCATTCGCTCGATCGCCTCTCGCTGCTGACCGCGCTCGCCAAGGCGATGGACGCCGCGGGCAAGCGCCTGCCCTGCTTCATCCAGGTGAATATCGGTGCCGAGGAACAGAAGGGCGGCTGTCCGATCGCCGATGTCCCGGCGCTGATCGCCGCCGCGCGCGACGCCGACATCCCGCTGCTCGGCCTGATGTGCGTGCCGCCGGCCGATATGGAGCCCGCCCCCTATTTTGCCCTGCTCGCGAAAATGGCGCGGGAAGAGGGCCTCCCGCGCCTGTCGATGGGCATGTCGGGCGATTTCGAAACCGCCCTGATGCTGGGCGCCACCGACATTCGCGTGGGCACCGCCCTGTTCGGCGAACGCGCCCCCGTCAGCCGCCCCGTTCCCCGGAGCGGCCTGGGGATGATCAAAAACGCCCCCGCAAGGTAATGCCATAGGTGCGGGGTTCGGCCAGATAGGCGGAGATGAGCTGGTTCGCCATCGGCGCCCCTTGCGCGAACTGCCCGGTGGTCGATGTCGCCGGGCTGCTCGACTGGAGCGGGCTGCTGAAGGCGACCTGGGTATAATCCTGGTTGAAGATATTCTGGCCCCAGAATTCGACCGCCCAGCGCTGGTCCTTGCCCCGCAGACCGACGCGCGCGTTGAACACCGCAAAGCCGTCCTGCGCCTTTTCCGGGAACAGGTCGGACCCGGTATTATAATCGCTCATCATGCGGCCATCGATGTAGAAGAGCGCGGACAGGCCGTTCGACCCGATATCGGGGGTCCAGGCCATGCTCGCGGTCGTCACCAGTTGCGGCGCATTGCTGTTGATCGATCCCGGCAGCAGGAACAGTGCCGGATCGAGCGGCACGCTGCCATCGCCGCTGCCGACCAGCCGCTTGGCGAATTTCGCCCGTGCATAGGTCAGGCCGCCGGTCAGGCGGAAATGGCGCACCGGTGAAGCGGTCAGTTCCAATTCCACGCCCTGGCTGATCAGGCCCGGCCCGACATCGCCGGAATCGCAGGTCCGCGCCGCCGACAGGGCGCTGTCACAGCCATTGATATTCTGCACGACGAAGCTGGTGCCGTTGAAGGTGTTCAGCTGGAAATTCTTGAACTCCTGACGGAAGGCCGCGATGTTCGCGCTCCATTTCGGCTGAGTATATTTAAGGCCGATTTCAAAGGCATCGACCTTCTCCGCGGCAAAGCGCAGGCTCGTCACATCGGCATTGGTGCGCGGCGCATAGACCGCCGGCACGCTGTTCAGGCCGGTCGATCCCAGCTGGAAGCGGTCGAGGTTGAAGCCGCCCGCCTTATAGCCCTTGGAATAGCTGCCATAGACCAGCATCTCGTCGATCGGCTTCCACGACAGCACCGCCGTGCCGCTAAACTCTCCGTCGCTGATCTTGTCGTTGAGATCGAGCGCATTGAGCGTCGTCGAGCCATTGCCAAGGCAGCCGAGCGTCAGGATGCCGCCCGCCAGCGCCGCCGCACTGCCCAGCGACGCATTGGTCGCCAGCGTCGGCAGCGAAGAGGCCTGCAACGCCGCGCAGGTCGCGTTGTTGTTATTGAAATCCGAAGAGAATTTCTTCGATTCATGGGTGTAGCGCAGGCCCAGGGTCAGATCGAGCCGCTTGGTGATGTGGATGATATTATGGGTGAAGAGCGCCCAATTCTCGCTCTTCTGGCGATAGATGGAGGCAACGTCACCGGTGCCTTCCGGGATCGCCGCCAGCGCGCGCAGGCCGTTGCCAAGGCCGGTGGAGATCGCCCCCGCCTGCGCCGCCGCGACGCCGGCCGGCAACCCGGCATTGATCAGCGCGGCGGTCAGGCCGGCGTTGAGGTTCGCCTGCGTGCCGCCGATCAGCGCCGACGTGGCAAGACCGCTGCCGCAGGCCGCCAGTTGTGCTGCGGTGAAGTTGCTGTTGACGCCCGCGCCCGCCATCAGGCGGCAGGCAGCAAAGCGGCCATAATCGGCGCCAAAGCGGATATTATCTTCCAGCGTCAGCTTCTCATTGGCGTAATAGCCGCCCACCAGCCAGTCGAGCGCCTCGTTGAAGGCCGAACCCTGCGCCCGCAATTCCTGGGTGAAGGTCTTGAACTGGCGATAGGTGTTGGGATCGCGATAGAGAAGGTCGGCGCCCGAATAGTCATAATCGCCATAGTCGCGGGATTTATAGTCGCGATAGGCGGTGATGCTGGTCAGTTTCGCGCCGCCCAGATCATAGTTGATCTCGCCCGACACGCCCCAGTCCTTGAGCTTGCTGACATAGTCGCGCCCTTCGGTGATGGTCAGCTCGCGATCATAGGGATCGGCGGGGAAGACGCTGCCCTGCCCGGCCAGGATCGCGCCGATGCGGTTGAACGGCGCCGTGCTATAGCCGCCGCCGGTCGCCGGCCGCCGTTCGCGCGTCTCGACATAGGCCGCGCCGCAGCAGCTTTCGTCGCGATTGGTATAATCGCCGATCAGCCGGATCGACAGGGCATCACTGGGTTCGATCAACGCCTGACCGCGCAGGAAATAGCGGTCGCGATCATTGGTATCGCCGACCTTGTTGCCGCTGGCATCGACCAGATCATAGAAACCGTCGCGCTTCGACCAGACGCCGTCCAGGCTCAGCGCAATCCCCTTGGCGATCGGGCCGGTGATGCGCCCGGCCAGGCGCCAATAATCATAATTGCCATAGGTCGCCTCGGCCATGCCGCCCAGGGTGAATTCCGGCGCCTTGCTGACGATGTTGATCAGGCCGGCCGACGCATTGCGGCCGAACAACGTACCCTGCGGCCCGCGCAGCACCTCGACCCGCTCGATCTCGCCCAGATCATTGAGGCCCGCGCCGGTGCGCGAACGATAGACGCCGTCGATGAACACCGCGACCGAGCTTTCCAGGCCGGGATTGTCGCCGACCGTGCCGATGCCGCGAATGCGGGCCGAACCATTGGCCTCCGTCCCGGTCGAAGAGACCAGCAGGGACGGCGCCAGCTGGTTGAGCGCGCGAATATCGTTGGCGCCGCTATTCTGCATCGCCTGCTGGCCGACCGCCGACACCGCGATCGGCACGTCGGACAACGGGCTGGCGCGGCGGGTCGCGGTGACGATGATGTCGACGCTTTCGGTGTCCACCGCCGCCTGCGGCGCGGCATCCTGGGCATGGGCAAGCGGTATGGCGCCCACCAGCGCGACGGCACCGGCGGACAGCAGCCAAAGGCTCTTGTGCATCATGATGTGCATCCTCTCCTGGCCCGCCTGGCTTTTTGCCGGGTCGGGACTATGCGCGATTATGCTGCCACAGTCGGAATAACGCAATATATCGCGTGATTCCGGGCTTTTTCCGCAGTTGCGTGATGATGGCTGCATGGCCCTGTTGCCTAGCAGCAACAATTTAACGCCCGGTTTCCGTAGCGTTTGCTTACGTCAGCGGAAAGCGCAGCAATCGGTCGGAAACGGGTATCAACGCCATTGCACCCGGCCCGACGGCCTTTTGTATCTCGCCATGGCCTGCATCCAGCCCGCCGGTCAGCGCACCCAGCGCCGGCAGGATCAGCTTGGTCGGCGATCCGACGAAGCAGCGGCGCGATACATGCCGGCCGCGCAGCGACAGGCGCAGCTTGGGGTGGAAATGGCCCGATATCTCCGGCCGGGGATCGGCCGGGTCGGCTTCATGCCGCAGCCAGACGCCGTCCACCTCCGCCTCCACCGCGCGGCGTCCGCCCGGCATCTGCGCCACGCCGACGTCATGATTGCCAGTTATCCACAGCCAGTCGAGCCGTTCGGTCAGCGCCTGCAATCGCGCCCGCGCCCGCGGGTCCAGCCGCGCCGCGCCATCGGCATCGTGGAAACTGTCGCCCAGCGACCAGATCGCCCGCGCGCCGGTGCGCGCCGCCAGTGCCTCGATCATGTCCAGCGTCGCCGCGCTGTCGTGCGGCGGCAGGAACTGGCCGAAGCGCGCATACCAGCTCGCCTTCTCGAAATGCAGGTCGGCCACCAGCAGAGCGCCCTGCGCCGGCCAGAACAACGCCGCCTCCGGCAAAGCCAGGAAATCATGACCTGCGAACGAAAGGGGAACCATCGCCCGGCTATGCGCCCTCTTCGCCCGGCTTTCAAGTATGCGCGCCAGCGCCTATAGGGCTCCCCATGTTCACCGTCGCAGCCCTCTACCGTTTCGCCACCTTCGCCGACCCGCAGGCAACAGCCGCCGATCTGCGCCTGCTGTGCGCCGATCTCGGCACCTGCGGCACGCTGATCCTGGCGCGCGAGGGCATCAACGGCACGGTCGCCGGCACGGCCGACGCGATCGAGCGGCTGGTCGCCCATATCCGCGCCCTGCCCGGCTGCGCCGATGTCGACGTCAAATATGCGACCGCCGACAGCGCGCCCTTCGGCAAGATGAAGGTCAAGGTGAAGGCGGAGATCGTGACCCTGGGCGCGGGCGACCTGGACCCCGCCCATCAGGCCGGCGTGCATCTCGATCCTACGGACTGGAATGCGCTGATCGCCGATCCCGACACCGTCATCATCGACACGCGCAACGCCTATGAGGTCGCGGTCGGCACGTTCGAGAATGCGATCGATCCGGCCACCCGCTCCTTCCGCGAATTTCCCGCCTGGTTCGACGATTTCGCCGCCAAGCTGCGCGACGAAGGCCGCAGCCCCAAGATCGCGATGTTCTGCACCGGCGGCATCCGCTGCGAAAAATCGACCGCGCTGGTCAAGGCGCGCGGCTTTGACGAAGTCTATCACCTCAAGGGCGGGATCCTGCGCTATCTGGAGGAAATGCCACAGGCGCAAAGCCGCTGGCAGGGCGACTGCTATGTCTTCGACGAGCGGGTTGCGGTCGGCCACGGCCTGAAACAGGGCCATTATGCCACCTGCAGCGCCTGTGGCCTGCCCTATCCGCGCGATACCGACCATGACTGCCCCGGCGGCGACGCCGACGGCGCCTGGCCGCATCGGGGCTAGTCCGCGCTTTCCACCAGTTCGACCATCTCGAACTGATAGGATGTCCAGCCGCGCATCCGTGCGCCATCGGGCGCGGCCGCGCGCTTCTTCTTCGCCTCGGCCAGCGAGCGGGTATGGCCCCAGAACACTTCGGTCTTGCCATTTTCCAATATGGCGACGATCCGCCAATAATGGGTGAAGGGGTCGGCGGTCGGCCCGATCTTCTTCACATAGCCATCCGGCATGGTGGCGGTCAGATAGCGTTTCCGGCGCGCCATCGGTTCAGGCCTGATAGCGGTGCAGGCCCGCCCCATGCGCCTTCAGCCAGGCGCGCGCCGGGCGCGGATCCTCGCCATAGATGCGCGCATGGGCGGCGTGGAAGGCGGGGCTATGGTCCATGTGCAGCAGATGCGCCAGCTCATGCGCCACGGTCGAACGCCGCACCCAGGCCGGCGCCAGGATCAGCCGCCAGCTATAGCGGATCGCCCCGCTCGACGTGCAACTGCCCCAGCGGCTCCGCGTATCCCCGGTGCCGACCGAGGCGACGATCAGGCCATGATCCTGCGCCATCGCCAGCGTCTCCGCCTCCAGCACGGCCTTCGCCCGCGTCTTGAGCCAGCGCAGCACCCGCGCACCGACCGATTCCGCGGCTCCGCCCAGGATCAGCCGGTCGCCCTCCAGCCGGATCGTCCGGGTCGCCCCCGCGATCCAGCAGATGCGCACCTCGCGCCCTTCCAGCGGGAAGGTCGCGCCATCGCCCAGCAGCGTCACCGCCGGCGTCACCGCCATCTGCGCCCGGACCCAATCCTCATGCCCCTGCGCCCAGCCCAGCGCGCGCTTGAGGTTTGCCCGCGCCGGCAGCGACAGGCGCAATTCGCCACGCAGCCCGTCGATCGTCAGCTTGTAGGCGCGCGCCCGCGCCGACCGGCGCACCCGCACCGGCATGGCGACGCCATCGATCAGGATTTCTGCCTCAGAGCTCTCGGTCGACAAGATGATGTTCCCAATCGCCCGCATCGGCCTCCGCCACGGTCCAGCCGCGCACGGATTCCTTGGCCCGATGCACCGCCTCGCGATCGCCGCAGACCAGATAATGCCAGTCGGGCAGCGGCAGCCCCGCCTCGCGCAGCCGATAGGCACAGGTGCGCGGCAGCCAGCTGATCTGCTTCACCTTGGCCGGGGTCAGCCGCACGCAATCGGGCACGAACCGCCGCCGGTCGGGATAGTTGGTGCATTGGCCGCTATGCCGGTCGAGCAGGCGGCAGGCGACATTGGTCGGATAGATGCGGCCCGTGTCCTCATCCTCCGCCTTGTGCAGGCAGCATTTGCCGCAACCGTCGCACAGCGCTTCCCATTCGGCGCGGTTCAGCTTGTCGAGGGGCTTGTCCCAGAAGTCCAAATGTCACTTGATCCATTTTTCGAGAAAGGCGCGCACGATATCCGGCGCACCCTCGTCCACGTCCGGCGTGCCCGGATCATCCACCGGCACCAGCGCGATCGGCTTGCCGTCCGGCCCGAACAGATAGGGCGTGCGGCTGTGGCTGACCAGATAGTCGCTCGCCCCTTCCGGCTTTTCCGCATTGTAGAGGACGACGAAGTCCTTGGCCACCTTTGCGATCTGTTCCGGCGTGCCGGTCAGGCCGACGAGGCGCGGGTGGAAGGCCGCGACATAGGTTTTCAGCACCGCCGGCGTGTCCCGCTTCGGGTCCACACTGATAAAGATCGGCTGCACCTTCGCGGCGCGGGCGGGCGCTGCCTTCTCGAAGGCACTGAACGCCTGCATGATCCGCTGCAGATCGACCGGGCAGACATCCGGGCAATAGGTATAGCCGAAATAGACGATCCGATACTGGCCCTTATAATCGTCCCAATGCACGGTCTTGCCATCCTGGTCGGTCAGGGTGAAGGGCGCACCGATGCGCGCACCGACCAGATTGCCCTGCTCGCTCTCGCCGCTTGATGCATTGCCGCCAGCCCCCATATTGCATGCCGTCAGCAAGGCCAGAAGCGGCAGGGCGAGCGAGATCAGCGCTTTGTTCATGGTGTCGCCTGCCATGCCTTGCTATGGGCCGATTTGCAAATCGAACGGGGCGCGCGACGATGAAGATTGGGATGAAGAGCGGACTTTCCACCTGGCTGTTTCTGGCGCGGCCTGCCGCCATCACCCTGGCACTGATGGCCCCGGTTGCGGCCCAGGCCCAGTTTTCCAACAATTACAACTTCCTCAAGGCGGTGAAGGACGCCGACGGCGAAAAGGCGACCGACCTGCTGCAGAAGCCGGGTTCGACCGTCATCAACAGCCGTGACGTCACCACCGGCGAAACCGCGCTGCACATCGTCATCGGCCGCCGTGACACGACATGGCTCAACTTCATGCTGTCGAAGGGCGCCAATCCGAACCTGGCCGACAATAATGGCACCACGCCGCTGCTGCTCGCCGTGCAGAACCGGTACGAGGAAGGCGTGCGCCTGCTGCTCGCCCGCGGTGCCCAGGTCGACAAGACCAATGGCAGCGGCGAGACCGCATTGATCCGTGCGGTGCAGCTGCGCGACATCGGCCTGGTCCGCCTGCTGGTGGCGCAGGGCGCCAATGCGGACAAGCGCGACACGATCGCCGGCATGTCCGCCCGCGACTATGCCGAACGCGACAGCCGCACCCCCGGTCTGGTCGAAGCGCTCGATTCCGCCAAGGCCAACGCCGCAGCGCCCAAGGGCCCGGTCCAGGGTCCGGTTTTCTGATATGAAAAAGGGCGGCCTGACCGCCCTTTTCTTTAACCCTTACCAGCCCAATTCCGCCGCATAATCCGGGTCGGCCAGCGCCGACAGGCGGCGAGCGGCGCGGCGGGCAAAGCGCAGCGTCTCTGCCTTGCGCCGGGCGGCGGCCAGCGGCTCGAACGGCGCGGCGCGCACCAGTTCGGCATCATATTGGTCGGCGACGATCAGGCCGGTGCGCGTCGGCCACAGCGCCTCGCTGTCGAACAGGCCGGTGTCGAAGCCCGATGGCACCGCCCAGAAATAGCGGTCGCAATAGTCGAAATAATCCGGCCATTTCATGTCGCCCAGCAGGTCCGCCCGGCTGCACTTGATCTCGACGATGGTCAGGCGCCCGGCGCTGTCGATCGCCATGATGTCGGCCCGCCGGCCATTGGGCAGCGGCACTTCCAATATGCCGTTCATGTCATGGCGGTGGAACAGGCGCAGCGTGCCGCGCGCAACCGCCAGCGCGGTCCCGTCGGTCAGCGGTGAACAGCGATCGGCGTCTTGGGCGGCGTCTTGGATGGTCATGGCACCAGATTAGAACAGGAAGGGAACAAAAGAAAAGACCGATTCGGACATGGGGTCCGAACCGGCCTTCAAAAGGGCGTCACTGTCGCGCGGTGAGCGCGGATCAGCGATAGAAGACGTGATTGTCGATCGACGCCAGCTTGGTCTTGCCCCAGCCCGGCGACACGCGGCGGGCATGGAAGAACAGTGCGCCTTCGGCCTGGCTGTCCCAGCTGTCGTCGAGGGCGATCTGCGCGATCGCAACCGCCTCGCGCCAGGAATCGCTGGCGATGTTGATCGGCGGCATGCCGTGACCACGCACGAAGCTGAACTGGCTCGGCTGATAGATGACGCCGCACAGGCTGCTGGCGAAGCGGCCCGACTTGGCGCGGTTGATGATGACGCGAGCAACGGCCAGCTGGCCCTCCAGCGTTTCACCCTTGGATTCGAAATAGACCGCACCGGCCAGGCACTTCATGTCGCCTTCGACATCCTCGGGAGCGCCTTGCGCATCAACCAGGGCTGCCAGGGTCTCGGCCTTGGGCTCGATATCGGTCGAAAAATTGCTGCCAGCCTTGGAGCCGGAATCCAGCGACTGCGCGACTTCCTGCGGCGCAGCGAAAACGACGGCGGGCTTGGTGCCGGCCGTGGGTGCGCTAGTCAGCGCGGCGGTTTCCGGCAGGGAAACCGTGGACAGGGAGGCCTCGCTGGCGCTCGACATGTCCGACGCCGTAACAGCCGCAGCGGCCGACAGCGTAAATGCCGCGATGATCGCGGCCTTCAGACGAAAACTCATTATTGCTCAAAATCGTGCGGTTATTGGCCAGAAACGTCGATTGTAACCGATATTCTGTGACGTTCGGCCGCCCCCCGTCTGCGTGTTTACCGGCCCGCCCCCCATGGACGAATGCAGGCAACCTGCGCGTTCAGCGTTGGCCGCCATTGCCCGCGCGCGTGCAAGGAGTCAACGATCAGCAGATCGTTTCAGCGGCGAACCGTTCCGCATCCGCGATATCAAGCTCCACCAGCCACAGGTCGGGGTCCGATCTGCGCCGGCGTTCGGCATAGGCGGCGAACGCCTCAGGCCCCTCTTCCGCAGGGGGTCCACAGCGCATCAATGCATGGCCGCCGCGAAAGTTCGATACCCGTTCGAAAATTGCGGATTCCCGCCCCTTGTCCATCACCTGGACCAGGATGACGCCGCTCATTGCATCGCCCTTGGCCAGGATCATGGCAAATCCGCCGGCGGCATTCACCCGCTTCACCAGCGCGCCGACCAGCATCGCGCTGGTCAGCCGCGCGGCCGGACTGTCCTCAGCCATGATATCCCGGCAGCGATGACAGCGGAATCTGCGATCGCATGAAGGTGCCGGTGCCCCGGCCCACCTCTTCCCCGTCCGAATCGAGGATGCTCGCCTCGGCGACATAGACACGGCGCTTGCCGCTGATCCAGCGCCCCTCGGCGCGCAGCTTTCCGGGACCGATCGGCCGGGTGAACAGCAGGTTGAAGGCGGTGGTCAGCAGGAAACGATCGCTGACCAGACTGTTAGCGGCATAGAAGGCCGCATCGTCCAGCATCTTGAAATAGACGGTGCCATGCACCGCGCCGGCGGCATGGAAATGCCGCTCGTCGACCTCGAAATCGATCACCGACCGGCCGGGTTCCGGCACGCGCAGGGTCGACAGGAACAGGTCGTTGATCGGCGCGCTGTTGTAGAGATGCTCCAGCGCGCGAAAATGCGCCGCCTCGCCACTGGCGAGCGCGGCGGCCTCAGGCGGCGTCACGCGCCTCACCACCGGCCAGCAGCGCATGCAGCGCCTCGGCCGACTTGGCACCGCGCAGGCGCGTCACCTGCGCCTCGTCGCGCAGATAGCGGGACACACGCGCCAGCGTCTTGAGATGCTCGGCGCCGCTGTCCTGCGGCGACAGCAGCGCGAACACGATATCGACCGGCGCATCATCGACCGCGTCGAACGGCGCCGGCGGATCGAGCAGCACGACCACGCCGCACATGCGATCGAGGCCCGGCAGCTTGGCATGGGGAATGGCAACGCCGCCACCGAAACCGGTGGAGCCCAGACGCTCGCGCTCCAGCAGCGCATCGGCGGCCGCTTCGGCATCCACGCCATAGGATTGCGCGGCAAGAGCCGCGATCTTCTGGAACAGCATCTTCTTGCCGTTCACAGTCACCTCGGTGGCCAGCGCGTCCGGCGAGACAATATCGTTGAAATGCACCATTTTACTTCCGGGGGCAGCCGAGGCGCGCCCAGCCTGTCGAAAAAAATGCGCGTTGCTCGGAGAAACTAAAGCCCGGCCCCATAGGCCGCCTGCACCCGGAGGTCAACAGGCGGCCCGGCTTGGCAGGGGGTCAGCCGCGCGGCTCGACCCAGCCGATCGTGCCGTCCTGACGGCGATAGACCATATTATAGGCCGACGTTCCGGCATTGAGGAACAGCAGCGCATTGGTGTTGCGCAGGTCCAGCATCATCACCGCGTCGGACACGCTGGCTTCGGGAATGTCGACCCGCGTTTCGGCGACGATCAGGGGCGCATCGGCCACTTCGGCCTCCTCGTCGGCGGCACCGGCGAAGATGGTGTAACCCGCACCGTCGATATCATCGACACTATAGCCATTGGCGCGCTGCGCCTCGGCAGCGGCGGCCTGGATGCTGCGGTCCTTCAGGCGGCGCATATAGCGGCGCAGCTGCTTCTCGATCCGGTCCGATGCCTGGTCGAAGGCGGGATGCGCCTCCTGCGCCTCGCCGGCGCCCTTCAGGATCAGGCCGGTCATCACATGGCAGACGATATCACAATGAAAGGCGCCATGCGGGGCCGGTCGGAAGGTCACCTGGGCGGAAATCGTGCGGGAGAAATATTTCTCGGCTATCGCTTCCAGCCGGTCGCTGACGTGCTGCTTGAGCGCCTCGCCCGTCTCGACCTGATGCCCGGAAACACGGATATCCATATGCCTTCTCCTTATTCTTGCCGGGACGCCGGATCAGCGGCCCGGTTGGCACGTGGCAAACGCCGGCAGGTTCAGGCCGGCGGCGCCTCCTCGAGCCAGAGCGGCTTATCCAGCTTCGCGACGAAAGCGGCATGCCTCTCCAGCTCCTCCGCGCTCGCCGTGAAGACGCGCGCGGGACGAACAGGGCGAACAACGGCGGTTTCCGTCAGTTCCACCCTGACGATCTCTTTCTCTTCCTCCTGTGCAAGACCCAGGCCGATCTGACGGCCGCCGGTCAATTCGACATAGAGCTGCGCCAGCAGTTCGGCGTCGAGCAGCGCGCCATGCTTGACGCGATGGCTGCGGTCGATGCCGTAACGGGTGCAGAGCGCGTCCAGGCTGTGCTTGGCGCCGGGATGCAGGGTGCGAGCGATCGCCACCGTGTCGATCATCCGGTCCATCGACACGGCGTCGCGCGCGCACAGCTTCAATTCGTGATTGAGGAATCCGAAGTCGAAGCGCGCATTATGCGCCACCAGCGGACTGTCCTCCAGGAAATCCATCAGTTCGGCCACGCCCTCGCGGAACAGCGGCTTGTCCGACAGGAACTGGCTCGACAGGCCATGCACCGCCTCGGCGGCGGAGGGCATGTCGCGCTGTGGATTATAATAGGCGTGGAAGGTGCGGCCGGTCGGCACGCGATTGATAAGCTCTATGCACCCGATTTCGACCAGCCGATCGCCGGATGCCGGATCAAATCCCGTCGTTTCGGTGTCGAAAATGATCTCGCGCATCGCCCTTTTGAACCGACTCTCTATGACTCTACTTATCTGCCTGTCCGGGCGCCAAGGCAAGCGACCAGACGCCTGACCTGTGCCCGGGTTGCGGCAAATGTCGTACCCGTGTTGATGATATAGTCTGCCCTTAGCCGCTTTTCAGCATCAGGCAGCTGCAAGTGCAGGATTCTACGAAATTTTGCCACCGTCATGCCTGGCCGGGCCAGCACCCGCCGCCGCTGTTTCCAGGCGGGCGCACTGACGACGATGATCCCCGCCATGCGCCGGTAGCCACCTGTCTCGAACAGCAAGGGCACGTCCAGGATCACGAATTGGCGCGATCGATGGCGTTTGAGGAATCGCCGCCGCGACTCGCCCACGGCGGGATGGACGATCGCCTCCAGTGCCTTGAGTTCCACGGGATGGCCGAACACCGCCGCGCCCAGCTTCGCCCGGTCGACCCCCTGCGGCCCGGTGGTGCCGGGAAAGCGCGCCTCGATCGCCGGGATCAGCCGGCCGCCCGGCCCCTGCAGCCGATGCACCTCGGCATCGGCATCGAACACCGGCACGCCCTCGCGGCGAAACATCGCCGCAACCGCCGACTTGCCCATGCCGATCGAGCCGGTGAGGCCGTAAATCTTCACCCCGTCCCCGTTCAGTCCGCCGCCAGCAGCAGCGCGCGCAGTTCCGCGTCCAGCTCGCGCGGTGCCTCCGCATCGAAGAAGATGTCGAATGCCAGCGCCGCCTGGCCGATCAGCATTTCCAGCCCGTCCAGTGTCTTGAGGCCCCGGTCGCGCGCCGCCTTCAGCAAGCCCGTCTCCAGCGGCGCATAGACGATGTCATAGACGGTCGCGCTGCCCGGCAGCGGCGACAGGTCCAGATCCAGCGCCGGCTGGCCGACCATGCCCAGCGACGTGCTGTTGACCAGCAGGTCGGCGGCCGGCAGCGCATCGGTCATGCCGATCACTTGGCCCTTCACCCCGGCCCGGTCGAGCAGCGCCTGTCCCTTGGCCGGGTCGCGCGCCATGATCGTGATGTCGGGCACGCCCAGGCTGGTGAGCGCGAACAGGATCGCCCGCGCCGCGCCGCCCGCGCCGATCAGCACCGCATGGCGGCCCTTCCACTTGTCGCGCAGCAGCGGCTGCAGGAAGCCGCCGGCATCGGTGTTGGTGCCGATCAGCGGGCCTGCGGTCTCGCTGGCGATGGTGTTCATCGCACCGATCCGGTCGCGCACCCCGCCCGGATCGTCGGTATAGTCCATCACCGCGATCTTGTGGGGAATGGTGACATTGCAGCCCAGCCAGTCGGGATCGGCCCGGCGCTGCAGGAAATAGGCGGACAGCCCCTCGGGCGTCACATGGGTCTTCTTATATTCCGCCTCGATATCCAGCGCCTGCAGCCAGAAATTGTGGATAAGGGGCGATTTGCTGTGGTCGATCGGATCGCCGATCACCTCGGCATAGGGGAGCTTGTCGGTCATGACGCCAGAACGCCCCTTATGCGCAGGAAGTCAAGCAGCGGCAGCAGCGGCAGGCCCTGGATGCCGAACTGGCTGCCTTCCACCCTGGCGAACAGTTGCGCGCCCGGCCCCTCGATCCGATAGCAGCCGACACACCATTGGCATTCGTCCCAGTCGTCCTCCAGATAGGAGTCGATGAATCCGTCGGACAGGGTCCGCACCGTCATCCGCACCCGCTCGACATGGCGCCAGATCGGTTCATTGTTGAGCACGATCACCGCCGCACTGTGGAGATGATGGACCCGCCCCGACAGCAGGCGCAGGATGCGCGCGGCATCCGCCTTGTCGATCGCCTTGTCGATCATCGTCCCGTCGTCGAGAGTCAGGGTCTGGTCGCAGCCCAGCACCAGCGCGCCCGGCACGCGGCGCGACACCTTGAGCGCCTTCAATTCCGCCAGCGCATCGGCCAGCGCGCGACCGTCATGGCCATCGGCGCGCAATGCTTCCTTGGCGGCCTCTTCATCCACACCGGGCGACAGCGCCTCGAACGGCACGCCGGCCGCACTCAGCATGGCGCGCCGGCTGGCGCTCTGCGAGGCTAGGACGATCATGCTTCATTTCCTTCCGCCAGTTCGCGGTCGTTGAACAGGTTGATGATGGCGGCGGCCGCTTCCTCGATCGACCGGCGGGTCATGTCGATCACCGGCCAGCCATTGTCGGCGAACATGCGCCGGGCAAAGGCCAGTTCCTCCTGCACCTTGTCGCTATCCACATAGGCGGTCTCCGGCGCCTGGTTGAGCGACAGCAACCGGTTGCGCCGTATCTGGATCAGCCGCTCGGGACTGATGGTGAGGCCCACCACCATCGGATGCTTCAGGCCATAAAGGCTGCGCGGCGGCGGCGATTCCGGCACCAGCGGGATATTGGCGGTCTTGTAGCCGCGATTGGCAAGATAGATGGAGGTCGGCGTCTTCGATGCGCGCGACACGCCCGCCAGGACGATATCGGCCTCCTCCCAATTCTCATGCCCCACGCCATCATCATGGGCGATGGTGAACTGGATCGCCTCGATCCGCGCGAAATAGGCTTCGTCGAGGATATGTTTGCGGCCCGGCCGGGTCCGGGTTTCCTGCCCCAATATGTTGGACAGGGCATCGGCCACGCTGTCCAGCGCGGCGACATGGGGCAGGCCGAGCGCGCGGCAGCGCGTTTCCAGCCGCCGCCGCAGCACATGGTTGGTGAGCGTGAACAGCACCAGGCCGGGATGGGCGGATATCTCCTCCATGATCCGGTCGAGATGCACTTCGGATCGGACCATCGGCCAGAAATGGCGGATCGCCTCGACATTTTCGAACAGGCCGATCGCCGCCTTGGCGATATTCTCCAGCGTCTCGCCGGTGGAGTCCGAAAGCAGGTGAAGATGGATACGTGACACAGGCATATCTCTGTGAGTCCCCTGTGGATAAAGCAAGGGATAGAGTTGTGGATAACTTTGCAGCCCCATTTCGTCCCCAGAAACCGGAATCTTATCCACAGCCTCTCAACAGGGCCGGAATCTTATCCACAGCCTGTGGGTAATGGGGATGATTCAGATGACTCGCCGCGGAATCGCGTGACTCCAGGAGTCAAGCTGTTGGCAAAAGCGGGGACAGCGCATAAACCCCCGAACCAACAGCCCAACAACCTCAACATTCCTTTTTAAATATCTTTATAAAGTAGAGAGTTCATGACGGGTCCCGACGCTCACGCCGGCGCAGTCAGCGCCAAGCCGCTCCTTTCCGTATTGCGCGGCGCGGTGCCGCCCGTCCCGCCGATGTGGCTCATGCGCCAGGCCGGCCGCTATCTGCCGGAATATCGCGCACTCCGGGCCGACAAGGGCGGCTTCCTCGAACTGGTCTATGACAGCGCCGCCGCGGCAGAGGTCACGCTCCAGCCGCTACGCCGCTTCGGCTTCGACGGCGCCATCCTCTTTTCCGACATCTTGATCGTCCCCTATGCGATGGGACAGGATCTCTGGTTTGAGGCCGGGGAAGGCCCGCGTCTCGCCCCGATCCTGGCGGAGACCGACCTGTCGGCGCTGACACCCGATTTCAGCCGCTATGAGGCTGTGTATGAAACGGTGCGGCAGGTGAAGGCCGCGCTGGACCCGTCGGTGACCTTCCTGGGCTTTGCAGGCAGTCCCTGGACGATCGCCACCTATATGGTCGCGGGACAGGGCAGCAAGGACCAGGGCGCCGCGCGGCGCATGGCTTATCAACAGCCCGATCGCTTCGCCGCGCTGATCGACGCGATCGTCGATGCCACCGTCATCTATCTCTCCGGCCAGATCGAAGCCGGCGTGGAAGCGGTGCAATTGTTCGACAGCTGGGCCGGCAGCCTCGCCCCGCTCCAGTTCGAACGCTGGGTGATAGAGCCCAATGCCGCGATCGTCCGCAAATTGAAGGCGCTCCATCCCGACATTCCGGTGATCGGCTTTCCCAAGGGGGCCGGCGCGAAACTGCCGGCCTATGCGATCGGCACCGGCGTCGATGCGGTGGGTGTGGATGAAACCGTCGACCCGCATTGGGCCAACCAGACGCTGCCCGCCGGGCTTCCGGTGCAGGGCAATCTCGATCCGCTGGCGCTGATTGCCGGCGGTCAGGCGGTGGAACAGGCTGTGGATAACTTGCGCGCCGCCTTTGCCGGCCGGCCTCATATCTTCAACCTGGGCCATGGCATATTGCCCGACACGCCGATCGCCCATGTCGAGGCGCTGATCGCCTATGTGCGCGGAACGGAGACACGCTGATGCCCTATCTCGGCGCTGCCTATCTGTGGGTGAAGGCCGCCCATGTCATCTTCGTCATCTTCCTGATGGCGGGGCTGTTCATGATGCCGCGTTTCTTCGTCTATCATCAGGAAACCGTGCCGGGCTCGGCGGAGGACCAGCGCTGGATCGAGCGTGAGACGCGCCTGCTCAAGATCATCCTCAACCCGTCGCTGATCCTCACCTGGGTCTTCGGCCTGATGCTCATGGTGGAAATCGGCGCCTGGCATTTCGGCTGGTTCCACCTGAAGCTGCTCTTCGTCCTCGCGCTGTCGGGCCATCATGGCTGGATCGCCAGCTATGCAAAGAAGCTCGCACGCGGTCAGCGCAGCCTTGCCGACAAGCAGTTGCGCATGCTGAACGAAGTGCCCGGCATCGCCGCGGCGGTGATCGTCATCATGGTGATCGTCCGCCCCTTCTGACGGTCGTAGCGTAAAGCGTCCGAAAAGATCGGGCGCTTTACTTGGCCTCTGGCGCAAGTCTTCGGACTATGCTTTGCCTCCGCCGGTCCGCATCCTGCGGACTTTCTGTGGGGGTATCATGATTCGTCTGTTTTTCTGCGCGGCCGCGTTGGCCGCGCCGATGGCGGCTGCGCAGCAGCCTGCCGTCACCATCGCGCCTGCCGTCGATGGCAATGTCCTGCGTGCCGGTGCCAAGGTGCCCGTTCGCACGCTGGTCGAACTCACCACCAAGAAGAAGGCGGTGAAGGTCGGCGATCGCGTCAATATCGAGACCGCCGAAGCCGTGATGGTCGGCAATAATGTGGTGATCCCTGCGGGCACGCCCGGCATCGCGGAAATCACCAGCGTGCGGAACAAGGGCATGTGGGGCAAGTCCGGCTTCATCGAGGGCCGCGTGCTCTATGTCCGGCTGGGGGGCCGGCAGGTGCGCTTGACCGGCACCTTCAATGACAAGGGCGTGACCGGCACCGCCGGCGTCGTCGGTGCGATCGCGCTGATCCCGGTCGCCGGCTTCTTCACCACCGGCACCAGCGCCAACATCCCGTCGGGCTCGATCATCCCCGCCTTCCTGGACGAGGATCTGGCCTTCTCGGTCGACAGCGCGGCGGCGACGCCGGCCCCGATCGCCGCGACCCCTGCCGCAACGCCGGCAGAAGGAACCGCCGCTCCGGCCGCTGGCGCGCTCTGATCGACAGGGGGGATCGGGGCCTTCGCCCCGGTCCCTCGGGCTGCTGTCCTACGCCGCCATGGCCATGCTATAGCCGGGATGTCGCCGATCGGGTGACAAGCGAATAGGATCGCCCCCGCGCAACATAATGTCAAAATGTGCGGGAAATGTGCGAAGTTAAGCGGAAGGCGCCCATGAATGACCCGCGCATCTGGTTCGGCCTCAAGCGTATCGGCTGGGGCTATGGTCCCCGCACCTGGGAGGGCTGGGCGGTGGTCGGTCTGCTCGTCCTTGCCGCTGTCCTGCTCAAGCGCGGACTTTCGGCTTAGGCCGGATCGACCGCGATATTGTCGATCAGCCGGGTCTTGCCCAGCTTCGCCGCGCCCAGCAGCCGTGCCGGACGGTCGAGCGTCGCGATCGGCTCCAGGCTGTCTGCGTCGCACAGGGTCACATAGTCGATCGGGTCGAAACCATGGGTCGCCAGCGTGGCGATCGCCTTCGCCAGTGCCGCCTCGACCGGCTCGCCCTTCTCGATCTGCCGCTTCGCCTCACCCAGCGCGCGCGGCAGCGCCAGCGCATCCTTGCGCTCCTGTTCGCTGAGATAGGCATTGCGCGACGACAGCGCCAAACCATCCTCGGCCCGCTGGGTCGGCATGCCGATGATCTCGATGTCCAGATTGGTGTCGGCAACCATGCGACGGATCACGGCGAGCTGCTGATAATCCTTCTCGCCAAAGATCGCGACATCGGGCGCGACCTGGTTGAACAGCTTGGTGACGACCGTGGCGACGCCATCGAAATGGCCCGGCCGCGCCGCGCCATCCAGCCCTTCGCTCACCCCCGACACCCGGATATTGGTGGCATAGCCGGCCGGATACATGACTTCCACGCTTGGCGCCCACAATATGTCGACGCCGGCGGTCTGCAACAGCTGCGCGTCCTTCGCCTCGCGCCGGGGATAGGCGTCCAGATCCTCGTTCGGGCCGAACTGGCGCGGATTGACGAAGATCGACACAACGACATGGCGGCCATGGCGGCGCGCTTCCTCGACCAGCGCCATATGGCCGTCATGCAGCGCCCCCATGGTGGGGACCAGCGCCAGCGTCTTTCCGTCGGACTTCAGCGCGGCGATGGCGGCACGCAGGGCGGGAAGGTCACGGAGAATTTGCACGGGACGAGGGGCTCCGATAAGGGCAGGGACACAGGGGCGTCCTGCTAGGCTTCGCGCCACGGGACCGTCAAGAATCTAGAGCGACAAACACGGGGTTATCAAGGTCCGATGGCGAACGCGCAAACGCACCTCATCGTCTTCGCCAATGAAAAGGGCGGAACCGGCAAGTCGACGACCGCCGTCCACACGGCGATCGCGCTGACCGCGCTCGGCCATAGCGTCGGCCTGATCGATCTCGACCCGCGCCAGCGCACCGTCACCCGCTATATGGAAAACCGCGCCGAAACCGCGCGCCGCCGCGGCATCGACCTGTCGGCACCCGACTTTGCGGTGTTTCAGGGCGACAATGTCGCTGCGCTTGACGAACAGGCGGCAGCGGTTGCCGAGGGCAAGGATTTCCTGATCGTCGACACGCCCGGCCGCGACGATGATTTCGCCCGGCATATGGCGGCCCGCGCCAACACGCTGGTCACGCCGATGAACGACAGTTTCGTCGATTTCGACCTGATCGGCCAGGTCGATGCCGAAACCTTCCGGGTGCGCCGCCTGTCCTTCTATTCCGAACTCATCTTCGAAGCGCGCAAGTCCCGCGCCAAGGCCGATGGCGTGTCGATCGACTGGGTGGTGCTGCGCAACCGCGTCCAGCATCATGATGCCCGCAACAAGAAGCGCGTCGGCGATGCGCTGATGGAATTGTCGCGCCGGGTCGGCTTCCGGGTCATTCCCGGATTGTCGGAACGCGTCATCTTCCGCGAACTCTTCCCCTCGGGCCTGACCCTGCTCGACAAGGGACATCTGGGCGACCTGGGCATCAGCCACATCGCCGCGCGCCAGGAATTGCGCGAGATGGTGGCCGGATTGGCCTTGCCGACCGGCGATCATGCCGCGTCCGTGGACATGCTCGGCGCCGCCTGATGGGGCTGATCGCGCTGGTGCTGATCGGCCTGGCGGGCTGGCTCATCTGGACCGGGAGATTGCAGCGCATGTCGACCAAGGATGGCATGGCATTGGGGGCGGCACTGGTCGGCGCGGTGCTGGCGGCCAAGGGCAAGCCGGCGCTCGGCGCGCCGATCCTGCTGGGCGCCGCCCTCTTCTTCGCGTCGCAGGGCAAGGCGAAGAAGGGCGCTAACCGCGCCAGGCGCAAGGCTGCGCCGCCGGTGCAGACTGACAGGGCCGACGTGGAGGGCGCCCGCGCCCTGCTCGGCCTGTCGGCGGATGCTCGCGCGACCGATATCCGCGCCGCACATCGCCGCCTGATCGCCTCGGTCCATCCCGACAAGGGTGGAACCGAAGCGCTGGCTGCCCAGATCAATGCCGCGCGCGACCTGTTGCTCGCCGACCTTGCCGAGCGGGATCGTCCGTCCGCCGGCTGATTGCTCCAGAAAGGACTATATGGCCCACCGCTTCCACCCGACCCTGCTGCGCGAATATGATATGCGCGGCGTTGTCGGCCCGATGCTCGGGGAAGCGGACGGCTATGCGCTGGGGCGCAGCTTCGCGACCTGGGTGCGGCGCGCCGGCGGATCAGCGGTCGCGGTCGGCTATGACGGGCGGCTGAGTTCGCCCATGCTGGAGGGCGCGCTGGTGCGCGGCCTCACCGACAGCGGCGTCGATGTGCTGCGCGTTGGCCTGGGTCCCACGCCGATGCTCTATTATGCCGAGGCCGAACTGGACGTGGCGGGCGCCATCCAGGTGACCGGCAGCCATAATCCCGCAGATCAGAATGGTTTCAAGCTGGTCCTGGATCATGCGCCCTTTCATGGCGAGGCGATCCAGCAGCTCGGCGCGATCGCGGCGGCCGGCGACTGGCTGGCGGGCGAAGGCCGGGTGCGCGATGTCGATGTCATGCCGGCCTATGTCGAACGGCTGGTGCGCGATTTTGACGGCGCCGCCTGGCGGATCGGCTGGGACGCGGGAAACGGCGCCGCAGGACCGGTCGTGGAGAAGCTGGTGCAACTCCTGCCGGGTGAGCATCATCTGCTCTTCACCGATGTAGACGGCAATTTTCCCAACCATCATCCTGATCCCACCGAAGAAGCGAATCTGGCCGATCTTCGTTCCCTTGTCCTCTCCAGGAAGCTCGATTTCGGCGTGGCTTTCGATGGCGATGGCGACCGGATCGGCGTGGTCGACGGCCTCGGCCGGATTATCTGGGGCGACCAGTTGCTCGGCCTGTTCGCGCAGGTGGTGCTGAAGGATCGGCCCGGCGCCCCGATCGTCGCGGATGTGAAGGCCAGCCAGGCCCTGTTCGACGAGATTGCGCGGCTGGGCGGTGAGCCGGTGCTGTGGAAGACCGGGCACAGCCATATCAAGTCCAAAATGAAGCAGATTGGCAGTCCGCTGGGTGGCGAGATGACCGGCCACATCATGTTCGCCGACGATTTTTACGGTTTTGATGATGGACTCTATGCCGCCGTTCGCCTGATCCGCGCCGCGGCCCGGTTGCGCCGCACCGTCACCGACCTGCGCGGCGACATGGCCGAAATGGTCAACACGCCGGAAATCCGCATCGCCGTGCCGGAAGACCGCAAGTTTGCGATCATTGAAGACCTGCGCGACCGCCTGATTGCATCCGGCGCAATCGTGGAGTCGATCGATGGTGCCCGCGTCCGCACCATCGATGGCTGGTGGCTGCTGCGCGCGTCCAACACCCAGAATGCGCTGACCGCGCGGGCGGAGGCGTCGGATGCCGCGGGATTGGCGCGTCTGCTGGCCGAAATCGAATCCCATTTGCGTGATTCGGGCGTCGATCAGCGATTGCAAGCGGCGAAATAGCCTGTCGCAGCGCGCAAAATTGATATCGCTATCATTATTTCATGCGGAATTTCCCTTAGGGAAACATTGTCTTGTGACACCGGTTGCATGAAACGCAATCGCGCCATCATGTTTCGCATTTGCGACGAACGCCGCCTGGCCGCAAAAGGAACTCGCCTTTCAGGCATCCTCTCCTAAAACTTCATAGCCGTCCCTCGGGGCGGCTTTTTTTTTGACCTGTGACGTTGGCGCAACAGGGCGGCACTTGCCGTAGCGTCCAGCCGGCCGAAATCCGGGCAATTGAGCGAAAAATCGCGGAAATCCGTCATTGGCGCCTGTAGAAATCGTCGGGATAGCTGTTATGCGCATGGTTCCATAAGTCGCATGAGGCGTTTAAGCGCCCGCACCAAATGGCCAAATGAGTTTTTAGCAGAGGAAACGCCATGTCCCTTCGCCGTCGCATTCTTCCCACCATCCTGCTGACCGGCGCGATTGTCGCACCGATGCCGGCGCTGGCTGGTGGCTTCTATCTTCAGGAACAGTCGCCGGTGGAAACCGGCCGCGCCATGGCTGGCGGCGCCGCTGCAGGTGACGATCCCTCGACCATCTATTTCAACCCTGCCGCCATGACCCAGCTGTCGGGCGTCCAGGTTTCGGCCGGCGTCAACGCCCTGATGGCTTCCGCTCACCAGACTAACCGTGGCAGCTATCGCTCGGTCCCCGGTTCGACCGCCCGCGTGCCGGTGACCGGCAATGACGGTGGCCAGCCGTTCGAAAGCGTCATCCCGGTCCCCAATTTCTACGCCTCGGCGCAGGTCACCGACCGGCTGTGGCTGGGCCTCGGCGTCAATGCGCCCTTCGGCCTGAAGCTGGAATATGATGACGGTTTCTTCGGTCGCTATGACTCGATCTACACCGACCTCAAGACCTACAACATCCAGCCGTCGGCCGCGTTCAAGCTGAACGACAATTTCTCGATCGGCGGCGGCGTCGACGTGCAATATGTGAAGGCGAACCTGACCAACGCGCTGCCGCAGGTGTCGCCGCTGGTCACCACCGACGGCTTCACCAAGCTGAAGGGCGATGACTGGACCGTCGGCTGGAACGCCGGCCTGTTCTACACCAACGGCACCACCAATGTCGGCGTCCACTATCGGTCGGGCATCAACCACAAGCTCAAGGGTACCCAGACCATTTCCGGTCTGGTGACGCCGCTCAGCGCCGCCAATGGCGAATTCGATGCCTCGGCACCGCTGGACCTGCCCGATATCGTCACCGTGTCCTTCATGCACAAGCTGACGCCGAACCTGCGCGCGATGATCACCGGCAAATGGTATGGCTGGTCCAGCTTCAAGGGGATCGAGGTCACCTCGGCCACCGGCACCACCAACAAGGAACTGGATTACAAGGACAGCTACAGCGTCAGCCTGGGCGGCGAATATGATTTCAGCCCCGCCTTCACGCTGCGCGCCGGCACCATGTTCGACCGTTCGCCGACCAATCCGCAGCATCTGACCACCCGCGTGCCCGATGGCGACCGCGTGTGGCTGACCGGCGGCGCGACCTGGAATATCTCGCCGGCCTTCGCGCTGAACGTCGCCTACGCCCATACCTGGGTGGAAAAGGCGAACATCATCCGCCCGGACAGCTATTTCCCGTCGCCGGCCACCGTCACCGCCACGACCCTGGCCCAGACCAGCGGCAATGCGGACCAGGTTGCCGCATCGCTGACCGCGCGCTTCTAAAAAGCCGCGTTAATGCTTATAGGGGGCTCCAGAGATCTGGAGCCCCTTTTCATGTCCGAACATAATCCCGGCCTGCGCCCCTGGCGCGACATCGCCCGACGGCAGTCGCGGCAGATCATGGTCGGCAACGTCCCCGTGGGCGGCGGCGCGCCGGTCACGGTGCAGACCATGACCAACACGCTGACCCATGACGTCAAGGCGACGATCGACCAGATCCGTCGCTGCGAGGATGCCGGCGTCGACATCATCCGCGTGTCCTGCCCCGACGAGGAATCGACCGCGGCGCTCAAACAGATCGTCCGCGCCGCGCGCGTGCCGATCGTCGCCGACATCCATTTCCACTATAAGCGCGCGCTGGAAGCCGCCGATGCCGGTGCTGCCTGCCTGCGCATCAATCCGGGCAATATCGGTTCGGCCGCGCGGGTGAAGGAAGTGGTGGACGCCGCCAAGGCCAATAATTGCTCGATCCGCATCGGCGTCAACGCCGGCAGCCTGGAGCGCGACCTGCTCGAAAAATATGGCGAGCCCTGCCCGGAAGCGCTGGTCGAAAGCGCGCTCGACCATATCAAGCTGCTGCAGGACCAGGATTTCCACGAATATAAGGTCGCCGTGAAGGCGAGCGACGTGTTCCTGGCGGTCGCGGCCTATATGCAACTGGCCGATGCGGTCGATTGCCCGCTGCATCTGGGCATCACCGAAGCCGGCGGCCTGATCGGCGGCACGGTCAAGAGCGCGATCGGCATCGGCAACCTGCTCTGGGCCGGCATCGGCGACACGATCCGCGTCTCGCTCTCGGCCGAACCGGAGGAGGAAGTGCGGGTCGGCTATGAGATGCTCAAGACGCTCGGCATCCGCACCCGCGGCGTCAAGGTCATCTCCTGCCCCAGCTGCGCACGGCAGGGCTTCGATGTGATCCGCACCGTCCAGGCGCTGGAGGAACGGCTGCAGCATATCAACACGCCGCTCTCGCTCTCGGTGCTGGGTTGCGTCGTCAACGGTCCGGGCGAAGCGCGCGAGACCGATATCGGCCTGACCGGCGGCGGCAATGGCAAGCATATGGTCTATCTGTCGGGCGTCACCGATCACACGATCCAGGATGCCGACATGGTCGACCATATCGTCAGGCTGGTCGAGGCCAAGGCGGCCGAGATCGAAGCGGCGGCGAGCGACGCGGGACAGGTCCAGGCGGCCGAATGACGGACAGCGCCGACCGGTCCGCCATCGCCCATGGCGCAAGCGCCACGGGTGCGCAGGCGGTCGGCGCGTCCGCTATCGGGACATTGGCCCTGGGCGCGATCGCATTGGGGGCAATAGCGGTGGGCGCCCTGGCCATCGGTCGGCTGCGCATCGGCAAGGCACGGATCACCCGGCTTCATATCGACGAATTGCATATCGGCAGGATCGTCGGCCCCGGTCGCGACTGATCCCTTCACCCCTCGATGGATCGTCCGCTTTCCTCTCCCCGCAGCCCGTCCGTGCTGTTGCCCTTCCTCATCTGCTGCCTTGGCGTCGCGCTTTTTTCGGTGATGGACGCGGCGATGAAGGGGCTCAGTCTCTCGATCGGCCTTTATAACGCGCTGCTCTGGCGCGCGATCACCGGCAGCCTGCTGGGGCTGGTCCTGATGCTCGCCACCCGCCAGCGCTGGCCCAACCTTTCCGTGCTGCGCCTGCATCTGCTGCGCGGCGTGGTGGTCGCGCTGATGGCCAGCTTCTTCTTCTGGGCGATCATGCGCCTGCCGCTTGCCGAAGCCATTGCCCTCTCCTTCATCGCCCCGCTGATCGCGCTCTATCTTGCGGCCTTGCTGCTCAAGGAACGGATCGGGCGGCAGGCGATCGGCGCTTCGCTGCTTGGTCTGGTCGGGGTGGGCGTGATCCTGTCGGGGCGGATGCGCGGCGACTATGATGGCGACGCGCTGATGGGGGCGGGCGCGGTGCTGCTTTCGGCGATACTGTTCGCCTGGAACCTGATCCTCCAGCGCCAGCAGGCCCAGCTTGCCTCGCCGATAGAGGTCGCCTTCTTCCAGCATCTGGTCATGCTGGGCGTGTTCGCGATCGGTGCGCCGGCCTGGGCGATCGTGCCGACCGGAGCGGCGGTGCCGCTGGTGCTGCTGGCCGCCATGCTGGCCTTCACTTCTCTCGCGGCGCTCGCCTGGGCCTATGCGCGTGCGGAAGCCCAGCGGCTGATCCCGGTCGAATATACCGCCTTCGTCTGGGCCGCGATCTTCGGCTGGCTGGCCTTTGGCGAGCAACTGACGCTCGCCACCCTTGCCGGTGCCTTGTTGATCGTCGCCGGCTGCCTTATCGCCGCGCGCACGAAACGGGCGGATATCGCCCATGTGGAAGCGGGAGCGGCATGAGCAAGGTCATCATCAGGGACGCGCAATCGACGGATATCGATGCAATCGCGAATTTCATCCTGGCGCTCGCCGACTATGAGAAGCTGGCCCATGAAGTGAAGGCCGACCGCGAGACGCTGGCCCGCTATCTGTTCGGTCCCCGGCCGATGGCGGAGGTGCTGATCGCCGAGCATGATGGCGCACCGATCGGCTTTGCCCTCTTCTTCCACAATTTCTCTACCTTCGAGGGGCGTCCGGGCCTCTATCTGGAGGATCTGTTCGTCCTGCCCGAAGCGCGGGGGCTCGGTGCCGGCAAGGCGTTGCTCGCCCGTCTCGCCCAATTGGCGATCGCGCGCGACTGCGCCCGGCTCGAATGGTCGGTGCTCGACTGGAACGGACCGGCCATCGCCTTCTACCGGGCGCTCGGCGCCCGGCCGATGGACGAATGGACCGTGCAGCGCGTCGATGGCGACGTGCTCAGCGCCCTCGCATCGCATCCTGCAGGCTGACGCCCAGCAGCACGATCGCAAAGCTGCTCAGGGCAATCACGATAAAGGCGGGATAGAAAGAGGCGAACATGGCGACATCTCCTTTCGCCGCTTATTTTGCGCCTGCGCCCCAGGCCCGCGACATACGCAATGTTGCGGATGGGGCGGGACGAGCCGAGGGGCCGCAGGCTTGACGAGGACTCCTGGCTCGGCGCATTGTGCCGGAACGGAACATTTGGGGGACATTTGACCATGGCTGTCAGCCGCGGAGCCAAGCGCGCGCCGGAATGGCGCGAAATGCTCAAGCGCAGCATCGTGCGCAGCGGCGCGCTGATCGGGGCGATCTCGCTATTTCTGGCGACCCTGTTCCTGGCGCTGGCGCTGCTGAGCTATCAGCCCAGCGACCCGTCGATGAACACGGTGGCGGGCGATCATGTCGCCAATATCATGCGCGCGCCCGGTGCCATGGTGGCCGACATGCTGCTGCTGCTGTTCGGCGTGCCGATTGCGCTGCTGCTGCCGCTGATGGGGATCACCGCCCGTCGCCTGTGGGGCGATCATGAGATGATCGGGTGGAAGGCGCAGTTTGGCAAATGCCTGGTCGGCATCATCCTGATCGGCATCGCACTGGCCCTGTTCCAGCCTGATCCGCTGGTCGGCCTGCCTTCGGGCTGGGGCGGCATGATCGGCCTTGTCACCGCCAAGGGGGTGATCAGCCTGACCGCCCAGGCGCCGGCCGCGCAGGGCTGGATCATCGGCATATTGGTGGTCGTGGCCATGCTGGCCGGCCTGTTCGTCTGGTATCGCAGCCTGGCGCTGGAAAAGCCGATCTTCACCATCCGCCGTCCGACCCTGCCCCGGCTCAGCCTGCCGCGCCCCTCGCTCGCCTTTGCAGGACAGGGAGGAGCGGTCGATCTGGACGAGGATGATGACGGCCCGGTCGAACGGGTGATCGCGCCGCGCAAGCAGGTGTCGAACGAGCCCAAGCCGCCGATCACCATTCAGGCGCCCAAGCCCGCCCCGGTGCAGCGCTCGACCGCGCCGGTGTCGCAGGATGATCTGTTCGGCCATAGTTCGCTGCCGTCGGCCGACCTGCTCAATCCGATTCCCGCCAATCAGGGGCAGAAGATCGACAAGGCGGCGCTGGAACGCAACGCCCGCCTGCTGGAGAGCGTTCTCGACGACTTCCATGTGAAGGGCAATATCGTAGAGGTCCGCCCCGGTCCCGTCGTCACCATGTATGAGCTGGAGCCGGCACCGGGCATCAAGGCGAGCCGCGTGATCGCGCTGGCCGACGATATCGCCCGCAACATGTCGGCGCTGTCGGCGCGCGTCGCGACCATTCCCGGCCGTACCGTCATCGGCATCGAACTGCCCAACACCAATCGCGAGGGCGTGTCCTTCCGCGAACTGATCACCAGCGAGCAATTCGGTGCGGAAGCGACCCTGCCGATCATCCTGGGCAAGAATATCTCGGGCGAGCCGATCATCGCCGATCTGGCGCCGATGCCGCATCTGCTGATCGCAGGCACCACCGGCTCGGGTAAGTCGGTCGGCCTCAACGCTATGATCCTGTCGCTGCTCTACCGCATGACGCCGGACCAGCTGCGCCTGATCATGATCGATCCCAAGATGCTGGAACTGTCGACCTATGACGACATCCCGCATCTGCTCGCCCCGGTCGTGACCGAGCCGAGCAAGGCGATCCGCGCGCTCAAATGGGCGGTGGAGCAGATGGAGGATCGCTATCGCATGATGGCGTCGATCTCGGTCCGCAACCTCGCCAATTACAACGAGAAGGTTCGCGCCGCCAAGGCCAAGGGCAAGCCGCTCGGCCGTCGCGTCCAGACCGGCTATGACCCCGAGAGCGGCAAGCCGATCTATGAGGAAGAACAGCTCGATTTCCAGCCGCTGCCGCAGATCGTGGTGGTGGTCGACGAGCTGGCCGACCTCATGATGACGGCGGGCAAGGAAGTCGAATTCCTGATCCAGCGTCTGGCGCAGAAGGCGCGCGCCGCCGGCATCCACCTGATCCTCGCGACCCAGCGTCCTTCGGTCGACGTCATCACCGGCGTCATTAAGGCGAACCTGCCGACCCGCATCAGCTTCTTCGTGACCAGCAAGATCGACAGCCGCACCATCCTGGGCGAACAGGGTGCCGAACAGCTGCTGGGCAAGGGCGACATGCTCTACATGCATGGCGGCAAGGGCCTGATGCGCGTTCATGGTCCCTTCGTTTCGGACGATGAAGTGCGCGTGGTTGCCGACCACTGGCGCGCGCAGGGCGCGCCTGATTATATCCAGGCGGTCACGGAAGAGCCGGAAGAAGGCAGCTTCGCGCTCGACGGCGTGGACCTGGGCGATGACAGCCCGGACGCGCAGCTGTTCCGTAAGGCCTGCCAGCTGGTGTTCGAGAATCAGAAGGCCTCGACCAGCTGGCTGCAGCGCCAGCTGCGAGTCGGCTATAACAGCGCCGCACGCCTGATCGAACGGATGGAGGAGGAAGGGCTGGTCGGCCCGCCCAACCATGTCGGCCGCCGCGAAGTGCTGCGCGATGAGAATGGCAATCCGCTCTGACGCTACGAAATGCCTGTTTTCCTTGAGCGATTGCGTTCCGTGCAACCATGCTTGCTGCCTTCGCATTTGTCGTGACAGGGGCTTTGGGACATTAGGAACAGGCCTTTCAGGCATCCTCTCCTAAAAACTTTTCAGGCTGATCTTCGGATCAGCCTTTTTTTTGTCCGCGAATCGGTCTAGGCAGGCGTCGCTGCTGCCGCGCCGATAAACATAATTGGAGCGGTGCCGCCGGTAAGACCGGCATGGCGAGGCGGGAGCACGGGGGATCGAGCCAGCCATTTCACGGCCGCTCTCCCCCGTCTGGTCTTTCCGATCGATCCTTTCCCTGCGATGGAACAGCAAGGTTCACAGCGGGTTCAAGCCCCACCTCCTATGCCCCCTTTTCCGAACAACCCGGAGATGATTGCATGAAGCGCATCCTCGCGCCTGTCGCCCTGTCCCTCGCCACCGCGCTGGTTGCGGTGCCGGCGGGCTATGCCCTTGCCCAGCAGGCGGCACCGTCCGACCTCAATCAGGTCAATGCCTATATCCGCGCCGTCACCACCCTGACCGCCGATTTCAGCCAGACCGACCGCAATGGTCAGGTGCTGACCGGCAAGCTGACCCTGAAACAGCCGGGCAAGATCCGCTTCCAATATGAAAAGGGCGTGCCGCTGCTGATCGTGGGTGATGGCAAGGCGCTGACCCTGATCGACTATGAAGTGCGCCAGGTGCAGCGCTGGCCGATCGGCAATTCGCCGCTGGCCGCGCTGATCGACCCGACCAAGGATCTGTCGAAATTCGGCACCGTCGTCCCCACCGGCGACCCGACCGTGCTGAGCGTGCAGGCAAAGGATCCCAAGCGGCCCGAATTCGGCACCATCACCATGATCTTCAAGCGCAAGCCCGCGTCACCGGCCGGGCTGGAGCTTTATGGCTGGGTCGCGCTCGACGCGCAGAATAATCGCACGGCGGTGCGCCTGTCGAACCAGCAATATGGCGTGCCGGTCGCCGATTCCGCCTTCCGCTGGACCGATCCGCGTCCGCGCGGCCGTCCGAACGGCTAGGGCGGGCCACAGGAACGATGGGCTGAAAACTTTCTGCCATCGTTCATCTGCCGCTCATATCGGATCGCCTAGATAGAGATCACGGCGAGAGACGCAGACCGGGATTTCCCCCCTGTTACCCGGCACACCGCTCCCGTCGCAAAGCGCTTCAAGGGCGCGATCGAGACCCCCGTTCCACGCCCCCGGAGCGGGGGTCTTACTTTGTCCGGCGCTTGCGCGCGGGCGCGCGGCACCCTAGGTGCTTTTCATGGCCGATACCCTTTCGATTGCATCCTGGAACATCAACAGCGTCCGCGCCCGGATCGACATCGTCGAACGCTTCCTGACCGAGGAAGCGCCCGACATTCTCTGCCTGCAGGAAACCAAGGTGGTGAACGAGATTTTCCCCACCGACATGTTCAAGCGGCTGGGCTATGTCCATCAGGTGCTGAACGGCCAGCGCATGCATCATGGCGTCGCGATCATGAGCAAGGTGCCGATCCATGAGGATGACCGGTTCGACTGGCAGGCCAATGGCGAAGCGCGTCATGTCGGCATCCGCCTCGACAATGGCGTGCGGATCGAGAATGTCTATGTCCCCGCCGGCGGTGATGTCGCCGACCGCACGGTCAATCCGAAATTCGGCCAGAAGCTCGACTTTATCGAGCGGATGATCGAGTGGTCCGGGGCGCTCGACAACAAACCGACGATCCTGACCGGCGACTTCAACATCGCGCCGCTGGAATGCGACGTCTGGAGCCACAAGCAGCTGCTCGACGTGGTCAGCCATACGCCTCAAGAATGCGAACTGCTGGGCCGGTTGCAGGCGTCGAACGACTGGGTCGATATCGGCCGCCATTTCCACCCTGCCCCCGCGCGCCTCTACACCTGGTGGAGCTATCGCGCGAAGGACTGGGCGGCGTCGGATCGCGGCCGTCGCCTCGACCATATGTGGATGACCAAGGATGTCGCCGACAAGGCGGTCGCCCACCGTGTCGTCGAACCCGCGCGCAGCTGGGAAAAGCCGTCCGACCATATCCCGATCATCACCGAGTTCGCCTTCTGATGAACGGGCGGGATGCTGCCCGCGCCATCGATGCGCTGCGTCGCGGCTGGGCGATCCGCCTGACCGCGCCCGACGGCGCCATCCGGCTGATGGCGATCGAGGGCGCGGATGCGGTGACGCTGGCCGATTTCGATCCGCAGGGGCAGGCCGATATCTTGATCTCTGCCGCCCGCGCCGAGACGCTCAAGCTCGCCAATCAGCTGGCGGCGGCCGATCCCGATCTGCCGGTGCTGATCGAACGAGCGCCGTGGATCGACGCGGATGTCGCGACCTCGATTTCCGATCCCGTGCTGGACCTCGCCTCGCCGCTCAAGGGGCCGTTCCGCGCGCGGGCCTTGCCGGCGCCACAGGCAGCCAATGCCGCGCTGCGCCTTGCCCGGTTGGCTGGTATCCTGCCCGCCTATTTCCTTACCGAAGGCGACGGCCCGGTCGAGGCGGAAGTCAGCGCCGATGATGTCGGCGATTATGACGATGCCATCCACCTCGCCATCGCCACCCGTGCCCGCCTGCCCGTATCGGCGAGCGAGAGCGCGGAGATCATCGCCTTCCGCAGCCCCGACGAGCCGCGCGAACATGTCGCGCTGGTGGTCGGCAAGCGCGACGCATCCCCGCCGGTCATCCGCATCCACAGCGAATGCCTGACCGGCGACGTGTTCGGCAGCCTGAAATGCGATTGCGGCCCGCAATTGCATCAGGCGCTGCACCAGATCGCCGACGCCCAATGGGGTGTGCTGCTCTACCTGCGCCAGGAAGGACGCGGCATCGGCCTCGTCAACAAGCTGCGCGCCTATGCGTTGCAGGATCAGGGCTTCGACACGGTCGACGCCAATGTGCGGCTGGGCTTCGCGATCGACGCGCGCGATTTCTCGGTCGCGGCGCGGATGCTCGACCTGCTCGGTATTGACGGCGTGCGCTTGCTCACCAACAATCCGCAGAAGGTCGCCGGCTTGCAGGCGGCCGGGATCGAGGTGGTCGAACGACTGCCGATCATCCTGCCGGCCAACCCGCATAATGAACGCTATCTCGCCACCAAGCGCGACCGGACCGGCCACCAGCTATGAGCGTCGTCCATGTCGATGTCGCCACCGGGCGACTGCGCTTCGGCGATCTCGACATGGCCTGCACCATCGGCCGCAGCGGCGCCTGTGCGGCCGCCGACAAGCGCGAAGGCGATGGTTGCACCCCCTTGGGCAATTGGCCGATCCGTGCGGTGCTGCTGCGCCCCGGCAAGGTATCCACCACCGGCATCGCCCTGCCATGGCGCTGGATCCATGCGGGGGATGGCTGGTCGGACGATCCGGCCGATCCCGCCTATAATCGTCCCGTGCGCCTGCCCCGGCCCTTCTCGACCGAAAGCCTGCAGCGCAGCGACGAGGCCTATGACGTGATCGTCATCCTGGGCCATAATGACGCGCCGCCGGTGCCGGGCATGGGCAGCGCCATCTTCTTCCATCTGTCCGAAGGACGTCCGACCGCCGGCTGCGTCGCGGTCGACCGCGACGACATGCTGCGCCTGTTACCCTTGCTGTCACCCGGCGACGTAATGACCATTGCCTGAGTAGCGATCAGGCGCGCTCCAGTGCCTCGCCCACTTCGCCGCCGGCCGCCTCCAGCAGCCGCCGCTCCAGCGTCTGCAACCGGGCCTTGCTCTCGATCTTCCCGCCCAGCAGGTCGGTGACGTAGAAGGTGTCGACCGCGCGCTCGCCATAGGTGGCGACATGGGCGCTGTGGACCGTGACCTTCGACTGGAACAGCGCATTGGCCAGGCTGAACAGCAGCGCCGGCCGATCGCGGGCATTCACCTCGATCACGGTGAAGCGGTTCGACGCCTTGTTGTCGATCAGCACATTGGGCTCGATGCGGAAGGCTTCGGCGCGGGTGCGGGGCAGCGGGCGCGCTTCCAGCTTGGTGATCATGCGGTGGCGGTTGGACAGAGAGTCCTCGATCGCCGCCTTGATCCGCGCCAGCTGCTCGGGACTGTGGAAGGCGCCGCCCAGCGGATCCTGCACCAGGAAATTGTCGATCGCGACGCCATCGCGCGTCGTATGGATGCGCGCGTCGATGATGTTGCCGCCGGCCAGATGGATGGCGCCGGCAATGCGGTAGAACAGGCCCGGATGGTCGGTCGCATAGACGGTGACCAGCGTGGCACCACGTTGTGGATAATATTGCGCGGCGATCGACAGCGAGGAGTCACCCGCTTCCAATATGTGCCGCGCATTATGGACCAGGATATCGTCCGGTTCGGCGATCCAGTAGCTTTCGGGCATGCGGCCGCTGAAGGCGGCGAAGGTCGCCTCATCCATGCCCAGCGCCTGGCGCAGGGCCTCCTGCTTGGCGGCGACCCGCTCGCTGCGGCCCTTCTGCTTGTGGCCCAGGCGCAGTACTTCCTCGGCGGCATCATAGAGGTCGCCCAGCAGTTGCCGCTTCCAGCTGTTCCAGACGCCCGGCCCCACCGCGCGGATATCGACCACGGTCAGGCACAGCAGCAGGCGCAGTCGCTCCGGACTCTGCACCACTTCGACGAAATCGAGGATCGTCTTGTAGTCGGCCAGGTCGCGCTTGAAGGCGGTGGCCGACATCAGCAGGTGGTAACGCACCAGCCAGGCGACGGTCTCGGTCTCGGCGGCGGTCAGGCCCAGACGCGGGCAGAGATGTTCTGCCACTTCCGCGCCCAATATGCTGTGGTCGCCGCCGCGCCCCTTGGCGATGTCATGCAGCAGCACCGCGACATAGAGCACCCGGCGCGACAATATCTTGCCCATCAGCTCGGTTGCCAGCGGATGGTCGGTGGCCAGTTCGCCCTTTTCGATCCGGGCCAGCAGGCCGACGGCGCGGATGGTATGCTCGTCCACCGTATAATGATGGTACATGTCGAACTGCATCTGCGCCACGACGCGGCGGAAATCGGGGATGAACCGACCGAACACGGTGGATTCGTTCATCCAGCGCAGCACCGTTTCCGGGTCGCGCGGGCTGGTCAGCACATCCATGAAGGCGGCATTGGCGCGTGCGTCCTTGCGCACCTTGGCGGTGATCAGGCCGGCGTCGCGGCTGGCCGCGCGCATCGCGCTCGGATGAATCTGCAGCCCATGCCTGTCGGCCACGGCGAAAATCTCGACCAGGCGGACCGGATCGGCCTGGAAGAAATCGTCGCTCGGCAGCGCCAGCCGCCCGCGATCCAGCACGAAACCATCCAGCTTCTTGGGTCGGCGAAAGATCGACGGAATATAGCGGCGTCCGCGCTCGGCCAGCTGGTCGTCCAGATGCGCCAGGAACACCGCAGTCAGGTCGCCGACTGCCTTCGCATTGAGGAAATAATAGCGCATGAAGCGCTCGACCCCGGATCGTCCGGCCCGCGCGGTGAAGTGCATCCGCGTCGCGGTTTCCAGCTGCAGGTCGAAGGTCAGCCGGTCTTCGGCCCGACCCGTGATCATGTGCAGGTGACATCGCACCGCCCACAGGAAATCCTCGGCCTTCTGGAACTGGCGCAGCTCGCTCTGCGTCAACAGGCCGACATCGACCAGTTCGGCGACCGATTTCACCCGGTTCACATATTTGCCGATCCAGAACAGCGTGTGCAGGTCGCGCAGGCCGCCCTTGCCTTCCTTGACATTGGGCTCGACGACATAGCGGCTGTCGCCCATGCGGCGGTGGCGCTCGTCGCGTTCCTCCAGCTTCTCGGTGACGAAGGTGCGGGCGGTGCCCTGCATGATCTCGCTGTCGAAGCGAACGGCGACTTCCTCGTAAAGCGCCCGGTCGCCCCACACATAGCGTGCTTCCAGCAGGGCGGTGCGCACGGTGAGGTCGGCCTTGGCCATCCGCATCGTCTCGTCGATCGAACGGCTGCTATGGCCGACCTTCAGCCCCAGATCCCACAGCGAATAGAGCATGGATTCGATGATCTGCTCGGTCCAGCCGGTCGGCTTCCAGGGGGTGATGAAGCCGATGTCGACATCGCTGTGCGGTGCCATCTCGCCCCGGCCATAGCCGCCGACGGCGATCAGCACGATCCGCTCGCCGGTGCTGCGGTTGCCGGCGGGATAAAGATGATGGGTGGTCGCGTCGTAGAGCAGCCGCAAGATCTGGTCGATCAGGAAGGCAAAGGCCGTCACCGCCTCGCGCCCGCGCGTCGGTTTTGCCTCGAGCCGGCGCGCGACATCCTCACGGCCATGCTCCAGAGCGGCCTTGAGTTCCTTGACGATCAGCCCGCGCAGCTTGATCGGATCGCCCCGGTGCTCCTGCGCCAGGGCGTTGATGCTGTCGGAAATCGCGCGCCGGTCAATGATCGCGCGGCGCGACCCCAGGCTGGGGAACTGCATGACCATGGCTCTCGTCTACTCGTGGTGACTGGCGGCGGCCAGTTGTTTCAAACGATATATGTGATCGAGTGCCTCACGCGGGGACAGGGCGTCGGCATCAATGCCATCCAGTGCGTCGCGCAGTGGATCGACCACCTCTTCGACCTGGGTTGCGACGCTGGCGAACAGCGGCAGGTCGTCCAGCCCCGCGGCAATGCCGCCGGTCTTCGCCTTGCCTGCCTCCAGCCGGCCCAGCACATCCTTGGCGCGCTTGAGCACCAGGGGCGGCAAGCCGGCCAGCCGCGCCACCGCCAGGCCATAGCTGCGATCGGCAGGCCCTTCGGCCAGTTCGTGCAGCAGCACCAGGTCGCCCTTCCATTCGCGTGCCCGCACATGATGCAGCGACAGCGCATCGAGCGTTTCGGACAGGCGTGTCAGCTCATGATAATGGGTCGCGAACAGGCAGCGGCAGCGATTGACCTCATGCACCGCCTCGACAACCGCCCAGGCGAGCGCGAGACCGTCATAGGTGGATGTGCCGCGCCCGACCTCGTCCAGGATGACGAAGCTATGCTCGGTCGCCTGCGCCAGGATCGCCGCGGTCTCGACCATCTCGACCATGAAGGTCGACCGGCCGCGCGCCAGATTGTCGGAGGCGCCGACGCGGCTGAACAGGCGGTCGACCAGGGTCAGCGTCGCCGATTCTGCCGGCACGAAGGCCCCGGCCTGGGCCAGGATGACGATCAGCGCATTCTGCCGCAGGAAGGTCGACTTACCGCCCATGTTCGGGCCGGTGACCAGCCATAGCCGGTCAGTCGCGACCAGCCGGCAATCATTGGCGACGAAGGGCTGGCCCTGCGCACGCAGCGCATCCTCGACCACCGGATGGCGCCCGCCGACAATGTCGAGGCAGGGGCCGACCCCGTCCTCGACCACGAAATGGGGGCGTTGCCAGCCGCCTTCGGCCGCCCGCTCGGCCAGCGCAGCGGCAACGTCCAGCCGTGCCAGCGCATCGGCGGCGCGGGCGATGTCGGCCTTGCGGTCCAGCACCGCCTCGATCAGCGTTTCCAGATGAGCAGCTTCCGCCACCAGCGCATGGGCGCCGGCCTGCGCCACGCGGCCAGCCTGCTCGTGCAGGTCGATCGAGTTGAAGCGCACGACCCCGGCCAGCGTCTGGCGATGGGTGAAGCCGCTTTCGGGCTGCATCAGCTGGTCGGCGGCGCGGGCCGGCACCTCGACATGATAGCCCAGCACGCCATTATGGCGGATCTTCAGCGCGCTGATCCCCGTCTGCTCGCGATATTGCGCTTCCAGCGCGGCGATTGCGCGGCGGCCGTCACCGGCGAGGCGGCGCAGTTCGTCGAGCGCCGGGTCGAAGCCGTCGGCGATATAGCCGCCATTATTGGTTTCGGTCGGCGGGCTCGGCACCAATGCGCGCGCCAGCGCATCGACCAGCGCGCCATGACCGTCGAGCGCCGGCAGCAATTGCGTCAGCAGCAGCGGCTGATCGGCCAGCCGCCCCAACCGCTCGCGCAGCAAGCGCGCCTCGCCCAGGCCGTCGCGCAATTGACCGAGGTCACGCGGACTACCGCGACCGATGGCGACACGTCCCAGCGCACGGCCGATGTCGGGCAGCGCGCGTAGCGCCGCGCGCAACTGACTGCGCAGCGTCGCGTCATCATGGAACAGCTGGACCAGGCCCAGCCGCGCGTCGATCAGCGGCGCATCCATCAGCGGCGCCGACAGATCCTGTGCCAGCAGCCGGGCGCCTGCCCCGGTGACGGTCCGGTCGACCGCCCCCAACAGGCTGCCCGCACGGGTGCCGCCGGTGGTCGCGACGATTTCCAGGCTCTCGCGCGTCGCTGCGTCGATGGCGACATGGGCGCCGCTGGTCTTGCGCAGCGGCGGCGCCAGGAAGGGCAGCGTGCCCTTCCCCGCATGATCGAGATAGGCAATCAGCCCGCCCATCGCCGCCAGTTCGGCGCGGCTGAACTGGCCGAAACCATCCAGCGTCGCGACCGCGAACAGGCGCTTGAGCGCGTCTTCAGCACGGGCGCTGGAAAAGGCCGCCTTGTCGAACGGATGGCTGTTGGCGACCTCCAATGTCGACCCTTCGGCGATCACCACTTCGCTCGGCCGCAACCGGGCGAGTTCGGCGGGCAGGTCGCCAGCGCGCACCGTCATCGTCTCGAACCGGCCGGTCGAGATGTCGGCGGCGGCCAGGCCCAGCTCGCCTTCTCCACCGGTCTGGGCGAGCGCCACCAGCATATTGTCGCG
Organism: Sphingobium yanoikuyae; assembly: GCF_034424525.1. Classification (NCBI taxonomy): domain Bacteria; kingdom Pseudomonadati; phylum Pseudomonadota; class Alphaproteobacteria; order Sphingomonadales; family Sphingobiaceae; genus Sphingobium; species Sphingobium yanoikuyae. The sequence continues at coordinate 4,272,831 of NZ_CP139979.1, forward strand.
CCGGCTGTCGAGCAGGGTTTCCTCGGTCAGCGTGCCGGCGGTGACATAGCGGACGATGGCGCGTGCCACGAGCGCCTTGCCGCCCCGTGCCTTGGCCTCGGCCGGCGTCTCGGTCTGTTCGGCGATGGCGACGCGATGGCCGCCCTTGATCAGTCGGGCGAGATAGGATTCGGCGCTATGCACCGGCACGCCGCACATCGGGATCGGCTGCCCGGCATGTTCGCCACGGCTGGTGAGCGCAATGTCGAGCGTCGCGGCCGCCATCTTGGCGTCATCGAAGAAGAGTTCGAAGAAATCGCCCATGCGGTAGAAGAGCAGGCAATCCTGCGCCTCTGCCTTGAGGGTGAAATATTGTGCCATCATGGGGGTAGGCTGGTTGGTGGTGGAGGTCGAATTGGCCATGGGGCAAGCGGATAGCCTGATCGCTCCGCTGAAACCAGAGCTTCGCCAAAGGGCAGGAAAATTGCGCTTCTCGCACTTGCCCACAAGATAATCTTGCCGCTAGGGCGGCGCTATTGTTCCATTATGTGGGTATCGCGATGACCGAAAAGTCAAATGTGGAATTTTCCGAGCGCGAGGCGCTGTTCTTCCACGCGACCGGCCGCCCCGGCAAGATCGAGATCATTGCCTCCAAGCCGATGGCGACGCAGCGCGATCTCTCGCTCGCTTATTCGCCCGGCGTCGCGGTGCCGGTGCGCGCGATCGCCGAAGATCCGGCGACCGCCTATGATTATACCGCCAAGGGCAATCTGGTCGCGGTGATCTCCAATGGCACGGCGATCCTGGGCCTCGGCAATCTCGGCGCACTGGCGTCCAAGCCGGTGATGGAGGGCAAGGCCGTCCTCTTCAAGCGTTTCGCCGATGTCGATTCCATCGATATCGAGCTGAAGACCGAGGATGTCGATCGCTTCATCGACGCGGTCGAACTGATGGAGCCGAGCTTCGGCGGCATCAATCTTGAGGATATCAAGGCGCCCGAATGCTTCGTCATCGAAACGACGCTCAAGGAACGGATGAACATTCCGGTCTTCCATGACGACCAGCATGGCACCGCGATCATCGCGGCGGCGGGCGTCATCAATGCCGCGCTGCTCACTGGCCGCGACATGAAGGACATGAAGGTGGTGGTGAACGGTGCGGGTGCCGCCTCCATTTCCTGCACCGAACTGATCAAGGCGCTGGGCGTCCCCAATGAAAACGTCATCATGTGCGACAGCAAGGGCGTCATCTATCAGGGCCGCACCGAGGGCATGAACCAGTGGAAGTCGGCCCATGCGGTCAAGACCGACGCGCGGACCCTCACTGAAGCGGTCAAGGGCGCCGACGTGTTCCTCGGCCTTTCGGTCGCCGGCGCCATGTCGCAGGATATGGTCAAGTCGATGGCGGCCAACCCGATCATCTTCGCCATGGCCAATCCCGACCCGGAAATCCTGCCGCCCGACGCCCATGCGGTTCGTCCCGACGCGATCGTCGCCACCGGCCGGTCGGACTTCCCCAACCAGGTCAACAATGTCCTGGGCTTCCCCTTCATCTTCCGTGGTGCGCTCGACGTGCGGGCGACCGGCATCAACGAGGCGATGAAGCTGGCCGCCGCCAAGGCGATTGCCGATCTGGCGCGCGAACAGGTGCCCGAAGAAGTGGCCAAGGCCTATGGCCGTTCGCACAGCTTCGGCCCCGACTATATCATCCCCGCGCCGTTCGATCCGCGCCTGATGGAAGTGGTGCCCGCCGCCGTCGCCCAGGCGGCGATGGATACCGGCGTCGCACAGAAGCCGATCGCGGATATGGCCGCCTATCGCGACTCGCTCAAGGCGCGGCTCAATCCGACCACCTCGGTTCTCACCAGCGCCTATGAACTCGCCAAGGCCAATCCCAAGCGGGTCGTCTTTGCCGAGGCGGAAGAGGAAGTGGTGCTGCGCGCCGCGATCCAGTTCCGCGAACTGGGCTATGGCATTCCCGTGCTGGTCGGCCGCGATCATGTGCGCGACAAGCTCAAGGAACTGGGCGTCCGGGATCCCGACAGCTTCGAACTGCACAACAGCGTCAATTCGCCGCTGGTGCCCGAGATGGTCGATCTTCTCTATGCCCGGTTGCAGCGGCGCGGCTATCTGCGTCGCGACTGCGAGCGGATGGTCAATCGTGATCGCAACATCTTCGGATCGCTGCTGGTGAAGATGGGCGTGGCCGATGCGATGATCAGCGGCGTTACCCGGCCCTATGGCCAGACCCTGCGCGAAGTGAAGCGGGTGATGGATCCGGCGGCCGGCCGTACCCCCTTCGGCATCCATGTCATGGTGACCAAGGACAAGACCGTCTTCCTGGCCGATACCACCGTGCATGAACGGCCGTCGGCGTCCGAACTGGCCGACATTGCCGAGGGCACGGTCGCGGTCGCGCGGCGCATGGGGCATGATCCGCGCGTCGCCTTCCTGTCCTATTCCAATTTCGGTAATCCGCCCGGCGCCTTCCTCGACAATGTGCGCGACGCGGTGAAGCTGCTCGACCAGCGCGACGTCGATTTCGAATATGAAGGCGAAATGACGCCGGATGCAGCGCTCAATCCGACCGTGATGAAGAACTACCCGTTCAGCCGTCTGTCCGGCCCGGCCAATGTGCTGGTCATGCCGGGGCTGCAGTCGGCCAACATCTCGGCCAAGCTGCTGCGCGAACTGGGCGGCACGTCGATGATCGGCCCGGTGCTGGTCGGCATGGAAAAGTCGGTGCAGATCGCGACCATGTCGTCCAATGCGTCCGAGTTGCTGACGCTGGCCGTGCTGGCCGCGGGCGGCATCGCGCTCTGATGATCGTGGCGGGGCACCAGCCCCGCCCCTATCCGCTACGACCGGTTGGTTTCTGACCGGTTTCGCTTGCCTTGCGCCATCGTCTGCTGGAAGACCATGGCATGAACAGCGCAACCATGATCGACAGTGCCACCTTCCGCCGCGTCCTGGGCCATTATCCGACCGGCGTGTGCGTCGTTACCGCGTCCGCCGAGGATGGCGCCCCGGTCGGCATGGTTGTCGGCTCCTTCACCTCGGTGTCGCTCGATCCGCCGCTGGTCGCCTTCTTCCCGGCCAAAAGCTCGGGCAGCTGGCCGCGCATCCAGCAGATTGGCCGCTTCTGCGTCAATGTCCTCGCCAGCGATCAGCAGCCGCTCTGCCGCCAGCTGGCCGCACCTGGCCCCGACAAGTTCGCCGGCGTGTCGCACCGCGTATCCGACAATGGATCGCCCATCATCGACAATGTCGTCGCCTGGATCGATTGCAGCCTGCATGCCGTGCATGAGGCCGGCGATCATTATATCGTGCTGGGCGAAGTGGTCGCGCTGGAAGTGGAACGGCCCGACCGGCCATTGTTGTTCTTCCAGGGCAATTATGGCGAATTTTCGCTGCTCGCATGAGGAACTGGCGGCGTGACACCGTCTGATTGGACAAGAGGGCAAGAAAAAAGGGGTAAAGCTCGTTAAAAGGCCGTAATGATCCATACATGGGTCAGAAACATCACGGCTCCTTAACGTCTGCCGTCTATCATCGTCCCCATTCCGGATCGGACTGATCATGACTGCGCTGCTCATCACCATCGACACCGAATTGTCCGCAGCGCTGCACCAGCGCGGCGTCGGTCTTGAGCAGAATCTGCGCCAGTCGATCTGGGGCGAGACGGCGGCCGGTGCTTACGGCATCGGCTGGCAGATGGACCTGATGGACCGCCATGGCCTCAAGGGCGTCTTCTTCCTCGATCCCCTGCCGGCGCTGATCCACGGTCCCGCCTTTCTCCAGCCCATCGTTGCGGCCATCGTCGGGCGTGGGCATGAAGTGCAACTCCATCTGCACAGCGAATGGCTGGCCTGGGCCAAAGATTCGCCGATCGAAGGGCGACAGGGCCGCAATATCGGTGATTTCAGCCTGGCCGACCAGATCACCCTGCTTGGCCTTGGCCGCGACCTGCTGGAGCGGGCAGGCGCCCCGCGGATCAGCGCGTTCCGGGCCGGCAATTTCGGCGCCAATGACGATACGCTGCGGGCGCTGGCGGCGATCGGCATCGGCTGGGACAGCAGCGTCAATCCGGCCTATCTTGGCCAGGGATGCGGCATAAGCATGGACGCCGGCCAGATCGGCGCGGTTCGCGCCCACGGGCTGGTCGAACTGCCCGTGTCGGGGATCGCCGATCGCCCCGGCCATTTCCGCCCGGCACAGATCTGCGCCATGTCGGCCGCCGAAATGCGCGCCGGCATGCGCCACGCTGCGCTGGAAGGTCATGATGCCTTCGTCATCGTCACCCATAGTTTCGAAATGCTCTCGCGCGACCGGATGCGCCCGAACCGCACGGTGATGCGCCGGTTCGAACAATTGTGCCGGACTGCCGCCGCAATGCCGGACATACGCCCTGCCGGCTTTCACGATCTTTCTTCGGCGCTCGCTGATGCCCCCGCGCGCACGCTGACCCGCGTGCCGCCCAACCGGCTGCGAACCGGCCTGCGTGTCGCGCAACAGGCCTGGGCGACATGGCGCTACGAACATCGGCTGGTGCCTGCGTGAGCCGCCTGCCCTGCGCGATCGTCATCGGCCTGGAAAATGCGATCAGCCTGACCATCGTCCGGGAACTCGGCCGCCATGGCGTGCCGGTCCATGGCGTCGGGCCGGCAAGCGGCATCGCGGCGGCATCGCGCTATTGCACGGACTCCACCGATCGGCCGTCAGGCCCGGCGGCCGATTGGCTGCCCGACCTGATCGCCCGGACCGGCGCGCGCGCCGTCTTCGCCATTTCGGAGACCGATCTGCTCGATCTGGCGCTGCTGCCGCCGATGATCGGCGATTGCCATATATTGGTCCCGCGCGCCGAAGCGCTCAACCAGGTGATCGACAAGCGTCGCACCCTGGCGGCCGCGGCGGCGCAGGGCCTATTGATACCGCAAACCTGGCAGCCGATGGCGGGTGATGATTTCCAGGCGCATGCCGCATCCATGCCCTATCCGCTGGTCGCCAAATGGGCCAATCCGCCGGCGGTGATGCCGTTGCTCGAGCGGGCCGGACTGGAATGGATCAAGGCGGAATATGTGCGGACGCCGGATGCGTTGCAGGCGCTGCTTGCCCGCTATCGTCCGGTCGGCATCTGGCCGATGATCCAGCAATATTGCGGCGGTGTTGGCCTGGGGCAGATGCTGTTCATGGCCGATGGCGATGCGACCTTGCTTTTCCAGCATCGCCGCCTGCACGAATGGCCGCCCGAAGGGGGCGTATCGACCCTGTGCCGTGCCGAACCGCGCGACCGCCACGGGCCACAAATGGCATTGTCCGAACAATTGCTGCGGGCGCTCGGCTGGCAGGGGCCGGCCATGGTCGAATATCGCTATGATGCAGGCAGCGGTCATTACTGGTTGATGGAGGTGAACGGCCGTTTCTGGGGCAGCCTGCCGCTGGCCGGCCATTGTCATGCCCATTTCGCCTGGGAAGCCTATCGCCGGGCGGTGCTGGGTGAAACGGATGCCGCGCCCCTGCCCCGTGATACGCTGCGCGCCCGCTACATGGTGCCGGAAACCAAGCGCCTGCTGCGATTGCTGATGGGCGGAAAGATCGCCGATCCCTTCTTCCGGGCCAGCCCATGGCGCGACCTTGCCACCTATCTGCTGGGTTTCCTCGACCCGCGCATGCGCTATTATGTCTTCAGCTTCAGCGATCCCCGGCCGCTGCTGCGCGATCTGGGGCAGATCGTCAGGAAGGCGTTGCGCCGGGATAAGTCCTGATCAGCGCCGTCACCGCCTGCTCGATCCGCTGCAGGCAATAGGCCATGTAGCGATCGTCCAGGCCATAGGGATCGTGCAGATGCGGCATCATCGGTTGCGTCCATGTGCCGAGCAACTGGCGCGGCAGGTGCGACAGGCGCGGATCGGCAGCCAGTCGATGCAGTTGCCGCACTTCCATCGCCAGCAGCAGGTCGCCCGGCTGCGGCTGATAGTCGGTCCTGTCGAGCGCCTTGTGGGCAGACAGGTCATGGCCCAGGGCCTGCGCCGCTGCGATTGCCGGATCATGGGCCGGTCGTCCGGTGGTGGTCGACAGGCCGAAGGAGGCCGTGCGGGCGCCGGCCTTGCGGGCCACCACATCGGCAAAGGCGCTGCGACAGATATTGCCCTGGCAGACGAAGACCAGCCGATGCACTTCGGCCGGGCTGGTGCGCAGCGTGGCCGATTGCCCCAGCGCGAGCTGCGGATAGGACAAAGCCAGGCGGACCAGACCGCGAAATGTGCCGAAACGTGCGTTGATCATGCGACGGTGCCGATAGGGAGCAGGGAATCCATTGAAAGGGCCTTAGCCCAAACAGGTTGCGATTTCCCTCCCCCTGTGGCTAGCCGCAAACATGCGATCAACAAAGGACAGCCCGCAGGGAAGCGATTCCACCATTGCCGATGTCGCCGCTGCGGTGGGCGTCTCGATCCGAACGGTATCGCGGGTTCTCAACCAGTCGCCCAAGGTCAATGCGGAAACCCGCGAGCGCGTCCAGAAGGCGATTGCGGCGCTCAATTTCCGTCCTTCCATGCGCGCCCGCGCCTTCGCCATGGGCCGATCCTTCCTGATCGGCATGGTCCATAATGATCGCAATGCGCTGGTGCTCGACGCCGTGCAGCGCGGCATCGTCGGCGAAGCGGGCCGGCGCGGCTATGAACTGGTGGTCCATCCCACGCCGATGGATGCCGCCGCCTCGGTCGAGGATGTGCTGCAATTCGTCCGACGTTCGCGCACCGACGGTCTGGTGGTGCTGCCGCCGGTATCGGGCATTGCCGGCCTGCCCGAAGCGCTGGCGCGCGAGCATATTCCCGCCGTTGCCCTGTCGGCCCTGCCGATCACCGGCTATGCCGATGTGATCCTGTCGCCCGAGCGCGAGGCGGCCGCACAGGTGGCGCGCTATCTCCTCGATCTCGGCCATCGCCGCATCGCGATGGTCGGCGGTCCGGCCAATGCCATTTCCGCGCAGGAGCGCCGGGCGGGCTTTGTCGAGGCACTGGCCGCCGCCGGTGTCACTTTGCTGGACGAAGCGGAGGGCGATTATGGCTTCCAGTCAGGCCTTGCCGCCGCCGAGCGTTTCCTGTCGCTGCCAACTGCGCCCACGGCGATCTTCGCCGCCAATGACGTCATGGCTGCCGGCGTCCTCAAATGCGCCGGAATCAAGGGCATTGCCGTTCCGCAGTCGCTATCCGTCGTCGGCTTCGACGGCAGCCTGTTGTCGCATGTCGTGTCGCCGGCGCTCACCACCATCTGGCGCCCCTTTGGCGACATGGCGCGGATCGCGACCCAGCAGTTGATCGACCGGATCGAGGGGCAGACCGTCACCGCCGAACTGCCCCCGCCACTGCGGCTGGTGGAGGCGGAATCGAGCGGTCCCGCCCCCGCCTGACCGATCAGAGCCGATAGGCGCGGCGCACCAGCCCGACGGTCAGTTCCTGCGCCAGTTCGGCCGCTTCCCAGTCGGCCAGCCGATGTTCGGCGACCAGCCGCGCCAGGAAGGCGCAGTCGATGCGGCGGGCGACATCATGCCGCGCCGGGATCGACAGGAAGGCGCGGGTGTCATCGTTGAACCCGACCGTATTGTAGAAGCCGGCGGTTTCCGTCGTCATCTCGCGGAAGCGGCGCATCCCTTCCGGGCTGTCATGGAACCACCAGGCCGGGCCCAGCCGCAGGCAGGGATAATGGCCCGCCAGCGGCGCCAGTTCGCGGGCATAGGTGGTCTCGTCCAGGGTGAAGAGGATGATGGTCAGATTGGCGTCGTTGCCGACCACGTCCAGCATCGGCTTCAGGGCACCGACATAGTCGGTGCGCATCGGGATGTCGGCGCCCTTGTCGCGACCATGGCTGTGGAACAGCGCGGCATTATGGTTGCGGCACGAACCGGGATGGATCTGCATCACCATGCCGTCCGCCTGGCTCATCTTGGCCATTTCGGTCAGCATCTGGGCGCGGAACAGTTCGGCATCGTCGGCATTGGCCGTGCCGCCGACGATCTTCGCGAACAGCGTCTCGCACTCCACGGTCGACAGGTTGGCGGTGCGGGGCGTCGCAAAGCCATGGTCGGTCGCGGTCGCACCCATGGCGCGGAAATCGGCGCGCCGCTTGGCATGGGCGGCCAGATAGCCTTGCCAGCTTTCCACATCCTCGCCGGTCATGTCGCCGAAGCGGATCAGCGCGTCGCGAAATTCCTCATGCTCGGGGTCGATCACCGAATCCGGGCGATAGGTGGTGACCACCCGCCCCTGCCAGCCGGAAGCGCAGATCGCCTGATGATGACGCAGATCGTCGTCCGCGCCTTCGGTCGTCGCCAGCAATTCGATGTTGAAACGCTCGAACAGCGCGCGTGGACGGAAGGCGTCGGTGGCGAGCGCCGCGTTGATCGCATCATAGACCTGGTCGGCGCTCTGCGCGTCCAGTGCCATGTCCAGCCCGAACACTTCGGCAAAGACATGGTCCAGCCACATGCTCGACGGGGTGCCCCGGAACAGATGATAATGGCTGGCGAACAGGCGCCAGGCCGCGCGCGGATCGGTATCGGGCAGGCCGCCGCGATGCGGTACGCCCAGATCGTCCAGCGCGATGCCCTGCGAATAGAGCATGCGGAACAGATAATGGTCGGGCGCCAGCAGCAGTTCGGTCGCGTTGGACCAGGGGGCATTGGTGGCGAACCAGGCCGGGTCGGTATGGCCATGCGGGCTGATGATCGGCAGGTTGGCGACTTCGGCATAGAGCGCGCGGGCGATCGAACGGGTCGTCGGATCGGCGGGGAACAGGCGGTCGGGCGACAGGGTAAGCGGATGCATGGCGATCTCCTTGTCCGCCGGTTACCGCCTTGTGCCAACGCTGGCAATGACCTATTCCAAACCCATGTCGATCCTTGCCGAAACCGCCCCGCTGCTGGCCCTTCAGGTCGCGCCCGAAGATGATATCGCCGTCGCGCTGCACCCGCTGGAGGCTGGGCAGACCGTGCGCGTCGGCGCGGCCGATGTGCAGTTGCGCGATCCGGTCCCGGCCGGGCACAAGTTCGCGCTCCACGATATCGCGGCCGGCGCGCCGGTTTGCCGCTATCGCGCGCCGATCGGCCTGGCGACGCGGGCGATCCTGGCGGGCGAGCATGTCCACAGCCATAATCTCCACACCGCGCTTTCAGGCGAACTGGCCTATCGCTTCACCGGCGCGCAGCCGCAGCCGCAGCCGCTATCCCCGACGGACCGACCCGTCCCGCATTTCCGCGGCTATGTCCGTCCCGACGGCAGTGTCGGCACGCGCAACGAGATATGGATTCTCCCGACCGTGGGTTGTGTCGGCCGGCTGGGTGAGCGGCTCGCAATGAAGGGGGCGGCGCTGGCGGAGGGACGTATCGATGGCGTCCATGCCTTCAATCACCCCTTTGGTTGCTCGCAACTCGGCGCCGATCTGGACGGCACGGCCGCGATTCTCGCCTCTCTGGCGCTCAATCCCAATGCCGGCGGGGTGCTGCTGCTTGGACTGGGCTGCGAATCCAACCAGCTCGATGCGCTGCTGTCGCGCATTCCGCCCGATCGCCGTGCCCGGCTGCGCACCGTCCGCGCGCAGAGTGAAAGCGACGAGTTCGAGGCCGGCATGACGGCGCTCGCTGAACTGATCGATCTGGCCAGCGCGGATCAGCGGCAGGATGTGCCGCTTTCGGCGTTACGTCTGGGGGTCAAATGCGGTGGCTCCGATGCGATGAGCGGCCTCACCGCCAATCCGCTGATCGGCCGCATGGCCGATGCCGTGGCCCAGGCACAGGGCAGTGCGATCCTGACCGAAATCCCGGAGATTTTCGGCGCGGAGACACTGTTGATGCAGCGCGCCGAGAATGAGGCGGTGTTCGATCGGCTGACGCAGGTGGTCAACCGCTTCAAACGCTATTTCCTCGACCATGGCGAGCCGGTGTCGGAAAATCCCAGCCCCGGCAATATTGCCGGCGGCATCACCACGCTGGAGGAAAAATCGCTGGGCGCGGTGCAGAAGGGCGGGATCGCCACCGTGACCGACGTCATCGATTATGGCGACCGCATCAGCCGCACCGGCCTCACCATATTGGAAGGCCCCGGCAATGATGCCGTGTCGACCACGGCGCTGGCGGCGGCTGGCGCAACCCTGACCTTGTTCTCGACCGGTCGCGGCACGCCGCTCGGCAGTCCGGTGCCGACGGTCAAGATCGCGTCGAACAGCGCGCTGGCCGATCGCAAGCCGGGCTGGATCGATTTCGACGCCGGACGCGTCCTGCAGGAAGGGATGGATGCCGCGGCCGATGCGCTGCTGGCGCATATCGTCGCGATTGCCAGTGGTGCGCCGGCCCGGAATGAAGTGAATGACGAACGCGCCATCGGCATCTGGAAGCGCGGCGTAACCCTTTAGTTTTTCGCCCAGGGATCAATGGCGTTGGGGCAATCCGTCCGTGCGGGACCGGAGGATGCCGGCAGAATAAGCCCGGCGCCGCGCCATCAGGCGGGCACCGGGCCAGTTCCTCAGCCGTTCAGCTTGTCCTTGACCGCCTTGGCGGGGGTGAAGCCGAGCTTCTTGGAGGCAGCGATCTGGATGGTCGCGCCGGTCGAAGGATTGCGGCCTTCACGGGCGGCCGACTCCTTGACCTTGAACTTGCCGAAGCCGTTGAGCGAGATTTCTTCGCCCTTGGCAGCAGCATCGGCGATCGCGGCAAACACGCCATCGACCAGCTTGCGGGCATCGGCCTTGGTGATGTTGTGGGCCGAAGCCAGGGTGTCGGCGAGGTCGCTGTTGTTCATGGAATAGGCTTTCCTTTGTTGTTGGCGCGCATTGCATAGCTGGCACGAAAGCCAAGGTCCATCGGTCCTGAGCGTCCGATTGCGCTTAAAAGTGCGGTTAATGCGGCGTCTCAGACGCTTTGTGCATGCGCGCATGCCAACCGGCCGGTCAAAGGCCGATATTGCGGCCTGAGCGGCCGGATCATCGTCAATGGAAAGGTGGCGGAGACGGAGGCCGCCGGGAATCGAACCCACCGAGTCTCATGACGTGCCATTTTGTGTAGGTTTTGATTGGTCGGTGCGGAACAAATGTGCAACGTTGTGCCGTGATGTGCCGCCATAGCCCGCGCCATTAGTGGGGAAAACAGTATGAACGAACAAAACGAGAAGGCCCGCGAGCGCCGGACCAAGCCGGCTACGGTGACCGAGGTTAATTCGCTGGCTCGCAAGCCTGGTCGGCACTCGATCGGCGAAAGTCTCATCCTGTGCGTCAGTTCGTCAGGCGCAAAAAGTTGGGTGGCGAGGGTTCGCGATTCGGACGGGCGCCGCCGCGACATGGGGCTTGGGCCTTTCGCGGACTTGACCCTGGCTGAAGCGCGCGAGAAGGCGCGGACGCTGCGCAAAGCAGGCCGCGACGGTCTGCCGATTCTTACCCGCGCCGAGCGCCGGAAGGCCCTGCGCAAGGTGCCGACGTTCAAGGAGGCGGCGGAAACCGTCTATGAGCGCGACAAGGGCGAGTGGAAAAACGAGAAGCACGGCGCCCAGTGGATCAAGACGCTGCGCGACTATGCTTTCCCCTCGCTGGGAAGCCTTTCCATCAACCGGATCGAGGAAAACCATGTCGCCGAAGCGTTGGCCCCGATCTGGCGCGAGAAGCCGGAAACGGCGCGGAGGGTGCTGCAGCGCGTCCTGACGGTCATGGATTGGGGCCATGCATTCAAGCACTGCACCGTCCAGCTCAACCGCAACGGCATCCGCAAACTGCTAGGCAAGCAGGACGCGGCCAAGGGCAACTTCGCTGCCATGCCTTATGGCGAGGTTTCGGGGCTCGTCGCCACGCTCCGGGCCAGGGAGACGATCGGCAACATGGCGCTTGAGTTCCTGATCCTCACCGCAGCGCGATCGGGCGAGGTGCGCGGCGCGACATGGGATGAGTTTGATCTCGAGAGCAAGCTATGGATCATCCCGGCCGAGCGGATGAAGGCAAAGAAGGAGCATAACGTCCCGCTCTGCGACCGGGCGCTGGCGCTGGTCAGGCGCGCGCAGGAGATCGCTTCCAGCGAGACAGTCGTGTTTCCGGGGCTACGCGGCAACCCCATGTCGGACGCCACGATGGCGAAGGCTCTGCGAGAGGCCGGCGTCGCCAAGGAGGCCGGAACGGTTCACGGCATGCGATCGGCGTTCCGCGATTGGGTGTCGGAAGAAACCAGTTTCCCCGGCGATGTGGCAGAGGCTGCTCTGGCCCACACCATCAAGAACAAGGTGGAGGCCGCCTATCGCCGCGGCAAGCTGTTGGCTAAGCGCCGGGAGATGATGGCGGCATGGGAGCGGCATTGCCAGGGTAGCAATAGTGTCATCCGAATGGTGGCCGGATGACCAAGATTTATGAGAGCGATGACTGGCATGACTCGCCGGGGGGATGGCGTAGTACGATCAAGAACGTTGTCCCTGAGCGTTGGATATCGGTTGTTGAAGGCCTGGCCCGATGCAAGGCAGCATGTCCCGATTATCCGCAAGTCGCTCATGACATGTTGGTTTGGCGGCTTCAGAACTGTCTCATCGCCGCGAAGGCCGCGGTTATCGAGGTCAGGCACGGGGAGGATGATGACATAGGTCGCTACCACCATATACCGGTCATTGAAGAATGGAGTGATCAAGCTTGGGCATCGATCAATTCTGAAGTTTGGGCCGCGGGCAACATTCGCACCATAGAAAACCGCTTCGGCACCTTACGGCGGATCCAGTACAAAGACGTTGCTATTGATCGGGACGGACTAGATGCGCTGGTGAAGCATTTGGCCGGCCTCATACCAACTGCGACGAAACCAAAGCCGAAGCCTCCCTCTGAATTTGTATGGTCTGCTTGGGTGCAGGAGCGCAAAGCGCGAGGGGCGCTTCCTAGCGTGGAGGCGCTGCTGGAAGAGGCTCAAATAGCCTTCCCCGAAAATAAGATCACTCAGGCCGCTGCACGTCGAGCATTTGGCGGCGGGAGACCCGGCCCTCGCAAACACATTCCGTGACAATCTGAATTCCGTCGACAACGGATTTTGCCCACCGAATTGGACGACGTGACTGTCCCTCCATAGCCCAAGGCATCCCGCCAAGGGCCGATGGAGGAATTATGGCAATCGCGCCCGTTACCTGCAGCGTCGATGAAGCTGTCAATGCGCTCGGCATCGGCCGGTCCACTTTCTATCGCCACATGCGCGCCGGCATGATCGACACGGTGCGTGTCGGCGGTCGCCGCCTGGTCAAGATCGAGAGCGTGAAGCGCCTCGTGGAAGCGGCATGACCGCCCATGCCTCAGAACCGAAACGCCCCCGGCCATAAGGCCGAAGGCGCTCTTAATCACTGTGGAGGTGACAAGAGCGCTTATAGCACGGCAGCGTCCGCTCAGACCATCGAAATCGCCCATGAGGCTTTCGGCTGTGGCTTCGATGTCGTGGTGAAGCCCCAGATCGTGCCTGACAATCAGGGTTGGGAATTCCGCGAGCATGCGCAGGCGATGGCGTTCGCGCAGTCGCTACACCAGCAGCATGGTTGGGCCATAGTCGACCGGACGGGAGGCGCGGATGCATAGCGCCGTAATCAGCCGGCGCAGCAATGTTTTGCGCGTCGCTTTCCCGATCGTTCGTGCTTGGCTCGTTTACCGTGCTGCCCGGTTGGATGGCGAGATCGACGGTTGGATGGGCCACACCATCGGCATCCCGGCGCCTGACGACTATGTGACGCCGATCGCTTCCTATGATCTGGTGATGAGCGCGGTTTCCTCGTCGGATAACCGGATGGGCCTGCCGATCATCGTCAGCGATTATAAGCAGGGCGAGGTGGCGGCATGACGATCAGCGCCGATAACGCCGCCCGCCTCTCCAAGATCGCGGCCCGGCTTGAATCCGCACATGATGGCGAGATCCTAGCGGCCGCCCGCATGCTGGTGAAGCAGCTTGGCGGACATGGCCTCCGCGTTGCCGACGTGATCGAGCGGGGCATTGCGGGCGGAAAGCCTGGTAATTTCGATTGGTCGAACACATTCCAGGCGAACCCATCCCCACCGCCCGCCACACATCGGGTCAAGATCGACGCTATGTTGCGTGATCCGAAGTTCATGGGCGAATACTTGACCCGGCGCTCGGTCGATCGGTTGCGCAGCCTATATCGCGCCGACATTCTCGATCCGATCAACATGTCTTGGGTGGATGGCCTCATGGAAAAGGCACGCGATCTGCGCGCCGGGAGGGCCGCATGATCGCCCTGTTGGAGTTTTCCTACGGGTATCGCGCTGTGCTTTGCCTCATTGTCATGGACCGTGACGCACGCATCGGGAGGGCCAAATGACCCTCGCGCAGGACATCACCAAGCGCTTCAATGGCGACTGGCACGGTGATTATGGGGCTTTCCCGACGCCGGGCCACAGCCCGAGCGATCGCGGCACGACCGTGAAGGATGATCCCGGCGCTCCTGACGGCGTGCTGATCAACTCCTTCAACGGCGGCGATGCGATCGCGATCAAAGACCAGTGCCGCGAATGGGGTATCCTTCCCAGCCGCGACGCCGATCAAATCCGCAGCCGCTCGACCTGGCGGGTGACCGGCACGTTCGAATATGTCGATGAGGACGGCACAGTCCTTTACCGGACGCAGCGCCGGGAGAAGGCAGGCGAGCGCAAGAAGTTCGCCGCTGAGCGGCTCAACGGCACGGAATGGGCGGGCGGCATCAAAGGCATCAGGCGCGTTCTGTACCGGCTGCCGGACATCCTTGCCGCGCGGGCCGATGAACCGGTCTATCTGGTCGAGGGCGAGCGGAAGGCCGACAAGCTGGCGTCATGGGGCCTGATCGGAACTGCGGTAGCGTTCGGGTCCAATGGCTGGCTCTCGTCCTATGCTGATGCGCTGGCCGGCCGCGCCGTTATCATTCTGCCCGACAATGACGATGTGGGTCGTACCTTTGCCGAGAAGGCAGCCGCAGACCTGCAGGGGGCCGGTTGTTCTGTTCGTGTGATCGACCTTCCCGGCCTGCCGCCCAAGGGCGATATCATGGACTGGACCGGTAGCGCTGACGATTTGCGCGCGCTGGTCGAGAAGGTGCCAGCGCCCGCGGCAGAGACATTCGCCGTGGCCGATCTCGGAGCATGGGCGGGTATCCAGCCGACGCCCAAAGCGTTCATCATGGCGGGCTTCGTACCGGCTCGGGAGTTGACCCTAGCGACCGGTGCCGGCGGAGCGAACAAATCGACCTTCGGCCAGCAATTGGCGACGTGCTGCGCCGCGGGCGTTCCTATGCTGGGCATCGATGTCATGCAGGGCCCAGCCCTCTACATCACCGCGGAGGATGACGACGACCGTCTGCACTGGATGCAGACGCACATATGCCGTGCGCTGGCGGTTGATATGGCCGGCATGGCGGGTAAGCTTCACCTCGTCTCCCTGCGCGGACGGTTGGGCAATGAGCTGGCGACGTTCGACGCAGAGGGCAAGTTGCGCCCGGCGCCGTCGTTCCAGCTTCTCAAGGCGACGATCGAGCAGACCGGCTCAAGCCTAGTCGTGCTGGACAATGCCGCGCACCTGTTCGCTGGCAACGAGAACGACCGCCAGCAGGTCACCGCGTTCGTAAACCTGCTCTATAGCCTATGCCGCGATCTCGGGGTGACGATCATACTGGTCGCGCACTCCAACAAGGCGGGCGACAGCTATAGCGGCTCTACCGCCTGGCTTAACGCCGTGCGCTCGCAGATCGTTCTGCAGCGGCCGGAAGGGGCAATCGATCCCGACGAACGCCTGCTGACACTCGGCAAGGCCAACTATGCCCGCCAGGGCGAGGAACTTCGCTTTCGCTGGCATGAGTTCGCGCTACGGCTCGATCGGGAACTGCCGGATGATACTCGGGCGCAGTTGGCTGACGCTGTGGCGTCGGCCGGCGCCAATGCTGCCTTTCTGGAATGCCTGCGCGCCCGTGCCGCCCAAGGCGAGGGACGCGGCGTGGGCCCGAACACCGGCCCGAACTATGCCCCATCGCAATTCGAGGGGATGCCGGAGGCCAAGGGCTTCACCCGCATGGCGCTCAAGGCGGCAATGGATCGCCTTTTCCACCTCGGCCGGATCGAAACCTACCAGTTCGAGAACAAGGGAAAGGGGCGTCACGTCACACTGTTGAGAGAGCTTCCCGAACCTCCCCGAACGGCTCCCCGAACGGCTCCCGAACACTCTTCCCGAACTCCCCCGAACGACACCCGAACGCACCCCCCACACACTCCCTATACTACGTATAGGGGCGCGGCCTCTCAGGCCGCCGCGCCCCAAGACGATGGGCTGGATGAAAGCGGCGACATCATCGGGTGGAATGACAAATCTCATGGAGGCCGCTGATATGCCGAGGAAGAAAGCCGCTACCAAAGCTGAACCTGAACTTGCTCGCGGCACGAAAATTGCCAATCTTCGAGCTTCAGGCCGTCTCATCGATAAGGTGGAGAAAGGCGGCGAGCGCGTCATGCTCAACGTTCGCAGCACGGGGAATAACCAGACAACTCGCGAACCGCTCGAAGGCATGACCGATCAGCAACTGACGATGCGTCTGGCCGATGCCATGGGCACGACGAGCCCGGAGTTCATCGATGCCACGCTTGTCAACTTGCTGACCGTGTTCGACGCCCCGACCGATCGACGGGCTACTCGGGAGATCAACGCGGCGCTCGCAGTTCTCGACGGCATGAAGCCGGAAAACGAAGTGGAGGCGATGCTGGTGACCCAAATGGTCGCCACGAACGATGCTGCAATGAAATGCCTCGCAGCGATCAGCAAAGGCCTCCACCCCGAGATGTGGGGCAACATGTCGGTGAAGCTTTTGCGGACCTTCACCGGTCAGGCAGAAGCTCTGGCCAAGTTGCGCCGCAAGGGCGAGCAGACTGTTCGGGTCGTTCATGTCCATCCCGGCGGCCAGGCCGTCGTTGGCGACGTTCACAACCATTCCGGCCAGGGGAGGAGGGGGCAACATTCAGAAAATGGGGGTCAATCAGATGCAGCCGATAATGCTAATGAACGCGAAGCGCTGCCTAGCCCAAACCCGATCGGGGAAGCCGTGCCAATCCCCAGCAGTGGCCGGCAGGAAGCGGTGCCGAATGCACGGCGGGACCAACCCCGGCGCCCCGATAGGTAACCGCAACGCTCTCAAGCACGGATATTATTCGGCTGACGCGATCGCGATGCGCCGATTGGCAAAGGCAATGCGCCGCCAGTTGAGGGAGTTGGGGTGAATTGGAGAAATGAACATGACCGATCAGGAACGCGAGTTCGCCCGCCAAGCTGCCTACCTCGCGAACGTCCATCTTCTCGCGGATCGGGCGGAGGATATCGCCGGGATCAATGGCGCGTCGACGCTTCTGTTCAATGCAGCTCTAGCCTCGCTCAATCGGATGCATGACATCGGCCATGCCATGACCATCGCGCGGATCTGGGCGGAGTCCCTGGAAGCGCAGCAAGCAACGCGCGAGGGGACACACTGACGGAAGATGTCGGCGTTCATCGGCCACGGCTGAAGTAGGCATAGATAGCCGTCCCGCAAAAGCGGGCCCAATGCGCGCAGGCGATGTTCGACCGTATCATTGAGATTTAGCCGCTGCTAGGTTGGCAGGCTGGTGGGGAAACGCTTCAGTATGGAGCGAAATGCGCTGGGAATTGCCCATTAGCGAGAAAATCGAGGCAGAGGGTTTCTCCGCTTAACCAACGAACGTAAGCTATAGTCCCTTGCTACTCCCTGGGATCGGAAACTGAGATATTATCTGTCGATCTCCGTCGCGGAAGGTTCTCAGAGCCATGTCACTAGCAATCATTACGCTGCTAACGTACCATCCTGGATAATATACTTCTCGCCCATTTTTGTCTGAGCGCGGAGAAGCCTTATGTTCCTGATAATAATTCCAGAAACTTTCGATTGCAGACTCTGATTGCCTTAACCGTGCTCGATGTCGAAAACTCAATCGCCGGCCGGTCGCCAGTGCTTCCTTTGTGATGGTCATGCATTCCCAAGACGAAGATGCCAAATCATGGTAAGATCTCTGGAATTCTGGTGAATCATCGTCGTATTTGTCTTGAGATATCTGCATAACCGTTTTGGCCTTTGTATTCAGAACCTCGTACTCAGCAATCAACATCTGCAACTCAGAATGGAGTTCAATGCGTGCCGTTCGATCAGCGAGCCAAGCTGCACCTGCAACTGTCGTGGCCGCGCCGATTAGGGCGCCCATGAACGACAACAAGGCTTCTTGCGAAGCTCCAAACTTGATCATTGCAACGGCTGATACACCAACTGCAGCCGCAGCGGCACCGACCGATATCCCCTCAATCGCAAGATCCCAATTCTTCATTTCGCACCTGCAAATGAGTTTCTTCGCAGGAATATAGCTGCCCGATGGCGTGAGGGAAGTCGCGCTGAGGGGTATAAACCCCGCCCCCTGAAAACCTCATGCTCCTGACAACTGGCGATCCCGCCAGCCGCGCCGCCCTCGTTTTCTGGGGCCAAGGAGCAAGGCAGATGCCTTTGACGTTTCACGATCGCGCACCGCTTGAGAAGGTGCGCCGCCTGGCCGATGGGCGAATTGCCGCCGTCGCCAAATTTGCCCGCAGCGGATGCTACACCTATTCCGGCGCGGAGGTCGGTCGTCCCGATCTTGGCACGGTGACCGTCTATCGCCCGGAAGATGAGGTTTTCTCCGACGATGCGATGGCCAGTTTTGCTCACAAGGCAATCACCCTCGATCACCCGAGCGAGGGCGTAACTGCCGCCAACTGGAAATCGGTCAGCGTCGGCTTCACGGAAGGTCGCGTCGCCCGCGATGGCGGTTTCATCGAAATTCCGCTGATGCTTGCCGATGCCTCCGCCGTGGCTGCCTATGACAGCGGCCGGGCGCGGGAACTGTCCGCTGGCTATTCGTGCGAACTGGTGTGGGGTGATGGCGTCGCGCCGGATGGAACGCCTTTCCAGGCCAAGCAGACACGGATTCGCGGGAATCACATCGCTCAGGTGCCCGCCGGCCGCGCGGGCAGCGATTGTCGGATCGGAGACAGCATGACGAACGACGCCAACGCCACCACGCAATCGATCCGAGACGCAGCCTTTGGCAAGTTCCGGCTGAGCGACAGCCAGAAGGCGACCATCGACGCGCGCGCCGCCGCCGAGATCGCTTCGATCGAAAACGATCCGCGCAAAGCCTGGCAGCAGGATGATGGAGTTCGGTCCAGCAAAGCCGTTCGTGACGCAGCTCTCGCCGCTCGCTACCGCTAAGGATATTTCACATGGCAAAACCTCTCAACGAGCGCATCGCAAGCGCCCGGGCGACGGATCGCGTCACCATCACCGACCTTGAAGCCATCATCGCCGAAGCCACCATCGAGCGTGACCGTTTCGCCGGCATCGTCAGCCAGGCTACTGCAGATTCGATCCGCTTCGAATTAAGCGAGAACGAGCGCGACGAGGCTGCTCAGAAGGCCGAGCGCGCCAAGCGCAACAGCTTCGCGATGTCGGCCGCGGTCGATGAATTGGCGGCCAAACTGACCGCAAAGCGCGCCAGCGAGGAACAGCGAGCCCGCGCGGCGGAGAAGGCGGCTGCAATCGCCGAACGCGATGCCCTAGCTGAGCGCATCCGCACCGAATGGCCGGCAGCAGAAGCCCTGATGGTCGAACTGCTATGGGCGATCAAGGAAAGCGACGCCCGCCTTCATGCGCTGCGCCTGCCCGAAGCCAGCGCGGAAGCGGTCGCGCGAGACTTTCCCGGCAACTTCATGCGGAACGGCGTGCAAGTTCGCCGCCTGCAGGATGCGCGCCTGCCGTCGTTTGTCGAGCCATGCGATTATGCCTGGCCAAAGCCCCAGCGGATCAATCCCGATCTGGGCCGCGCCCAATACTTAGCTGATAAGGAGCGCATGCGCGCCGAGAACGCGCGCTGGCAGCGCTATCTCGTGACGCCGCCCGCGGGCAACCGCGAGCCGATCCCGCTGGACATGCGCAATGGCCCCGGCGTGGCCCTCGACCTGCCGGTGATCGGCAACATGACGGAGGAAGGCGTAGCGGACGCCCGCGAGGCCGGCTGTGACGTTCAGCCGGTCAGCGCCAATGTCTCAATCGGCCTGCCAAGCGCGCAGTTCATTTGAGGAGGAAAGCCATGATCAAGAAACTGCGTGCGCTGATCCAGACGAACACCACCAAGAAGGCTCTCGCTGCGGAACAGGGCGCCTCAGATGGCATCGATCGATCGTCTCCGGCCTACCGCCTCGGCAAGACCATCCACGAGATCGGCGACGACCTCGCAAAGCGGGGGGCTGCCTGATGGCCAAGATCACCCACCTCCCCGCCCAGCCGTTCGGCGATGGTGTCTATCGCATGGAACTCGGCCCCGATCAGCTCAGGGAACTGGAGACGGGCCTGAAGATCGAAAAATGCGGCACCTGCATGGTGGCGACGAAGGTTAACCCCCATCCCAAGCCGATCTATGAAACCTTCGCCGGACTGATGTCGGGCCGCATCGAGACGGAGGGCAGGACAATCGGCAATGCCTTCCAATCCGGCGCTTCAATGATCGACATCTGCAACATCAACCGCCTGGGCCTTATCGGCGGCGGCATGAGCGATGCTGCCGCGGCGAAGCTGGTTCGCGAGAATGAGCCGCCGCATCGACCGCTGAATGACCTGTGGGAGATCGCGGCAGCGCTGGTCTATGCCACGCTGTGCGGCGTCGAAGAGGATGCGCCCGCCCCGGCGCCGGCAGATGGCTGATATGGCGTTCATCTCCGCGCCGGCTGGTCATGGACGCGGAGAGGCAGGAGGGGCCGTCACCCCCCTCCTGCTTTCCCCTTCAGTCAACCTGACGGAAGCCCGCCGCATCGCCGCAGCCTATCCGCCTGAGGCCCGCTGTGTGCCGCGCGCTGAGCGGGAAACCTATCTGACCGAAACCCAGCAGCTTGCATGGTTGCTCAGGTTCCATCCGAAAGAGGCGGCGGAGGTGATGTCCGCCTTCAATGCGGCGTCGCCCCAGCCTAGCCGGTCGGATCGGCGCCGCCCTCGCGCCCTTCCCCACCTGGATAACCACCATGGCTAACGTCCGCGGCCATCAAAAGCTGGTGAGACAGTTCAAGGCCATTGCCGACGAGAGCATGGTTCGGGCCGTTGGCGTAGCGATGTTCGCGGCTGGTGAGGTGATCGAGGACGCGGCCAAGGGCAGCATTATGGCCGGCAGCATCTCCGGCAAGAATCATGTGCCGTCCAAGCCTGGCGAGCCACCCAACAATGACACGCATTTCTTGCACAACAACATCGAGACGATCCAGCGCGCGCCGCTGCTGGTCGAGGTGTCCTCGAATGCCCCATACAGCGTCCCGCTTGAGTTCGGCACGTCGAAGATGGCCGCGCGCCCATTCATGGGTCCGGCCGCCCGCGCCGGTAAGCAGGAGGCGCTTTCTCTCATCAATCAGGCAATCAAAGCCCAGCTTCGGAAGGCGGTGAAGAAATGAGCGTTGTCGCAGAGGATCTGGTTGTCCGCATTCGCGCCGAAATGGCCGACCTCGACGCCAAGATGGCGCGCGCGGCGACAGTCACGACGAACACCACCCGGACGATCGAGAAGTCTACTGATAAGGCGTCGAATGCTGGCCGCAATATGGGGCGCACGCTGATTGATGTGGGCGGGCAACTCGCCGGCGGGCAATCCCCGTTCAACGTCTTGGCACAACAGGGGCCTGTCGCTGCTGATGCCTTGGCTGAGGTTGGCGGCAAAGCGGCCAACGTTGCTGCGTTCTTCAGCGGTCCATGGGGCGTTGCGATTATGGCCGCTGCTTCTGTGGTAGGAGAACTGATCGGGCAAATGTTGGAAGCAGGCGAAGCAGCCGAAAAGACCAAGCCGAAAATCGACAATCTCACCAACGCCTATGCCAACCTCGCGGCGAGCCTCGGCAAGATCGACCCCGCCGGCGCCGACGCGCTCGCGCGGGCGGGGATCAAGCTCGCCACCGATCGGCGTGACCTTGCCAAGGCGACGGATGCGCTGAGCGCCGCAGAAGCCCGGCTGGCGGCCTCCCAGCGTGTCGATCCAAAGGGGCGCGGCTCAGCGCCGGCGCAACGCGATGTTGTCGAGGCACAGGCCCGCGTTAAGGCACTGCAAGATGAGATCCAGACCGGCCAGAATCTGGTGAGCCTCGGCGAAAGCCGGTTCAAGCAGTCCCAGGCACTCGCGGCGGCAGAGACGAAGGTCGACAAGGCGACGCGCGGCCGGGCCGGTTCATCGGTCGCAGCGGCCGACAGCACGGATCGGGAGAAGAAAGCGCAGGGCGAGCTGGTGGCGCTCCTTGAGCGAGTGGCGGGCAAATATGACCCGGTGCGTGCCGCAGCGATCGAAACCGGGAAAGCCTTGGCGGACATCGACAGGCTGGAGATGAACGGCATCATCAGCGCCGCCGATGCGCTGGCATACAAGCTGCAGCTCGCACGCGATCAGGCGGTAGCCGTGGCCGATGCAATGTGGAAGCTGCAGGAACAGCGCTGGCTCGATGTGGGCTTCGACAAGGGCGACTTCGACGGATCGAACATCACCAAGTCGATTAATGACGCGCTGGAGCAGCGCCAGAAAGCGGCCGACGATGAAGAGGCGGCGTTGATGGCCTCGAATGAGCGGGTCGCGCAGGATTTCCAGGACCGGCAGCAGGCCCAGATCTACTACCTTGCCAACCTCTATGAGGACTTGTTCCAGGGCGGCAATGGCAACATCTGGCGGAACTTCAAACAGATGGGTTTTCGCGCGGTGGCGGAGGTTCTGGCCCGCCTCACGGTGTCGAACTCGGGCAGCAGTGGCGGCGGTTTCAACTTCGACTCAATCGCGGCTGCGATCGGCGGCCTGTTCAAGAAAAGCGGCGGCGGCGAGACGGGGACCGGCGTTGGCTTCTCGGCTGGTGGCTATACAGGTAACGGCCCGCGCAACGAGGTTGCTGGTGTCGTCCACCGTGGCGAATATGTCATCCCCGCCGATGTCGTCAGCAAGGTTGGTGTCGGCAATCTCCAGGCGCTCGGCAGCGCTTCCGCACCAATCAGGGGCGCCATATCCGCCCTGCCCAAGTCCATCCCGGCGCGCACGGAAACGCAGGTCGTCACGGTCGTCGTGCAGGAGGGCGCCCTGTTCAAGGCAAAGGTGGCGGGCATCAGCAAGGCAGTCGCCGCACCGATCGCGCAGACCTATGCCACGCAAGCCGCCGCCGGCATGGGGCAGGCTGTCATGAAGGCAGTCCCCTCGCGCCTGGCTCAGTATGGCCGCGACGGCATCTGATGTATGGCTTGGCCGGCCCGCTGATTGACGATGTGCGCGCCCGGCTCACGGCTTCGTCCGCATTCCGGACGATGATGCCGCCGGCCGGGATGGAGGGGCGCGGCGTTCCGCACCTTCGCCTCTCATCCCCCGATGAGCGTGTGATCCGCGGCGGCGCGCTCAATCGACTGGAGATCGACCTGGCGTTGAGTGTGGTCGCCCCCGTTCGACTGGAGGCGTACCGGATCGGCCGGGCGGCGATGGCGGCGATCAGCCCTCGAAAATATCGCGTTCGAAATGGCCGATCGATGGCGGCCCTTATCCTGCGATGGCGGAGCGACCATCTCGCGCAGGAAGCGGATGAGGACGGGCTTTGGCATTATGCGCAGGTGTTCGTTGCGCAGGGCTTGGCGACCTAGGTCGGGTCGGTTTCATTAATGAGGTTCAGCAGGGAATCATCGATCGATCCGCTGCGCTTGCCCAGGCATCGATCGATGCCGATCATGAATTCCTTCATGCCGAGATCTTCGGGCAGCCAGGCCTTGCCGTTTTCGTAGAAGAACGGGGCCGAGCCGGCATAGGCGCCCAATGCGTTTTTGGCGTTGATGCGTCCCATCACCATCCCCGGCTTGTCGCATTCCCGCACGTCGGTGAATTTGGCAGAGGACGGATCAGGGGCGCGATCGGCGGCTACTTCCTTGGCCTTGGCGACCAGCGCGCTATCGCTATCCTGCGGGCTGCATCCAGCCAGCAATGCCAATGCGATGATTGTCCGCTTCATTCCGCCTCCCCGCGCTCGATCGCGGCAGGGTGGCACCCGACGAAGGCGAGAGCAAGTTATGGCTCAGGGTTTCGGCGTTTCGTTCTGGCTGATCAAGGTCGCCATGATCGAACATAGCTCGTCAATCTTTTGAGACTGCGCCGCCATCATAGCTTCGATCGCGCCGCGATTATCAAGGGGGGCCAGCATCTGCGCATGCAGATATTCGACATCACCCTTTGACAAGATGCCCCTGCCAGCCATTGCAGCGGCCAGAGCGAAGACGCCGTTGAAAGCAGACAGAGCCAAGGAAATTGCGCTCTGAGCGGCCTCCTCCGGGCTACCTTGGAATTGATCTTTCATCTTCGTCGCTCCCCCATGAATGGGCGATCAAGCGCTCCTCGTCCCGGCAGATCGCCGTCCGAAACACTGCCACTTTAGCCCCCGCCTGTTTTGCCGCTATATCATTATCAGGCCGATCGGCTGCCTATGATCAAAATCACACTTGGCTGCCGCCCCCTGGCACAACCATATAGTCGGTATGCGCGGCTGGCTGAGGGATGAGCATGTCGGATGATCATTGGGATAGTATGAGCGTGGAATTTCGCCTCACGAATGCGAGCGTCGTGGCCATGTTCGAGAATTGCTCGGCGATCAGTGAGATCGGTCTCTCGCTGACCGTTCAAGAGGGGCGCCTGCTAACCTTCTATGGTCTGCCCGACGACGATGACGGGGATGATGACGCGACGACACTTGAATATAAGTGCATCATCACCGCTACCGGATCCAATTCGGAGAAGGTTGAGTCGCGCGAGGCGCGGATCAATGTCGACGGGACGCACGACAACGGGCGCCGGCTAACCATCAAGGGGCATGGATGGGCCGGCCGAGATCAAGACGGCCTGCTTGAGCTGCTTTTCGATGAGCCGCCGACCATGGTGGTATATGATTACCCCATCGAATTCGAAGATGGCGGCGATGAGCGGGTTCACAAAGACAATGTGGTAGCCCTCAACCGCCCAGGTGGTTCACGCGGTGGGGAATAGGGATTCAGCGGCGGCGAAGCGCTGCTAGCGCTGGCCTCGCCGATCGCCCATCGGCGGACGGATGCTGTGCCAACGACCGGCAGTGTGACATTTCAGCCTAATGGCAAAAATATCGTCTCGTTCCCTTTTCGGACTCGTTGCAATTCGGCGTCTAGAGGAGTCTAAGGGTGACGGCCCGCCGCAAGGTGGTCTATACTATCCTACCCCGGGACTAGCGGGACGGATAAGACCGGCAGTGAGAGCTGACATGCTCCCATTTGCCGAACCGAAAGCGCCAGTAATTAATCACTGACACAGCCTTCGGCCACGCGCACGATACACGCATCGACTTTCTCCTGTGGGTCCGGGGTAAAAGCCCCGGGCTCCGGGACGCCCCATGCGCCCCGCCTCGAAAGGACCAGGGGCATTGCAGAAGAAAGACGGCGGACCGTCGCGCTCAGTAATAAGCGGGATGTCAGGGGAGTCGAGAGGCTTCACCAATCATTTTGATTGGTTAATGAACGATTGACGGCAATTGTGGCTGCGAAAGCACAAATGGAGACTTCTTTATATAACGAAGGCTTTAAGTAGTTCGTCGCGTCCCTTGTGGAGCTTTCGGGCGACGGAGAGCTGCCGCCATCAATCGTTCTAAGGTGCTAATCTCCCTCCGATATTCTCTCACCCCGCCCGGTTTGGCGATCGGTATCTGCGAGCGGCGAATACGCCGACCGATTGTCCTACGTGGCTTGCTGATGTGCATTTATGACTTCCCGCGCGATGATGTGCTCAGCTAGTTCAACCATTTGATCATGGCGCTCAATCGCCACAGGGGCATGATCATGCCCGCCAGCCAAGCGCCGTAGGCAAAAGTTGTCGCCCATGCCGCCGGCAGTGAATAGCCGAAATCGGCCGGTGGTAGCTCGTGAAGATAGTCCCTCTGGTCTATGAACTGAGCACGATTTAGGTCGTTAAGCTCTGTATCTAGCGAGGCCCTCAGGCTTTCTTCACGGCTCAAACGATCGAACTGCTCTGCAGCCTCTCCCGGTACTCGCCATGATTCGATTACGGCGCCAGCACCCGCTAATATGGTTCCGAGCATGAAACATGCAGCCGAATACGCTAAGTCGGAAATGCTCACTCCGAACTTAGATTGTGAGACAAGATTGGTTCCAAGAGCTGTAAGGACACCGAGCAGTGACGCGGCATTGACAGCCATGGCTCCAATCCTGAGCTGATCTTGGATTTTGTCTCGCCGTTCTAGCAGATAGTCATATCGCGCGCGGGCAGCGGGCAAATGAGATTTGCTGAGACTGTCACTATATCGCTGCTCGTCGCGAACTAAGCGAGGGAAATCGCCATCGGTCATTCAGCCTGCACCGTCATCCCGAGCCGAATGAGTTTGCGCACCGCTTCCGGCCGGGTCGGCTCCTCGTCCTGAGCAGCAATCCATGAGTCGAGCGCGGCCAGGTCGGCCGGTTGCAATCGAACCATGATGGGGGCGCCTTTGCCGGCAGGGCGTTTTTTCGTGGTATCACGAGTTGCGTCACTCATAATCTCGTGGTATCACGACAGCGACCTGAAGGAAAGGCGGCAACCTCTCCTCCAGGCCTGACCGCAAACCCTGTACTAGAGGGATTGAAGCTATGAACGATCTAGCATTGTCTAGGCGTGCCGTCACGCGCGCGCTTTTCCTACTCCCCGCTGCCGCTGTTCCTGCTGCTGCCGTCGCGGCGCCGGCTTTCGTGTGCAGCCCGGCATCAACCAGTCCCGAGATGTCGGCGGTAATTTCTGCCCTCCGCGCCGCCCAAGCTGCAAGCGACTGCCACGGCAAGGTGATTGAGGATCCGGCATGGGAAGCTTTGCGCCAGTGCCGTGACGCAATCCCTCATCGCACCACCGCGAGCGGCTTCGAATATCGCGGGGCGGTCAGGCATATGTCGACGGATCGCGCCGCTGACGTGGGCGCCGCCAAGACGGCATGGCGGGCTGCGACGGCCGATCTGATGTCCGAAGACTATGCGCGGACCTGCGCTGAGCTTCGTGGCCTGATCGAATGGCGCGAAGCGGAAGAGATCCGCGCGCGACACCGGCTCAACATCAATTCGATAGTCGCAGAGAGCAATCGCCTCAGTGATGCCAGCGTCGACGCCCTCTATGATGTCGAGAACTTCGCTGTGGCGACGATCGCTGATCTGATCGCCAAGGTTGAGCTGATCGAAGAGACGGATGGACAGGTCGACATCGAAGTTTTGCTGCGCGACCTGCGCCGCATTGCTGGGGAGGTCGTGGCATGATCGACTTCAATCCCACAGGCTGGATTCGCAGCTTCATCGCTGTCGGAGGCACGATCTATCTTAGCGCGGACGGCGTTCGCATCGGGTACTCGCCGGAGAACGAGGTAGCTACCGAAGCCGTCCGGGCAATCGGGCGCGAGCCGGAAAGCTGGAGGGCAGTGAAGGCTCAGCTCTCGGTATTCACCGGGGAGGCTGACGCATGATCCTCTATCGCCAGAACTATGCCGCGCTGACTTTCGTGCCGAAGCCGCGGAAGCGTAGGCCGATCCTGAGCATCCGCCCGCGCCGCGTTCGTGGTCGGCGGAAGCCCAATGCGCCAACCGGTGCGACGCGGCCGGCCTTCGACCTTCTCGGTCGGATTGATGAGATCCGCGATCGGCATGGGCTCAGTGACAGCGCGATCGGCCGCCAAGCGGTCAATGATCCGAATCTGGTCTACGCATTGCGCGAGGGCCGGCGGATCAGGGAGCAGACGCGAGCGAGGATCGAGGCCTGCCTCGACCAGATCGAGGGAGGGTGCTGATATGGCGAGTAGAGCCCCAAAGCCCCTGCCCTATCGCCCGCGCCACCGGCGGACGTGGCTTCGGCGTCACGACCGCCGGCGCGCCCAGCCGGTTCCGACCGTTGCAGCTATGCTGACAGTTTTTCCGGTCCTTCGCCGCGCCGAACTGGAGCGGATCGCGCATCGAGCGATCGACCAAATGGACGAGATCGACGGCGACTCCGATCGGGAGGAGGACGACTGGCTGGAAGAAGATGACTGGCCGGGCGGCAATGTCGAGGATGAGGGGCAGATCAACGAGATCGAGCCCTACACCGGGCCGATAGCAGGGCCAGGGTCGCGCGACATTGCAAATGAGCGCGCATCGCATCTGGGCAGCCGGCCATGTTGATCCGGCGGCGCAACGCCGAGGATCAGCAGCAGCTTCCGCTTATCGAGCCTGATGCAATCCCCCTTTCCGGGGATAGCCCAAAGGGTGGCCGGCAGGCGCAGGATGCAAGCTACCTTTCCCCGATCCTTCTGGAGATCGAAAGGAGGCTCAGAGCGACGGGAATGTCCGCCAGCCGATTCGGGCGTCTCTCGGTGAACGATCCGCGCCTGGTGCATGATCTGAGACGCGGCCGCGATCCGTCCTCGCGCATCGTTGCCCGCGTGCGCGCATTCATGGCCAAGGATGCCAGCGAAAAACGCTAGTGGGCGGAATAGTGGGGAAGAAATACCGGCGGCAGAAAAAATGCCACCTTTTCAACGTTGTAGAAGGAAAGGTGGCGGAGACGGAGGGATTCGAACCCTCGGTAGCCCCTTAAGGCTACGACGGTTTAGCAAACCGCTGGTTTCAGCCACTCACCCACGTCTCCGCACGAATTTGCCTACCGGAAACCGGGAGGCAGTGGCTAGGCGACGGGCTATAGCGACGGCTTTGATCCATGGCAACGGTCCAAATGTGCGATTTTTCATGCGGATTTGCACAATCGGATTCAATCTGGCTTAGAATCGACTCCGGTGGGCGTTCGTTCATTGTCGTTTCAGCTTGGCGACGGATAATCTGACGGATGTTTTCAAGAGCGGGCTTCGGGGAGTATCGGGTAATGATCGGCAGCATGGGGCGCACGGGCGCCCGCTTCGCACGGGTGGGTGCCCTGATGGCGGCACTCGGCGGGCTCCTGCTGGCGCCGGTCGCCAGCGCGCAGATTCGCACGGTCGATCCCAACACGGCGATCGATTCCGATCTTGCGCCGCCGCCGGTCCAGAACAGCACGCCGACCGATCCCGGCGTCGACTCCAGCCTGCCGCCGCCAGCCACCTCGACTGATTCCGGCACCTATAATGCCGCCCCCGCTGTCGGCGGTGCCACCGCCACCGGCGCGCCCGTGACGTCCAATTCGCCGCCGGCCGCGATGGCGCCGGGCGAATCCTATCAGGAAGATGATCTGATCGGCGCGGCCGAAGGCGTGTTCGGCAAGGGCGCTGAGGGCCTGGCCGGCATCATCGAGAAGATCCTCAAGGATCAGGGCCAGCCCAATGCCTATATTTCCGGGCGCGAGGCGTCGGGCGCCTTCGTGGTCGGCCTGCGCTATGGTTCGGGCACGCTCAATCACAAGATCGAGGGCAAGCGCGAAGTCTATTGGACCGGTCCGTCGATCGGCTTCGACGTCGGCGGCAATGCCGCCAACACCTTCGTCCTGGTCTATAATCTCTATGACAGCCAGGATCTCTACCACCGTTTCCCGGCGGCCGAAGGCACCGCCTATCTGGTCGGTGGCTTCACCGCCAGCTATCTGCGCTGGGGCAGCGTGGTGCTGATCCCGATCCGCCTGGGCGTCGGTTATCGCCTCGGCGTCAATGCGGGCTATATGAAGTTCAGCGAAAAGCGGACCTGGCTGCCCTTCTGACGGTCATAGCAGGGAGAGCTGGGCGCCTGCGTCGCCGCTCTCCCCCGCTTCTCCCTCGCCTTCCAGATTATGGATGCCCAGGCCCAGCAGCCGGGCTCCCATGCGCAGCGGCAATTGCGCCTTCAGCAGCGCGCGACCAGCATCCACCAACTGTTCGAC
The DNA here is from genome assembly GCF_034424525.1 of Sphingobium yanoikuyae. Taxonomy (NCBI): domain Bacteria; kingdom Pseudomonadati; phylum Pseudomonadota; class Alphaproteobacteria; order Sphingomonadales; family Sphingobiaceae; genus Sphingobium; species Sphingobium yanoikuyae. Next base: position 4,302,709 of record NZ_CP139979.1, read on the forward strand.
CGACCGGACCGGCGCGGCAAAGCTGCGCGACCGGGTGATGATGCGGAAATCGGCGAACTTCACCTTCAGCACCACGGTCCGGCCATAGGCCTGCGCCTTCTCGATTCGGGCCCACAGGCTTTGCGCGATCCGCTCGATCTCGCGCAGCAGCGCTTCTTCGGCGACAAGATCCTCGAAGAAGGTGTCCTCGACGCTGACCGACTTGCGCCCCTGTCGCTCATGCACCGGCCGGTCGTCCTCACCCCGCGCGGCGCGATAATAGAAGAGCGCGCTGCTGCCGAAATGGGTCTTGAGGAAGGGCATGTCGCGATCGCGCAGGTCGGCGCCGGTCTCGATCCCTAGCTTGTGCATCCGTTCGGCGGTGACCGGGCCGATGCCGTGAATCCGCCGCACCGGCATGCGCGCCATGAAGTCGGCGCCTTCCGTCGGCCGCACCACGCACAGCCCGTCGGGCTTGTTCTGGTCCGACGCCAGCTTGGCGATCAGCTTGTTGTAGGACACACCGGCCGATGCGGTGAGGCCTGTTTCCTCCTGGATCAGCCGCCGGATTTCCTGCGCCACCTGCGTCGCCGACGCGATCCCCGGCTTGTTCTGCGTTACGTCCAGATAGGCCTCGTCGAGCGAGAGCGGCTGGATCATGTCGGTGAAGCGCGCGAAGATCGCGCGGATCTGGGCAGATACGCTGCGATAGACTTCGAAGCGCGGCTTCACGAACAGCAGCTCGGGGCATAATCGCCGCGCTCTTGCACCCGGCATCGCCGATCGCACGCCGAATTTCCGCGCTTCATAGCTGCAGGTGGCGACCACGCCGCGCGGACCGCCTCCGCCCACGGCGATCGCCTTGCCGCGCAGGCCGGGATCGTCACGCTGTTCGACCGACGCATAAAAAGCGTCCATGTCGATATGGATGATCTTGCGCAGCGCGGGCGGCGGGGCGTCCATGGCCGGCCTTATGCCACCATGGGAACGAAAGGGAAACAGTCGGGCGTGTCAGCCCTTCTTCTTGCCCTTTTCATCCTTGGCCATGGCCAGCAGCGCGGCAAAGGGGCTGGCCTGATCCTCGGTCAGTACCCCGGCCTCGCGCAGATAGCTGTCGGCCTCCGGCGCGCGCGGATAGGGTTCCATCGCCAGCGCCACGGTTTCGGCCACCGCCTCGCCCATGTCGATGACATTGCCGTCATAGCCGATCGTGTCGCAATCCTCCGCGTCCAGCTCCAGTTCCTCGCCCTCGGGCAGGTCGCCGCTCTCGGGCACGAAGCGCAGCAGGAAATCGGTGTCGATCGTCTCGGGCACCGGCAGGCCGGTGGCGACGCAGGGCTGGGCCAGGGCGGCGCGGACCCGCCCGCGTGCCAGGATCGTGCTGCCCTCCGCGCTCAGCCGATAATCCGCCTCCAGCCGGTCGAGCGCCAGCAGCGCAAAACGGCGCATCAGCGCGGCGCGCTCGCCCTCATCGGCGCTGATGGTCACCAGACTGTCGCCCAGCTTGCCCAGCTGGTCGGCGCGCACGGGGCGCGAAAATTCGATCATGTCGCTCATCCAAGGTCTCCAGCCAGCAAGGCGTCGCGGGTCAGGCATGCCAGGCGTGTCCAGCGTGCGCGCAACGCGCCCTCGACATGGCAGAGCGCTTCTGCCGACGGGGCATCACCGCGATACAGGTTTCGGCGCAGCGCATCCTCCAGATCGCCCTCCCCCGTCAAGGCCGCACGATAGGCCGCCAGTCGTCCGCCCAGCGCGCTCATCATCCGGCCGATATGCTTGCCGACGACAACATCGCCAATCCCTTCCTGGCGCAACTGGCCGTCCATGTCGTCGACGAAAAGTTCGGTCAGCCACACGCTGTCCTGCGCCGCGCCCAGCGCCTCCAGTCGCATCAGCACCTGCGCCAGTATCGCGACGATCATGTCGAACCGGCCGTCCAGCGTATCGGGCACACCGCCCTGCAGATACCAGTGCGGCTGCCGTCCCTCGGCCACCACCGCATGATAAAGCGGCATCAGGCCCGCCTTGGGATCATCGCGGCCCAGCAGGCGCTGGAGGAAGGAAGGACGGGATTGGGACATGGGTTGCCGTCTTTTCGTGATGGAATGTGGGCCAGCGGGCTTCGCGGGCGCGTGCGCCCCTTGCCGGGGCCTGCGCATTTCCATATTGATCGCTGGGCCGCCCGATGCAATGGCGGCTTTCTGTTTCTTGGGTTCGCGGGCCCGTCCCCGCAGGAGAAGACCATGCGCAAGTTTAGCCGCCAGTCCCGCCGCGGGCGTTTCCTGCTGGCTCTGGGCCTCGGCGCGATCGTGATCAGCGCATCGGGCTGTACCCGCATCCGCACGCATCAGGGCTATCAGGTCGACAAGCTGCTGGTGGACTCCGTCCAGCCCGGCATCGACAACCGTGCCTCGGTCGAAGGCACGCTGGGCCGTCCCAGCTTCGTCGCCCAGTTTGGCGAACAGGACTGGTATTATGTGTCGCGCGACATGCGCTCGCTTGCCTTCTCCAACCCCAAGCCGGTGTCGCAGACCGTCCTGCATGTCCGGTTCGATCCGGCCGGCAACGTCGTCGCGGTCGATCGCATGGGCCTGGAACAGGTCGCGCACATCTCGCCGACCGGCGACAAGACCCCGACGCTGGGCCGCCACCGCAGCCTGTTCGACGAGATTTTCGGCAATATCGGTGCCGTGGGTGCCATGGGTGCCGGCTCGGCCGGTGGTGCCGGTCCGGGCGGCGGCCCGAACGGCAGCTGAGGCTGTCCACACTGTGAAGACATAAGCGCCGTCCTGTCCATCATGGACCGGGCGGCGTTTTTGTTCGGACGGCATAGCCTGGTCATCGGATCGACAGCGGTTCGACCTGCGACAGGCACAAAAAAAACGCCGTTTCCGGCGGTTTTTGCTTCCTTCCTCACCGAAGGAAAATGGTGCCCAGAAGAGGACTCGAACCTCCACGACCTTGCGATCGCCAGCACCTGAAGCTGGTGCGTCTACCAATTCCGCCATCTGGGCACGGGGTAGGAGTGCGCCTCTAACGGCGGCCTCCAGACCTGTCAACGCGGCAATGCGTTTTTTTTGAACTTTCACGGGAAAGGGCTATTTTTGCCGTCAAAACATGGCAATCCGGAGCCATGCCGTGCCCCGGTCCACAGCGATGGAGCCTTTGAAACTTGAACGCGCCCGAATCTTCCCCCCAATTTCTCGCGCGTGCCGACGGGCTGCGCCTCGCCTATCGCCATCGTCCGGGGCAGGGGCCGACCATCCTCTTCCTGCCGGGCTACATGTCGGACATGGAAGGGGGCAAGGCGATCGCGCTCGACGCCTGGGCCGCCGAGCAGGGCAGGGCGATGCTGCGGCTCGACTATGCCGGTTGCGGCGCCAGCGAGGGCCGGTTCGAGGATGGCACGCTCGCCAGCTGGCGTGATGATGCGCTGGCCCTGATCGACGGGCTGACGCAAGGGCCGCTGCTGCTGGTCGGATCGTCGATGGGCGGCTGGCTGGCGCTGCTGATTGCGCTGGCCCGCCCGGACCGCATCATGGGGCTGGTCGGCATCGCCGCCGCGCCCGACTTCACGCAGTGGGGCTTTACCGATGCCGACAAGGCGCTGCTGGCGACCGAGGGGCGGATCGAGGAACCCACGCCCTATGGCGACCATCCCTATGTGACGACGCTCGGCTTCTGGCAGTCCGGTCAGGCGCATCGCTTGCTGGACGATGCAATCGCGATCGACTGCCCGGTCCGGCTGCTCCAGGGGCAATGCGATACGGATGTCCCCTGGGAGATCGCGTTGCGCACGGCCGACCGGCTGCGTTCATCCGATGTGCAGACGCTGCTCATTAAGGATGGCGACCATCGCCTTTCCCGCGACGGCGACATCGCCCTGCTGATCCGCACCGTCGCCGCTCTTCTGGACAATCGCTGATGCCCGTCATCCTCCCCCTCCTGATGTTCATGCAGGCCTATGATCCCGAGATCGAGGCGGTGATGCGCAACAGCCGCAAGAAGAAGGAGGATGCCGCAGCGGCGGCCGCCTCCGCAGCGTCAGTCCAACAGGCCGCGGCCGCCCGTTCGGCGCCCGACGCCGACGGGCGCATCCCGGTCCCGGCCAAATTTGCCGGGCCGTTCCAGGCCTGCCTCGACCAGGCGCTGGAATCGCCGGACAAGGCAATCACCTTCGCCCAGAATTGGCGGATCGACGGCGGCAGCTTCTACGCCCGCCACTGCATGGGCTTTGCTTTGTCGCGGGCGGAGCGCTGGGGGCCGGCGATCGTCGCCTTCCAACAGGCGGCGGAGGAGGCCGAGCGCGGCGGCGAGATCGTGCAGAGCGCGCGCCTTTGGGGGCAGGCCGGCAATGCCGCCCTTGCCAGCGGCGACGCCAAGAAAGCGCGGGAGGATTTCGACGCGGCGCTGGCGCGCGGCCTGCCCGATGGCATGGAAAAGGGCGAACTGCATCTCGATCGCGCCCGCGCGCTGGTGGCGCTGGGCGATGTCGATGGCGCGCGTGGTTCACTCGACACCGCGCTGACCCAGGCGCCCAAGGATCCGCTCGCCTGGCTGCTGTCGGCCACGCTGGCGCGCCGCACTGGCGAACTGTCACTGGCCCAGGCGCATATCGCCCGCGCGGTGCAATTGTCGCCCGATGATGCCTCGGTCGCGCTGGAGGAGGGTAATATCGCCGTCCTCACAGATCATGCGGACATCGCCCGCTCGGCTTGGCAGCGGGCGGTGAAGCTGGCGCCGGATGCACCGGCTGGCAAGGCAGCGGCGGAAAATCTGGGACGTCTGGAACCGGAGGCAACGGCGCCCAAGCCGGCGGGCTGATTGATCAGCAAGATTTTGTCACGGAACCCCCATCCGATCCCGCCCGTTCGCCGACCGAGCGGGATAACGGAATGGATGGTAATGATATGACTGGCAAATTTTCCCGCATGATAGCGCTTGGCCTGTTGCTGGCTGGCGCGACCTCGCTCACGGCCTGCTCGCGCGGCGCAACCCGTGGTGGCCTGATCGGTGGCGCAGGCGGCGCGGTGATCGGCAGCGCGACCGGTCTCGGCACCACCGAGGGCGCTGTCATCGGTGGCACTGCCGGCGCGATCATCGGCGACAAGAGCGACTGTTCGAAGAAGGACCGCCGCCGGGGCCGCTGCTGACCCTATTTCAGGTAGAAGTCGACGGTCGTGACCACGCGCACCTTCTTGTAGGGCGTGTCGCTCGATCCGTCGCCGCCCTCGCCGTCGCGCGGGTCGATCGAGAAATAGCCCTGGGTCGCGCTCTTGATGCCGCCGACGCCGGACCCTGAATCCTTGGCGAACTGCTCGGCCGCCGCGCGCGCATCCCGCGTCGCGGCCGCCACCATCGGGGGTTTGAGGTCGTTGAGCCTGGTAAAGCTGTAGCGCATCCCCGATCCTTCCTGCAGCGTCACGCCGCGCCGGACCAGGTCGAACTGCTGGGCGACGGCGCGCTGGGCGCGGGCAATGTCGGTGGTGCGCAGCAGCATCCGCTGGGTGATGGTGATATTGTTGATGCCATTGTTGAGATATTGGTTCACGCCCGCGCCGACCGGGGTCAGCGCATCGGGCTTGAACCCCAGGCTGGCGAAATAGGCCTTGAGTTCCTGGGTATTGGCGTCGATTTCCGCCCGTACCGTCGGCAGGTCGGTGCCGGTCGCCGAATAGCTGATCGACCAGGTGGCAAGGTCGGCGGTCACGTCCTTCTCGGCCAGGCCCCGCACCGTGACCGATCGGTCCGCCGCCCTCGCGCGCTTGAGGCCGTCACCCAGCAGATAGCCGCCCGCGATCACGCCGACCGCCAGTACCGCCGCCGAACCCAGAAGCACCTTGTCCCGCATTTCCAGAGCCATGATCGCTTTCCTCTTCCGCCGGGCCGGTCCCGGTCCTATCTAGGGAGCTATCTGCCAATCTACCGATGAACCGTTGCTTTATGGCGACGAACGGAGAAAGCTTTGCTCAAATATCTGCACACGATGATCCGCGTCACGGATCTCGACAAGACCATCGGCTTTTTCGAACTGCTCGGCCTCAAGGAGGTCAAGCGCTTCGACAGCGAGGCGGGCCGCTTCACCCTCGTCTATCTCGCTGCGCCGGGCGACGAGGACGCGCAGGTGGAACTGACCTACAACTGGCCGCCGCAGGATGGCAGCCCGGCGGAAGTCTATGATGGCGGCCGCAATTTCGGCCATCTCGCCTATCAGGTCGACAATATCTACGAGACCTGCCAGCGGCTGATGGACGCCGGCATCATCATCAACCGCCCGCCGCGCGATGGCCACATGGCGTTCATCCGCACCCCCGACAATATCTCGGTCGAACTGTTGCAGGACGGCCGGCTCGACCCGGCCGAACCCTGGGTGTCGATGCCCAATATCGGGGCGTGGTAAGCCGATGCTGCAGGTCGTCCGCGTCCCTGTCCTCTCGGACAATTATGTCTGGCTGCTGTATGATGATGCCAGCGGCCAGACAGTCGCGGTCGACCCGTCGGTCGCCGACCCCGTGCTGGCGGCTGCTGCGGAACGCGGCTGGACCATCGACCAGATCTGGAACACCCATTGGCACCCCGATCATGTCGGCGGCAATGCCGGTATCAAGGCGGAGACCGGCTGCCTCATCACCGGCCCGGCGGCCGAAGCGGCGAAGATCGACACGCTCGACCGGCAAGTGGGGGAGGGGGACAGCGTCCGCATCGGCGATCATGTCGCCATGGTGATGGCCGTTCCCGCCCATACCGCCGGCCATATCGCCTATCATCTGGCCGATGACGCGATCCTCTTCGTCGGCGACACGCTCTTCGCCATGGGCTGCGGCCGCCTGTTTGAAGGGACGGCGGCGCAGATGTTCGCCAATATGCAGCGGTTCAAGGCGCTGCCAGGCGATACCATCGTCTATTGCGCCCATGAATATACGGAGAGCAATGGCCGCTTCGCGTTGACGGTGGAGCCGGACAATGCCGCGCTTCAGGCGCGCATGGCGGATGTCGTTGCTGCCCGTGCGCATGGCGAGCCGACAGTGCCCACGACGATCGCGCAAGAGCGCGACACCAACATCTTCATGCGCGCGCAGGACGTCGCCCAACTGGCGGAGCGGCGCGCCGGCAAGGACGCATTTTAGGCGCGGTCCTCGACGGATTCCGCACTATCATGGCGTCCTGTTTGCAAGGACATGGATGGAGAGAGGCGATGCGCGCATGGATATGTCTGGCCCCGCTGGCGCTGGCGGCCTGCAGCGGCACTTATGAGCCCACGCCGCTGACCGAGAAGCAGGCGGCCAAGATGGACAAGGCGCTGGCCGGACTGGTGCCGGGCGACAAGCTGACCTGCGTCAACCGCGAGCCGCAGACCAATTTCACCGTCATCAGCGGCAATACGCTGCTCTATCGTGTCAGCAAGAAGCTGGTTTACAAGAATGAACTGATCGGCAGCTGCAATGGCCTTGCCCGTGGCGACACGATGATCGTGCGCACCTTCGGCTCGCAATATTGCCGGGGCGACATCACCAGCAGCGCCGATCTGGTCAGCGGCATCGCCACCGGCAATTGCGCGCTGGGCGATTTCATCCCCTATCGCGCACCGGCAAAATAGGTCCGGGGACGCGCCTACCCCTTGTAGAGCGCGTCCAGCCGGTCCTGATAGCGTTTGCGGATGACATGGCGCCGGATCTTCATCGACGGCGTCAGCTCCTCATTCTCGATCGCGAACGGCTCATCCGCCAGGATGAAGCGGCGCACCCGCTCGATCACCGACAGATCGTCATTGACCCGGTCGACCGCCGCGCGCAGCGCCGCCAGATAGGTCGGATCATCGGTGATGCCCTTGATCGGCCGGCCATTGGCCGCCGCCCATTCCATCGTCCATTCCGAATCCGGCACCAGCAGGCCGACCAGATGCGGGCGACGATCGCCATAGACCATCGCCTGGCCGATCTCCGGCTGCAGCGTCAGCATGCCCTCGACCTTCTGCGGCGACACATTGTCGCCCTTGTCGTTGACGATCAGATCCTTCTTGCGGTCGGTGATGCGGATGCGGCCGCGGCCATCGATCTCGCCAATGTCGCCGGTATGCAGCCAGCCATCCTTGAGCACCTTCTCGGTCTCGGCCGGGTTGCGCCAATAGCCGTGCATCACCAGCTCGCCGCGCACCAATATCTCGCCATCTTCCGCGATCTTGACCTCGACCCCGTCCAGCGGCGGGCCGACCGTGTCCATCGCGATGCCGGCGGCGGGGCGGTTGCAGCTGATCACCGGTCCGGCCTCGGTCTGGCCATAGCCTTGCAGCAGCATCAGCCCCATAGCCTCGAAGAACAGGCCGACATCCGGGTTCAGCGGCGCGCCGCCCGACACCAGCGCCTTCATCCGCCCGCCGAAACGGGCGCGAATCTTGGGGATCAGGGTGCGCGCCAAAAGCGCCTTCATCGGCAGGTCGACGATCGACGACTTGCCCTGCTGTTCCTTGGCGGCGATGCGCAGTGCCTGGTTGAGCAGATAGGTGGGGAATTTGCCCTGCTTCTCGATCGACTTGATGATGCGGGTGCGCAGCACCTCGAACAGGCGCGGCACCACGACCATGATGGTCGGCCGGGCTTCCTCGATATTGCTGGCCAGCTTCTCCAGCCCTTCGGCATAATAGATCTGCCCGCCCAGCAGCATCGGCAGGAACTGGCCGCCACTATGTTCATAGGCGTGGCTCAGGGGCAGGAAGGACAGGAAAACCTCGTCGCCCCAGCCAAAATCCTCCAGCACCACCTGTCCCGCACCTTCGACATTGGCCAGGATCGCGCCATGATGCTGCATCACGCCGCGCGGGGCGCCGCCGGTACCGCTGGTATAGATGATGCAAGCCTGGTCGCTGCGCACGGCAGTCTGGGCCAGCGCACAGGCATCGACATCGGCCGGATGGGCGGCGATCAGGTCGGACCACAGGCGGCAGGTATAATTGCCCTGCGCACCGCGGATCGGCTCCATCGGAATGACCAGGCTGACCTGCGATCGCAGCACCGCCGGCATCAGCGTCGTCGCCAGCTTGGCGGTCGACACGATCACCGCGCGCGCGCCGCTGTCGGTCAGGATATGCTGATGGTCGCGCGTCGTATTGGTGGTGTAGGTCGGCACCGTGATGCAGCCCGCCGCCATGATGGCGAGGTCGGCGATGCAGAATTCCGGGCGATTTTCGCTGACCAGCATCACCGGGTCGCCGGGCTTCAGCCCTTCCGCCTTCAGCCCGGCCGCCATCGCCGCCACCTGGCGCGCGACTTCGGCCCAGCTCAGCAATTGCCATGTGCCCTGCGTCTTGCGCCACAGGAAGGGCGCGTCGCCCTTTTCCTTGGCGCGGGCAAAGAACATGGTGACCAGATTGGGGAAACGTTCGATCGCCCTCACAGGCTCAACTCCTCTTACATCGGCGCGTCTGCCGCGCGCCTGCAGCGCCAGCTGGCTATAGCCCGGCCTTGCCGTAACGGCCATGCACAATAACCGGTTTCGGCGCATATCGCTGCGTCGAATCGGGAAAGCGCGCGCTCTAGAAAGGCTGGCCGAATGGCGCAAGCGCCAATGGGATCAGTCGAACAGCCCGTCCTGCGACCCGGCCGGGGGATTGAGGCCCAGATGCTTCCAGCCCGGCCCGTTGAGGCAGCGACCCCGTGCGGTGCGGGCGATCAGCCCCAACTGGATCAGATAGGGTTCGACCACTTCCTCGATCGTGTCGCGCGCCTCGGACAGTCCGGCCGCCAGCGTCTCGACCCCCACCGGACCACCGCGATAGATATCGGCGATCATGTGCAGATAGCGCCGGTCCATCAGGTCGAGGCCGAGATGATCGACCTCCAGCCGTTGCAACGCGGCGTCCGCCACCTTGGCATCGACGGTCGGGGCGCCGGCGACATTTGCAAAGTCGCGCACCCGGCGCAGCAGCCGCCCGGCGATGCGCGGCGTCCCGCGCGACCGGCGGGCAATCTCGATCGCGCCGTCCGACGTGATCGCCAGGTCCAGCAGGCGCGCCGCGCGCCGGACCACCAGCTCCAGCTCGTCGACGGTATAGAATTGCAGCCGCACCGGAATGCCGAAACGATCGCGCAGCGGCGTCGTCAGCAACCCCTGGCGCGTGGTCGCGCCGACCAGGGTGAAGCGCGGCAGGTCGATCCGGACCGACCGGGCCGACGGGCCTTCGCCGATCATCAGGTCGAGCGCCCGGTCCTCCATCGCGGGATAGAGCACTTCCTCGACCGCCGGATTGAGCCGGTGAATCTCGTCGACGAACAGGACATCGCCCTCGTCCAGATTGGTGAGCAGGGCGGCCAGGTCGCCCGACTTGGCGATCACCGGGCCGGACGTGGCGCGGAAACCCACGCCCATTTCCTTGGCGACGATCTGTGCCAGCGTCGTCTTGCCAAGGCCGGGCGGGCCGAAGAACAGCACATGGTCCAGCGCCTCGCCACGGGTGCGCGCCGCCTGGATGAAGATACGCAGATTCTCGCGCGCCGCCTGCTGCCCGACAAATTCGTCGAGCGACTTGGGCCGCAGCGCCGCATCGACATCCTCGGCACGACGGGCCGGGGTGATCAGGCGATCCTCTTCGCTCATCAGCGGATATCACTCATTTCGTCATGCTGAACTTGTTTCAGCATCCATCCTGCCCCCGTCACGGACTTAAGGGGGGCAATCCCAATTCCATCGCCAGATCGCTCCATTGCGGATTGTCGGCTTCGATGAGATTGATTTTCCATTGGCGATGCCACCGTTTCAGCTGCTTTTCGCGAAGGATGGCCTGTTCCATCGTATCGCAGGCTTCGTAACGGACAAGCCGATGCACGCCATATCGAGCGGTAAAGCTCGGCATCCTGCTTGCGCGATGCTGCATCATCCGGCCCAGCAAGTTGGAGGTCACGCCGATGTAGAGCGTGCCGTATGGCTGACTCGCCAGAATATAGACGCACGGCTGCTTCATTGATGCCTCCGTTCGGTGCAGCCGGCGCCATGGATGCTGAAACAAGTTCAGCATGACGGCCTTGGCGGAAGGCCGTCACTTCGCCGCCTTCCGCAGCGCCAGGCGGACCAGCGCGTCAAGGCTGGCGCCTTCGCCCAGTTCCTCTTCGGCGGCGGCCACCGCGCCGCTCGCCTCGGCCGGCTTGAAGCCCAGATTCTGCAGCGCCGACAGCGCGTCGGCGGCAAAGCTGCCGGTCGGCAGCGCGACCACGCCCGGCATGCCGGGCGCACCGGCCGGGGCGGCGCCGATCTTGTCCTTCAGCTCATTGACGATGCGCTGGGCGAGCTTCGGGCCAACGCCATTGGCACGCGCGATCATCGCCTTGTCGCCCATCGCCACCGCGCGGTGCAGTTCCAGCGGCTCCAGCGCCGACAATATCGCGAGCGCCACGCGCGATCCCACGCCCTGCACATGGGTCAGCAGCCGGTACCAGTCGCGCTCCTCGGCGCGGGCAAAGCCGACCAGCCGGATCGAATCCTCGGCCACCAGCATCTCGGTATGGATGGTCACCGCCTCGCCCACCGGGCCGAGCGCCGCCAGCGTCCGCGATGACGCGCCGACCAGATAGCCGACCCCGCCGACATCGATGATGGCATGGTCGATGCCCGTGCTGTCCAGCCGTCCTTTGAGTTTCGCGATCATCGCCATTGCCCCATGGTCATGATCTGTTCTTTACAGCCTCTTGCGCCCCGCGCCAGACAAAAGCGCATGGCCGCTCGGGCACCAAATGGCGGCCCGTGCGTAATGCCGGTCGATTGCCATCCGCCAGAGGACCAAGAGACGATGCTGATGACCGCGCCGATGCTGACCCCCAAGGATTTCGAATTTCCCGCGATCATGCTGTCGGGCGTGGTCGATCATGGCATGTATCTGCATTTCAAGAATTGCCTGTCCACCGCGCCGCAGCAGGGGCTGGTGGTGGTGGAAATCTCCACCCTGGGTGGCGATCCGGAGATCGCGCGGATGATGGGGGAGGATATCCGCTTCCATTCGGACCTCTATCCCGAACGGCGCCTGGTCTTCCTCGGCAAGACCGCGGTCTATTCGGCCGGCGCCACCTTCATGAGCTTCTTCGCCACCGAGAATCGCTATCTGACGCGCGGCACCCGGCTGATGATCCATGAGCGGCTCATCACCAAGAATATCCATCTCGAAGGGCCGCTCTCCACCTGCATCGCTACGCTCAAGGCCTCGCTCCACGAGATCGAGGCATCGATCGCGATCCAGAATGAGGGGTTCGCCAATCTGATCCTGGGATCGCAGGTGACGATGGAGGAGGTGCTGCAGCGTGCGCCGGAAAACTGGTATCTGGAAGCCAATGAGGCAGCCGCGCTCGGCCTGGTGGCGACCGTGCTCTAAACGCTTGCGCGGCGGCATTTTCAGGCCTTTGATGCGCCATGGCCAAGACGCAGAAGCGATCCACCCTCTTTCCCTGGCGCTATGGCATGTTCCTCATGCTGCTGTTGTCGATCGCGCCGCTGGCCCTTTGGCTGCCCTGGCATGAGGCGGTGATGGGCGGGTTCGACCTGGCCGCCATCGCCTTCTGCCTCGCCGCCGTGCCGCTGATCGATTCCGATCCGGCACAGATGCGGCGCGAGGCCGTGCTCAACGACGCCAACCGGCAACTGATGCTGCTGCTGACCGGGGTGGTGTGCATCGTCATCCTGGTCGCGGTCGGCGTCGCCGCCAGCGCGCCGGGCCATCCCGATGCGGAAAGCGTCGTGCTGCTGCTGGCGACGCTCGTCATCGCCTGGCTCTTTTCCAACCTCGTCTATGCGATGCACTATGCCCATGCCTTCTACCTCGCCGATGACAAGGGCAAGGATGCGGGCGGCCTGGATTTCCCGGACACGGACGAGCCGGTCTATTGGGACTTCCTCTATTTCGGCTTCACCCTCGGCATGACCTTCCAGACCTCCGACGTGTCGATCACCGCGACCGGCATGCGCCGCACGGTGACGCTCCACTGCCTCGCCGCCTTCGTCTTCAACCTCGGCATCCTCGCCTTCACCATCAACGTGCTGGGCGGCTGAGGCGATGGCTTCATGGCTTGCTTACCAATATCGGCTATAAGCCCGATCCCATGAGCAAGAGCGCCGATCCCTGCCCCAAATCCGCCGTCAGCCATGGTGTCGGCATTGCCGGCCTTGTCGGCCTTGGCCTCTGGACCCTGGTGGCGCGCCATTATGGCATGAACGGTCCCAATGCCGGTCTGGCTGCCGTAGTCGCCTGCGGCATACCGATGGTGCTGTGGTCGCTGCTGGTGGACAAGGTGCATCGCAACCCCAGCACCGGCGTCGACTGGAACGCGCCGGCCCGCTCGGTCCGCAGCATGCTCGACATCAGCCTGGTGAAGATCGCAGGCCTGTGGGCCACATGGCTGGCCATTGCCGTCTGCTACTGCATCGGTCGCTGGTATTGGACCGGCAGCTATCGTTTCGCCATGGATCTGCTGATGGCGGCGGCGCCCTGGCTGCTGTTGCTGTCCATCCCCTATGTCATCTGGCTCGACCGCCGGCTGGTCGAACCGCGCGATGCCTGTTTCGCCTTCGGTCAGTGGGTCATCGGTGGCGCGGCCGGCAAGGCGGACATGGCACAGGTCGCCAACCATGCCCGCGCCTGGGCGGTGAAGGGCTTTTTCACCGCCTTCATGATCAGCATCGTGCCGGGCAATTTCGCCAGCGTCATCGACTGGCGGCTCGACGACCTGCTGCACAATCCGGTCGCGCTGACCGGTTTCCTGATCGGCATCATGTTCATGATCGACGTCTGCATGGCGACGGTCGGCTATCTGCTGACGATGAAACCGCTGGATTCCCATATCCGCACCGCCAATCCCTATCTGGGCGGTTGGCTCGCGGCTTTGCTCTGCTATCCGCCCTTCGTCATGATGGGGGCGGGCGGCCCGTTCGACTATCATGGCGGCGGCGCCGAATGGGATGTCTGGACGCACGGCATGCCGGCGCTGCAATGGGGGCTGGGCGCCTTGCTGGTGCTGCTGACCGCCATCTATGCCTGGGCGACGGTCGCCTTCGGCATCCGCTTCTCCAACCTTACCCATCGCGGCATATTGACCCATGGGCCCTATCGCTGGACCCGCCACCCGGCCTATCTGACCAAGAATCTCTTCTGGTGGTTCTCGTCGCTGCCCTTCCTCACCACCACGGGCAGCCTGACCGACATGGTGCGCAATTGCGCGCTGCTGGGTGTCACCAACGCTGTCTATTATTGGCGGGCCAGGACGGAGGAACAGCATCTGTCCGCCGATCCCGCCTATCAGGCCTATAGCGACTGGATGGCACGCAATGCGCCGGTGCCGCGCTTCTTCGCCTGGGTCGTCGGCCGCAAGCCGGACGCGCCACGGGAAACCCAGCCCGCCGAATGACCGGCGGGCTGGGTAGGATCAGAAGCTTTCCTCGGCATAGACGCGGCTGACATCGCCGCCCCATTCGCCATGATAGCGGTCGAGCAGCCGTTCGGCCGGGGTCTTGCCGGTGGCGATCACTTCATCGAGCGCCGACAGATAGCCGGTCTCATTGTCGCCTGCGGCGTTGAACCGCTGGCGCGCGGCCAGCCCTGAGCGAGCGATGTCCAGCACCTGCGGCGCGATGTCGCGCAGCGTGCGCCCGCCCGACACCGGCGCGTCCAGGCCCAGCTTCGGCACGGAATCGCGCAGCACCTGCCGCTCCTCCATGCTCCAGTCCTTGACCAGATCCCAGGCCGCGTCGAGCGCACCCTGGTCATAGAGCAGGCCGACCCACAAGGCCGGCAGCGCACAGATGCGATTCCACGGCCCGCCATCGGACCCGCGCATTTCCAGGAAGCTCTTGAGGCGCACTTCGGGGAAGGCAGTGGAGAGGTGATCCTCCCAATCCTTCTCGGTCGGCTTTTCGCCCGGCAGCACCGACAGCTTGCCGTCGAGGAAGTCGCGGAAGGACAGGCCCGCCGCATCGATATATTTACCGTCGCGATAGACGAAATACATCGGCACATCGAGCGCATAGTCGGCATAGCGCTCATAGCCAAAGCCGTCCTCGAACACGAAGGGCAGCATGCCGGTGCGCTGCGGGTCGGTGTCCGACCAGATATGGCTGCGATAGGACAGGAAGCCGTTGGGCTTGCCCTCGGTGAAGGGCGAATTGGCGAACAGCGCGGTGCCGAGCGGCTGCAGCGCCAGCGAGACGCGGAACTTCTGCACCATGTCCGCCTCGCTGCCATAGTCGAGGTTGGTCTGGATGGTGCAGGTGCGCAGCATCATGTCCAGGCCCATCGATCCCACGCGCGGCATGTGCCGCAGCATGATGTCGTAGCGGCCCTTGGGCATGATCGGCAGCTCGGCGCGGGTCTTGTCGGGCCACATGCCAAGGCCCAGGAAGCCCAGCCCCAGCATGTCGCCGACATATTTCACCTGTTCCAGATGGCGGCCGGTCTCGGCGCAGGTCTGGTGCAGATTGTCGAGCGGCGCACCGCTCAGTTCCAGCTGGCCAGCCGGCTCCAGGCTGATCGTGCCGTCGGCGCCGGACAAAGCGATGATATTCTCGCCCTCGAACACCGGGCTCCAGCCATAGCGAGTGAGGCCGATCAGCAGCGTGTGGATGCCGCCCTTTTCCTCATAGGCCGGGGCGTGATGGTCCTTCGTCGAATAGACGAATTTCTCGTGTTCGGTGCCGATCCGCCAGCGATCCTTGGGCTTGGCGCCCTTGGCAAAGGCCGCGATCAGCTGGTCGCGGCTTTCGATGACGGGATCATGTCCGCCCGAGTCTGTTCTGGTGCTCATGCCCCGCCCTTAATCTTTCCCCTTTGCGCGTCAAATCGAGGCGCGAATGCGACAGATAAGGCAGGCCTATGTCCGCTTCAATTGGTTGCGGAAGAAAACCATTAGCCCCAGTCGCCATTCACCGTCATCCAGGCCGCCGTGGCGGCGATCGCGGCCGTCTCCGCGCGCAGGATTCGCGGGCCCAGCGACACCGGCACTGCCCCCGGCGTCGCCCGGATCGCGTCGCGCTCGGCCGGGTCGAATCCGCCCTCCGGCCCGACCAGGAAGGCCGCCGGGCCGGGATGGGCGCGCAAGGTTTCGTCCAGCGATGCGCCGCCGGTCTCGTCGGCGAAGAACAGATGTCGCTCGGCCGACCAGCCCTTCAGCAGCGCGTCGAGCTTCACCATCTCGGTCAGTTCGGGCAGGGCGGTGCGGCCGCATTGCTCGGCCGCCTCGACCAGATGGGCGTGCAGCCGGTCGAGATTGAGTTTGTCGACCACCGCCCGCCGGGTCAGCACCGGCTGCAATCGCGCCACGCCCAGCTCGCACGCCTTTTCCGCGATCAGGTCGATCCGCCCCTTCTTGATCGGCGCGCAGCACAGCCAGAAATCGGGAACCACCTCCGGCGGCTTGGTTTGCTGCACGCATTCCAGCACCAGGTCGCGCTTGCGAATATCGCGCGCCCGCGCCGCCCATTCGCCCGACTTGCCGTCGAACAGCAGCACGATATCGTCCGGCTTCACCCGCATCACGCTGATGAGGTAATGGGCGCCATTGCCGTCCACCGGCACGGCGACCCCTTCGCCCAGCAGCGTTTCGACATGCAGGCGCGGGGCGCTCTGCGGCGGCCAGGCGGGGGTAGCGGTCATTTTGTCTCGTCCATTCCGGCCGCGCTTGTCGTCGGCCCGATCTTCCCTAAAGAGGAAAGCGCGTTCCCGACAAGCGCGGGACGAACGGAGTTGCAGTGAATCAGTCGATCGTCCCCGACAGCGAAGCGCGCGGCCTGCTCGCGCGCCTGCCGGAAACCCCGCGAATCCTGGCCTCGCTGGCCCGACTCGACCGGCCGATCGGCTGGTGGCTGCTGTTCTGGCCGGGCGCCTGGGCCGTGGCACTGGCGGGCGGTGCCCTTGTCCGCTGGCCGCTGATCCTGTGGCTGCTGCTCGGCAGCATCGCGATGCGCGGCGCGGGCTGCGTCTTCAACGATATCGTCGATCGCGATCTCGACGCGCGGGTCGCGCGCACCGCCGCCCGGCCGCTCGCCAGCGGCGCGATGTCGGTCAAGACCGCCTGGGCCTGGCTGCTCGCGCTCTGCCTGATCGGCCTGATCGTGCTGTTCCAGTTCAGCGGCTATGCCCAGGTCGTGGCGCTCGGCTCACTGGCGCTGGTAGCGGCCTATCCCTTCATGAAGCGGATCACCGGCTGGCCGCAGGTCTGGCTCGGCATCGTCTTTTCCTGGGCGGCGCTGGTCGGCTGGAGCGAGATTGCCGGTGCGCTGACCCTGCCGGGCCTGTGCCTCTATGCCGGCTGCATCTTCTGGGTGCTGGGCTATGACACCATCTATGCGCTGCAGGACCGGGAGGATGACGCGCTGATCGGCATTGGCTCCAGCGCCTTGTCGATGGGCCGTCATGTCCGGGGCGGGGTGACGCTCTGCTATCTCGTCGCGCTTGCGCTGTGGGCCAGCGCCATCTGGCAGGTCCGGCCGCAGCTGCTGGCGCTGGTCGCGCTGGCGCCGATGGCCGCCCATCTGTTATGGCAGGTCGGCACGCTGAAGGAAGACGGCACCGATCCGCTCGTCAAATTCCGATCCAACCGTTTTGCAGGATTGCTGATGTTCCTTGCCTGTCTGGTCGTCGGAAGTGCCGGCGCATGAGCATGACCGGCCTTCCCACCCCCGGCGAGGATTGCTGGCGCATCGAACAGGCGGTGCGTGCCAGCGTGATCGTCGATGCCGATGCCTATTTCCGCCATGCCCGCGCCGCGATGCTGAAGGCGAAGAAGCGGATCATGCTGATCGGCTGGGATTTCGACGCCGCGATCAGCCTGATCCGCGAAGACCAGTCCGATGATGGCGCGCCGGTGGTGATCGGCGACTTCATCAGCTGGCTGGTGGAACGCACGCCGGACCTGGAAATCTATCTGCTGCGCTGGGACATGGGCGCGATGAAGTCGATGGTCCGGCCGACCAACCTCTTCACCACGCTCAAATGGATGGCCCATCCGCGCGTCACGGTGAAGCTGGACGGCCATCATCCGCCCGCCGCCTCCCATCATCAGAAGATCGTCGTGATCGATGATTGTTTCGCCTTTTGCGGCGGCATCGACATGACCGGCGACCGCTGGGACACCCGCCATCATCGCGACGAGGATCCGGCCCGCCGCCATCCCGACGGCTCACCCTATGGCCCCTGGCATGATGCGACGACCGCCTTGCAGGGGCCGGTGGCGATGGCGCTGGGCGACCATGCCCGCGCCCGCTGGGTCGGTGCCGGCGGCGATGAACTGGCCCCGGTCGAGGGCGAATATGATTGCTGGCCCGACGCGCTGCCGGTCCATTTCGAGCATGTCGATGTCGCCATCGCCCGCTCCGCGCCGAAGATGGACGATCAGGAAGAGCTGATCGAGATCGAGCAGCTCTATCTCCACCAGATCGCGGCCGCCCGGCACTGCATCTATGCCGAAAGCCAATATTTCGCCTCGCGCCGCATTGCCGAGGCGATCGCCAAGCGGCTCGGCGATCCGGACGGGCCGGACATCGTCATCATCAACCCGCTCCAGGCCGATGGCTGGCTGGAACAGCAGGCGATGGACACCGCCCGCGCCCGCCTGTTCGAGGCGCTCAAGGAGCGCGACCCGCATGGCAAGCTGCGCATCTACCACCCCTTCACCACGCGCGGCGCCCCCATCTATGTCCATGCCAAGATATTGATCGTCGATGACCGGCTGATCCGTGTCGGCTCGTCCAACATGAACAACCGCTCGATGCGGCTCGACACCGAATGCGACGTGGTGATCGACACCGCGCTGCCCGGCAATGACGGCCGGCAGGAAACCATTCTCGCCATTCGCGACGACCTGATCGCCGAACATCTCGATTTGCCGCGCGAGCGTGTGTCGGCGGTGATCGCCCAGCGTGGCCTGATCGCCGCGATCGAGGAATTGCGCACCAAGCCCGGCCGCACCCTGCGCCCCTATGAGGTGCCGGACCTCGCCGATGTCCAGGCCTGGCTCGCCGATAATGAGGTGCTCGATCCCGAAGGGCCGGACGAGATGTTCGAAGCGGTCAGCGAGCGCGGCCTGTTCCGCCGGATGAAGGGCTGGTTCGGCCGCAGCTAAAATAGGGTGAGGGCAGTCGCGATCCGCTCCGCCGCGATCGCGAACCCTTCGGCCTGCTGCGCGAAGCCCAGCCGCATATGCGCCGGTTGGCCGAAGCAGTCGCCCGGCGCCAGCAGCACGCCCTGCGCCGCCAGCGCCTCGCACAGCGGCCGGCTGTCGCGCCCGTCCCCCAGCCAGGGGAAGGCGGTGGTGCCACCCTGCGGCCGCACCCATTGCAGCTTGCCATTCGCTTCCGCGATCAGCCGGTCGAGGACAGCGATGTTGACAGTGGCAACGGCCTTCAGCCGATCGGTGATGGCTGCGCTATGCTCCAGCGCATGGGTCGCCAGCCGTTCCAGCAGCGGCGAACTGCTGATCGTGAAATAGCTGCGCGCATCGATGATCCGGGCGCGCTGCGCGTCGTCGGGCGCGATGATCCAGCCCATCCGCAACCCCGGCAGCGACAGCGCCTTGGACATGTCGCTGGTGACATAGGCGTTGGGGATGCCGGCGGCCGATTGCTGCGGCGCGCCGAAATAGAGCGGATGATAAACCTCGTCGACCAGCAGCGGCACGCCGCGCTCGGCCAGCGCCGCCGCCAGCCGTGCGATCTCCGCGCGCGGCATCACCGATCCGCTGGGATTGTGCGGCGTGTTGACCACGACCCCGGCGGTGTCGCCATCGACCAGCGCCAGGATCGCATCCACATCCTGCGCAAAGCCGGTCTCGCGGGTCAGCGCATAGTGCCGCGTTCCCAGCCCCCAGGCCTGCGCCACCGCCGCATAGGCCGGATAGCCCGGATCGGGCAGCAACATATGCGCGCCCGGTCGCGCCGCGAGGCAGAAGAAGATCGACAGCGCCTCCGACGATCCGGTGGTCACCACCACCCTGTCAGCTTCGCTGTCATGAAAGGCGGCGATCGCCGCGCGCAAGGCCGCGCTTCCCTCGGGCGGCGCATAGCTCAGCACAACATCGTCGATCGCCAGCGGTGCGTCGCCCAGCGCGCAAATCTCCGCCACGCTCCAGCGCGGCCCGGTGCTCGACGCCAGATTATAGGCGATCGGCGGCGTCGCGAAATCATAGGCCGACAGCCAATGGTCGAGGGCAAAGGGCGGCAGGTCCATGGCACAACTCCGTGATCAGGCCGCCAGCTTCGCCAGCCGACACGCGGCGGCAAGGACCGGTTGCGCGGCGCTGGCCCTATTGCGCCGCCAGCAGCGCCTCGGCGCCATGCAGGTTGACCGACACCAGCCGGCTGACGCCGCGCTCCACCATGGTGACGCCGAACAGGCGGTGCATGCGCGCCATCGACACCGCATTATGGGTGACGATCAGGTAGCGGGTCCGGGTCTGGGCGACCATCGCATCGAGCAGGTCGCAGAAACGCTCGACATTGGCGTCGTCCAGCGGCGCGTCGACTTCGTCCAGCACGCAGATCGGCGCCGGATTGGTGAGGAACAGGCCGAAGATCAGCGCCACCGCAGTCAGCGCCTGCTCGCCGCCCGACAACAGGGTCAGCGCCGCCAGCTTCTTGCCCGGCGGCTGGGCCATGATCTCCAGCCCCGCCTCCAGCGGATCGTCGCTGTCGATCAGTTCCAGATGCGCCTGGCCGCCATTGAACAGCGTCGTGAAGAGCCGGCGGAAATGCCCGTCCACTGCCTCGAACGCGGCCAGAAGCCGCTGCCGCCCCTCGCGGTTGAGGCTGCCGATCGATCCGCGCAGCTGGTTGATCGCCTGGGTCAGTTCCGCGCTTTCGGACCGGCTGGTCGCCTGGATCGTCTCCAGCTCCTCCAGCTCCTGCGCTGCGACCAGATTGACCGGGCCGATCCGCTCGCGCTCGGCCGAGAGGCGATCATGCTCGGCCTGCTCGCTCTGGGCGATGCGGATGTCGGCGCTGGGAAAGCCCAGTTTCTCCGGCAGCACCGGCGGCGGGCATTCGAACCGCTCGCCCGACAGGCGATTGGTCTCGATCCGCCGTTCGTCCGCCGCCTCGGCGCGCGCCACCGCCGTCGCCCGCGCCTCACGCGCACCGGCCAGCGCTTCGCCGGCATCGGCCGCGCGCTTTTCGGCTGCCTTCAGCGTCGCCTCGGCCTCGATCTCGGCGCGGCGGGCCTGTTCGGCACGCTCGACCTGCGCCTCGCGCTCCTCGGTCAGCGTGGCGATGCTGGCGCCCAGCGCCTCGGGCTGGCCCTCGATCGCGGCACGCTCCTGCACCACCGTCTCGCCGCGTGATGCCATGGCGGCGATGCGCTTGGCCGCCTCGCCGGCGCGGGTATTCCATCCCTTGGCCTCGGCATCGGCGGCCGCCATGCGCTCGCGATCGCTCGACAGCGCCCGGTCGGCCAGTGCCTGGTCGGCCTGCAACTGGCTGACGGCCATGCGCGCCTTCTCGCTCGCCTGCGACAGCGCCGCCACCTGCGCCCGCGTCTCGGCGCCATCGGGCAGGGCGGCGCGCGCGGCCGACGCCTTGTCATGTTCGGCCTGCGCCGTCTCCTGGTCGCGCCGGGCCTCGGCCAGCCGTTCCTCGATCGCCTCGCGCTTGCCGCTCAGCCGCTCCAGCGCCCCCGCCGCCTCGTCCGCCGCGCGCAGCGCCGTGCGCAATCGCTGGTCGGCATCGCTCAATTTGGTGCGCCCGGCCGCCAGCGCATCCACCGCCGCCTTCTCGCGCGCGCCGGCCTCGGCCTGTTCCGCCTGCGCCGCCTGGACCGCCTGCGCAGCCTCTGGGCGCGCGGCATCGATCGCCTCCAGCCGGTTGATGCGGATCAGTCGTTCGGCGGCCGCCGCGCCACCCTCGACCGCGATATAGCCATCCCAGCGCCGCAATTGCCCATCCAGCGTCACGAGCCGCTGGCCCACGTGCAACGCCTGGCCGTTGTCATTTTCCACCACCGCCACCTGCGCCAGCCGCCGCGCCAGCGCCGCGGGTGCGGTCACGTGCGCGGCCAGCGGGCTGGCGCCGTCGGGCAAGCCGGGATCATCCTTCAACGCGTCAGCACCCGCCCAGCGGCGCGGCCCCTCGGCCCCGATCGGTGCTTCCAGATCATCGCCCAGCGCCGCCGCCAGCGCCCGCTCATAGCCCGGTGCCGCCTTCAACTGGTCGAGCGCCCGCGCCCGGCCGCTGCCGCCGGCATCGATCGCCTTGCGCAGCGCCGTCGCCTCGCTGTCCAGCGCCGCCAGCGCCGCCCGTGCCGATGCCAGCGCGGCCTCCGCTGCCGCCCGCGCCTCGCTCGCCACCTGCCGCTCCGTCTCGGCCGTCGCGATCGCCGCTTCCGCCGCCTCGCGATCGGCATTGGCGCGGACCTGCGCCGCCGTCGCCTCGTCGCGCTTCGCTTCCAGCGGTGCGGCATCGGGCAAGGCCGCCGCCTCCCCCTCCAGCCGCCGCATCGCCTGCTCCGCCCGGCCCAGCCGGTCGCGCGCTGCTGCCAGCGCCGCCTCCGCGACGCGCAGTTCGGCCTGCTCGCCCGCCTGCTTGGCCATCGCCCTGGCCAGCTCCAGCTCGGCATCGCGCGCACCATCCTCGGCGCGGGCGATGCGCGCGGCGAAATCGGGACGCATCGCCTCGGTCTCGGCAATCCGGGCCTTCAGGCTCGCGACCTCGGCCGTCAGCCGCGCAATCGCCTCGGCCGCGTCATTGGCCAGCGTCCCCTCGCGCTCGCGATCCTCGTCCAGCCGCGCCGCCTGCTGCGCCAGATCATGCAGCCGGCGCACCACCCCGTCGCGCTCGGCCTTCAGCGTGTTGAGCTGGTGGCCGGATTCGCTGGCGGCATCGCGCGTTGCCAAGGCCTCGGCCCGCCGCTCGGCCAGCGCGGTCACGGCCGCGCCGCTATGGACATTGGCCGCGGTCAGCGCCTCCTGCGCCGCGCCCACCGTGGCTTCGGCCAGCTTCGCCTCGGCCCGCGCCGCCTCGGCACTGGCATTGGCCTCGCGCCAGCGGGCGAAGATCACCCGGCCTTCGGCAATGCGGATCTGTTCGGACAGGCGGATATAGCGTTCCGCCGCGCGCGCCTGACGCCGCAAATTGCCGGCACGACTGTCCATGTCGGCCAATATCTCGTCCAGCCGGGCCAGATTGCCCTCGGCCGCGCGCAATTTCTGCTCGGCATCCTTGCGCCGGACATGCAAGCCGGCGATCCCCGCCGCTTCTTCCAGCATGGCGCGCCGTTCCTGTGGCCGGGCGGCGATGACGGCGGCGATCCGGCCCTGGCTGACCAGCGCCGGGCTGTGCGCACCGGTGGCGGCATCGGCGAAGATCAGCGCCACATCCTTGGCGCGCACATCCTTGCCATTGGCGCGATAGGCGCTGCCCGCGCCGCGCTCGATCCGGCGGGTGACTTCCAGTTCGCCATCCGCGCCGACATCGACCGCGTTGAACAGCTCGCCCTGTTCCTGGATGGTCAGCAGCGACACTTCGGCAAAGTCGCGCTGCGGCCGGCTGGTGGTGCCGGCGAAGATCACATCCTCCATGCCGCCGCCGCGCATCGACTTGGCGCTGGATTCGCCCATCACCCAGCGGATCGCTTCTAAGAGGTTGGATTTGCCGCAGCCATTGGGGCCGACAATGCCGGTCAGGCCCGGCTCGATGCGCAATTCGGTCGCATCGACGAAGCTCTTGAAGCCCGAAAGCTTGAGCCGCTTTATCTGCATGGGGAAACGCCGGGGCAGGGTGCCGCCCCGGTCTCCTTGGGCCTCAGGCCTTCAGATGTCGCCCCCCCTTGCGCCAATCAGATACCCGCTTCCTTGAGCTTGTTCTTCAGCACCGGCCAGGACGAGGCATTCTCGACCACCACGCCGTTCATCAGGAAGGTCGGCGTGCCGGAGATATTATATTGGGCATTGGCCGCTTCGACGCCCTTGGCCAGCTTCTCGGCAGTTGCCGTGTCGGCCAGGCACTGCTTGGCCTGATCCTCGGCGATGCCGCGCTGCTTGGCATAGTCGATGAGGCCCAGCGCGTTGGCCAGCTGGCCGAAACGCTGCGCCGGCGGCGCCGACACCATCGCCTGATAGGGGGCGTCGCCCAGGCCCTGCGCCTTTTCGAACATCGCGCTCTGGTTGGCGAAGAACTGTTCCGACAGCGGATAGTAGATGTCCTTGCCGCCGCAACGGGCCAGCAGCGCCGTCGTGATGTCGATCGGGTCGCGGACATAGACGCGGAATTCGTAGCTGATCTTGCCGCTATCGACCATCGCCTTCAGTTCTTCCGACGATTCATGGGCGAAGTCGCGGCAGTGGCTGCAGGTGAAGGAGCCATATTCGACCAGCTTCAGCTTGGCATTGGGATTGCCCATCACGAAATTGCCCTCGGGCGTTTCGGCGACGGTTTCCGACCAGCTGGTGCCGGCGGGCGCGGACACGGCGGCGATCGGCGCGGCGGAGGTTGCATTGCCCTCATCCTTCTTGCCGCAACCGGCAAGCGTCAGGGACAGGGCGATAAGGGCAAGGCCGGACAGGACTTTCACGACGGGCGACGCTCCGAATTATGGATAGTTGGGGACGGTTTAGATCAGCGGGCGGCTGCGGGCAATGCGGCCTTGAGCAACTCCCAGGTCGATCCCTGGACCAGCGTGCCGTTGACGACGAAGCCGGGCGTGCCGGTGATCTTGACCTTGTTCCACGCCTCGTCGGTCATCGCCAGGATCGCCTTTTCCGATGCCGGGTCGGCGATGCAGGCGTCGAGCTGCGCATTGGTGAAGCCGCGCTTGTTCATCAGCGCATAAAGGCCGGTCTTCTGGCCGATATCGCGCAGCGCCGCCTTCTGCTCGGTCGGCTTGGCGGCACCCTTGTCATAGGCCATGATCTGCTCCATCCAGGCATCCTGGTTGGCGAACAGCGCCTCATGATTGCCCATGAAGCGCTTGGCGCCGCCGCAGCGGGCCAGCAGCGCGGCGGTCAGGTCATATTTGTCGCGCACCGCGTTGCGCACTTCGGCGCTGACCTTGCCGCCCTTCACATAATCGGCCTTCAGCGATGCACTCGCGTCATTCACGAAATGGGCGCAGTGGCTGCAGGTATAGCTGACATATTCGACCAGCTTGGTCGGCGCGGCGGGGTTGCCCATGACATGGCCGCCGATCGGCGAACGCACCACCTGCGCGACCCAGTTGGGCGCGGCGGCGACGGCGATGGCGGGAACGGCGATCAGGGCAAGCAGGGAAAGGCGGAACTTGGTCATGGGGCAGTCCTAAGGCATCGCCCCGGACGGGGCGGGTTGCATCAACCGATCTTGGGCAGGCCATTCGAATTCGCAAGCCCCTGTGCCAGCGATTCGAGGACTTTGCGCAATTCCGGATCACCGATGTCGCGCAGGGAATCCCCCAGCTCGACCGGAATGGGTTTGAGGTTTCGGGGCGGCGGGCGCCGCTCGACCGGTGCGGGACCGACCATGCCCTGCTTCATCGCCACCTTGGCGACGGCGGCATAGCCGAAGAAGCGGTTCACCCGCTCGATGATGTCGGGCAGCGCATGCTGGATCATCGGCGCATGGCCGCTCATCACGGTGAGTTGCAGCGTGCCGCCCGATTTCTGGCCGACCGGGAAGCGGATCGATTCGGGCGCGGTGATCGCGGCATAGTCGGCGCCGACGATATCGTTCCAGCGGGTAACGATGCTCGACTGGACGAAACCGAACTTGCGGAATGCGGTGCGGCCGATTTCCGGCATCAGATCGGCGATCGCGCGCGGCGCACCCGTGCGGGGGCGCTCGGCCGGCGGCGCGGCGCGGCTCGTCTTTTTCGCGGTCGGGGGGCGTTCCGTCATGGCGCGCTACATGGCATAGGGCCGCCATGCGCGTCGAGATGTCGGGTTCAAAAATCGCACGGGATCTGCTGGCCCATTATGACGTCCATGCCCGGCGCCTGCCCTGGCGCGCGCCGCCGGGCGCCAATGCGGCCGATCCCTATCATGTCTGGCTGTCCGAAGTGATGCTGCAACAGACCACGGTCGCGGCGGTCGGCCCCTATTTCGAGAAATTCACGGTCCGCTGGCCGACGGTGGAGGATCTGGCCGCCAGCGCCGACGCCGATCTGATGGCCGCCTGGGCGGGGCTGGGCTATTATGCCCGTGCCCGCAACCTGCTGGCCTGCGCCCGCGCCGTGGTGGCCGACCATGGCGGCCGCTTCCCCGATACCGAAGACGCATTGCGCGCCCTGCCGGGCCTGGGCGCCTATACCGCCGCTGCCGTTGCCGCGATCGCCTTTGGCCAGCGCGCCGTGGTGGTCGATGCCAATGTCGAGCGGGTGGTCGCCCGCCTGTTCGCGATAGCGACGCCCTTGCCCGCCGCCCGGCCGGAAATACGCGCGGCGGCCGACAGCATCACGCCGGACCTGCGCGCCGGTGATTTTGCCCAGGCGATGATGGACCTGGGCGCCACCATCTGCACGGCGCGCAATCCCGCCTGCGGCATCTGCCCGCTGCGTCAGGATTGCGCGGCGGTGCGCACTGCCGATCCTGCCGCCTTCCCGGTCAAGGCGCCGAAAAAGGCCAAGCCCCATCGCCTCGGCCATGCCTGGTGGATCGAACGGAGCGACGGCCAGGTCTGGCTGGTGCGTCGCCCGGACAAGGGATTGCTGGGCGGCATGCGCGCGCTGCCCAGTTCCGACTGGAATGCTGCGCCTGACGCCACGCCGCCCTTCGTCGCGCAGTGGCAGACCATCGATCCGCCGGTCGCCCATGTCTTCACCCATTTCTCGCTGGCGCTCAGCGTCCACACTACCCATGTGGGGCTGGACCATGTGCCGGCGGGCGCGGGCGAATGGTGGCCGCGCGACCGGATCGGCGAGGCGGGGCTACCCACCCTGTTTGCGCGGGCAGCCGATGCGGCGATGAAGGAGATGACGGACGATGCACGGAACTGACCCCCAAGCGCATGGCCTGCCCGGTTTCGTCGGCGGCACGCTCGACCGGGTCGACCATATCCGCAGCAATCCCGCGCTCCATGCGCAGGCCTTTGCCGCGTCCAATGCCCGGCTGCTGATCCTCGAAGGGCTGGAGCCGGTGACCGACGATCATGGCCTGGCCCTGGCGCCGCTCGGTCCCGACGCCCGGATCGAGCAGCATGTGCTGCTCGGCGTCGATCTGCAGGATCGCCCGATCTTCGCCCATCTGGTCGAGACGCTGGAACAGGGGCCCAACGCGACGCCGCGATCGCGTGGCCTCGCCGATCTCGTCTCCGCGTCCGACGTTGCGCTCTACGGCACCGCGCGCAGCCTCGTCTTCTGGCATGCCCGCCACCGTTTCTGCTCGGTTTGCGGCGCGCCGACCCATGCGCACAAGGCCGGCTGGGCGCGGCGCTGCGAATCCTGCGCTTCCGAACATTTCCCGCGCGTCGACCCGGTCTCGATCATGCTCGCCGAACATCAGGGCCGTGTCCTGCTCGGCCGCCAGCATAGCTGGCCGCCCGGCCGCTATTCCGCGCTCGCCGGCTTCATCGAGCCGGGCGAGACGGTCGAGGAAGCGGTCGCGCGCGAACTGAAGGAGGAAGCCGGCATCACGGTCCATTCGGTCCGCTATGTGATGAGCCAGCCCTGGCCCTTCCCGTCCTCGCTGATGATCGCCTGTGTCGCCCAGTGCGACGATCCCGCGCTGACCCTGGACGAGACCGAGATCGAACATGCCTTCTGGTGCGATGCCGATGGCGTCGCCGCCGCGCTGGCGGGCGATCCCGACGCGCCCTTCCTGGCGCCGCCGCGTATGGCGGTCGCCTGGCACCTGCTCGACCATTGGCTGCGCGGCGCGGTTGCCCCGTCCGACGCAAGGGCGTAAGGCCCGGCTTCGTCTTCACTACAGGATCGACCTCCCCTTATGCTCAGCCTCGAAGAAGCCCAGTCGCGCGCGCAGGATCTGGTGACGGCGGCGCGCAAGGCGGGGGCGGACGCGGCCGACGCCATCTATGCCTGCAACGCCTCGACCACGGTGGCGGTGCGGCTTGGTGCGCTGGAGGATGTCGAACGGTCCGAGGGGGAGGAGATCGGCCTGCGCGTCTTCATCGGCCAGCGCTCGGCCAGCATTTCCGCGTCGGACATGAACCCGGCGACGCTCGCCACGCTGATCGATCGCAGCATCGCCATGGCGCGCGAAGCGCCGGAAGATCCCTATGCCGGCCTGGCGCCGGAGGATCGCCTGCTCAGGAAGCGCGCGCCCTCGCTCGACCTGGTCGACGAGGAAGAGCCTGAACCCGCCGCGCTGCGCGAACGCGCGCTGATCGCGGAAGAAGCGGCGCGCAGCATCCCCGGCATCACCAACAGCGAAGGCGGCGGCGCCGCCAGCGGCCGCAGCCAGGTCGCGCTTGCCACCAGCCATGGCTTTGCCGGCGCCTATGCCGCGACCAATCATTCGACCTGGGCCAGCGTGCTCGCGGGCAGCGGCGCCGACATGCAGCGCGACCATGCCAGCCATGCCAGCCGCCATCTCAAGGATCTGGACGATGCCGAAGCGGTCGGCATACGCGCCGGCCAGCGCGCGGTCGCCCGACTCAATCCGGGCAAGGTGGAAAGCGGCGTCATGCCGGTCATCTTCGATCCGCGCATCGGCTCCAGCCTGGTCGGTCATCTGATCGGCGGCATGGTCGGCCCGGCGATCGCCCGCCGCTCCAGCTT
This sequence comes from Sphingobium yanoikuyae, assembly GCF_034424525.1. NCBI lineage: Bacteria > Pseudomonadati > Pseudomonadota > Alphaproteobacteria > Sphingomonadales > Sphingobiaceae > Sphingobium > Sphingobium yanoikuyae. Next base: position 4,331,342 of record NZ_CP139979.1, read on the forward strand.
CCTGCTGGACTCGCTGGGCGAAACATTGTTCGACAGCAAGATCACGGTCATCGATGATCCGCTGCTGCTGCGCGGCCTGCGCTCGCGCCCGTTTGACGGCGAAGGGCTGCCGGTCGAGCGCCGCGCGCTGATCGAGGATGGCGTGCTGACCGGCTGGCTGATGGACAGCGCCTCGGCCCGCCAGCTTGGCCTGGAACCCACCGGCCATGCCAGCCGGGGCGGCGCCGGTGCGCCGGGCGCGGGCATCACCAATGTCCATATGGAAGCGGGCAGCCTGTCGGTCGGCGAACTGATGGCCGATGTGAAGCGCGGCATCTATGTCACCGAACTGATCGGCATGGGCGTCAATGGCGTCACCGGCGACTATAGCCGCGGCGCCGCCGGCTTCCTGATCGAAAATGGCGCGGTCGGCCCGGCCGTGTCCGAAATCACCATCGCCGGCAATCTGAAGGACATGTTCCGCACCCTTGTGCCGGCCAATGACCTGATGTTCCGCTATGCCATGAACGTGCCGACCCTGCGCGTCGACGGGATGACCGTTGCCGGCGGCTGAGCCTCTGTTGCCGGCCGTCGTCGCGGCGGTCACCGATGCGGCCGATCGCGCGCTGGCGCTATGGGCCGATGGCGAAACGCGCGTGCGCCAGTGGGAAAAGGTGCCCGGCCATCCGGTCTGCGAGGCGGACCTGGAAATCGACGTCATGCTGCGCGAACGGCTGGCGGCGATCGATCCGCAGGCCGGCTGGCTGTCGGAGGAGACAGCCGATACCGTGCATCGCCTGGGCGTATCGCGTGTCTGGGTGGTCGATCCGATCGACGGCACCCGCGACTATCTGCGCGGCCGGCCCGGCTGGGCGGTCTCCGTCGCCCTGGTCGAGGATGGCGCGGTCAGGCTCGGCATTCTAGCGGCGCCCGCGCGCAAGGAATTGTGGATTGCGCAGGCCGGGCAGGGGGCGACCCGCAATGGCGTGCCGCTCCATGCCGGCAATCGCACCATGTTGCCTGGCGCCCGCGTGCCCGCCGATCAGCTGCCGCGCGCCGACCGCGATCTCGTCACCGTGGACAAGCCCAACAGCATCGCGCTGCGCATGGCGATGGTCGCCGCCGATGAGGCCGATCTGGTCGCCACCGTGCGCTGGGGCAATGAATGGGATGTCGCCGCCTCCGCCCTGATCGCGCAGGAGGCCGGCGCCATCGTCACCGACGCGCTGGGCGATCCGCTCGCCTTCAACCGGCCCCAGCCGGTCGCCTTCGGCCTGCTCTGCGCGGCGCCGGGCATCCATGCGGCCGCCGCCGCCCGCCTCGCGCCGCGCGCGAAGGAAATATTGGGCAAGGCCTGATCAGCCGCCGGTGCAGGCCTTCACCGTCTGGGCGGGCAGCACCTCTTTCAGTCTAGCCCGCACGACATCGGCCCAGATGCGGTAACCGGCCGGGTTCATATGCACCTTGTCTGCCTGATAATTGTCGCCCAGCTTGCCGTCCTTCAGCAGTGGCGTGGTGATGTCGGCATAATGGACATTCTGCATGTGCGGGATCAGCCGCCGGGTCGCATCATTATAGATTTGCTGCTGCGGAAAGATCGCCCAGCGCCCCGGACTGGGCTTCACCGACAGGATGATGACCGGCACATTGCCCAGCATGTCGCTGCGCATCTCCAGGAAGCGGGCCATATCGTGGAAGATCGGCCGTAGCTGTCGCCCGCCCGCCAGATCATTCTCGCCGGCATAGAGGATGATCGCCGCCGGTTTTGGCGTTCCCGGCTCGATATTGGCGAAACGCGGCAATATCTCGTTGAAGGTGGCGCTGTTGATGCCGCGATTATGCGCGACCCAGGGCGCCATATCCTGCTCCAGGCTGGTCCAGCGCTTGATCGACGAACTGCCCACGAACCACAGGGCGCATGGCCCTTCGCGCCCCTGCCCGTCCGGCAGGGTCTGGCTGGCATCGCGATAATGGGTGAAGGCGAACCAGCCCCCGACGATCACGCAAAAAATCGACAGGGCCAGCAGACGCTTGCCCAAAGCTGTATCCAGTCTCTGCAAGATGATGGCGACCCTCCTGCTAATGGCCGAAGTCTAAACGATATTTTCCTTAAGAAAAGATGGCTGCGACGGAATGATGCCATTGCGGATTTTAAGAGCTTGGCAATATTGTGACGCTATCGTTTCGATGGCAAATTTTGCGAGCATATCGTGACCAAGAACCCGTCGATCGACCTGCTGAAAGGCTTGCTGATCCTGCTCGTCATGGGCGGGCACGCGATGGAATTGACGCATCAGCAGCATGTCCTGCTGTGGATCGGCTCGGGTTTCCGCATGCCGCTGATGATCGGCATTTCCGGCTATCTGCTCAACGTCACGCGCACCCGCTCCATGCCGACGGGCGAGATGTTCAGCCGCTATGGCCGGCGCATGCTGCTGCCCTGGGCGGTGGCGATGCTCGTCTACTGGCTCGCCAGTGGCGGCCTGCTTTCCTGGCAGACCCCGCTCGACCTGCTGCTGCGTCCGCCCTTCCATCTCTGGTATGTGCCGGCGCTGTTCCTGTTGATCCTGGTGACCCGGTTGCTACCACTTTCACCGCTTGTGCTGCTGGCGATCGGCACGCCCGTCAGCCTGGCCACCATGTATAGTTTCGGCCTCGACCATGGTGCAGTGGGCGGCAGCCTGTTGTCGCCCGACAGCCGTTTCCTGCGCTACCCCGTCTATTTCTTCTTCGGCATGCTGATGGCCGAACGGGGCATGCCCAAACGCTATCTGTGGCCCGTGCTGCTGGTCGGGGCGCTGGGGCTGTTCTGGTGGTCGGATCTTTATGGCACCGGCAATGCGCTTGCCTTCGTGCCCGCCCGCTTGCTCATGTGTCTGGCGCTGATTGCGCTGCTGCCCAGCATCTCGGCGGTGCGCCTGCATTTCGGCCCGATCAACAGGATCGGGCGCGAAAGCCTGTTCTTCTATCTCTGGCATCCGCTGGTGATGGGGCTGGTGGCGATGCTCGACCCGCATGGCGCCGTCATCCTCGCTGGTGCGGTGCTGCTGCTCTACATCGCCAGCGCGCTTGCGGGGCAGGGGCGATTGCCGCCCCTGTTGCTGGGCGCAGTGCCGCAACGCAGGCCGGCCCCGGTCGCCATGCAACCGGAACCGGTCACGGCTTAGATCTTGCCATATTTCGCTTCGAAGCCGGCAATGTCGCCGGCGGCGAGATATTTGGCCTGGTCGATCCACTGGTCGCGGACCGGCCGCCCCTTGAAATTGCCCAGCTTCGCGTCGATCGCGGCGATGTCGCTGTCGCTCCAGCCGGCGATCTGGGCATAGCGGGTAACGCCCAACTCGGTCAGCAATGCGCCCAGCTTGGGGCCAACGCCCTTCAGCTTCAGCAGGTCGTCGGCGCCATCGGCCGGTGCCGCGACGGCAGGCGATGACGGGATCGGCGCCGGCGTCGGTTCGATCACAGGCGCGGGCGCAGGCGCTTCCTCGACCACCGGCTCGACCGCGACCGGCTCGGCGACCACGGGCTCGGCGACCGGCACCGGATCGGGCGTCGCCACCAGCGGCGCGACGACCGGCTCGGCAATCGGCTCGGCGGCGACGGGCGGCGCCACCGGGGCGGGGTCTTCCGCCACGGCCGACTTGCCCTTGCCCGACAGCAGGAACACCAGGCCGATCACGACCAGCAGCGCGATCAGCAGCCACAGGCCATAGTCCATGAAGAATTCCTGCATCGCCCTTTGCCTCCCGGAATGGATATGTCGCCCTATTTAAGGACGCTTGGCGGCGCGGGACAAGGGGGACATGTCCCGATCCCGCGCCGGTTTGGCCCTTATTGCGCCTCGCGGGCGACCTCGCGCCAGCCAATGTCGCGGCGGCAGAAGCCGGTCGGGAAGTCGATCGCGTCGACCGCGGCATAGGCGGCGGCCTGCGCCGCGCCCACCGTATCGCCGGTCGCGGTGACGTTCAGCACGCGCCCGCCATTGGCGACGATCGCACCATCCTTCTCCGCCGTACCGGCATGGAAGACGCGGGCGCCCTGTGCCTCGGCTGCGTCGATCCCCGTGATCGCGCCGCCCTTTTCCGGCGTGCCGGGATAGCCATTGGCCGCCATCACGATGGTCAGCGCGGTGCGATCGGCCAGCGCGACCGGCCCCTGCTCGGCCAGCCTGCCTTCGGCCACCGCCAGCAGCAGTTCGACCAGGTCGCCGTCGAAACGCATCATCAGCACCTGGCATTCGGGGTCGCCGAACCGGGCATTATATTCGATCAGCTTGGGGCCTTCCTCGGTCAGCATCAGCCCGGCATAGAGCACGCCGGAATAGGGCATGCCCTCGGCCGCCAGCGTCTCGACCGTCGGCTTGATGATCCGCTCGATCACCTGTGCTTCCAGTTCGGGCGTCAGCACGCGGGCCGGGCTGTAGGCACCCATGCCGCCGGTGTTTGGGCCGGTGTCGCCGTCGCCGACGCGCTTGTGATCCTGGGCCGAACCGAAGGGCAGGATCGCGCTGCCGTCGGTCAGGGCAAAGAAGCTGGCTTCCTCGCCCGTCATGAACTCTTCCAGCACCACTTCCTCGCCGGCCTTGCCGAACGCGCCGGAGAACATGGTGTCGAGTGCGTCGAGCGCTTCCTGCCGGGTTTCGGCGATGATCACGCCCTTGCCGGCGGCCAGGCCATCGGCCTTGATCACCACCGGCAGGGTGAAATCGTCGAGCGCGGCGATCGCGCCATCCTTGCTGGTGACACGGATGTAGCCGGCGGTCGGGATGTTGGCGCGCTGGCACAGATCCTTGGTGAAGCCCTTGGAGCCTTCCAGCTGCGCCGGCTTCTTGTCGGGACCGAACACGGCGACGCCCATGGTGCGGAGGTTATCGGCCAGGCCGTCGACCAGCGGCGCTTCCGGCCCGATCACCACCAGCGCGATCGAATGGCGGGTGCAGAAATCCAGCACCGCGCGATGATCCGTCGCGTCGAGGTCGACCAGCGTGGCATGCTGGGCTATGCCGGGGTTGCCAGGCGCCGCATAAAGCGTCGAGAGGCGTGGCGATTGTGCCAGCTTCCACGCCAGCGCATGTTCGCGGCCGCCGCCGCCAAGCAGAAGGATGTTCATCTCGGCCATGTCCCCGGAATTTGATGCCTATGACAGTTCGGGCCGCCTGTTAGCCGAGGAAAGGGCGGGGGACAACGCGCCGCCGCTCAGTGTCAGCGAATTGTCGGGCCTGCTGAAGCGCACGGTGGAGGATCGCTTCGGCCATGTCCGCCTGCGCGGCGAGATTTCCGGCTTCAAGCGCGCGGCTTCGGGCCATCTCTATCTGGCGCTCAAGGACGACAATGCCGTGCTCGACGGGGTGATGTGGAAGGGCGGGGCGCAACGGCTCGCCTTCCAGCCGCAGGACGGGGTGGAGGTGATCGCCACCGGCAAGCTCACCACCTATCCTGGCCGCTCCAAATATCAGATCGTGATCGACCGGATGGAGTTGGCGGGCGAGGGCGCGCTGATGGCGCTGCTCGAAAAGCTCAAGGCCAAGCTCGCGGCCGAAGGGCTGTTCAACCGCGACCGCAAGCGCCGCCTGCCCTTCCTGCCGCGCACCATCGGCGTCGTTACCTCGCCCACCGGCGCGGTGATCCGCGACATTCTCCACCGCCTGGCGGATCGCTGCCCGACCCAGGTGCTGCTCTGGCCGGTACTGGTCCAGGGGCAGGGCGCGGCCGAACAGATTGCCCGCGCCGTGCGCGGCTTTTCCGCCATGGACGGCAGCGGCCCGCTGCCCCGGCCCGACCTCGTCATCGTTGCGCGCGGCGGCGGCTCGATCGAGGATCTGTGGAGCTTCAACGAGGAAATCGTTGTCCGCGCTGTCGCCGAATGCTCGATCCCGACCATTTCGGCGGTCGGGCATGAAACCGACACGACCTTGTGCGACTATGCCGCCGACATGCGTGCGCCCACACCGACCGCTGCCGCCGAAATGGCGGTGCCGGTCCGCGCCGAACTGCTGGCGATGCTGGGTGAAATGGGCCTGCGCTCCGGCCGGGCGGTGCGGCGCGGGGCGATGCAGGCGCGCGAACGGCTGGAGATGCAGGCGCGGCTGATGCCGACGCCCGACACCCTGCTCGCGCCGCAGCGGCAGCGGCTCGACCTTCTGTCCGACGGTCTCAACAGCGGCCTGCGCCACCGTCTGGCCGACGCCCGCGCCCATCTGGGCCAGGTCAGTGGCGCGCTGCGCCCGGCCTTGCTGCGCCAATATGTCAGCCGCGCGGCGGAGCGGGTCGACCGGTTGCGGCTGCGCCCCGACTATCTGACCCGCGTCTATCGCGACCGGGCGACCGCCTTCGATCGCCTCTCGCGCCTCTTCACCTCGGTCAATCCCGATCTGCCGTTGCAGCGCGGCTTTGCTCGGGTGATGGCGGGCGACCGGCTGGTCCGTTCGGTCACCGATGCGCAGGCCGCAGGTCAGGTCAGCCTGCACTTCGCCGATGGCGCCGTGGCCGCCGCGATCGACACCGCCGCACCTCTTGAGCCGGCCCCCGCGCCCGCTATATCCGCCCCATCCCGTCCCGCGCGCAAGCCGCGCGACACCGTTGAAGGTGGCCAGCAGGATCTCTTCTCCTGATGCGCCGCAGAAAGGCCTGATCCATGCTGATGTCCAACCGCGACCGCCCGGCCCGGCTGCATTATATGCCCTACAGCTTCCGCGTGCTGCAGGCCGGCGACCATGTGCTGTGCGCCATATCCGGCCAGCGCATCCCGCTGGAGGATCTGCGCTACTGGTCGATCGCCCGGCAGGAACCCTATGCCAGCGCCGCTTTGTCGGTCGAGGCGGAACTGAAGGCACGCGCCGCCGGATGACCCGCCGGCTCGCCGCTTTGCTGGTCCTCACCGCGCTGCCGCTTGCCCCGGCGATACTGCGCGCAGCGCCGGCTATGGTGGCTGGACCCGATTTCATCCTGTCCGGCCCGGCGATCCAGGGCGGCACTTTGCTCGGCACCGCGCCGGCCGGCACGGTCGCGCTGCATTTCGGCGACCAACTGGTGCCGGTCGATGCCGATGGCCGCTTCCTGATCGCCTTCGATCGGGATGCGCCGCCACCGGCCAGGCTCAGCGCACGGCTGTCGAATGGTCGGGTCATCGATCGCGCGCTGACCGTCGCGCCGCGCGAATGGCGGCTGGAACGGATCAACGCGCCGCTGCGGCCGACCAAAAGCAGCGAGGCCTTCCTTGCCCTGCGCAAGCCCGAACTGGAGCAGATCGCAGCCGCGCGCGACAAGGTGACGGACGCGCAGGGCTGGCGCCAGACTTTCATCTGGCCGCGCCTGGGTCGGATTTCCGGCCTGTTCGGGTCGCAGCGCATCTATCAGGGGCAGCCGGGCGCCTATCATGGCGGCGTCGATGTCGCGGGCGCGACTGGCGAGCCGGTGGTGGCGCCGGCGGACGGGGTGGTGATCCTGGCCGCCGATCACCCCTTCACGCTGGAGGGCAATCTGCTGATGATCGACCATGGCCATGGCCTCAACAGCGCCTTCCTGCATCTGTCGCGGATCGACGTGAAGCCCGGCGACCATGTGGCACAGGGGCAACGCATCGGCGCGATCGGCGCCACCGGTCGCGCCACCGGCCCCCATCTTCACTGGGGCATGAAATGGAACGATGCGCGCATCGACCCGCTGCTGCTCGCCGGGCCGATGCCGCAACCGCGATAGGGATCAGCCGACGCGCTTCACCCGCACGGCGCGTCCGCCCTCGACCTTGCCCAGGAAGCTGCCGATGGCGCCGCGCTTGATCTCGATCATGTTGCCCGGCTTTGGATCACGACCGGTAACGGCTTCGGTGGTCATCCACTGCGCGCCATCCTCCAGGGTGATCAGCCACTTGCCATAGCCCATGCTCTTCACCGCTGAAATCTTCGCTTCGATCTGCGACAGACCTTCGGCTTCGGGCGATTCTGCCTTGTCATCATCGCCGCCTAGGAACGGCAATTTGGGGAAGGAGAAGCCGAACAGGGTCCGCCGGGTCTTGGTGAGCTCGCTCTTGTCGAGCACGACCACTTCGTCGCGCTGCGCCGCGCCGTCCATCGCGGCAACCTGCCGATCGAAACAGGCCAGGCGGGTCTTGTCGTCCGGGATTTCACGACATTTCAAAAGGTCCGTGAAAATTTCGGGCTTGGGCTGCTGGCGGGGTGCGGCGATGCTTTGGGTTGTCGCCAGGCAAAGGGAAAGGGTCAGAAATAGGCTTGAAATGGCCTTGGTGCGCATGATTCTTTCTCGCTCGCCGGATGAGGGCCGCAGCATGCACCGGCCTGAAAGAAGGTCAAGGGCGGCCGGGCTGGTGCAGCGCAGATGGGTGCAAGGTCATATTATGATCGCTGATTTGCTCGCAAATGCAGCATTGCTGCAATCATTTCAATCGTCGTGAAATTATCTTGCTTATCAGGTGTAAAATTGCGGTTGTTACGCCTTGTTGCATTTTTGATACAGCCCTGTCCAAAAGCGGCAAACTACGATTTCCCGCGCTTTACAGCAGCTTTCCCACCGCGCAGGTTCCGCCAATCCGTACGGGGGGATCGCTGTCGGGCACCTTATCCCCTTGTAGGTACACATGAAGGCAGGTGACTGCCCAACTCCAGAGCAAGGGACTGGAAACGTGAAGACATTTTCGAAGAGGGCACTGCTGCGTGCCAGCGCCGCTCCGGCGATCCTCGGTGCGTCGCTGATCGCGACGGCCGCGTTCGCGCAGGATGCGCCGCAGGCCGCCGATGCGGAAGCCGCCGACACCATCATCGTCACCGGCTCGCTGATCAAGAATCCGAACCTGGCCCAGTCGACCCCGGTCCTGGCCACCACGTCGGACGAAATCGACCTGCGCCAGAGCAACAACGCGGAACAGCTGCTCCGTGAAATTCCGGGTGTCGTTCCCAGCATCGGTTCGGCCGTGAACAACGGCAACGGCGGTGCATCGACCCTGAACCTTCGTGGTCTGGGTTCGAACCGCAACCTGGTTCTGGTCGATGGCCGTCGCATGGTGCCTTATGGCCTGGGCGGCGTTTTCGATCTTAACAACATTCCGCTGGCCCTGGTCGAGCGCGTCGACGTGCTGACCGGTGGTGCATCGACCACCTATGGCGCCGACGCCATCGCCGGCGTGGCCAACTTCATCCTGAAGAAGGACTTCTCGGGCTTCGAAGCCAATCTGTCGGAACAGCTGACCGACGATGGCGACGGCAACACCTTCCGCGCCGACGTCACCATGGGCGCGAACTTCGATGACGGCCGCGGTAACGCCGTGTTCAGCATCGGTTATCAGGAAGTCGACCCCGTCTATCAGGGCGCGCGTTCCTTCTCGAGCACCTATCTGGAATCCTATCTGGCCGAATGTACTTCGTGCCAGGGTTCGGGCACGTCCACGCCGACCCGCATGTCGCTGCCGGGTGTCGGTACGCGTCAGATCAGCGCCGACGGCAATTCGCTGGTTCCGACCTACCAGACCTATAACTTCAACCCGTACAACATCTTCCAGACGCCGTTTAAGCGTTTCAACATGTTCGGTTCGGCCAATTACGAGATCAGCGACTCGGTCAAGGCCTATACCCGTGGCATGTTCTCGAAGAACACGGTCAACACGATCATCGCGCCGTCGGGTGCCTTCGCCCTTTCGGTCGTGATCCCCTACAGCAACCCCTATCTGACCGATGGCATCCGCAACCAGTTCTGTAACGCGAATGGTCTGACCACCGCACAGTGCTCGGCCGCTGCTGCTGCCACCGATCCGACCAGCGCCGACTACCGCACCTTCAACACCACGATCTCGCGTCGTGCGGTCGAAGCCGGTCCGCGTATCTCGGAATTCAAGACCACCTTCTTCGACTATGCACTGGGCTTCCAGGGCGACATCGGCTCGCACCTGAGCTGGGACGTCGGCGGTTCCTATGGTGAATCGGAGCAGGTTCAGACGCAGAAGGGCTACACGCTCAACTCGCGCTTCCGTAATGCGTTGCTGGCAACCAACACCACGACCTGCCTTGACGGTTCGGAAACTTGTGTTCCCGTCAACATCTTCGGCCCGACCGGCTCGATCACCCAGGACATGGTCGACTATCTGAGCGCGAACAGCCAGATCACGACCAAGACCACCCTGGCCCAGGCGCACGCCACCCTGAGCGGTGACTTCGGCGTGACCTCGCCGCTGGCATCGAACCCGATCGGCTTCGCCGTCGGTGGTGAATATCGCAAGTACACCGCGTCGATCGAATCCGATCTGCTGTCGCAGGCGAACGATCTGGGCGGCGCTGGTGGTGCCCAGCCGAACGTGAACGGCGGCTTCGACGTCTATGAAGCCTATGGCGAACTGATCGCTCCGCTGATCGAGGACCGTCCCTTCGCGAAGCTGCTGTCGGTTGGCGCTGGCGTTCGTTATTCGAGCTATTCGGTCGATGCGCCGACCAGCCCGAGCTACGACACCTGGACCTACAAGTTCGAAGGCAGCTGGGCTCCGGTCGCTGACCTGAAGTTCCGCGGCAACTACTCGCGCGCCGTTCGTGCGCCGAACGTTTCGGAACTGTTCACGCCGGTGACCGTCGGTCTGACCAACCTCGGCACCGATCCCTGCGCCGGCAGCGCTCCGCTCGCCAATGCCAACCTGGCTGCGGTGTGTCTCGCTCAGGGCGCGCCCGCTTCGACGATCGGCTTCATTGATCAGCCTTCGGCGGCGCAGGCGAATGCCAGCAACGGCGGCAACCTGAACATCAAGCCGGAAACCTCGGACAGCTGGGGCGTCGGTGCGACCTTCACGCCGACCTTCCTGCCGGGCTTCAACGCCACGATCGACTATTATAACATCAAGGTGAAGAACGCGATCACCAGCCCGACCCCGGGCGATGCGATCGCAGCCTGCTTCGACAATCTGACCGCAGACAGCGCCTCCAAGCCTGCCTGTACCTCGATCGGTCGTTCGGAAGATGGCAGCCTCAATGGTACGGCCACCGGTCTCTACCTGCCGCTGTCGAATACGGGCCGTTTGAAGACCGACGGTATCGACCTCTCGCTGAACTATAAGCATGAGTTCGACTTCGCGACGCTGACCCTGGGCTTCAACGGCAACTGGACCAACAGCTCGAAGTTCCAGGCGCTCCCGACCTCGCTGAACCGCGATTGCGTCGGTTACTACTCGGTCAACTGTGCTTCGATCCAGCCGAAGTTCCAGTGGTCGCAGCGCACCACCTTCACCTTCGGTGATGTCGATCTGTCGCTCCTGTGGCGCCATATCAACAAGGTCAAGTATGAGCCCGCTCAGCTGCAGGCTGATATGGACGCCGCTGAGGCGCTCAATCGCGACGAAGACGGCAATCTTCTGCCGGTGGCGGACCAGGGTTGCCCCGACTATGCTGGCGCGGATGAAGGCGGTTGCGTGGTTGACTCGCAGTTCCGCAAGATCAAGTCGTACGACTATTTCGACCTGACCGCTCGTGCGCAGGTTTCGGATAACGTGATGCTGACCTTCACCGTCATGAACATGTTCGACAAGAAGCCCCCGATCCTCGGTGGTTCGGTCGGTTCGACCAGCTACAACAGCGGCAACACCTACCCGTCGACCTATGACGCTCTGGGCCGCAAGTTCGCTGTCAGCGCGAAGATGAAGTTCTGATCCTGATCGGAACCATCTGAACAAAAAGAGAGGCGGATCGCAGGATCTGCCTCTTTTTTATTGTCCAGTCGATATTGCGTCGGCGCTGGGCCTATGGGGCCGTCTTATCCGGCCAGGCCATGGTCCAGTTGCATGGGCACGTCGAAACGCTTCGCCAGTTCCTCGGCCCAGTGCAGCACCATCGCGATCTCCTCGCCATGGGCGGCGATCGCCTGCCTCTTGTCATCTTTGCGCCGCTCGGCGCCAAAGGCGTTGCCGGTCTTGCTGTCGGTGGTGAAGGCGGGGCCGGCCAATATCGCATCGATCCCGCCATCGTCGATCGACAGGCGGAAATGGCGGATCAGTTCCGCCATGCTGCCGGCCGGGTCAGCCATCAGCCGGTCGCTGTCCAGGGATCGCACGCGATCAGGACCCAGCGATTGCAGCAGTGCGGCAAATTGCGCCTTCTGGGCCAGCCATCCCACTGCTGCCGCCTGCAGGTCGGTCAGTTCCAGATAGTCGCTCTGGTCAAAGCCGAAGGGAATGGCGCCGTCGCGTATCTGCTTGATCAGCAATTCCCGCGCCCAGCGACGGCTCCACAATCCCTTGCGGGCGATGGAGGAGAGATATTGTTCCAGCGGCGCGTAAAGCAGCAGGGCCTTCGCATCCGGCTTCATCGCCATCATCGCCGGGATCAGGCCGTTGACGATATTGGACGGCTTGATGATCATCGCTTCGCCGGCCGCGAACGGACGGGCAAGCAGGCCCAGTCCCTGGTCCATCACCATCGCGATCTGCCGCCCTGTGCCGCCCCGATGGCGCCAGCCGACCATGTCGTTCAGCAGCACCGGTTCCTTCAGCGTCGAAGCCATGCCCGGCCGATCCAGCGCGCGCGCCAGCAGCGTCGAGCAGCAATAGGCAGTATGAAAAATGAAATGCATCGGCGCCGGCGCGGGCGCCTCGGCCAGCATCGCGCTGCGGCTGACCACCAATGGCGGATCGGACTTCAGATATTCGTCGGTCAGGAACGTCGCGGACGCGCGCTGTTCGCGGTCCACATGGATCAGATGGATCTGGTCCTGTCGTTCATCATAACGATGCGCCAGCCAGGCCGGATTGCGGGCGATCGCGCCCATGTCGGTGACCTTGTCGTTCATTGCCGGAGCCATCGCATGCTCCCCTTGGAACGACAAGCGTCGGCCCGCCGATTTCGGGTTGCCGGATGGCCGGCCCTTGGGCAGTTTCGGTGCAGGGGGAATGATGATGACGATAATGGTGGAAGATTATTTGCGCGCGGCAGATGGTGCGCGCAGCCGGGGGGATCGCGCCGAGGAAGCGCGCCAGTTGGACGCCGCATTGCGGCAGGCGGACAATTCGCCGCAACTGCTCAACCGGCGCGGCATGCTGGCGCTGACGATGGGGCAGGCGAAAGAAGCCTTTGGCTTTTTCGAGCAGGCGGCGCAGCTTGATCCGAAGGAGCCGGCGCTGTGGATGAATCTTGCGACGGCGGCCCGCGGTGCGGGGAACAGCGATGGCGAACGCCGGGCGCTGGAACAGGTGGTCACGCTCGACCAGACTCACTTCATGGCCCAGCTGAGGCTCGCGGAATGGGAGGAGCGGGCAGGAGAATTGGCCGCTGCGACCCAGCGCTGGGGCAACGTCCTGGCACTGGCGTTGGGATATGAGGATCTTCCACCCGCGCTCACTGATCGGCTGGCCGAGGCGCGGGCCTTCGTTGCCCAGCGCATGTCGGGCTTCGCGCAGGAAATGGATGCCGCGCTTCAGCCGGCGATGGAGGGGCTTGATCCTGGCGAGACGCGGCGGTTCCAGGCCGGCATGGACCGGCTGCTGGGGCGGCGGCGCATCTACCATAATGAATGTTCGGGCCTTCATTTTCCGTTTCTGCCAGCCGATGAATTTTTCGACCGCTCTCACTTCCCATGGATGGCGCAGCTTGAGGCGAAAACCGATGCGATCCGCGCCGAACTGCTCAACCTGCTTGAAAATGGCGATGACCTGCTTCGCCCTTATGTCCGGCTGGAGGACGGGACACCGACGAACAAATGGACGGCACTGGACCAGTCGCTTGACTGGGGTGCCTGTTTCCTGTGGGAATATGGTCGTCGCAATGATGCGGTCTGCGATCTATGCCCGGAAACGGCCGCCATCCTGGAGTCGCTGCCGCGCAGCGACATCGATGGACGTGCCCCTTCGGCCTTTTTCTCGCTGCTGCGGCCGCATGCTCATATTCCGGCGCATACCGGCGTCACCAATATCCGCACGATCATCCATCTGCCGCTGATCGTGCCGCCCGGTTGCCGCTTCCGTGTCGGTGGTGAAACCCGCGCCTGGGTCGAGGGCGAAGCTTTCGCCTTTGACGATACGATCGAGCATGAAGCGTGGAATGACAGTGACGCCTTGCGCGCTGTCCTGATTTTTGACGTTTGGAATCCGCATCTTACGCCGCTGGAGCAGCAATTGTTGGCTCGCTATTATGCAGCTGCAGATCAGAGTTCGCATCGGCCGCCGGAATAAGGACGCGCAACGCAGTTGTGACTTGCTGTGATGCGGCATTTATATCAGGATTATTGCATGGATTTCGGTTCGACCGAACCGATGGCTGGAGTTTCATCATGAAGGTGTTTTTGGTTCAACTGACCCTGGGGCTGACGCTGCTCGGCAGCAGCGTCGTCGTGGATGCGCAGGCCCCTGCGGCGGACGCGAAGCTGGATCGGAATGATCCCAATGCCGTGCGTTGCCGCCGTCTGGAGGTCACGGGTTCGCTGGTGCGCAAGGAGCGTGTCTGCAAGACCAATGCCGAATGGCGGGCGATCAGCGAGCAGCAAAATCGTGATGCCGATGACATGATCACCCGTAGCCGGGCGGGCATGAACCCGAACGGCTGAGCCGGCCTGCGGGCATGCTATTTTGCCTGTGCTCGCATGACCGGCCCGATTTCTACGCATGCGCAGGCCGATGGCATCGCCATCGGCCTGCCTTGTATTAGCCGACACTGAGTTTCAGCGCGCCGTCGCCGTCTTCCACTTTCACCGTCGATCCGTCCGGCACCTCGCCGCGCAGGATCAGGTCGGCCAGCGGATCCTGCAGGTAACGCTGTACCGCCCGCTTCAACGGCCGCGCGCCATAGACGGGATCATAGCCGACCCGGCCCAGCCAGGCGCGCGCGCCGTCGGTCAGGTTCAGCACCACCTTGCGGTCCTTCAGCAGCTTCTGCACCCGCGCCACCTGGATATCGACGATCGGCGCCATATGGCCGGCCCCCAAACGGTGGAACAGGATGATCTCGTCCAGACGGTTGAGGAATTCGGGGCGGAAATGGCTGCGCACCATCTCCATCACCTGGTCCTCGACCTTCTCGACCGGCTCGTCGTCGGGCTGGGCGGCGATATATTGGCTGCCCAGGTTCGACGTCAGCACGATGATCGTGTTGGTGAAGTCGACGGTGCGGCCCTGGCCATCGGTCAGGCGGCCATCGTCCAGCACCTGCAGCAGCACGTTGAACACGTCGCTGTGCGCCTTCTCGACCTCGTCGAACAGCACGACCTGATAGGGCCGGCGCCGCACTGCCTCGGTCAGCACGCCGCCTTCCTCATAGCCGACATAGCCCGGAGGCGCGCCGATCAGCCGCGCGACCGAGTGCTTCTCCATGAACTCGCTCATGTCGATGCGCACCATCGCGCTCTCGTCGTCGAACAGGAAACCGGCCAGCGCCTTGGTCAGCTCGGTCTTGCCGACGCCCGTGGGGCCAAGGAACAGGAAGCTGCCCAGCGGCCGGTTCGGATCCTGCAGACCCGCCCGGCTGCGGCGCACGGCGGTCGCCACCGCGCGCACGGCATCGGCCTGGCCGATCACCCGCTTGCCCAGTTCCGCTTCCATCGCCAGCAGCTTCTCGCGCTCGCCTTCCATCATCCGGTCGACCGGAATGCCGGTCCAGCGCGACACGACGCTGGCAATATCCTCGGCCGTCACTTCCTCGCGCAGCATCGCGCCCTTGGACGCGCCCTGGGCTTCGGCCAGCTGCTTTTCCAGCTGCGGGATGGTGCCATATTGCAGCTCGCCGGCCTTGCCATAGTCGCCGCCGCGCTGCGCCTGCTCCAGCTGGAGACGCGCCGCGTCGAGCTGCTCCTTCAGCTTGGCTTCGCTCGCGATCTTGTCCTTCTCCGCCTGCCAGCGCGTGGTCAGCTCAGCCGACTGCTGTTCCAGATTGGCGAGGTCGGTCTCCAGATTGGCCAGCCGGTCCTTCGACGCCTGGTCGCTTTCCTTCTTCAGCGCCTCGCGCTCGATCTGCAACTGCATGATCCGCCGGTCGAGATTCTCGATTTCCTCGGGCTTGCTCTCCACCTCCATGCGGATGCGGCTCGCGGCCTCGTCCATCAGGTCGATCGCCTTGTCGGGCAGGAAGCGGTCGGTGATATAGCGGTTGGACAGCGTCGCCGCCGCCACGATCGCGCCGTCGGCGATGCGCACGCCATGATGCGCCTCATATTTGTCCTTGATGCCGCGCAGGATCGAAATCGTGTCCTCGACCGTCGGCTCGCCGACGAACACCGGCTGGAACCGCCGCTGTAGGGCCGGGTCCTTCTCGACATATTTGCGATATTCGTCGAGCGTGGTCGCGCCGATGCAATGCAGCTCGCCGCGCGCCAGCGCCGGCTTCAGCAGGTTGCCAGCATCCATCGCGCCCTCGGATTTGCCCGCGCCGATCAGCGTGTGCATCTCGTCGATGAACAGGATGATCTGGCCGTCCGCGCCCTTCACCTCGTCGAGCACGCCCTTGAGGCGCTCCTCGAATTCGCCGCGATATTTGGCGCCGGCGATCAGGCTGCCCATGTCGAGCGCCATCAGCGTGCGGTCCTTCAGCGTATCGGGCACGTCGCCATGGGCGATGCGCAGCGCCAGCCCTTCGGCGATCGCGGTCTTGCCGACGCCCGGCTCGCCGATCAGCACCGGGTTGTTCTTGGTCCGGCGCGCCAGGATCTGGATGGTGCGGCGAATTTCCTCGTCGCGGCCGATGACGGGATCAAGCTTGCCGGCCTTCGCCGCCTCGGTCAGGTCGCGCGCGAATTTCTTCAGCGCATCATAACGGTCTTCCGCGCCCGCAGTATCGGCGGTGCGGCCACCGCGCAGCTGGTTGATCGCGCCGTTCAGCGCCTCGGCGCGCACGCCGGCGGTCGCCAACGCCTTGCCCGCCGTCGTGGTCGTCGCCAGCGTCAACGCCAGCAGCAGCCGTTCGACGGTGACGAAGCTGTCGCCCGCCTTCTGCGCCACCTGCTCGGCGCTATCGAGCACGCGCACGGCATCATTGTCCAGGCCCGGCGTCTGCTGCGCGCCGCTGCCCGATACGGCCGGCACCCTCGCCAGCGCGGCATCGGTCTCGCGCAGCGCGGTCGCGGCATCGCCGCCCGCCGCCTTGATCAGGCCGGACGCCATGCCCTGCTCATCTTCCAGCAGCGCCTTCAACAGATGTTCGGGGCTGATCCGCTGATGGTTCATGCGGATCGCAACGGTCTGCGCCGACTGGAGGAAACCCTTGGCGCGGTCGGTGAATTTTTCGAGGTTCATTAGCATCCCCTTCAAGGCATTGCTGGCGATGTAATGTTGCAAAAATGACACACAAGGGGCGCGGGTAAAAAATCCGCGCCCCTTGCCTATTTTACTTACTGCTTGGGCGCCTTGGCCGCTTCCGGTGCGAACAGGTCGCCGAAGAAGTCCGCCTTGTACCATTGCGGCGGAGTGTCGCTATCGGTCATAACCCGTGCAATGCGATAATTCGCCTCGGCAAAGCGGGCGCCGGCGTCCCAATCGATCTTCTGCGTCATGTCGTCGCCGGGATGGTGATAGGCGCCGCTCAGAAATTCGCCCCAGGCCTTCTCGCCACCATTGGCATAGCCGGTCGCCAGGAACACGGCGGGCACGCCCTGCTTCACGAACATATAATGGTCCGACCGCACGAAGATGGTTTCCTGCGGCATCGGGTCGGCAGCCAGCTTGATCCCCATCGGCGCCACCGCCTTGGCGACGATCGGCCCCAGCGTCGAATGGTCGGCGCCGAACGCGATCACGTCGGTGAAGGGATAGAGCAGCAGCGGCATGTCGAGGTCGACATTGCCGACGATCTGCTTGCCCGGAACGGTGGGGTGGCGGGCATAATAGTCCGCGCCCAGCAGGCCCTTCTCCTCGCCGGTGGAGGCCAGGAAGACGATCGACCGGCGCGGCTTGTTGGGCGACTGGGCCATGGCACGCGCCACTTCCAGCATGGTCGCGATGCCGGCGCCATTGTCCAGCGCGCCATTGTTGATGCGGTCGGTATCCGGCTTGTCGCCGGGCTTTGCCGGGCTGATGCCGATATGGTCGAGATGCGCCGACAGGACGACATATTCGTCTTTCAGCTTGGGGTCGCTGCCGGGCAGGATGGCGACGACATTGGGGCTGGTCACCCGCTCGCTGACGCTTTCGACCTGGATCTGGGCAGTCGACTTGAGCGCAAAGCCCTTGGGCTTGCCGCCGGCCTTGTCGGCTTGCTTGCGGATCGCCGCGATGCTGGTCGGCGCACCGGCGAACACCGCCTGCGCCGCGGCATCGTCCAGGCTGGCGCCGACCCGGATGCCGGGGGCGGCGTCGAACGGCACGCCCTCGGGCGAGACCCAGGTGAAGTCGGGCTCATCGGCGAACTGGACCATGCGGTTCCAGGGGCGGGCCTTCATCGACTGGAGGGTGCCGATGGACAGCATGCCGATCGCGCCATGCGCCTCGGCGATCTTGCCCTTGGTGGCGGACAGATGCGCGCCTTCCTCGCTCGGCAGGCCTTTGGGATAGCCGCGCAGGGTGACGACGATCTTCCCCTTCACGTCCAGCCCGGCATAGTCGTTGAGGCCGAGCCGCGCATTTTCCAGGCCATAGCCCACGAACACCAAAGGTGCCGACACGTCCAGCTTGGGCTCGGCCGCGTTCATGCCGATCAGCACGTCGCCGGCATGGGTGAAGCTTTTGCTGCCGGCCGGACCGGTGACGGTCAGCGTGCCCGGCGTCCTGGCGCGCTCGGTCTTCTGGAAGCCGATGCGCTGCAGCCAGCTTCCGTTGTCGCCGGCGGGCTTGAGGCCCAGACCATCGAACTGGCTGGCGACATAGCGGGCAGCGATTTCATGGCCTTCGCTACCGGTGTCGCGCCCTTTCAGCAGGTCCTCGGCCAGGAATTCGACATGGGCGCGCACCGCTGCGGCCGAGAAGGTCGGCGCATCGGCTGCGGCCGGGGCAGGGGCCGTGGCGGCGGTCTGGGCGGGCAGGGTGGCGGGCAGCACAAGGGCGGCGGTGGCGGCCAGCAGGGCCAGGCGTTTCATGGGATCGGGGACTTTCCGTCTCTATGGATGATGGCGTGCAGACTTGCCGCTGCGCCCCGTCGCTGTCCAGCCTCCGCTTGTCGATATCATGCGTATTGCACCGCTATCACGCCCCGCTATGCTGCGCGCCATCGCGGCGGGGTCCGTCCCGACCGCATCGACTGCCCTCCTGTCCTAGAGGTCTTCATGATCCTTACCCGCATGTCCCGCCGGCTTCCCCTGATGCTCGGCCTGTCCGCGCTTGCGTTCGCGCCGCTTGGTTCCGCCGCGCAGGCCGCCCCGGCCGCTGCTGCCGCCGCGCCCGCGCCGCTCTCCAGCCTCGTGTCGGCGGTGGACATCCCCTATCAGGAATTTCGCCTGCCCAACGGTCTGCGGGTCATCGTCCATACCGATCGCAAAGCGCCGATCGTCGCCGTCTCGGTCTGGTATCATGTCGGCTCGCGCTTCGAGCCTGCGGGCAAGACCGGCTTTGCCCATCTGTTCGAACATCTGATGTTCTACGGCTCGGAAAATGCCGACGGTCCCTTCTTCGGCCGTCTGGAGGATATCGGCGCCACCGACTGGAACGGCACGACCTGGTTCGACCGCACCAATTATTTCGAGACGGTGCCGACCGGCGCGCTCGATCGCGCACTGTTTCTGGAATCCGACCGCATGGGCCATCTGCTCGGCGCCGTGACCCAGACCAAGCTCGATGCCCAGCGCGGGGTCGTCCAGAATGAAAAGCGCATGGGCGAGAATGAGCCCTATGGCCTGGTCGAATATGCCCAGCTTGCCGGCATGCTGCCCGAAGGCCATCCCTATCGCCACTCGACCATCGGCTCGATGGCGGATCTGAACGCGGCCAGCCTGACCGACGTCCAGAGCTGGTTCAAGACGCACTATGGCCCTAACAATGCCACGCTGGTGCTGGCCGGCGACATCGACGTGCCGACCGCCAGGGCGAAGGTCGAAAAATGGTTCGGCAACATCGCGTCGGGCCCGGCGCCGCAGGATGTCGACGCGACCGTGCCGACGCTCGACAAGGATGTGGAAAAGGTGATGCACGACAATGTCGCTGCCACCCGCCTTTACCGCAACTGGATCGTCCCCGGCGTCAACTCGCCCGACCTGCAGCAGCTTGACCTTGCCCTCTCGGTGTTCGGCGGCCTCGGCTCCTCGCGCCTCGACAATATCCTGGTCCGCGACGAGAAGGTGGCGGTCGCGGTCAAGGCCAGCATCCAGCCGTTCGAAAAGCTGTCGATGGTCGAGATTACCGTCGACGTGAAGCCGGGCCAGGATCCGGTCGCCGTGGGCAAGCGGCTTGACGCGCTGCTCGCCGACTATCTCGCCAAGGGGCCGAGTGCGGACGAGGTGCTGCGCGCCGCGACCCAGCAGCTATCCGGCACGATCGGCGGCCTCGAAAAGGTCGGCGGCTTCTCGGGCAAGGCGGTGACCCTGGCCGAAGGCGCGGTCTATTCCGATGATCCCGGCAAATATAAGAAGGATCTCGCCATCTATGCCGCCGCGACGCCCGCCAGCGTCTCGGCCGCCGCGCGCAAATGGCTGGGCCGCCCGGTCTTCCGCCTGACCGTGTCGCCGGGCGAACGCTCGGCGCAGGATAATGCGCTCGCCGGCAATGCGCCTTCGGGCAGCGCGACCATGCATCCCGCCCATTTCCGCGATCCCAATGGCCCCGCGCCCAAGGCCGGCACGCCCCCGCCGCCGACCAAGGTTGCCGAGCCGCCGATCGAGCCGGTCAAGGATCTGGTCTTCCCGCCGGTCGAGCGCGCGAAGCTGTCCAACGGCATGTCGGTCGTCTTCTCGCGCCGCGCCACCGTGCCGGTGGTGAAGGTTTCGGTCGCCTTCGACGCGGGCAATGCCGCCGACAACCGGCAGAAGCTCGGCACCGCCGCGCTCACCACTGCCCTGCTCGACGAAGGCACCACCAGCCGCAACTCGGTGCAGATTTCCGAGGAGCAGGAACGTCTGGGCGCCGGCATCAGCGCGGCCAACAGCATGGATGCGACCAATGTCGGCCTCTATGCGCTCAAGCCCAATCTCGACGCCTCGCTCGGCCTGCTCGCCGACATCATCCGCAACCCCGCCTTCGATCCCAAGGAAGTGGAGCGGTTGCGCAGCCAGATGCTGACCCGCATCGCCGCGGAAAAGACCCAGCCCATGGCCATCGCCCAGCGCATGCTGCCGCCGATGCTCTATGGCCAGGCCCATCCCTATGGCATTCCCTTCACCGGCTCGGGCACCGAAAGCGGGGTGAAGGCGGTGACGCGCGCCGATCTGGTCGCCTTCCATGACACATGGATGCGCCCCGACAATGCGACCATCTTCGCGACCGGCGACACGACGCTGGCCGAACTGCTGCCGCTGCTCGAAAAGCGCTTCGGCGACTGGAAGGCGCCGAGCATGGCCAAGGGCGCCAAGCTGTTCCGCATGGACCGCATGATGCGCCCGTCGCGCATCGTCCTCATCGACAAGCCGCAAAGCCCGCAGTCGATGATCCTCGCCGGCCAGCTCACCAACAAGTCGGGCACCGACAATCCGGTCACCCTCATCACCGCGAACGAGGTGCTGGGTGGCAGCACCACCTCGCGCCTGACCATGGACCTGCGCGAGGCGAAGGGCTGGGCCTATGGCGCGGGCACTGGCATGCCCGGCGTCAAGGAAACCATCCCGCTGCTGGTCTATGCCCCGGTCCAGACCGACAAGACCGGCGAATCGATCATCGCCGCGCGCCAGGACATCAAGGATTTCCTGACCAGCAAGGGCACGACCCAGGCGGAGCGCGACCAGACGATCAACGGCCAGATCCTGTCGCTGCCCGGCAGCTTCGAAACCTCGTCCGACCTGCTCTCGGCGATGATGCGCAACAATCTGCTCGGCCGGCCCGACGACTATTACGCCACCCTGCCGGCAACCTATCGCGCCATCACCGCGGCGCAGATGGATCAGGCCGCGCGCGAGGCGATCAATCCCGATCGGCTGATCTGGGTCGTGGTCGGCGATGCGAAATTGGTGAAGCCCCAGCTTGACGCGGTCGGCCTGCCGGTGGAAATGGGCACATTGGCTGATTGACGCTAACGTAAAGGAGAAGTGAGATGGCTGCAGTGGATGGTGCCTATGATTGCGTGGCTAAGACCCCGCTGGGCGAACAGACCGGCGTGTTCACCGTGATCAGCACGGGCGACCGTTTCAACGGCACCTTTGCCGGCATGATGGGCTCGCTCGACGTCAAGGATGGCGTGGTCGCCGGCAACAAGCTGACCTGGAAGATGGAAATGACCATCCCCATGCCGATGACGCTGGAATGCGAAGCCGAAATCACCGGCGAAAGCCTGACCGGCACGATGCAGCTCGGCGCCTTTGGTGCCGCGCCCTTCACCGGCACGCGTCGCGCATAATCCCGATCAGTTGCGGCCCGGTTCACGCCGGGCCGCAACCGACATTACCAAAAATTCATGGCCGGCCCGTTGCACTATAAAATTAGTTAGCTATCTAAGCGTTCGTGAATCGGACCGAACTTCAGCGCGCCCTGGCGCATAATATGCCGCAGATCGCGCGCCTCTGGCGCCAGCTTGCCGATTCCACCCTGGCCGAATTCGGCGTCTCCAATTCCGCTGGCTGGTGTCTTCTCTATCTCGACCGGCTGGGCGCCGACGTGCGCCAGATCGAATTGGCCGACGTTCTGGGCATCACCCAGCCGTCGCTGGTCCGCACCCTCGACCATCTTCAGGCCGCCGCCCTGATCGAGCGCACCCCCAATCCCGAGGATCGCCGGTCCAACTGCCTGTCGCTCACCACTTCCGGCCGCGACCTTGTCGGCCGCATCGAAACGCGGCTCAGCAACATGCGCAACGACCTGCTCGATGGTGTGCCAGAGGCGGATATCGAGACGGCGGTCAATCTGTTAGAACTGCTGCGACGCCGTATCGGGGAGCGCCGGGGCCAGTCATGAAAAAGGCCGCTTTGTCAGCCTGGAGCGAGCGCCTCGGCGTTCCCGCCGCGCTATTCTCGCTCAAATGTTTCCTGGCGGCGATGCTGGCCCTTTATGTGGCGCTCAGCATTGGCCTGGAACGTCCCTATTGGGCCTTCCTCACCTCCTATATCGTCGCCCAGCCGCTCGCCGGCGCGGTGATTTCCAAGGCGATCTTCCGCGCCATCGGCACCATCGTCGGCGCCGCCTTCTCGGTCGCGATCGTCCCGCCGCTGGTGAATTCGCCCGAACTGCTGACCCTTGCCATGGCCGCCTGGCTGGCGCTCTGCGTCTTCGTCTCGCTGCTCGATCGCACGCCGCGCTCCTACATGTTCGTGCTGGCCGGCTACAGCGCCTGCCTGATCGTCTTCCCCGACGTCGACTCGCCCCAGACCATCTTCACCGTCGCCACCCTGCGCGTGCAGGAAATCTGGATCGGCATCGCCTGCGGCAGCATCGTCCATGGCGTCGTCCTGCCCGGCTCGATCACCGGCAACCTCTTCGCCCGCGTCGAAGCCATGCTGCGCGACGCCGAACGCTGGTCGCGCGACGCGATCGCGACCGATCCGGTGCCCGGCCTTGATGCCGAACGCCGCCGCCTGGCGCAGGACGTCACCGAACTGCACCAGATGTCGATCCATCTGCCCTTCGACATCGGCCGCCTCGCGCCGCGTGTTCGCACCGTGCGCGCGATGCAGGACCAGCTCTCGCTGCTGCTGCCGCTCGGCGCCGCGGTGGAGGATCGGCTGGCCATGCTGAAACAGGCCAATGGCGGCATCGTCCCGGCCCAGGTCGAACAGCTGATCGCCGATGCGCGCGGCTGGCTCGATCATCCCGGCACCGACAGCGCCACCCGCGCCGCCGGCGCCCAGGCGCTGATCGACCGCTGCGCCGCGCTCGAACCGGCGGCCGACAGCGATATGGACTGGGCCGGCATGATGCGGCTCAGTCTCTATTCCCGCCTCGGCACGCTGATCGCGGTCCATCGCGACTGCCGCGACCTGTTCGACCAGATGCTGACCCACAGCCGCAGCCCGGTGACGCCGCGTGTCGCCGAACTGCTGGAGGGGCGCCGCAACCGCGAACTGCATCGCGACTATGCCGGCGCCGCGCGCGGCGCCTTCGCTGCCTTCATGACGGTGACGATCGGCTGTGCCTTGTGGATCGGCAGCGGCTGGCATGACGGCGGCAGCGCGGTGATGCTGGCCGGCGTCTTCCTTGCCCTCTTCTCCGCGTCGGACAATCCGCTCGCCCCGCTCAAGGGCTTCATGATCGGCACGATCATCGCCACCTTCCTCGGCGCCCTCTATGGCTATGCCATCATGCCCCGGCTCGACGGCTTCGCCATGCTCGCTCTGGCCTATGCGCCGCCGCTGCTGATACTGGGCGCGATGATGGCCTCGCCGCGCTGGATGGGCATTGCCCTGCCGACGCTCCTTGGCCTGGGCAGTCCGGTGCTGCTCTCCAGTGCCTATGTCAGCGCCTTCGCCTCCTATGTGAACGGCTCGGTGGCACAGCTGGTCGGCATCTGGTTCGCGATCATCATGGCCGGCCTGCTGCAATCGGCCGGGGTGGAGCGCGCCGTGCGCCGCACCGTGCGCGCCGGCTGGGCGGATATCGCCACCCGCGCCAACCTCATGACCCAGCCCGACGTGCGCGGCTGGATCAACCGGATGCTCGATCGCATCGCGCTGCTCGCCCCACGCCTCGCCGCCATGCGCACCGACAGCGGCAAGCCGCTCTATGACGCGCTGCGCGACCTGCGCACCGGTGTCGCCATCGGCGAACTGCGCCAGCTCCGGGTCGATCTTCCCTTTGACGAAGGCGCCCCGCTTGGCCGGGTGCTGGGCGGCGTGGCCGACCATTATCGCCGGCTCGATCCCGATGCGCCGGCCGCGGCCGACCCTGCGCTGCTCGACGATATCGACAGCGCCATCGGCGACCTTGCCGCCAATCCCGCGCCCTCGGTCCGCCGCGATGCGATCCTGGCGCTGGTCAGCCTGCGCCGTAATCTCTTTGCCGACAGCGCCGGCTATCGCATGACCCCCATGACCGGAGTTCCCGCATGACCGGCGAATTGTCCATCGACGGGGTCTTCTTCCCCACGCTGCTGGCGCTGGCGCTGGCCGCGCTCATCCTCACCTATGGCCTCACCCGCCTGATTGCGGCGTTCGGCCTCTACCGCTTTCTTGCCTATCGGGCCCTCGTCGACCTCAGCCTGTTCGTGCTGACGCTCGGGGGCCTGTCCATTCTCGTTCCGATGCTGGGAATCCGCCTATGAACCGCCTGACCGGGACGCTGATCCGCAGCGCCGCCACCATCATCATCGTCATCCTCGCCGTCATCGTCGCCGTGTGGATGTGGAACCATTATGAGCGCAGCCCCTGGACCCGCGACGGCCGCGTGCGCGCCGACGTGGTGCGCGTGACCCCCGATATTGGCGGCCTCGTCACCTCGGTCGCGGTGCGCGACAATCAGCAGGTGAAGGCGGGCGACCTGCTCTTCGTCATCGACACGCCGCGTTATGCGCTGGCGCTGGAACAGGCGGAGGCGCAGATCGCCAGCGCCCAGGCGACGCTCGGCCAGGCCCGGCGGGAGGCGACCCGCGATCTGGCGCTGGGCGACCTCGTCGCCAAGGAAAGCCATGAACAGAATGTCGCCCGCGTCGCCACGGCGCAGGCCGCGCTGGCCGAGGCGCGGAGTGCGCGCGACGCCGCCGCCTTGAACCTCAAGCGCACCCAGGTCCGCGCCTCGGTCAACGGCGTCGTCACCAATCTCGATCTCCATCCCGGCGACTATCTTGGCGCCGGCACCCAGGCGATGGCGTTGATCGACAGCGACAGCCTGCGGGTCGAGGGCTATTTCGAGGAAACCAAGCTGCCTTTGGTCTGCATCGGCGCGCCGGTCACCGTCCGCCTGATGGGCGAGAAGCAGGATCTGCACGGCAAGGTCGAAAGCATCGCCTATGGCATCAATGACTCGACCCGCAGCGACTCCGGCAATCTCCTGCCCACGGTGGAGCCGACCTTCTCCTGGGTTCGCCTCGCCCAGCGCATCCCGGTCCGGGTGAAGCTCACCAATGTCCCGGCCAATATCACGCTGATCTCGGGCCGCACCGCCACGGTGACGGTCGAACCGGCGAAGAAGGATGCCAAGCCGGAAAGCTGCCGCCATGCGTAAGGGTATCACCACATCCTTGCTGGCACTGGCGCTCAGCGCCTGCGCCACCGCCGGGCCGGACTATCATCCGCCCGAACATTCGGCCGCGACCGCGCCGGGCGCGCAGGGCGCCTTCCAGTCGGCGCAGGGCGCGGGCTTCAGCAATGCCGACCTGCCCGACCATTGGTGGAAACTCTATAACGACCCCCGGCTCGACGCGCTGATCGCCGAAGCGCTGACCGCCAATACCGACCTGCGCGTCGCCGACGCCAATCTGACGGCGGCGCAGGCGGTGCTGCGCGAGACGGAGGCCGGGCGCCAGATCAGCACCACGATCAGCGGCGGCGAAACACTGGCGCGGCCTTCGGGCGTGACCCAGCATCTGCCCGGCTCGATCAGCTATGATTTCGGCCTCAGCGCCTCCTATCCGCTCGACCTCAACGGCCGCATCCGCCGCGCGATCGAATCGAGCGGCGCCAATGTCGAGGCGGTGACCGCCGCGCGCGACTATGTCCGCGTCAGCGTCGCCGCCGCCACGGCCAAGGCCTATGCCCAGGTTTGCGCCGCCAATTATGCGCTCGGCGTCAATCGCCGGGTGGTCTCGCTCCAGCGTGATACGCTCAACGCCACCCAGCGCCTGTTCAGGGGCGGTCGCGGCACCGCCTTCGACGTCAGTCGCGCCCAGGCGGCCGTGGACCAGAGCGAGGCGACGCTGCCCGTCTATGAAGCACAGCGCCAGAGCGGCCTCTATCTGCTCGCCACCCTGCTCGGCCGTCCGCCGGCCGATTACCCCAGGGATGTGGAGGGCTGCGCCACCCTGCCGTCGCTCGGCGCGCCGCTGCCGGTGGGCGATGGCACCGCACTGATCCGCCGTCGCCCCGACATCCGCCAGGCCGAACGCATGATCGCCTCCGACACGGCGACCCTGGGCGTCGCCATGGCCGATCTCTATCCGCAGGTCAGCATCGGCGGCTCGGTCGGCCTGTCCGGCCCGCTCAAGGATTTCGGCTCCGGCTCCGCCTTCGGTTTCAGCCTCGGCCCGCTCATCAGCTGGACCTTCCCCAATCGCCCGGTGGTTCGCGCCCGTATCGCGCAGGCCGATGCCCAGGTGCAGGCCGATCTTGCCAGCTTCGACGGCAGCGTGCTCGAAGCGCTGCGCCAGACCGAAACCGCGCTCGAAACCTATCGCCGCGACGCGGAAAAGGCCGCCGCGCTCGATCGCGCCCGCGACAGCGCCAATGTCTCGGCGGGGCAGGCGAACAAGCTGTTCCGCTTTGGCCGCAGCGATTTCCTCGACCTGCTCGATACCCAGCGCAGCCTCGCCAGCGCCGAATCCTCGGCCGCGGCCGCCCGTGTCCAGCTGGTGCAGGACCAGATCGCCATCTTCCTGGCGCTGGGCGGCGGCTGGACCTCAAACGATGCCGGCGACCAGAGCGCGGGGAACGCGCAGCAATGAACCGTGGCGCGCACCGGCCGGCATGGTCAGGCGCGCGCTGACGTCGGTCCACGTCACCATGTCGCGCGTCATCGCCGCGCCCCAGCGACCTTCCTTGTAGACGTCATAATAGCAGAGCAGCGCATCGCCGACCTGCGCGCTCATCGGCCCCTCGACCCAGCCGGGGGAGAAGGGCGGCGACAAGGGGCCGAACGGCCCGGTCGGGCTCTCCGCCTTCGCCACCTGCAGCCATTTGTGCGGCGGCTGCACCGTCTCGTCCTTGACGATCAGGTATAGGCCGCCGCTTGGGCCCTGCGCGAATGTCCCGTCGATCACGCTGAAGCCGGGATCATAAAGCGGCGCGGGCGCGCTGAACGTCTCGAAATCGGCCGTGCTGACCGACCAGAGCCGATGATTATAGCCCGATTCCGATGTCCCCGCCGTCTCGGTGAAGCGGCCGGTCACGGTGCTCGACCAGAACAGGATATGCCGCCCGGTCGCCGGATCGCGCACCGCCTCGGGCGCCCAGCAATTGCGGGTGCCGGGCACGTCCTGCATCACCGGAATGGCGCGCTGCGGCGACCAGTGGACCAGATCGCGGCTGGTCGCATGGCCGATCGTCACCCCTTCCCAGGCCGTGGTCCACAGCAGATGATAGACGCCCTTGTCCGCGAACAGATAGGGGTCGCGCATCAGCTTCTTCTCGCCCACCTGCGGCACCAGCAGGCTGCGCCCGCCCGCCAGCGTGCGAAAGGCAAAGCCATCCTCGCTCACCGCCAGTTTGAGGCCGTCGGCCTCGCCCTTGCCGGTGGTGAAATAGGCAAAGACCAGCAGGTCATCGGCGCGCGCTGCCGACCGGGTCGCGCACCCTGCCAGCGCCAATGCGCCCAGTCCCAGCGTGAAGTCGCGCCGTCTCATCAGCGATAATCCTTGGCCATTTGCGGGTAGAGGTCGAGCAGCTTGTTGGCGACATAGTCGCCGCCATGGCCCATCGGCCCGGTCGGTTCGGGTTTCGGCACGGCCGGCTTCTGCGATGCCAGCCCGCCTGGCGCCTCCGCCCCGTTCAGACCCTGGCTGATCAGGTCGGGCTTGGCCCCTTCGCCGGCATTATGCCCATCCTGGTCGAAAATCGCTTCCTGGTGCCGGATCGGCTCCCAGATGAAGCTGCCCCAGCCATGCTTGCCGGGCAGGGCATGGACCAGATCATTGATATAGCGCTTGCGGCTCGAATATTCGGCGACCAGCAGCCCCTTGTCGGGATAGCGCTTCACATATTCGCTGAAGGTCGTGGCCCAGTCGCCCTGCGCCCGCTGCTGGTAGCAGGAAAAGCCGACCACATCGAAATCCACCTGCCGCGCGATCAGCGCATCGGTCCATTCGCGCACGATCGGCCAGTGCCGGCCCAGATGATTATGCACCTGGATCGCAACGTCCGGCTCGGCCCGGCGCGCACCGGCGATCCCCGCGCGCAGCAACGCGGCAAAGCCGTCGAACCCGCCAACCTCGCCGACCCTGGCATGATTGGCGTCGGTCACCGGATTGCCGGTCGACGTCGACAGCTTCACCCGGCCATGGGGCCACAACATGCCGAAGGTCGTCTCATTGCCGATCACCGCCATGTCGACCGGCGCGCCGCCCGCCCGCATCGCCACCAGCGTGTCGTGCGTATGTGCCTCGACCGCCTTGGCCAGCGCCGGCAGGTCATGGCCGGCCCAGGCCGCGGGCACCGCCTGATGCTCCGGGTCGGCCCAGGTGTCGCTATAATGGAAACTCAGCACCAGCCCCATGCCGGCGTCGCGCACGCGCTTGCCCAGCTTCACCGTCTGGGCCAGACCGGCCCAGCCCTTGTCCGGCTCCCGCCTGGAATAGCCCTTGGCCGGATCGACGAAGATGCGCAGCCGGATCGCGTTGAAGCCGGCATCGCGCAGGATCAGGATCGGGTCCTTCTGTTCGCCATCCACGAAATAGCGCGCCCCCGCCGCCTCATCCTCGGGCACCCAGCTAATGTCAGCGCCGATCAGATAGGGGCCGGGCCGCGCACCATTCTTCCCCGCCTTGGCCAGCGCCGGCCGGGCCAGCAGGGGCAGGGTGGCAAGGCCGAATGTGCCGCGGCGCGTGAACCGGGTCATGCCTTCACCTCCATGCGATATTCCGGAACGATGCGCAGCACCTCCAGCGTCGCGACCTGCGCCCCCGCCGGCAGCTTCGCCCGTGCGGCATCGTCCAGATAGATGGGCGCGTCGGCGCGCAGCGGCATCACCGTCAGCGTCCAGGGCCGCCCCAGCCGCGCGGCAAAGCGCTTGAGGCCGATCCGCCAGACCCGTCCGTCCCAATAGGCATCGTCCAGCATGTCGGGGCCATCGAACAGCCGGCCGATATCGCCGCGCCAGTCGATCTCCAGAAAGGCGTCGCCGCCCTTCGCCAACACATCCTTCGGAATGGTGAAGCTAAAGGCCGCCGCCGCCTTGTGCGCCTCGGGCAGGGGCTGCATCGCCGCCTTGGCCGGCCCGCCAATCTCGATCGGCGGCGCCGTGCCGGCCTCGCGCGTCTGGGTGAAGGGCAGGGGCGCGATGGCTGTCGCCTTCGCCGTCATCATCGCCGCCTTGCCGGGCAATATCTGCCAGGCGAAACGCGCCTCGCCGCGCTGGCGCAGTTCCAGCCCGTCCGGCCCGAACAGCGCATCCGCCGCGCTCAGCACCACGCGCCGCTCGCCACCGATCTCGCCGACCCAGATGCGCTTTGCCGCCTCCCGGTCGATCAGCAGCAGCCGCACCGATCGCCCGTCCGCGCCGGTCACCCGCACCGGCCGCGTCGCGGATGGCGGCACCTGGACGATCACCCGCCCGCCTTCGCTGCGCGCCGGCGCATCGACCTTGGTGCCCGCCGGGAAGGCCAGCTCCACGGGGCCGGGCAGGCAGGCCGCCATCACATGGATCGGCCCGTCGCTGTCGGCGATGCGCGTCACCGGCTGCGCCGTCGCCCAGTCGAGCCGCACCCCGTCCAGATCCATGCCGATCGGCCAGAAGAAATTGTCGCCTGGCGCGATCGTCACCGGCCGGCTCGGCAGGCGAACCGGGCCGCCGGCCAATGTCACATCGAACTGCGTGCCGGGATGCGCCGCCGTGCCATATTGGCGGACATGATTGTTGACGAACAGGAAGCCGGTGTCGCCCTTCGCCCGCACCGCCCAGCGCAGTGTCTTCAGGTCATCCTTGTCTGCCGGCAGCACGGCCGGCGCATGCACCGTCATCGGCGCCAGCGTCTCGCCATATTCGGCCAGGAAATAATGGAGCGGGCGCAGCGCCGCGCTGACCGGATTGACCTCGCCATATTGGCCGATCGGCGCCTGGAAATCATAGGCGATCGCCGGGCAGTCATTATAGCCGCCCGACCGCTGCGTCTCCTCCAGCATGCGCCCGTTCGCCATCGGGTTGGCGCCGCCATGGAACATATAATAGCCCAGCAGATTGACGCCCGACCCGACCTGCGTCGTCACCGCCGCCGCCACGTCGGCCGGCTGCAACAAAGGCCGCCGCCGATACATGACCGGCACGCCGCCGCCATATTCCGCGCCCAGGAAGGGCGTGTCTGCCATGTCGCTGTCGGCGTCGCCGCGCCGCCCGCCGCGCGTCTGCGCGCCCAGGTCGCCGCTCACCCGGCTGTCGAAGCGGAACAGGTAATTTTCCTTGGGCGGCAGTTTCACCGTCTTCGCCGACCAGGGCTCGTCGGGATAGCCGCCATGCACCGGCACCACCTCGCCCTTGGGATAGACGGTCTGGTCCCATCCGGTCACGGTATAGAGCGGCACGTCGAAGCCGATCCGCACTGCCAGCGCCTTCAGCGCCGCGATATGCTCCCGGCCCTGTCCGGGACCGCCCAGATTATATTCATTCTCGACCTGCATGCCGACGATCGGCCCGCCATCCTTCCACATCAGCCCCGAGAGCTGATCGTGCAGCCCGCGCCAGAAGCGCTCGACCTGCGCCATATAGGCCGGGTCGTTGCTGCGCGTGCGGGTGCTGCCGGCGATCCAGTCGGGGATGCCACCAAAGCGCGCCTCGGCATGGCCCCAGGGGCCGGGGCGCAGGAAGAAGAGCAGGCCATGTTTCTGGCAGAGCCGCACGAAGCGCCCGATATCGCGATCGCCGGTCCAGTCGATCCTGCCGGGCGCCAGCTCGACATGGTTCCAGAGAACATAGGAGGCGACGATGCCGACACCGGCCGCCTTCATCTTCAGCAATTCCTCTTCCCAATAGGCGCTCGGGAAGCGGGTGAAGTGAAATTCGCCCATCACCGGCAGCCAGGGCCGGTCGTCGCGGGTCAGATAGAGATTGGTGATGCCGATCCGTCCCTGCGGCCCGGTGCCGGTGCCCATATGGAGATGGCCGGACTTGAGCGGCAGGCCGGGCTTGCGCGCGTCCAGGCTGTTGGCCGTCTGGGCAAGGGCATCGGTGGGAAGGGCGAGGCCCAGGCCGGCAAGGCCCGTGGCAGTCAGCGCCGTGCGCCGGTCGATATCGGGCATCCGTCCTCCTGTGATGGGTCGGGAGGCTGAGCCCTCCTCTTGGATCAGGTTTGTCCTGCGCCCACCCGCCTAGGAACGGGCGCAGGACGGGATATCAGCGGGCCAACCAGCCGCCATCGACGGCCAGGATATGGCCATGGATATAATTTGCCGCCGGCGAGGCCAGGAACACGGCGGCGCCGCCAATGTCGCTGGGGTCGCCCCAGCGGCCGGCCGGGATGCGTTCCTGGATCTGACGGTTGCGGGTCTCGTCGGCCTGCAGCGCGGCGGTGTTGTTGGTGGCGATATAGCCCGGCGCGATCGCGTTGACGTTGACGCCTTTGGCCGCCCACTCGTTCGCCAGCAGCTTGGTGAGGCCAGCGACGCCACTCTTGGACGCGGTATAGCTCGGCACGCGGATGCCGCCCTGGAACGACAGCAGCGAGGCGATGTTGACGATCTTGCCGCTACCCTGCGCCAGCATGTGCCGCCCGGCCGCCTGGGCTAGGAAGAAGGTGGATTTGAGATTGGTGTCGATCACCGCGTCCCAATCTTCCTCGGTGAAGTCGACGCTGTCGGCGCGGCGGATGATGCCGGCATTGTTGATCAGGATGTCGAGCCCGCCCAGCTTGGCGATCGTCTCGTCGACGACGCGCTGCACCGGTTCGATGCTCGACAGGTCGGCCGAGACGATCTCCGCCTTGCGGCCGAGTGCCCGGACCTTCTCGACGGTCTCTTCCGCCGGGGTGCGGCCGACCGCCGCAATGTCGGCGCCGGCTGCGGCGAGCGACAGCGCGATCGCCTGGCCAATGCCGGTATTGGCGCCGGTGACGATGGCGACCTTGCCGGTCAGATCGAAGATGTTGCTCATATAAGCTCCAAATCCCCCTCCCTTCAGGGAGGGGTTAGGGGAGGGCATGTGAGGGGAGAGGGCGTGACAGCCTCTCCCCCTTCTGGCTTAGGCCAGCTGGCAGATGTCCAGCACGTTCATGTCGGTATAGTCCTGGTTCTCGCCGGCCATCGCCCAGATGAAGGCATAGGCCTTGGTGCCCGACCCCATATGGATCGACCAGGGCGGCGAGATCACCGCTTCCTCATTGGCCATGACGATGTGACGCATCGCATCGCCTTCGCCCATATAGTGGAAGACGCGGTCGGCATCGCCATCCAGCTCGAAATAGAAATAAATCTCGCTGCGGCGCTCATGGATGTGCGGGGGCATGGTGTTCCACACCGAACCGGGCTTGAGCACGGTCAGGCCCATGACCAGCTGCGCGCTGTCGCAGATGCCGGGGATGACGAGCTGGAAGATGGTGCGCTCGTTCGATTCTTCCAGGCTGCCGCGCTCCAGCGCATTGGCGTCGGCAATGCCGAGCTTGCGGGTGGTGAACGCCTTGTGCGCCGGGCAGGAGGCGAGATAGAAACGCGCGCCGGCGCCGGCGAACTCCACATCCTTGGCGCCCATCGTCACATAGAGGCAATCCTTGTTGCCCAGGGTGAAGACTTCGCCGTCGACGGTCACGGTGCCTTCAACGCCCGAGACATTGACGATCGCCAGTTCGCGCCGCTCCAGGAAGGGATGGCCCGCCGCCGAAGCCGGCTCACTCTGCGCCGGCAGCTTCACCGGCGCATCGGCCACCGCCACGCCGCCGATCACGAACCGCTCGGCATGGGTGTAGTTCAGCACACATTCGCCGTCACGGAACAGCCCGCCGATCAGATAGCGATCCCGCAGCTCCTCGTTCGACACGCACTCCATCATGTCGGGGTGCGTCGCATAATAGGTCTTGTCGAACATCGGGAATCTCCATCTAAACTTTGGGAAAGCTTATAACGGCGCAGGCGGCGAATGTAAGCCTGTTTTCCCGGAATGTGGACTATTGTTCCGACATATGAGGAAAGTCGCCGCGCAGCAGGATGACATGCAGGAAGCGGGGACCATGGGCGCCGCGCACATAGGTGCCCTCGATATCGGTCGTGCCCGACACGCCGGTGATCCAGTAATGGGCGCGCGGTTGCGGCCCGGCCAGCGGCGCTTCCTCCAGCCAGGGGGCGATGTCGGCCACGCGCAGCAGCACCAAATGATGCAGCGTCAGGAAATTGGGCAGCATCGGCGCCTGCGGGCTGGTCTCGAATATCAGCGACCCGGTCTCGGCAATGCCCTTGCGCGCAATCGCCAGCGTCGCTGCCTCATCGGGTGCGGCATCCTGATGCAGGGCAAAGCCGCTCCAGTCGCAGCCCGACAGGCGCGGGTCGGGCGGCAGGCACAGCGCGCGCGCCTCGCCCTGCGCATCCAGATAGCGCGCGACGGCGGCGGGCAGCTCGGATATTGTTTCGATAACGTCATGACTGGCGCTGACGCTGGGCAGGGCCAGCCGCGCCACAAACTCCGCCTCGACATGGGCGACATCGACCGCCGGTCGCTCCGGCGTGCCGAGCAGCGCCGCAGCCTCCGCCGCTATGTCAACTTCGCTGTCATCTTTCAGGCGACCAAGGATGGCCTCGCGCGCATTCATCGGCCGTTTTCCTTGCGATATTGGTCCATGAAGGTCTGCGCCGCAGGCTTGGGCATGTCGCGATAGCGGGTCCAGCCGCCCGCCAGCGGCAGCTTGCTGATCCAGCCCTTGCTGCCCAGCCGCCGCATCGCCCGCACCGCCATGCTGGTGCCCATCCGATAGAGGCGCGGCCGGGTCGCGACCCAGGCCCATAGGCCCAGCCCCGCGCGCAAGGATTGCGGCTCAAGCCCCTCGCGCCAGCTCTTCTCGCGCCAGCCGCGCAGCAGCGTCGGCAGCGGAATGCGCACCGGGCATACTTCCTGGCACTTGCCGTTCATGGTGCAGGCATTGGGCAGGTCGCGGCTCTGCTTCAGCCCGTCCAGCACCGGGGTCAGCACCGCGCCCATCGGCCCCGGATAGGTACCGCCATAGGCATGGCCGCCAATCTGGCGGAACACCACGCAATGGTTCATGCAGGCGCCGCAGCGGATGCAGCGCAGCATCTCGGCCAAGCCTTCCTCGCGCATCCGGGTGCGGCCATTGTCGACCAGCACGATATGCATCTCTTCCGGCCCGTCCCGGTCGCCGGGGCGCCTGGGGCCGGTATAGAAGGTCGTATATTGGGTCAGCGCCGCGCCGGTCGCCGACCGCGCCAGCATCCGCAGCATATGCACGGCATGGGGCATGCTCGGCACGATCTTCTCGATCCCGGCGGTCACGATATGGACGCGCGGCGGGACGAGCGACAGCTCGGCATTGCCCTCATTGGTGACGGTGCAGATCGCGCCGGTGTCGGCAATCAGGAAATTGGCGCCGGAAATGCCGACATCCGCGCCCAGCATCTGCGTGCGCAGCTCGCGCCGCGCGCTTTCCGCCATGGCGGCGATCGTCTCTTCCTCATGTGGGGTGCGATGCTTGGCCTTGAACAGGGCGGACACCTGCTCGCGGGTCTTGTGCATTGCCGGCCAGATGATGTGCGAGGGCCGCTCGTTGGCCAGCTGGATGATATGTTCGGCAAGGTCGGTCTCGACCCGGCCGATGCCGGCCTCGGCCAGCGCATGGGGCAGGCCGATCTCCTCGCCCAGCATCGACTTGGACCGGGCGACGCTCCTGGCCTTCGCCGCCTTGCACAGGGCGATGACGATGTCGCAGGCCTCGTCGGCGGTGCGTGCCCAATGGACCTTCGCCCCGGCGGCGACGGCATTCGCCTCGAACTGCTCCAGATAATGGCCCAGATGGGCGACGACATGGTCCTTGATCGCCGCCGCACGGGTGCGCGCTGCCTGGAAATCGGGAAAGGCGTCGACCGCGACGGCGCGCTTGGCCTCGGCCGTGCCCGCCGTCCGCTCGACCGCAACCTTCAGGATGCGGTCGGCCAGCGCCGCATCGGCGCGATCCTTGAAGCTGGTCGCTTCGGCCGGTGCGCCGCTCATGCCTCTTCCCCGATCGCCGGGCCGTTGCCCATGCCGGCGATCAGCTCGATCGCGTGGAAGGCGCGGACCTTGCTGCCCTGGCGGTTGAGCTTGCCCGCCATGTTCATCAGGCAGCCAAGGTCGCCCGCCAGCAGCAGGTCGGCGCCGGTCGCCTCGATCGCGTCCGCCTTCTCGCCGACGATCGCGTTGGAAATGGCGGGATATTTGACGCAGAAGGTGCCGCCAAAGCCGCAACAGGTCTCCTCGCCGGCCAGCGGCGTCAGTTCCAGCCCGGCGATGGGTTTCAGCAACCGGCGCGGCTGTGCCTTGACGCCCAGCTCGCGCAGGCCCGAACAGCTGTCATGATAGGTCGCCTTGGCCATGACCTCCACGCCCTCGGGCTTCCACCCGCATATCTCGTCCAGATAGGCCATGATCTCCCATGTCCGGCTTGCCACTGCCTGCGCGCGCGGCAGCCACTCCGGGTCATGCTCGAACAGCTCGGGATAATGGCAACGGATCGTGCCGCCGCACGACCCCGACGGCACCACCACCGCCTCATAGGGTTCCAGCGCGAC
This sequence comes from Sphingobium yanoikuyae, assembly GCF_034424525.1. NCBI lineage: Bacteria > Pseudomonadati > Pseudomonadota > Alphaproteobacteria > Sphingomonadales > Sphingobiaceae > Sphingobium > Sphingobium yanoikuyae. The sequence goes on from NZ_CP139979.1 coordinate 4,367,842, forward strand.
GATGGTCTGCTTGGCCAGCGCGATCGCATGTTCGGTATCGCCGCTGTTGAACGCCGGCTGGCCGCAACAGGTCTGGCCCTCGGGCACGACCACGTCGCAGCCCGCCGCCTCCAGCGCGCGGATCGCGGCAAAGCCGATGCGCGGGCGCATCATGTCGACCAGGCAGGTGACGAACAGGGCAATTTTGCGCTGGGTCACACGCCATGCCTCTTGGCAAAGGCCAGGAACAGGTCGGGCCAGGGCGCGGCCGACTGGGCCTGCGCCGTAATGCCGAAGCCATGGCCGCCATTTTCGAACAAATGGCATTCGGTCGGAATCTTCTGCGCCCGCAGCGCCGCCAGCATGGCGATGCTGTTGTCGACCGGCACTGCCGGATCGTCGATCGCATGGGCCAGGAACACCGGCGGCGTCTGCGCGCTCACATCCTGGTCCAGCGAATAGGCGCGCATCCGCTCGGGCGACGGATTCTCGCCCAGCAATTGCGTGCGCGATCCCTTGTGGACGAAAGGCCCCTCCATCTGGATCACCGGATACATATAGGCGGCGACGGCGGCCTTGATCGGCTCGCGATCGGCGGCATCGACCGGCTTGTAGCTTTCCACCGGCGTCCGGCTGGTCAGCCAGGCGGCCAGGTGCCCGCCGGCGGAAAAGCCGATCACGCCGACCCGATTGGCGTCGAACTTCTCCTTGCCCGCCAAGCTGCGCACCAGCCGCAATGCGCGCTGTGCATCCTGCAGCGGGGCCTCGGCCCCGGCGGCCCAGCCATCGGCCGGCAGGCGATAGAGCAGCACGAAGCAGACATAGCCGGCCTCGGCAAAGCGGCGCGCGATCGAATAGCCCTCATGGCCGATCGCCACCCGGCTGTAACCGCCGCCGGGGATCAGCATGATCGCCGCGCCATTGGGCTTTGCCGGGCGCAACAGGGTCAGGGTCGGGGTGACGATATGGGCGAACACGCCATCGTCCGGCCCGCTGTCGGGCCGGCGCAGCGTCTCCACTTCCTTCACCGTCACATGCTCGCTGCCCGGCGCCTTGCCCGGCCAGATCGGAAAGCGGACGAAGCCCTGGGGCAGCGGAAAGCTCTGCGCCAGCGCCTCGCCCATCGGCGCAAGCGCGGCAGCAACGGCGGCGCCGGTCAACAGGCCGCGACGGTCAAGCATGGTCATTGGCATTCGGTCCTTCCCAGCGGCGTGGTCCGATTAAGTGCCGGCCGGCTCGCCAGCACCTTGGCCGAAATCGGCAGGTTCAGCGCCTTGAGGCCACCGGCGACCAGATCGGCGACATTGCGCGCGCCCAGTTCGCTGAAATGGGTATCGTCGTCGATCCCCTTGGGGAAGCCGGGCATCTTGTCCTCCGCCTTGTAGTGGAGGAAATAGGTCTTTGCCTTGTCCGGCCCGGCCCGGTCGACCCAGGCGCGTGACAGCGCTTCCAGATCGATGATCGGTACATTGGCGCTCGCCGCCAGTTCGCGCATCACCGCGGAATATTCGGCGAAGTCGGCCTTCGCCTTGCCATCGGCGCCAAAGCTGCGCCGCGTCACCGGCGTCACCAGCACCGGCGTGCCGCCGGCCCCGCGCACGTCCCAGATGAAGCGCAGCAGATTGTTGCGATAGTCGGTCTGCGCCGGCGCCCAGCGCTGCGGCTTGGCGCGATAGGCATCATTATGGCCGAACTGGATCAGCACCGTGTCGCCGGGCATCAGCTCGCTCATCAATTTCGTCCAGCGCCCTTCCTCGATGAAGGTGCGGGTCGACCGCCCACCCATCGCATGGTTGGACACCCGCACCTCGGGCGACAGGCCGCAACCCAGCATCATGCCCCAGCCGGTCTGGGGATAATTGCCCTTCTTGTAATTGGCCGCGGTCGAATCGCTGGCGATCAGGATCGTGTCGCCCGGCTGCGTCGCCAGCGCCGGCAGGGGCGTGGCCAGCAGGGCGAGGGTGGCGGCGGCTTTGGTGACGATCCTCATCGGCGATGTCCTGTTTCCTGAATACCGTCATCCCCGCTTTCGCGGGAATGACGGCGCTCAATATCTTATTGCAGGTTCACATACATGCCGCCGTCGACCAGCAGCGCCGCGCCGGTGACATAGGCGGCCATGTCCGACGCCAGGAACACGATCGGCCCGGCCAGGTCTTCGGGTGCGCCCAGGCGGCCGAGCGGTGTGCGCTTTTCCATATATTCGCGCTTCTCGACATCGGCCAGGTCATCCTTGTTGATCTCGGTCAGGATGGTGCCGGGCAGCACGCTGTTGCAGCGGATACCATATTTGCCGAGGGCAATGGCCGTCGACTGCATCAGCGAATGCACGCCCGCCTTGGTCGGGGTGTAGTGGGTCTGAAATTCGCCGCCAACCAGCGCGGAGATGGAGGAGACCGCGACGATCGACCCGCCATGGCCCTGCTTCACCATCTGCTGCGCGGCGGCCTGCACCATGAAATAGGCGCCGTGCAGATTGACCTTGAAGGTGCGCTCCACCACGTCGACCGGCATGTCGAGGAAGCCGTGGAACGGGCAGATGCCGGCATTGCTGACCATCACGTCGACCTTGCCGAACGCCTCGACCGCCTTGGCGACGAAGTCCTGCGCGGTCTGCGGATCGGCGACATCGCCCTTCACCGCGATCGCGCGCTGGCCCAGCGCCTCGATCTCGGCGACGCAGCTGGCGGCCGGGCCGTCGCTATGGGCATAGTTGATGACGACGTCGGCGCCATGCTGGGCGGCGCCGATGGCGGCCGCCCGGCCGATGCCGGTCGATGCGCCGGTGACGAGGACGGTCTTGCCTTCAAGCAGCTTCATGCGAGCATTTCCTTGGATTAGCGCCGCACCGGGCGGCGGGGGGATTTGACGCCGGGGGTCCAGCCCAGGTCGGCGCTGACCTTCTGCGCGGCGGCGCGGACCTCGTCGCTCAGCGATGCCATGCGCTCATCGTCCATATATTGGGCGGCGCTCGACAGGCTGATGGCGGCGACGATCGCGCCCGACGCATCGCGGATCGGCGCGGCGACGCAGCGTATCTGGTCCTCATTCTCTTCCAGGTCGAACGCGCGCCCGGCCGCGACATAGCCGCGCATCCGCTCCAGCCATGTCGCCGGGTCGGCATCATGGGTGCCGTTCTCCCGCTCGCTCTCCAGCAGCCGGGTCCAGCCTGCCTCCGGATCGTCCAGCATCAGCGCCTTGCCAAGGCCGGTCGATGTCAGCGGATGACGATCGCCGATCCGGCTCGAAATCTCGACCCGGCGGCGACCGGGAATCTTGTCCAGATAGAGCGCCTGGTCACCGTCCAGCCGGCCCAGATGCACCACATCCTCGCTCGCCGCGGCCAGCGCTTCCAGATGGGGGCGGGCAATCTGCACCACGTCGGCCTGGCTCTGCGCCAGGAAGCCGAGCTGCAGCAGCTTGGGGCCAAGCTGATAGCCCTCGCGCGGCAGGAAGGTCAGGAAACCGCGCTCGACCAGCGCATTGGCGAGGCGATGGGTGGTGGAGCGCGTCAGGCCCATGCGCTCGGACAGGTCGGCGAGCTTCACCGGCCCGTCGATCACCTGGTCGAGCAGGTCCAGCCCGCGCTGAAGGGTCTGCGACCCCTGCGTCTTCGACTTTTCCTCTCGCGGACCCGATTCCGGGTTTGACGTATTTTGTCTCATCTACTAACACTCTATCCCACAAAATGAGAAAAACAAGGGTGTAGGAGAGGCGGGACGCGATTCTTCCCCTCAATTGCCCCACGTTGTGCGCATTTTGTCCATATGGTGGAAGTGTTATTGCCCATCCCCTTGCGATGGGTCTGGCCCAAGGGAGTTTCAGCGTGCCCATCGTGACGTTGCCGAAGATCAAGCATGTCCGCGCCTTCACCGTGCGCGGCGGCGGTGCCGATTATCATGACCAGGGCGAAGGCCACTGGATCGACGATCACATCGCGACGCCGATGTCGAAATATCCCGAATATCGCCAGTCGCGGCAGAGCTTCGGCATCAATGTGCTCGGCACCTTGGTGGTGGAGATCGAGGCGGAAGACGGCACCATCGGTTTCGCTGTGACGACCGGTGGCGAGCCCGCCGCCTATATCGTCGAAAAGCATCTCGCCCGCTTCCTCGAAGGCCGGTCGCCGACCGACTATGAGAAGATCTGGGACCAGATGTATTTCTCGACCCAATATTATGGCCGCAAGGGCCTGGTCATCAACGCCATCTCGGGCGTCGACCTCGCGCTCTGGGATCTGCTCGGCAAGCTGCGCCAGGAACCGGTCTATCATCTGCTCGGCGGCGCGGTCCGCGACGAACTGCAATTCTACGCCACCGGCGCGCGCCCGGACAAGGCGAAGGAATTCGGCTTCATCGGCGGCAAGATGGCGCTGCACCATGGCCCGGCAGAAGGCATTGAGGGCCTGAAGAAGAATATCGCCGAACTGGCCGACATGCGTTCCAAGGTCGGCGATGATTTCTGGCTGATGTGGGACTGCTGGATGGCGCTTGACGTCGACTATGCCACCCGCCTCGCCATCGCCGCGCATGAGCTGGGTCTCAAGTGGATCGAGGAAGCGATCAGCCCGGACGATTATTGGGGCTACCAGCAGCTCAAGCGCAACGTGCCCAAGGGCATGTTGGTCACCACCGGCGAGCATGAAGCGACCCGCTGGGGCTTCCGCATGTTGATGGAAATGGATTGCTGCGACATCATCCAGCCCGATGTCGGCTGGTGCGGCGGCGTGACCGAACTGCTCAAGATCAGCGCGCTGGCCGACGCCCATGGCAAGATGGTCGTGCCGCATGGCTCGTCGGTCTACAGCTATCATTTCGTCATCACCCGCCACAACTCGCCCTTCGCCGAGTTCCTGATGATGCATCCGGGGCCGACGGAAGTGGTGCCGATGTTCCACCCGCAATTGCTGGGCGAACCGGTGCCGGAAAATGGCCGCATGAAGGTGACCGCGCTCGACAAGCCGGGCTTCGGCGTCGACCTCAACCCCGACATCGCGATGCACCGCCCCTACACCCACTGATCGCCTGAACAGAGAAAGACTGATCCCATGAAATTTGTTCGTTTCGGCCAGCGTGGCCAGGAAAAGCCCGGCGTGATCGATGCCGAAGGCAAGATCCGTGACCTCTCCGGCGTCGTCGCCGACCTGACGATCGAGAGCCTCGCCGCCGCCAAGGGCGTCGACATCGCATCGCTCCCCGTCGTCGATGGCGACCCGCGCTATGGCGTGCCGGTCAAGGGCATCGGCAAGATCGTCGCCATCGGCCTCAACTATGAGGACCATGCGATCGAATCCAACCTGCCGATCCCGACCGAGCCGATGATGTTCATGAAGGCGCTGTCGTCGCTCAATGGCCCCAATGACGAAGTGATGCTGCCCAAGGGCGCGACCCATGGCGACTGGGAAGTCGAACTGGGCGTCGTCATCGGCGAAACCTGCCGCTTCGTGTCGGAAGAAGATGCGCTGTCGAAGGTTGCTGGCTATGTCCTCGTCAACGACGTGTCGGAACGCTTCAACCAGAAGCAGCGCGGCACCCAGTGGAGCAAGGGCAAGGGCCATGACACCTTCTGCCCGGTCGGCCCCTGGCTGGTGACCGCCGACGAAATCGGCAACCCGCAGGATCTCGACATGTATCTCGACGTCAATGGCGCGCGGATGCAGACCGGCAATACGAAGACGATGATCTTCAACGTCGCCCAGCTCATCTCCTATGTCAGCGAATATATCACCCTCTATCCGGGTGACCTGATGATCACCGGCACCCCTCCGGGCGTGGGCGAGGGCAAGAAGCCCGAAGCCGTCTACCTCAAGGCCGGCGACGTCATGGAACTGGGCATCGCCAAGCTCGGCAGCCAGAAGCAGAATGTCGTGGAATGGCGCCACCTGGGTGACGAGGTGCTCGGATGAGCGTCTTTTCCGGACGCTATGAAGGTCGCTGCGCCATCGTCACCGGTGGCGCCTCGGGCCTGGGCAAGCTGGTTGCCAAGCGCATCGTCGAAGAAGGCGGCAAGGTGGTCCTGTGGGATCTGAATGCCGACGCCCTCGCCGCTGCAAAGGATGAAGTCGGCGCGACCCATGTGGTTGCACTCGACGTCTCCGATCAGGCCGCCGTCGCCGCCGCCGCCAAGGCCAGCGCGGATGCGCTCGGCAAGATCGACGTCCTCGTCTGCTCGGCCGGCATCACCGGCGCGACCGCCACGGTGTGGGACTATCCGGTCGACAGCTGGCAGCGGGTGATCGACATCAACCTCAATGGCCTCTTCTACTGCAACCGCGAAGTCGTGCCCTTCATGCTCGAAAACGGCTATGGCCGGATCGTCAACCTCGCCTCGGTCGCAGGCAAGGAAGGCAATCCCAACGCCAGCGCCTATTCGGCCAGCAAGGCCGGCGTCATCGGCCTCACCAAGAGCATCGGCAAGGAACTGGCGGGCAAGGGCGTGATCGCCAATGCCCTGACCCCGGCGACCTTCGAAAGCCCGATCCTGGAGCAGCTGCCGCAGAGCCAGGTCGACTATATGCGCTCGAAGATCCCGATGGGCCGGCTTGGCCTGGTCGAGGAATCGGCCGCCATGGTCTGCTTCATGGCCAGCGAGGAATGCAGCTTCACCACGGCGTCGACCTTCGACACCTCGGGCGGCCGCACCACCTTCTGATCCAGCCCTCTACGCGGCGCGACCGGCCATCCAAGAGCCCGGCGCGCCGCGATTTATGCCAGTTTCTCCCGTTCGCCCTGAGCCTGTCGAAGGGCAGGCTGAGCGAAGTCGAAGCCTTCGCCACGCTCGGCCCGAACGGAAAAGAGGCTGCTGAACTGTTCATGGGAGAGGACGCATGATCCCCTTTGTCGATGCCCATATCCATCTGTGGGATCTCCACCATATCCGCTACGATTGGCTGAGCCCGCCCTTTTCGGACGATGGCCCCAATGGCAGCGTCGAGCCGATCGCCCATGACTATGGCGTCGCCCAATATCGCGAAGACCTTGCCCGCTGGAACGTCATCGGCGCCGTCCATGTCGATGCCGGCGCGGCTGCGGAAAGCGCGCTGCGCGAGACCCAGTGGCTCGACACGCTTGCCGCCGTCGATGGCCTCCCCACCGGCTTCGTCGCCTTCGCCGCGCTCAACGACCCGGATGTCGATGCGCTGCTGGCCGCACAGGCCGCCCATCCCCGCGTCAAGGGCATCCGCCACATCGTCAACTGGCATGCCGATCCCCAGCGCACCTATGGTCCGGTCGATCTCACCGTCGATCCGCAATGGCAGGCGGGCTATGGCCTGCTCGCCAAACATGGCCTCTCCTTCGACCTGCAATGCTATCCGGGGCAGATGCCCGGCCTCGTCCCGCTGATCGAGCGGCATCCCGACATCCCGGTCATCATCAACCATATGGGCATGCCGGTGCTGACCGATCCGGATGGCCTCAACGACTGGCGCCGGGGCATGAAGGCGCTCGCCGCGCTGCCCCATGTCGCGGTCAAGCTGTCGGGCATGGGCTTCATCCGCCGCGACTGGACCATGGCCGGCATCGCGCCGCTGGTGCATGAGGCGATCGACATGTTCGGCGTCGACCGCTGCGCCTTTGCCAGCGACACGCCGACCGACAAGCTGTTCGGCCCGATCGACCGTTACATGGAATCCTATCACGCCATCGTGTCGGATTTCCCCGAAGCCGATCGCCGCGCCATGTTCGCCGGCAACGCCAATCGCCTCTATCGTCTGGGACTTGCGCTATGACCCCCAATCCCCTGCTCGGCGTCCTCTTCCACTGGCTCGGCGGCTTCGCCTCGGCCAGTTTCTATGTTCCCTTCCGCGGCGTGAAGCGCTGGAACTGGGAGATTTTCTGGCTGACCGGCGGCATCTTCTCCTGGGTGATCGCGCCCTGGTTCTTCGCCTCGGTCCAGACCAACGACCTGATGGGCGTGATGGCTCAGGTGCCCTCGTCCGTAGTTGGCTGGTGCATCTTCTTCGGCTTTCTCTGGGGCTTTGGCGGCCTCACCTATGGCCTTACCATGCGCTATCTCGGCCTCTCGCTCGGCATGGCGGTGGTGCTGGGCCTGTGCACCGTCTTCGGCACGCTGATCCCGCCGATCTTCGACGGGACGTTCATGACCGAAATTGCCGGAACCCTGCATGGCCAGATCGTCCTGCTGGGCCTGGCCGTCACCGTGCTCGGCATCGTTGTCGTCGCCCGCGCCGGCGCCCGCAAGGATGCGGCGCTCTCGACCGAACAGAAGGCCGCCGTCGTCGCCGAGTTCGATTTCAAGAAGGGCATCGCCGTCGCCATCTTCTCGGGCATCATGTCGAGCTGCTTTGCCTTCGGCCTCGCCGCCGGTGAACCGGTCAAGGCGCTGTCGGCCGCCGCCGGCACCGGCCCCTTGTGGACCGGCCTGCCCACCCTCTGCCTCGTCATGTTCGGCGGCCTCATCACCAACGCGCTCTGGTGCGGCTGGCTGATCGCGAAGAACAAGTCGGCGGGCCAGTGGGCCGGCGCGCCCGATGCCTCGGGCCAGCGCCCCAAGCTGCTGCCCAATTTCCTGCTCTGCGCGGTGGCGGGCACGGCCTGGTATTTCCAGTTCTTCTTCTACACCATGGGTGAAAGCCAGATGGGCCGCTTCGGCTTCTCCAGCTGGACGCTGCACATGGCCTCGATCATCATCTTCGGCACCTGCTGGGGCTTTGCCTTCCGCGAGTGGAAGGATGCCGCGCCGGCGGTCCGCCGCATGGTGTGGAGCGGCGTTGGCCTGCTGATCCTCGCCACCCTCATCATCGGCTATGGCAACAGGCTGGCCAGCTGATGCGTCGCTGGCTCGCTGCCCTACTGCTGACGCTCGCCGCCCCGGTGGCGGCGGCCGACGCACCGCTGCTGACATCGCATCTGCGCATCCATGATCCCTTCGTCGTGGCGGAGCAGGGGAGCCGAACCTACTGGCTCTTCTCGAAGAATGACCCGGCCGTCACTGGCGATTCGCGCATCGGCATCATGGCCTATGCCAGCAGCGATCTCGCCCATTGGCAGAAGCCCAAGCTTGTCTTCGCCCTGCCGAAGGACAGCTGGGCCAATGACGGCGGCTGGGCGCCGGAGGTGCATCGCTGGAAGGGGCGCTATTATCTCTTCGCCACCTTCCACAATGACAAGGCGGCGATCCCCGCCAGCGGCAAGCGCCCCAATTATCGCCGCGCCACCTTGCTGGCGGTGTCGGACCGCGTCGATGGCCCCTATCAACTTATCCACAAGGGTGAGCCGATCACCGGACCTGATGCCATGACGCTCGACGGCAGCCTCTATGTCGACCCGGCCGGCAAGCCCTGGATGGTCTATGCCCATGAATGGCTGCAGATGGGCGTCGGCACGATGGAGGCGCTACCGCTCACGGATGATCTCTCGCCCGCCGGCAAGCCGCAATTGCTGTTCCGCGCCAATGAAGCCGACTGGGTGATCGGCCAGAAGCAACCCGAAGGGGACATGGGCTATGTCACCGACGGCCCCGAACTCTATCGCACCAAGACCGGCACCCTGCTGATGCTCTGGTCGAGCTGGGGGAAGGGTGGCTATGTCCAGGCGCAGGCCCGCTCCAAATCCGGCACGCTCGCCGGCCCCTGGGAACAGCTTGGCCCGCTCATCATGCAGGACAGCGGCCATGGCATGCTGTTCCATGCCTTTGATGGCAAGCTGATGCTGGTCCTCCACCGCCCGTTCAAGCGGGCGATCGCCAAATTCTACGAAATGCGCGACGCCGGCGATCGGCTGGAGGTCGTGCGCGAGGCCGTGGAACTGGATGGCGAAGCCTATCCCACCCATGGCTGCCCGATGGGAGTGTCCGATGCTCGCTGCTGATCTGGTCTGGCCGCTGCGCGATGCGCCAAGCGGCGCCTTCGTGCTGGAAGACGCCAATGCCGCGCCCGAACAGGCGGTCGTCACCGCTGTCGATCGCCCGGTGCTGCTCGGCTATGCGCCTGACAGGCCCAATGGCCGCGCCATGCTCATCCTGGGCGGCGGCGGCTATGTCGCGCTGATGGCCGGACGCGAAGGGGTGCAGGTCGCGCAATGGCTGACATCGCTCGGCTATCATGCCTTCGTCCTCGTCCACCGCTTCCCCCATGCCGGCACCGGTCCCTCCGCGCCGCTCGACGATGCGCTCGCCGCGATGCGGATGATCCGCGCGTCCGATCTGGCGCCCGATGGCGTCGGCGTCGTCGGCCTCTCCTCGGGCGGCCATCTCGCCGCCTGCCTCGCCACGCATTATCCGGCGGACTGGGGCGATGTCGCGCCGCAGCGGCCCGATGTCATGGTGATCGGCTATGCGCCCATCTCCACCAATGCCAAGGGCCGCACCATCGTCGCCGACAAGCCGCCGCTGCCGCCGGTGGAAAAGCAGGCGCTCTACGACGCGCTTCAGCCCGATGCGCAACTATTGCCCGGCCCGCCGCCGGCCTTCATCGTCTATGCCGGCAATGATCCGGTGGTGCCGGTCGAAAACGCTTATCGCTTGAGCCGCGCCTGGCAGGATGCGGGCGGCAGCGCGGAACTGCACATCTTCGCCGACGCCCCCCATGGCTTCGCGCTCGACACGCCGGATCAGCCCGTCTCGCTCTGGCCGCGCCTGTGCGAAGCCTGGCTCAGACAGGTCTGCTTCCTGTAAACGTCGCTGTCATCCTGCGCGGGCTTTGATCAGCCCGCGCGGCGCCTGAGCGTTTCAAGCTGCCGATGCGTCAGCATCCTGGCAGCTTGGAATCAATGCCGTGAGGGCACGGCATCGGACTGGCGCCGGATCAGCTGATAATCCAGCTTCACCCGGCCCAGCGCCTCTTCGCCGGCGCCATCGTCCTGGCTGCTGAAATGGGCGCCCAGCAGGCCGATCGCCTCGCGCGCCATGTCTCGGATCGGCTGGCGGATCGTCGTCAGCGCCGGCCAGATCGCGCTCGCCAGCGGCGTGTCGTCGAAACCGCAGATGGTGATGTCGCCCGGCACGTTGATACGCCGCTGATGCGCCACCGTGATCGCCGCCGCCGCCATATCGTCATTGCAGGCAAAGATGGCGCTGGGCGGCGTGTCGAGGCTCAGCAATTGCTCGGCCGCGTCCAGCCCCGATCGATAGGAAAAGTCGCCCGGCACGATCCAGCGCTCGTCCAGCCTTATCCCCCGGTCGGCCAGGCAATCGCGAAAGCCCTGCAGGCGCCGGGCGCTGGCGCGGTGGCGGATATTGCCGGAGATGAAGCCGATCTGCCGATGGCCAAGGTCGATGAGGTGCCGGGTCAGGTCATAGGCGGCATGGCGGTCGTCGGTCCCCACCGCCAGCATGCCGGGCACATCGCCATCGGGCGCGATGCCGACCACGGCGATGTCGCGCGCCTGCAACGCCTCGACCAGTTCGGCCCAGTCGCACAGCGGCGGCGGCAGGATGACGCCGGCGACATGCGCCTTCGACACCTGATCGACGATCTCCTTGGCAAAGGCGCCCGGCGCGCATTGCTCGACCACCAGATGCAGATGGCGCTGCGGCGCTTCGCCCAGCGCGCCGAGCAGCAACTCGCCCAGATAGGCCGATGTCGTCGAATTGCTGTGCAACAAGGCCACCCGCCGGTCGGCACTGCCCACCAGCGCGCGCGCCGACGCATTGGGCACATAACCCAGATCCTTGACCGCCTGCTCGACCGCCTGTTGCGACTTGGCGCTGACCAGCGCCTTGCCGTTGATCGCGCGTGACGCGGTCATCATCGACACGCCGGCACGGGCGGCGACCTCGCGGATCGTGGGCGGCTTCTTCTTCGCGGCTTTCTGCATCACCTGACGTCCTAGCCGGTTTTCCCGGCAAGGAAAATCGCGGCGATCAGGGCTTTAGTCGTATATGCGCCGGCGCATCGCGATCGACGCTGACGATCCCGTCCTTCTCGGTCAGTTCGGCGATCTGCAGCACCGACCGCCGCTTCCAGTCGGGATTGGCCTTCGCCTCATCCTCGCCCTCCTGATGGACGAAATAGATGATATAGGCGCGGTCGCCCGACACGATGATGTCGGGATGCTGGCCCTTGGCCCGGTCGGTCGGCGCCTTGCCCGGTGTCGCGAGGATATAGTCCGGCTGGCGCGTCCAGTGCGTCCCGTCGTCGGATCGCATCACCAGCAGCCCCTTCCACGCGTCGGAGATCAGCCAATATTTGCCCTTCCAGCGAAACGCCTTGGGGCCTTCGCCCGGCGTGTCGGTCAGCCGGTCCTTGACGCTCCAGTGAATGAGGTCGCTGCTGTCAGCGGTGCGGATCGCCTTGTTCATCCGCTCGTCGTTGAAGAACAGCCGATAGCCGCCGCCCGGCAAGGCGAGGACACTGGCATCGATCACCCGGTCGGAGCCGAGATCGAGCCGCTCGCCACAGGTCCAGCTTTTGAGGTCCGGGCTGGTCAGATGGACGATGAAGCGCGGCGCATTCCAGTCGCGATAGATGCCCGGCACCACCGTCAGCCACATATGCCACTGGCCTTCCAGCCATTGCACTTCGGGCGCCCACAGCGTCTCGCCGGTGCAACGGGTCGGGATCGTCGCGGTGCCGCTATAGCGCCATTTCGCGCCATCCTTCGACCGCGCCGTGCCGATCGCCGTGCCATGGACCCAGCGGACATCCTTGGCGTCTTCCATCGGCAGGTCGGCGCGGCGATTGGTGTAGAACATCACCCATTCGCCGCTCTTGCGATCATAGACGGTCGACGCATCGGCCGCACCATCATGCACCGGATCACGCAGTAGTGGCTTGGGCGCCACCGGCCCACTCGCGGCGGCGGCCATCAACAGCAGCGATGCGATCATTTGAACAGCCTGAGATCAAAGGCATCGGCCATGACGCGGAACCCTTCGTCATTGGGGTGCAGCGCGTCGCCGACATCATAGGGCTTAGCCATGCGCGACGGATCGGCCGGGTCGGCCACCGCCCTGGCCAGGTCGACGAAGCCGTCGGCCTCCTTGGTCGTGCGGATCCACTCATTGACGGCGATGCGCACCGCATCGCCCTCCGCGCTCCAATAGCCCGCGCCCTTGTATGGCAGGATGGTCGCCAAAATGACCTTGATATTGCGGTCATGCGCCCGCGCGATCATCTGGCGATAGGCGCCGATGACGGTCTGCGGCGTCAGCATCGGGCGCTTGTCGCGCGCGGCCCCGCCCAAATCATTGACGCCTTCCAGAATGACGACATGGGTGACGCCCGGCACTGCCAGCACATCGCTGTCGAACCGCGCCAGCGCATTATAGCCGTCCGCCTCGCTCAGCAGTCGGTTGGCGCTGATCCCGGCATTGGCCACGCCGACGCTCTTGCGGCCCGCCTTCTGCAGCCGCTCGGCCAGAAGGTCGGGCCAGCGTCGGTTGCTGTCGGAGGTAGCGCGCACGCCGTCGGTGATGGAATCGCCCAGCGTCACGATCGCCGTGCCGCGCTTGGCATTGTCGACCTCGACCGCCGAAATCACCACGCGCGGCCCGATGACGGTCGGGCTGGTCAGCGTCTCCGCACCGGTCTGGTCGCCCGGCGCGGTCCAGGTGGTCGCCGCCGAATAGCTATGCACCGTCGCATCCGCCGCGCCCTGCGGCAGATGGATGGAAATGCTGATCCGGGTCAGCGGCTTGACCGCCAGGTCGATGGGATCGCTCAGCAGCGGCGCACGCGCGGGGATGGTCGCGCCCTGCGCCTGGTTGAAGGTCACGACATGGTCGCTGCCCGGCACGATCGCGCCATTCTCGCCGGCCAGCGCGACATGCACGCTGCCCACCAGCAGCGGATTGACCGACATCTCGTTCGACAGGCGGATGCGGATGCGCTGCCCGCCGCTCGACAGGCGCACGACCTGGCGGACGGTGCGATCGTTGAGATCGGGATGCTTCTCGGGCGGGGCGCGGTTGACCAAAGGCGCTGCCATCCAGCTGCGCGACCAATATTGGGCCTGCGCCGGCGTTGCCGCGACCATCGCCAGCAGCGCCGCACCCAACAGCATCCTCTTGCCCATGTCCCTCTCCCTTATTGTCTGACCGGCCCTTATTGCGCCACCGGGTTACGGCCCCACAGCTGGTCATAGCGCCAGCCCGACAGATCCTCGACCACTTCGGCGGCGACCGGCGATGTCGGCGTGCGCGCACCGCTGCGCAGATGCTCGATCTCGCGCATCAATATGTCGTGCGTCGCCGGGCTCAGGCGGAATTTGGTCGATACCCAGATACCCAGCCCCAGGCAGCCAACCGTGCCGACGCCCAGCAGCAGCGCCATGGTCAGGATCGCGCCATGGCTCTGCTCCGCGGCGCCCGACACGAAGCCGCCGGCCTGCATGATGAAGCCCACGCCGGCGACGGCCGCCGCCTGCGTCGCCTTGCGCACGAAGGTCATGACCCCGGCAAAGCTGCCCTCGCGGCGCTGTCCGGTCACGATCTCGTCGACATCGGCCATATAATTATAGGTCGCCCAGGGGATATAGTTGAGCGCGCCGCGGCCCAGGCCGCACAGGATGATCGGCAGCCAGATCCACGGGCTGGTCGCCGGCACACCCGCAAACCACAGGCCGATCAGCGTCAGGCAACCGACAGCGAAGTCGGCGGCGGCGACCTGATAGGCCTTGGCCGGCGATGCCCGCAGCGCCAGGTTGATGGCGATGATCACCGCCACGAACTGGACGATATACATGGTGCCCAGCAGGCCCGATGCGATCGCCGTCGATCCGGCCAGCGCGAAGATCACGAAGAAGGTGAAGGCCGCGTTGAAAATGTCCTGGCTGATATAGCCGCCCAGATACATGCCCAGATGCAGGCGGAAGGCGCGGATGCGCATGGTGGAAAACAGGTTGCGGTAGAGCGCCTTCAGCGCCTGTCCCGGCCCGCCCGCGCCGACCGGATTCTGGCCGATCGCCTCGGCCGATCCGGGCAGATGCCGTTCCCAGCTGAACAGGTAGAGCAGCCCCGCCGTCACCATGAACAGGGCGGCAAAGATGATGCCCATGTAGAAGAAGGTGTCGGCGCTGTCGCGGCCCAGCGCGTTGATCAGCCACAGCGGCAGGAAGCCGGCCAGGATCGCCGATGCCTGACCGAACAGGATGCGCGACCCGGCGAACTTCGCCTTGGTGCGATAGTCGGTCGACATTTCCGCGGCGAGCGTCTCGAACGGAATGATCTCCATCGCATAGACCAGCTCGAACAGCACATAGCTGACCAGATAATACCAGAAGCCCTGACCCGGCAGCCACATCAATGCAAAGCTTGGCAGCAGCGGAATCGCGGCCAGGATGAAGAAGCGGCGGCGGCCGAACTTGCGGCCCAGCCAGGTGCCGCCGAAATGGTCGGAAATATAGCCGATCATCGGCGAGGCGAAGGCGTCCAGGATGCGCGCGACGGCAAAGATGGTCGCCGCCTGCCCCGCGCTAAGGCCGCAGAATTGCGTGTAGAAGATCAGCACCCAGCCGGAAATGACCGCCATCGATCCCGCGCCCAGCACGTCGTTGGAACCATAGGCGAGGTAATTTTGCAGGCGGACGGGACGCGCGGTGGATGGGGCAGTCTCGGGCAATTCAGGTCCTCCGCCTAGGGCAATGATCGGCGCTTGGGCTCTTGTTCTGACGCGCGCGGGCATATGAGACATATGCCACATAGTGAACGGCTATCACACGATATGAGACTAATGCAAGCCGCGATCGGCCTTTTCTGCGGGCGCCGGCACGAAGCGGATAGCCTCGATCAGCACGCCGGGATCGGCGCGCTCCAGCGTCACGACATGCCGCCCGCCGCTCAGTCGTTGCGTTAACGTCATGGTCGCCCGGTTGTCCAGCACCCCCATCGCCCAGTCGCGACTGCCGGTCTCGCGCCGACTCTCCAGCGCCTGCGTCACGCCATCGATGCCGACGGTCAGATGCAGCGCGTCGCCATCCCGGTCGGCATAGGTCGGCAAGATATCCACAAGCACGGTCCACTCACCCGGCGGCAGGTCGATCGTCGCGCGGCTGGCTTCTTTCTTCCCGCTTGGCGCCAGCATTGCGCCATGACGACCCAGCCCCTCCACGCGCGTCCATCCGGCGAATCGGTCCGGCGTCAGCAGCGGCAGGACAGGGGCGGCCGGTTGCGCTTTCACCGGCCCGGCCGGCGGCGCCGGCGCATCGACCGGCGGCAGGACCACCGGCGTCTGGCGATAGCTGCGCCATTGCCCGTCTGCCGGCTCCACCGCCATGATTCCGCGCCATTTTCCGCCCGCCAGTTCGCGGTTATAATAGGTCGTCAGCCTGTCAATTTCGCTGTCCGCTTCATGTGCGATCCTGCCGCGCCGCGTTGCCTCGGCCAGGTCGCTGTCGCGCAGCCGGTCATGCGCCTCGGCCGCGAAGAAGCGCCGGTTGGCCGCCGCCGATGCCCGCACCGGATAGGCCAGCAATTCATAGAAGGCGTCGCGCCGCTCGGCTGGGATCGCCGGCTCCACTTGTGCCAGCGCCGTCTCCATCGCCGCAAACGCCGCCAGCCGTTCATCCGCTTCGCCGATCGTCAGCGGGCTTTGCCGATACTTATCCACAGGCAGATTCCACTGCAGATGCTCGGGCCGCCGGGCGAAATTCAGCCGGTGATAATCGCGCAATATCTCCGCAATGGCGGGCGCCTGCGCGGCATCGACATTCTCCGCCGCCCAGTCTTCCACAAACTTATCCACAGGCTTTGCCCGCACCTTATCCACAGCCCAGGCGAGGCTCAGAAAATAGTCGGTGGCCAGTTCCGCCGGCTTCAAGTCGCCGACATTGGCGACCCAGACCTGTCGCGCGCCGGCATCCCAGGCACGCCCCATTTCCTCCCGGATCAGCGCCGGCGGGGTTGTGGATAACCATAGGTAGGAGAGCGGCGCGCCCAGATAGGAGAGATGATAATAGACGCCCGACCCGCCCTTGCGCGCCCGCTCGGCGGCATCGGGGAAGTGGCGGATATAGCCGAAATTATCGTCCGGCCACATCAGCGTCACATCGTCCGGCACCTTGAGGCCCGCGCGATAGACGTCCAACACTTCCTTATAGGGGGTGAAGACCTGCGGCGCGTCCGCCGCACCGGCCCTGGCCAGCATCGCGCGCTGGTCGGCAAAGATGCGCTCCAGCGCGGCGCGGCGGTCCTCCACCGTCTTGGGGCCCACCATGCCGCTGTCATGGATACCGCGCATCCCCAACGTCCAGATGCTCTCATAGCCGGCATTGCTGCGCACCCGCTCGTCCCAATAGCGCCGCACCTCGTCGGGGTTCTTGAGATAATCGAAATCCTCGGCCGGGGCGGTCCATTCGCCGACATTGTTGCGCAGCATCGGCTCGGCATGGCTCGATCCCATGATGATGGCATAGCGATCGGCCAGCGCCGCATTGGCCGGGTCGGCATTGAACGGCGTCGTCACCTTGTGCATCGCCGGCCACAGCAGATTGGCCTTCAGCCGCAGCAGCAGCGCGAAAACCTGTGCATAAGTTTTCGGCCCCAGCGGCTTTTCCTCGGGCGCATGGTTCCCCGCCGCCCAGGGCACCAGCCCCCAATCCTCGTCATTCAGGAATATGCCGCGATATTTGACCGAAGGCGGCCCGAACCGCCGGGCATCCCTGGCGACATAGAGCGCATCGCGATGCAGCGGCGTCACATCCGCCCACCAGTGCCAGGGCGACACGCCGATCGCGCGCGACAGTTCATAGGCGCCATAGGCGGTGCCGCGCCGGTCGCTGCCGATGATCAGCAGCGCGCGGGCCACGCCGGGCGCCGGCCGCTCGATCGGCAGGATCAGGAAACTCTCCCACGCGCCCTTCAGCTTCGCGACATCGATCCGCTTGTCCGCCACCAGCCGGTCGATCGCTTCATTATGGCCCAGCGTGCCGATCCATACCTGCGCTGCGCCGCCCTCGGCCGCGCCGGTGACCCGGCCAATATCCTGCTTCAGATCCTCGGCGGCGATTCCTACCACGGCGTCTTCGGCCGGGTCGGTGACGATCCGCGCCGCCTGCCCCCGCGCCACCAGCGGGAAATCCCCCCGCTGCGCCACCGACCGCACCCAGTCCGCCGCCTGCGCCGGCGTGGCGCCGAGCAGCAGCAGCGCCAGCCACCAGCGCATCAGAAACGCACCATGTTGGTCGTGTCGATCCGCCGATCCGGCAAATCGCGGATCGCGCTGCTACGAAAGCCGGTCACATTCTCCAGCCGGAAGGCATCCGCGGCGCCCGGCATTTTCAGATAGGATCCATCAAACCCCTCGACATGCTTCAGCCAGAAGGCCGGCCGCGCGTCCGCCGTCCGCGTCCGTATCTCGACATGACTCAGGTCCACATTACGCGCATGACGGATGAAGAAACCGCTCGCCGGCAGGGGCCCGAACCGGTCGGGATCGGGATAATCCTCTTCCTTGGCCGGTGGATTGATTCCGGCCATCGCCGCGTCGCCGCCGCCCGGCTGGTCGATGAAGAGATTGCTGATCTGGACGTCCTCGACCGGATGGCCGGCCACGCCCGCGATGATCGACGGCAGCATCGACCCGCTCTGGCAGGTGATATTGTCGATCAGCACCCGCCGCATCGACCCCACCGCCGCGCCCGCCGGCCCGCGCATCCGCCGGCCCAGCCGCAGGAACAGGGCCGGGCTGTGACAGCCGCGCATGGCGATGTTGCTGATCGTCACATCCTCCATCACCGCGCCGTCCACCGTTTCCAGCGCCAGCCCCCAGCATTGATCGAACACGCAATTGCTGATCGTGATATTCTTGAACCCGCCATTGCTTTCGGTGCCGCACTTGATCCGGCCCAGCAGCCAGGTGTCGCGATTGCGCGCCAGCGGCCGGAACGTCCCGTCCAGCAGCGTGCCGACGACATAGGAGCCGCTGACATGGCAGTTGGTGATGGTCACATTCTCGGTCGCGCGCGGATAGCCCAGCGCATAGCTGGACTTGGGCACGATCGCGTCGTCATAGGGGGTGTTGAGCGTGCAGTTGCTGACCCGCACATTGCGGCAGCAGTCGATGTCGAACCCGTCGCGATTGGTGTCGACGGTCAGATTGTCGATCAGCAGATTGTCGACCCCGGTCGCCAGCAACGCGAAATGCCCGCCCTCCAGAATGGAAAAGTCCCGCAGCGCGACATTGCGGCAATTCTTGAGCGCGATCGCCTTGTTGCCGACGCCGGGCAGTTCGGCGGCCGGCCGATCCTTGTCGGGATGGCCCCGGCTCAACCCCTTGCCCCAGATCAGCCCGTCGCCGCAGATCGCGATATCATGCAGTCCCTCGCCATGGATCAGGCTGTTGCGCCAGTGATTATGGCCATAATCCTGATAGGGGGCGATCGCCGGGTCCTGCGGCTCGGCCGCATCATAGCCGCCATTGGCGAGGCCCGTCAGCGGCACCGACGCGGCCAGCAGGGTGGCGCCTCGGTCCAGCCACAGGGTGATATTGCTCTTCAGGTGAATGGTATAGCAGGCGTAGCTGCCGGGGGGCACATAGACGGTCCCGCCGCCGCGCTCCGCGGCAAAGGCGATCGCTCGGTCGATCGCCGGGCTGTCGATATGGCTGCCATCGCCCTTCGCGCCGAAATCGCGGACATTGACCATGCCCTGAGGCAGGGCGCGGCCGAAAGCGGGCAGTGCCGCCAGCATGGATATGCCGGCGGCACCTTTCAGCAGGAAACGGCGATCGAACGGTCCTTCCATTTACCCCTCGATCCCCGTTTCCCGTGACTCAGATATAGGTGCGCAGGAACTCGCCGAGTGCGCACATGGCCAGGCTCTGGCCATAGGGCATGGAGGTGAGCGCGATGTCCTTGTAGAATTGCATCGTGTCGCCCATCGCCGTGCCGAAGCTCACCTGCTGCAGCTCGCCGGTCTCGTCGATGTTCGCCAGCACGCCGCGCACCGCCTTGATGCCGACCGCTTCATAATGGCGCGGCAGATAGCCCTTCCGCACGGCCTTCAGGATGCCATAGGCAAAGCCGGCGGTGGCCGATGCTTCCAGATAGCTGGTCGGGTCGACGATCAGCGTGTGCCACAGGCCGGTTTCGGCGTCCTGCGTCTCTGCCAGCGTCTTCACCTGGGCGGCCAGCGTGTCGATCAGGAAGGTGCGGAAGAAATCGCCTTCCTTCAGGTCGAGGATCTCGATGATCTCGGGGATGGCGATCGTCACCCAGCAATTGCCGCGCGCCCACAGCGCTTCGGCGAAATTGTGGCGGCCGTTGAAGTCCCAGCCGTGGAACCACAGGCCGGTCTTCGTATCATAGAGATATTTGATATGGACCAGGAACTGGCGCTTGGCTTCCTCGACATAGGCCGGGCGACCTAGCAGCAGGCCGATCTTGGCCAGCGGCAGCACCGACATCATCAGCGTGTCGTCCCACATCTCGCCGGGATTCACGTCATTATAGACGATGTGCTGGAACCCGCCTTCTTCGGTCTTGGGCAGGCCGTCGGCCGCCATCAGCCATTCGGCCCATACGTCCAGATAGGGGATGTAGCGCGGGTCGGGCTCATATTCATACAGATAGGCCAGCGTGATGAACGGGGCCATCGTGTTGATATTCTTGGTCGGCGTGCCTTCGGCAAAGCGATCCTCGAACCACTGCTTGATGATGCCCAGCGCCTTCTGGTCGCCGGTCTGCTCGAAATAGCGCCACATGCCGAACAGGCCGACGCCATGGGTCCATTCCCATCCGGCCCAGCCCTTGGTGTCGATGATGCGGCCATCTTCCAAATGGAGCAGGAATTCGCCTGTCTCGTCCTTGATATTGACGAGATTGTCCATCAGCCGGTCGATGGAGTCGACGACCTGCTGGCGCGGTACATCATGGGTGAGAGCGGCCACTTACTTGGTCTCCTTGAGGTCTGAAGGTGCGTTTGGCGCGGTCACCATCTGCACCGGCAGACCGCCTTTCACATTGCGTAGGGTGACGAGGCGCACGGTTTCGAGCGCATCGCCCGGCTGACCGTCGGACGTGACGGCCAGCGCGACATGGTTCTGGCCCCTGTGGTTCAGGATGCCTTCGGGAATGGGGAAGGTCCGCTGCGGCCCGACATGGGCGATGAACTGCCCCATGTTCCAGCCGTTGACGAAGATCAGCACACGGTAACGGACCGGCGAACGCGGCTTGCTGGCGTCGCCGAAGCTCAGGCCAATGGTCGCGTCCTGCCCCTTGGGCACGCTGAGGGCAAAGCTGGTGCGATACCAGCTCGTCCCGGCCGTCGCCTGGGTCGCGGGCACGCTGGCCTTGGCCCATGCGCTGTCGTTGAAGCCGGGCAGGTGCCACCCCATCCGCTCGCCATAAAGGCCGCCATTATTGGCCGGACCACGGGCGACATCGGGCAGATCCTCGCCGCCCTGCTTGCCCTGGATCTTCCAGTTGATCGGCACCGCGAAGCTGCGTCCGCTCGGGCCGCCCTCCAGCGATGCGGACACCAGGCCGCGCGCTTCCTTGTGGAAATCGTCGCTGTCCAGATCCCAATTATGGCCATTGTTGCGGACCATGACGGAGAGGACATGCTCGCCCGCCGCCTGCGCCTCCGCCGGCAGGGCGAAGCGCGCGGTGCCGGTGGTGATCGGCCGGGGCAGGCCGCCGGGCGTTTCGCCTTCGCCCAGGAACTTGCCGTCGATCCAGGCCTGCACCAGTCCCGAACCGCCGGCGCCATAATAAAGCGACAGCGCCTTGGCGTCGGGCGACCCGGTGAAGCGGCCGCGATACCAGACGTCGCCGTCATGGAAGCCATAGGCGTCCATCAGCATATTGGGCTGGCCGTCGGGCTTGGCGGTGGTGCTGGCATAGGATCGGTTGTCGATCGCCTGCCAGCCGCTGTCGTCGAAACCGGGCTGCGCCTCGGGCGAACCCTGCGCCATGCGCCAGTCGTTGAGCGCCGGCAGCGCGACATCGACCGGACCGGCGAGCGGCTGGACGGCGGCGATGCTGCCGATGGCTGTCGCCTTCGTCGTCACCTTAGCGCCGTTCCAGCTGACGGATCGGACTGCCCTGGGCGCCCAGATTTCGAGCGGGCTGGCTGCACTCGTATCGCCGGTCAGCGCCAGCGAACCGCCTTTGGCAACGGCGCTGCGCACCAGCGCCGGCCCGCGCACCAGCATGTCCTTCTCGCGCCAGTAACGCGCGCCCTCGGCCTCATCGGCCAGGATCAGGGTCAGCGGCGGACGCCCGCCCCCCTCGATTCGCAGCACGGCGCGGCCCTGATGGCTGTAATCCAGCTTCAGGTCGCCCTTGGCGGCATCGAACGCGCTGCGCGCCTGGCCTTCCAGCACCGTCACCTTGGGCGCGGAAGCGTAGCGCAGCACCGTCTCGCCCTGCTCGCCGGTGCGGCCATAGAGCAGGATCAGGTCGTTGCCGTCGATCTGCTGCGCCGACTGGAGTTCGGAACTGGAATAGACCAGTCGCTGCCCGCCCAGCGTCACGCCCGCGACCAGCCATTTGGCGTCAAAGCCGTTGAGCTGCATCGGTACGCTATAGCGGCCATCGGGCAGGTCGGCGGTGAAGCTGAACGCGTCGCTCGTCTGCCCGTTGGACGGCTTGTGCGTCACCATCAGGAAGCGCGCGTCCGTCTCCGGGCTCTTGTTGTGATAGACCTGAATATTGGGCGAGCTGATCTCCGGCGTCCCCGCCGGGATCATGCCGGCCATGTCGGGGACGGAGGCGATCAGGCCGCCCAGCTGCTTCATCTCCAGCGCCTTTTCGCGCACCTCGCGCGGCTCGGAAATGGCGGAGCCATAATCATAGCTGCTGAACACCACCGGCGCGGGCAGCCAGCCCCAGCTGGTGCCGCCATAGCCCATGTAGAAGCTCTGGATGCCGATGCCATTGGCGAGGTTGGTGCCATAGAAGACGCGCTGGAACCGCTTGCCACGCTGGATCGCGTTGCACTCATAGCCGCCGTTCGACCCCCAATAGTCGAACCAGCCGCCGCCGAATTCGGCCAGGAATCCGGGCGTGTCGGGCGATGCGGATGCGCCGCCCTTGGCGCCGCCGGGACCATAATAGCCCCAGTCGGGCGCGGCCGACCCGCGCGTCGGCTTGCCATCCACGGTACAGGTGCCACCGGGATAGCCATCGAACGCATACATGTCGTTCGGGCCATGGACGACCTTGTCCACCTTGCTGCTTTCCGGCGCCCAGTAACCGTTGCGGCCCTGGTCATTGTGGAACAGCGGCACGGTGATGCCGTCGGCGCGCGCCTTGGCATAAAGATGATCCATGTAACGCCGCTGGGCGGGCGTGGTCATCGCCAGCTCATTCTCGATCTGGTGCAGGATCACGCCATATTTGCGGCTGGGATCATTGTTGATCTGGTGCTTGGCGATGATCGCGTTGACCTTGGTCAGCCATTCGTCGGCCGCCGCCATATAATCGGGGTCATCGGTGCGGGCGCGGGCGCGCTGGTTGACCAGCCAGCCGGGAAAGCCGCCGCGCGACAGTTCCGCATTCACATAGGGACCGGCGCGGGTGATGACGTAGAGGCCTTCCTCCTCCGCCATCGTCAGCAGCCGGTCGATGTCACGGATACCACTAAAGTCGTACACGCCCTTTTTCGGGCTGTGGAAACCCCAGTCGAAATAGACGGCGACGCTGTTGAAGCCGCTCGCCTTCATCTTCTGCAGGATGTCGCGCCACAAATCGGGCGAGGGCAGGCGGAAATGATGGAATTCCGACGACCAGATCACCATCCGCTTGCCGTCGATCATCAGCGATCGCGCATCATAGGAGAGGCGGCCGAACGTCTTGACCGGCGCGGAGAGATTGGCGGTCGGCTTGGCCTGTTGCGCCATGACAGGCGTGGCCAGCATGGTGCCAAGGGCGAGGGCGGTGATGAAGCTACGCATGGATGTCAGCCTGTTCCTGCACTCAATCCATGTGGAACAGCAGCGACAGCGGCCATTCCTTGGGCTGGTTGCTCGGCTGCACTTCCATCAGCGGCGCCATATAATCCCACCAGCGCTTCATCACCGGATGGTCGGGCAGGCTGTCTCGGCTATTGTCCTCGCGCAGCTTCAGCACCGCGAACAGGCTCAGCGTCTCTTCGTCCAGGAAGATCGAATAGTCGTAGATGCCCGACTCGGTCAGCAGCGCCGACAGCTCGGGCCAGATCTCGTCATGGCGCTTGCGATATTCCGCGACCACGCCGGGCTTGAGCTGCATCTTGAAGGCGTGGACGGACATCGGCTCTCCCCTGTGAACCATATTATGGAACTCGAAACCGATATTTGGGTAACATCGTCCCACATGTTCGTCAAATGCTAAGAATGGGTGGGACGATGTCCGTTTCAGCGCGCCAGGATCGGGCTGTTGCGGATCGTCAGGCCGGCGACATCATCGAACAGCGCCGCTGGCCGCGCGTCCGGCGTCGCCGTCTCGGCGGAAAAGCGCTCGATCGTCAGCTGCTCGGCATGGCGCGCCCATAAGGCCCAACTGGGCAGCACGCCGAACATGCTCGGTTCGGGATAGGCATCGGCCAGTTCGGCGGGCCTGCGCGCCGCATCCTGCGCGGTGCCGCCGCCCTGATAGACCAGATGCACGTCGCGCAGCGTCACGTCGCGCACCGGATGGCCCGGCAGGCCGGCAATGCTTGCGGCAAATCTGTGATCGATCCCGCGCGCATCCACCTCGCTGATCTCCACGCCGGTGATCGCGCCGATGCCGGTGCCATCCGGCCCGCGCCGCCGGTCGCCGATGCGCAGGAAGATCGGTGCGGTCGTCACCTCGCGCATCGTCAGCCGCCGCGCGACGATATTTTCCATGACCCCGCCATCGACCGTCTCCAGCGCCAGCCCACGGCAACGGGTGAAGCGGCAATCCTCGATCCGGATATTGCGATATCCGCCATTGCTCTCGGTGCCGAGCTTGATGCGGCCGGTGACCCGGTCCTGGTCGGGTGCGATCTGCTGCGTGCTGCGTTTCGTGCCGTCCAGCATCGATCCCATGTCATAACCGGACACGTCGCAGTCGCGGATCAGGATATTCTCCGATGCGATCGCCCGACCCAGCGCATAGCTGCTCTTGACGACGATGCCGTCATCATTGGGCGAATTGACCCGGCAGCGTTCCACCACCACGTCGCGCACGCAGTCCAGGTCGATACCGTCGCGTTCGGTGTCGATCGCCAGATCGTCGATGCGCAATTGCTGCGTGCCGGTCGCGATGATCGCGAAATGCCCGCCCTTCAGGATCGAAAAGCCGCTCAAATGAATGTTGCGGCCGTTCTTCAGCGCAATCGCCTTGTTGCCAAGGCCATTCATCTTCGCAGCATCGGGCTCCAGCTCGGCAATCTGCGCGTCGCTCATGCCGCGCATCGACAGCGGCCGTTCGCCCGCCTGCTTCTTCCAGCGCGCGCCCGGCCCGTCGCGGGTCAGGCCCAGGCCGTGGATCATGCCGGGGCCAAGAATCGCGACCTCGACCAGATCCTCGCCCCAGATCAGGCTATTGTGCCAATGGCTATGGCCGAAATCCTGGTAAAGCTGGTCGATCCCCGTCTCGGGCAAATCATAGCGCCCGGCATGGCGCGCCGGATCGGCCGCCTCGATCACCGCGCCTTCGCCGATGACCAGGGTGACATGGCTTTTCAGCCGGATCGAGAAGCAGAGATAGCGGCCGCGCGGCAGCAGCACCGTGCCGCCACCCGCCTGCGACGCGGCCAGGATCGCCGCATTGATCGCATCGCTGTCGATCGCGATGCCGTCGCCGCGCGCGCCATGATCGCGCACGTCGAACCGCCGCGTCGCATGACCGGCAAAGGGAAAGGCGGTGCCGGGCGCCAGCAGCGCGCCGGCGGCCAGGCCCAGGCTCATCTCGCGCCGGCTCATCTCCAGCATGGCTCAGTTGCCCGCCGGACGCACATCGCTATGCGCGCGGCTCGGCACGATCGCCGCTTGAGCTGCGCTCGGCGGTTGGGCCGGCACAAAGGGTGCGGCCACGACATGGGGCGCCAGTTCGGGGATCTGCGCCCTGATCCGCTCGGCCACCGCGCTCGCCAGCAGCCAGGCGCCATAATTATCATGATGGGTCTTGTCCTTGCCGCCATCATTGAAGGCGGTGGGCGCGACCTGCGGCCCCAGCGCTTCATAAATGGCGCGGCTGTCGGCATTGAGGTCGATCAGCGGCACCCGTTCCTCAGCCGCCAGCTTGCGCACCGCATCGGCATAGCTGCCCAGCGTATCCTTGATGTGGCCATTCTCGTCGAAATTGCGCCGTTCGGGGGACGTCACCAGCGCCGCATGGGCGCCGCGCCGCCGCGCCTCGGCGATATAGGCGCGCAGATAGGCGGGGTAGGTGGTGGCCGCATCGGCATAGGTTTGCGGCCATTCCTGTTTCTGGTCATTATGGCCGAACTGGATGAACAGCCAGTCGCCCGGCTTCACCGCCGACAGCAGCTTGTCGAAGCGCAGGTCGGTGAGGAAGGATTTGAGCGTCGCACCCGACTTGGCATGGTTGGCGACCGCGACATTGCCGTCCAGCATTACGGGGAGCATCTGGCCCCAGCTCGCTGCCGGCTCGGCCGCCTGATCGGTGACGGTCGAATCGCCTGCGAGGAAAATCGTGGGCGCGCTCACCGGTTCGATCGTCACCGAAGCGACCTGCGGCTTGCCCAGAAATTCCAGCGTCAGCCGGTCGTCCCACGTATATTCGCGCGCGTCGCCCGCAGTGATCCGCACGGCCGTTCCGCCCGGTGCATTGGCGGGCGGCGGCGGCAGGGCAGGGCTGCGGACATTGACCAGAAACTGCCGCTCGACGAACTGCCCCTTCTTGGTCGCGACATTGCGCAGCATCAGCCGCCGCGCCTCCGCCTTGACCGTGGTTTCGCCGGCTGTCTTGCGGTTGCCCAGCGTCAGCGTCACCCGATAGGTGCCGTCGGGCACCGCCACCGAAAACAGGAAGTCATCGTCCGTGCTGCCCGGTTCCATGCCATGGCCGCCGGCCTGATAGGGCGTCTGCCGTGTGGCACTGCCCGCCGACAGGTCGAAGGATTGCGGCGCGGCGATGGAGGATCCTGCCATCAGGATCAGGGCAAGGCTGGTGCTGAGCGGCATGACGCAAACATCCTGAGCGAGACAAATAGGGGAGCGCGCCAAGACGCGCTCCCCCAAGAAAACCGCCCGTGCAGAGGCGGAAGCAGGAATCCGGTCGCGATCACGATGGGATCGGTCTCATAAATTGATAGCATGATCCATATATAGGGAAAAAATTCCGGTCAATCCCTCCCTGCAACCAATGCGATCAGCGTCATGGCGGTCCACAGTGTGGAACTTGCGATCATATTATGATTTTTATGGAAATGTCGTGAAATATAATATAGTGTGACACAAAATTTCACATAGTGGGAATGCTGGCGAGGGCCGGCACATTGGGGAGGAAGTCATGATCGAGCATTACAGCCGTATTGCGTCCGCGCGCCGTTCGTCGGTGATCGCGCTGGCCGTTGCCATGATGGCGGGCGCGCCGGCCTTGGCGCAGGACCAGGCGCCGCAGGCACAACCTGACCAGGAAAATGCCGACATCGTCGTCACCGGCTTCCGCGCCTCGCTCAACAGCGCGCTCAGCATGAAGCGGCAGGAAGCCGCCGCGATCGACTCTATCGTCGCCGAAGATATCGGCAAGTTCCCCGACTCCAACCTCGCCGAATCGATGCAGCGCGTGCCGGGCATCGCGCTCCAGCGCGGCGATGGCGGCGAAGGCCGCAACATCTCGGTCCGCGGCCTTGGCCCGGCCTTCACCCGCACCCGCATCAACGGCATGGAAGGCACGTCGCAGACCGGCTCGTCGGACATTTACGGCGCCGGCAATAATGGCCGCAGCTTCGACTTCAACGTCTTCCCGACCGAAATCTTCTCGGCCCTGTCGGTGCGCAAGACCCCCTCGGCCGATGTCGAGGAAGGCTCGCTCGGCGCGACGGTCGATCTGAGCGCGCCCAAGCCGATGGAGCAGAAGGAGGATTTCGTCCTCTCGATGACTGCGCGCGGCGTCTATAACGAGCTGTCGAAGGAGGTCGATCCGCGTGCCTCGCTGCTGGTATCGAAGAAGTTCGGCGACAGCGGCTTCGGCATCCTCGGCTCGGTCGCCTATCAGAAGCGGCATATCCGCGAAGTCGGCTATTCGGCGGTGGACATCCTGTCGGCCAATACCAATGGCGGTTTCTGCTCGCCGGTCGGCTTCGCGCTGCAGAACCCGGCCGACAATGCCGCCAAGGGCGCCGATGCGCTCAATTGCTCGACCGGCAATCCGCGCACCAGCACCAGCGCCGCCTATCAGGCCATCTATGATCTGCGTCGCGACGACCTGCCCAACACGCCGGGCAGCGGCGCCTTCCTGCCGCGCATTCC
Source organism: Sphingobium yanoikuyae (assembly GCF_034424525.1). Lineage (NCBI taxonomy): Bacteria > Pseudomonadati > Pseudomonadota > Alphaproteobacteria > Sphingomonadales > Sphingobiaceae > Sphingobium > Sphingobium yanoikuyae. Next base: position 4,396,106 of record NZ_CP139979.1, read on the forward strand.
GCGCTACCTCAATTCGGAACAGAATCAGGAACGGATCGGCGGGTCGCTGACCCTGCAGTTCAACCCCGACGACGATACCGACATCTCGCTCGACATGCTTTATTCGCGGTTCGAGGTGACCCGGCGCGACAATTATATCGCCGCCATCTCCTTCGCCCGCTCGGCCGCCAACAACGGCCAGCCGATGACCTCCGTGCGCGATATCGAGTTCGACGAGAATGGCTCGCTGGTCCAGGGCGTGTTCGACGGCGTCGACGTCCGTTCCGAAGGGCTGGTCGATCATTTCGTTTCGACCTTCAAGCAGGCCAACCTCAACTTCCGCCGTCGCCTCAACGACAGCCTGGAACTGAGCGGCATCGTCGGTTTCAACCGCTCCATCTGGGACGGCAAGAAGCGTCTCCAGACCTTCATGGACGCGATCGACACCGATGGTTTCTCGATCGACTATAGCAAGGGCGGCACCACCCCGACCTTGGGCTTCGGCATCGACGTCAATGACCCCGCCAGCTTCAACTATGCGCCGGGCCGTTCTGACGGCACCGTGCTGGGTGGCTTCAGCTATCAGGGCAAGCCGTCGAAGAACACCACCGACAACATGACCGCCGACATCAACCTCAAATGGACGGTCAGCGACGCCTTCTCGATCAAGGGCGGCGCGCAATATCGGCGCAGCAATTTCCTTTCGACCTTCCTGCGTCCCTATAATGCCGATACCGTGGTGCGGGCGCTGCCGGCCGGCACGACGCTGGCCGATATCACCACCACCATCACCGGCGTCGACAAGCTGTGGGGCCATGGCGCCCCGTCCAGCTGGGCGGCGATCGATCCCGACAAATGGGCCGATACCTTCGGCTTCGACGATGTCCGCTATTGCGGCGTCGAATGTGGCGGCGGCCGCAGCCGCGTGCGCGAAGAGGTCATGAGCAGCTATCTCATGGCCAATTTCGATCTCAGCGATGCGATCGGCTTCGGCATTCGCGGTGACGTCGGCATGCGCTACGTCAAGACCGACATGCTGTCGTCGGGCTATATCGCCGTGGCGCAGGCCAGCTCGCCGACGGGTCTGACCGGCCAGTTCGCCGCCGCCAGCAACAGCTATGACGATTGGCTGCCCTCGGCGAACATCGTCGTCGAACCGGTCGAGAATGTCCTGGTCCGCTTCTCCGGCGCGAAGGTCATGGCCCGTCCGGAACTCGGCCTGTTGACCCCGACCAGCGGCGTCAATCCGGTCACTCGCGTCGGCAATGTCAACAATCCGTTCCTCGACCCGATCCGCGCCAACACCTTCGACGTCGCGGTCGAATGGTATTTCCGCCCCGGTTCGCTGCTCTCGGCCGCCTTCTTCTACAAGGACATCAAGAGCTTCATCCAGAATGTGAACAGCCAGATCCCGTTCAACCAGCTCGGCCTTCCCAATGCCCTGCTGGAAAACAGCAACACCTTGCCGGATGAGCTGTTCACCGTGTCGCAGCCGTTCAACACGCCAGGCGGCAAGCTCAAGGGCATCGAGCTCAATGCCCAGATTCCCTTCACCTTCCTCGACGGCTTCTTCAGCAATTTCGGCGTGCTGGCCAACTACACCCATGTCACGTCGAAGATCGACTATATCCTCGCCAGCGTGAACGGCGTGCCGACCGTGACGACCACGGCGGACCTGGTCGGCCTGTCGCCCAACACCGCGTCGGGCACGCTCTATTATGAGGATGACAAATTCTCGATCCGCACCACCGGCAACTTCCGTGACAAGTTCATCCGCGGCATTCCGGCCTCGCCCGGCAGCGACCTTCAGGGCAATGCCAAGACCTTCTACATGGATGCGTCGGCCAGCTATAATGTCACCGATCGCCTGAAGATCATCGTCGAGGCGCAGAATCTGACCGACGAACAGAACCGCCTCTATATCGACAGCCAGCGTCAGGACACGCTGTTCGAAACCCGCATCGGTCGCACCTTCACCTTCGGCGTGACCTACCGGATGTAATTTCCCAGTCCTCCCCAACCTCAAAGGGCACGGCTACCGTTGGTAACCGTGCCCATTTTCTTATCCGGGACGAAAGGAAATTCAGCGCTGGCCGCTGAAGCCCACCGCGGCGCTGATCTGTTCGGCCGACTTCATCACCTGCTCGGCCAGGGCCGGGCGGACATCGTCGGTCAGATAATGGGCCGCGCTCGCGATCGAGATGGCGACGCAGATCTGCCCCTTGGCATCGCGCACCGGCACCGCGATCGACCGCACGCCATCGCCCAGTTCGCTGTCGTGCAGCACTTCGCCGCGCGCCTTGTGGATGCGCATCTCGGCAATATAGGCGTCGATCTGCGCCCGACTGGCCTCGCCGCCCTTGGCCTCGACATAGAGCCGTTCCCAGGTCGCCTCATCCTCGTCCAGCAGCAGCGCCTTGCCCAGGCCCGTTTCGGCGACCGGACGACGATCGCCCGGCGCGGTCGCGACGCGCAGCCGCTGGTTGCCGGTCACCCGGTCCAGATGGCGCGACCAGTCGCCCTCGCGCTTGCCCACGAACACGCAGAAGCCGGTCTTTTCCGACAGCAATTCCATGAACGGGCGGGCGACACGGACATAGTCGATCTGCTCGGTCGCCAGCACGCCCAACTGCAACAGCTTGGGGCCAAGCGCAAAGCCGTTGCGCGTTACCGCCAGATAGTCGCGCGATTTCAGCGCCTGCACCAGCCGGTGCGCGGTGGTCTTGCTCATGCCCAGCTTGCGGGCGAGATCGGCGGCGCGGATCGGCCCGTCGATCACCTCGTCCATGATATCGAGCGCGCGCATCAGCGTCTGCGTGCCCTTAACGCCCTGTTCCTGCTTCTCTTCGCCATCTTGCATATGTTTTTTCGCTTCCTGTTTTCGTCCCATATATAGGGTCGTCCCACATATCGGAAACGAATTTCGCAATGACGGAGCGAAGATCGCGATCAGCCCAAAAACATAAGGGCCCGCCGATCGAAATCGGCGGGCCCATAGCCGTCAGTCGCGACCCGACGGGGATCAATATTGGACGGTAACGGTCACTGCGCGGCGGTTCTGCGCCCAGCTTGCCTCGTCCGAACCCAGAGCCGCCGGCCGTTCCTTGCCATAGCTCACGGTGTTGATGCGGCTGGGCGAAATGCCCAGCGAAGCGAGATAATTTTTGGCCGCATTGGCGCGACGGTCGCCCAGCGCGATATTGTAATCGCGGGTGCCGCGTTCGTCGGCATGGCCCTCGATGGTGATGCGGACATTGGGGTTCTGCTGCAGCCAGGCGGCCTGGCTCTGCAGCGTCGCCTGATCCTCGGCATCGACATCATATTGGTCGAGGCCAAAGAAGATGCGGTCGGACGACACCGACGCGACGAAATCTTCCTGGCTGCCCTTGACCGGACCGGTCTGGCCGACCGGACCGCCCGTCTGGGTCGTGTCGCTGCCACCCGGCGCCGGCGGCAGTTCGGCCGGCGGCTTCTTCGAGCAGGCGGCGAGGGCCAGGACGGCGGTTGCCATGAGCAGGGGCCGGGTGATCTTCATCGGGGTCTCCTAAGGATATCGCCATTCTGCCACCCGGACGGGCAACAGCATGGTTGGTAAAAATCGTTACGCTGTCAAGACGATAGGGTTCCCTATCGCGTCGAAAAGCTGTGGAAAACTTATGGCAGCAACGGACCCCAGGCCGGGTCGGAGCCGCTGAGCGGCGTCGGGATGCGCCGTTCGTTCACGCCGGTCAGGTCGACCTGCCACACCTGGCTGCTGCCCTGGCGGCCCGGCGTGGTGCGGAAAAATTGCAGCACGCGGCCATTGGGCGACCAGGTCGGCTGCTCGTCCTGCCAGCCATTGGTCAGGATGCGCTCATTGTCGCCGCTCGGCGTCATCACCGCGATCTTGAAATCGCCCGACAGCTTGGTGAAGGCGATCAGGTCGCCGCGCGGGCTCCATTCGGGCGTCGCATAGCGGCCGCCGCCATGGCTGATGCGGCGCTGGTTCGACCCGTCGGCATTCATCACATAGATTTGCTGTCCGCCCGACCGGTCGCTTTCGAACACGATCTGGCGGCCATCGGGCGAATAGGAACCGCCGACATCGATGCCCGGCGAATTGGTCAGCCGCACCGGCGCGCCGCCCTGGGCGGACACGCGATAGATATCGGTATTGCCCGACACCGCCATCGAGAACAGGATGTTGCGGCCATCGGGCGACCAGCGCGGCGCGAAGGTCGTGTTGTTGCTTTCGGTCACCAGCCGCTGCTGCCCGGTGCCGATGTCATAGACATAGATGCGCACCCGGCTGCCCAGATAGCTCACATAGACGATCGACTTGTAATCGGGCGAAAAGCGCGGGGTCAGGGCGATCGACTGGCCATTGGTGATGAAGCGGTGGTTGGCGCCGTCGGAATCCATGATGGCGAGGCGCTTGACGCGGTTATCCTTGGGGCCGCTCTCGGCGATATAGGCGATGCGGCTGTCGAAGAAGGGGCTCTCGCCCGACAGCCGGGCATAGATGGCGTCGGCGCATTTATGCGCGGCGCGGCGCCAGTCGCGCGGCGCGACGACATAGCCCTGGCGCGTCAGTTCCTGCTTCAGCGCGACGTCATAAAGGTAGCAGCCCACGGTGATGTCGGCCTCGCCGCCGGTGGTGCGGACAAAGCCCTGCACCAGCGCCTGATAGGCACCCCATTTGTCATAGACCGGGTTGGTCACTTCCGGGAAAGCGAGCGCGGGCATGCCGGCCGGGCCGGACGGATCGAACAGGCCCGATCCTTTAAGGTCGGTGGCGATCACCTCGGCGATCTTGCGGCCCAGTTCATTGGCGGTGCCGGCCGGGGTCGCCACATCCTGCTGCGCCGGCAGCGCGGGCACCGCGATCTTCAAATTGCTGTCGATATCGCCGGTCACGTCGACCGACAGCTGCGCCAGCGCGGGCATGGTGGTGAAGGCGAGCAGGGCGGCGGTCGCCGCTGCCAGGCGGCGGAGCAGGGTCGTCGTCATCGGGTCAGCCTCGCGTCAAAGCGGAGTGGCCGCAGCCATTTCCATTGTTCATAATATTCGGGCGGCAAATTGCGGAAGGGCGATGCCAGTTTGACCGCCTGGATCGCGCGTTCCGCATGCAGCTTGGCCTGGGGCCGGTTGCTGGCGGTGACGCCCAGCTGGTCGATCACTTCGGGCGTACCGATCACCGCGCCATTCTTGTCCAGCCGCACTTCCAGCAGGGTGACCAGCTGGTCGGCATCCGCGCCTGACGGCGGGCGCCAGTTGGGCTTGAGCTGCCGGCGAATCTCGGCGTCGAGCGCCGCCTTCTGCTGTGGCCCCATCGCGGCAGCCTGCGGTGCGGCGGCCGGTTTGCGCGGCGCGTCGGCACTGGTGTCGATCCCTTTGAGGAAATCATTGCCCAGCAGCGATCCCTTGGGCTTGGCCGCGGCCTTGCCTGATCCCGATGCCGCGGCCGGCTTTGCGGCTTTGGGCGCGGGCTTGGCGCTCGCCTTGGCGGGCGCGGCGGCCGCCGCCTTGGGTTTCTCCGGCGCCGGCTTCGCCCTGGGCTTTTCCGCCGGCTTTTCGGGTGCCGGCTTGGGCTTGGGCGCCGCCTTGGGCGTTTCCTTCTTCGGCGGCGTTGGCTTCGGCTTGGGCGGCGCGGGCTTCGCGACTTCCTTGGGCGGGACCGGCTTTGGTTTGGGCGGCGCCGGGGTCGGCTCGGGCACGGGGGCCGGCTCGGGCTGGGCGGCGGGCGCAGCGTCCTCGGTCGGGCCCTTCTCAGGCGCGACGCTGGGCGGTGGCGGCTCGGTCGAGATGCGCGGTGCGGTCGACTGCAGCGCCACTTCGTCCACCAGGCTGACATCCATTGGCGGGCTGTTCAGCTTCAGCGGATTGGGCGTCGCCAGGAACCCGGCCGACAGCAGGCCGAACAGCAGGACATGTCCTGCCGTCGCAACGCCAAGGCCGATTTTTTCCGCGCGTTCCATCGGTTTGACCTATGGCCCCTATTCTGAACCTGCGCTGACATCGTCGGCGCCGTCCTGCCCGCCGGTGCTGACCAGCGCCACCTTGTTGAGGCCGGCCCGGTTGAGCTCGCCCATCACCCGCATCACCCGGCCATAATCCAGCGCCGTGTCCGCCCGCAGGAAGATTTGCGGCGCGTCGGGCTTGCCGGCATTGGCCGACACGATCTCGGCCAGCCGGTCGGGCAGGTCGGCGTCGCTGACCACATCCTCGTCGACATAGATGGCGCCGTCGCGATCAATCGACACCACCGTCGGCTTGGCATCCTGGTCCAGGCCCTTGGCGCGCGTCTCGGGCAGGTTCACCGGCACGCCGGTCACCAGCAGCGGCGCGGTCACCATGAAGATGATCAGCAGCACCAGCATGACGTCGACCAGCGGCGTCACGTTGATGTCCGCCATCGGCGCGCGATTGCGCCCGCGCCGACCGGACGGAGGACCGGACATCGCCATCAGCGTTGGGCCTCAAGTTCGCGACTCAAGGTCGCATAGAAGCCGTCGGCAAAGCGGTTGAGGCGCGATTCCATCCGGTTGATGCCATGGCTGAACCGGTTGTAGGCGATCACCGCCGGGATGGCGGCGAACAGGCCGATCGCGGTCGCGAACAAGGCCTCGGCAATGCCCGGCGCGACGACGGCGAGCGAGCTGTTCTGCGCCGCGGCGATCGAGGTGAAGGCGCGCATGATGCCCCAGACGGTGCCGAACAGGCCGACGAAGGGGGCAACCGAACCGACCGTCGCCAGGATGTTCAGCCGGTCCGACAGCCGGTCGACCTCGGCCGCGATCGTGCTCGACATGCTGGTCGCCAGCCGGTCGCGCGTGCCGTCGCGGTCGATCACCTTCTGCGCGGTGGAGCGGCGCCATTCGGTGACGCCGGCGGCCATCACCTTGGCGGCCGGGAATTCGGCCTTGCCGCGGGCTTCATAGAAGCGGTCGATATCGTCCGCCTTCCAGAAATCCGCCTCGAACGCGCGGCTCTGCTTGCTCGCCTTGCGCAGGGTGAAGCTGAAGCCGATGATGATCGCCCAGGTCCAGATGCTGGCCAGCAACAGGCCCAGCATCACCCCCTTCACGACGATGTCGGCCTGCAGGAACAGGGCGAGCGGCGAAATGGTGGCGGCGTCGGCAGCGGCGCCAACGGCGGCGCCGACGTCAGGCATGGACAGGTTCATGGGTGGATGTCTTCCCCTCGCATCAAACGGCTGAAAATCTCGATCCAGGGGCGCGGCTGGCGCTGCGGTCGTCCCTGGGGTGTCAGATAGGCGACGGTGATGACGCCGTCGGTCAATATGTCCTCGCCGCGCATGACTCTTTGCTGAATGACGCAGCTGGCGGCCCGCACCTCCATCACCTGGCTGACGACCATCAGGTCATCGTCCAGCCGGGCGGGGCGGCGATAGGCGAGTTTCAGGTCGGTGACGGCATAGACGCCTTCGCCGCCTTCATGATTGGCGCGCTGGTCGATGCCGGCGATCCGCAGCATGTCGGACCGGGCGCGCTCCATATAGCGCAGATAATTGGCGTGATAGACCAGCCCCGACAGGTCCGTATCCTCGAAATAGATGCGCAGCGGGAAATGATGCACGGCGGCGATGAACCGTCCGGATGCGGGCGCTGGCAGGGGATCGGCAAGGGGCATGGGCGGCTATTAAGCATGGCGTGCGGTTCGCGCAAAGGCGGAAAATCGCGCGGGCGAACCATCCATCCGTCGCGATGGCCCGTTCGCCGCCCGCGAAGGGGCTTGGCGCGCGGCCTTACTTGTCGGTAGGGGTGACTGGAACGAACATTTGGTGAGGAGAATGGGACATGACCGACATAAAGACCGTGGGCGTGATCGGCGCCGGCCAGATGGGGGCGGGCATTGCCCAGGTCGCCGCCCAGGCCGGCTATGACGTGATCCTGTCCGACATCGACCTGCCCCGCGCCGAAAAGGGCAAGGCCGGCATCGCCAAGCTGCTGGCCCGCGCGGTCGAAAAGGAAAAGATCGGCCAGGCCGACGCCGATGCCGCGCTCGCCCGCATCACCCCGGTCGGCGAGATCGCGCCGCTCGCCGGCGCCCAGCTGGTGATCGAGGCCGCGACCGAGCGGGAAGAGGTCAAGCGCACCATCTTCACCAATGTCGGCAAGATCCTGGCGCCCGGCGCCATCCTCGCCACCAACACCTCGTCGATCCCGATCACCCGCCTCGCCCAGGCCGCGCCCGATGCCAGCCGCTTCGTTGGCGTCCATTTCTTCAATCCGGTGCCCGTGATGGTGCTGGTCGAGGTCATTCGCGGCCTTGCCACCTCGCCCGAGACGGTCGCCGCGGTCGAGGGTTTCGCCGCGAAGGTCGGCAAGACCACGGTCCATGCCTTCGATGCGCCCGGCTTCGTCGTGAACCGCATCCTGCTGCCGATGCTGAACGAGGCGGTGTTCGTGCTGGGTGAGGGCGTCGGCAGCGTCACCGACATCGATCAGGGTTGCAAGCTGGGTCTCAACCATCCGATGGGGCCGCTGACCCTGCTCGACTTCGTCGGCCTCGACACCGCGCTCGAAATCCTCAACGTCTTCCTCACCACCACCGGCGATCCCAAATATCGTCCGGCGCCGCTGCTGGTCAAATATGTCGAGGCTGGCTGGTATGGCCGCAAGACCGGCAGGGGCTTCTATGATTATTCGGGTCCGGAACCCGTCCCGACCCGCTAAACCTATCAGGTGGGGCGGCGCCGTGCCGCCCTATCCCGCGCTCAGCCCATGTTTCTTCATGCAGTGGCGCAACTGGTCATAGGTCAGGCCCAGCCCCTTGGCGGTCGCGCGCTGATTATAGCGGAACCGTTCCAGCGCCGCCCGCACGATCGCCGCCTCATGCGCGTCGACCGCCGATTTGAGGTCGGTGACATCGCCATGGCCGTTCATCACCGATGCGGTCACCGGTGCCGGTGCCGCATTTTCCGCTGACGGCGCGGCGGCTCCCGGCATCAGCGGGCGCGGTTTCCAGGGCGAGGCGAAGGGGTCGAACACAATGGATGAGATCGGCCGCCCCGGCTCGGGCCAGCGATACACCGCCCGTTCCACCACATTGCGCAGTTCGCGCACATTGCCCGGCCAGCCATGGCCTTCCAGTTCGGCCGCGCAGGCGGCGGAGAAGCCCGGCCATTGCGGCCAGTTGAGTTCCGCTGCCATGCGCCGGCCGAAATGGTCGGCCAATACCGTTATGTCGCCTTCGCGCGCGCGCAGCGGCGGCAGGGTGATGACCTCGAAGCTCAGCCGGTCCAGCAGATCGGGGCGGAAGCGCCCGGCATCGGCGGCGGCGGGCAGATCCTCGTTGGTCGCCGCGACGATGCGGACATCGACCATCACCGGCCGCGACGACCCGATCCGTGTCACTTCGCCATATTCGATCACGCGCAGCAGCCGCTCCTGCGCCGCCATCGACAATGTGCCCAGCTCGTCCAGGAACAGGGTGCCGCCATCGGCCTCCTCGAACCGGCCCGGCCGTGCCTTGGTCGCGCCGGTGAAGGCGCCCTGCTCATGGCCGAACAATTCCGCCTCGATCAGCGTCTCGGGCAGGGCAGCGCAGTTCATCACGATCAGCGGCTCGCCCCAGCGCGGCGACAGATGATGCAGGCGCTCGGCGATCAGCTCCTTGCCGGTGCCGCGTTCGCCGATCACCAGCACCGGGCGATTGAGTTCGGCGGCCCGCCCGGCCAGTTCGACGGCGTCGAGAAAGGCCAGCGACTGGCCGACAAACTGGGTATTTTTCTCCATGCGCCAAAATATGGGGAAATTTCCCAACTATCAGCAAGCGAAATCTTTGCGCAGTCGTGCCAAATCATCAAAAAATGGCTGTTTTCTGCGCTTTTCGAAAATTGGCACGGCCTCTGCAATGTTGGGAACGAAGCCGCTGCACAGACAGGCGGCACCTTTAGAAGGCCAGGTTCAAGGAGTGTTGAAGATGGAAAAGAACAGCAACAGCATTCGCGAAATCGGTCAGCTGATGTCGGTCGCCATTGCCGCCGTCCTGTTCGGATCGACCATGATCCTTTCGGCGGTCGGCCCGGCCCGCGCCAGCGAAGCCCCGGTCCTCGCGACCCAGGATACCCCCGCGACCCTGCGCTATCTGGCGTAAGGCCGCACGACCCAGGCCGGGGCGGAAATGCCCCCTCTCGTCCGCCCCGGCCCCCTTGAAGAGAAGACCAGGAGCACCGTTAAAATGGGTATTTTCTCCCGCACCCGAGACATCATCGCCGCCAATGTCACCGACCTGCTCGACAAGGCCGAAGACCCGGCGAAGATGATCCGCATGATCATCCTCGAAATGGAGGAGACGCTGGTCGAGGTGCGCGCGTCCGCCGCCCGCACGATCGCCGACCAGAAGGAAATGCGTCGCCACATCGGCAAGCTGCAGGCGCTGCAGGATGGCTGGACCGAAAAGGCACAGCTTGCCCTCAGCAAGGACCGCGAGGACCTCGCCAAGGCTGCCCTGGTCGAACGCCAGAAGGCCGCCGACATGGCCGAGCATCTCTCCCACGAGATCGAGGTGCTGGACGAGGCGCTGAAGGCGTCGGAAGAGGATATCGCCAAGCTGCAGGGCAAGCTGCGCGAGGCGCGTGCCCGCCAGAACAGCCTGGTCAGCCGCATGGAAAGCGCGCAGAACCGCCTGCGGGTGCGTGAAGCCTATGCCGGCGAGAAGGTCAACGAAGCCTTTGCCCGCTTCGACATGCTCGAACGCCGCGTCGACATGGCCGAAGGCCGCGCCGATGCCATGGGTCTGGGCGCGCAGCCCAAGACGCTGGAAGAGGAAATCGCGGAACTGAAGTCGGCCGACAAGGTCGATGCCGATCTCGCCGCGCTCAAGGCCAGCATGAACAAGGGAGCCTGATCCCATGGAAGACGTCTTCTTGCCTATCATGGTCTGCGGCATGCTGTTCATCGGCATGCCCTGGCTGATCTTCCACTATGTCACCAAGTGGAAGCAGGCGCCCAAGATCACCGACGAGGATGAGCGGCTGCTGGATGAACTCCACCTGCTCGCCCGCCGTCTCGAAGACAGGCTGCAGACGGTCGAACGGATCGTCGCAGCCGACAATCCCGACTTCCGCCCGCAACGTCCGGCACAGGACGATAATTACGACTTCGACCGGAGGAACTGACATGAGCGCCCGCCGCACCAAATTCTATCTCGACAAGCAGAATGGCAAGTGGATGGGCGTGTGCTCCGGCATCGCCGACTATACTGGGATCGACGTGGTCTGGGTCCGGGTCGGCGCGGTGCTGGTGACCCTCATGGGCGCCTTCCCCTGGACGCTGATCGCCTATTTCGCCGCCGCCTATTTCGCCGATGCCAAGCCCCAGGGCCTTTATTCGGATCGGGACGACGAGAAATTCTGGCAGGGCGTGCGCACCAATCCGGCGCGCTCCACCCGCGACGTCCGCTCCAAGTTCCGCGACATCGACCGCCGCCTCGCCGACATCGAGGTCTATTATACCAGCCGCAACACGCGCCTCGCCGACGAGATCGACAGCCTGCGCTGAAGCATAGCCAGGACCGGGCAGCAATAACGGGGAGTTAAGGCCATGAATTTCGCAGGACCGACCTTCGTTCTGGCCATCATCGCCATGTCGACGCTGGGCTGGATGTTCACCACCTGGGTCCGTGCCCGCCATGGTTATCCGGTTGAAAATGAATGGACGGGCACCGTTCATCGAACAGATCCCGACGCCGGTCGAAAAATCGACCTTCTTTCAAGTGAAAACGAAAAGCTGACTGGCCGCATCAGCCGCCTCGAAGAACGCATCGCAGTCCTCGAACGGATCGCCACCGATCCCGCCGCCCGGACCGCGCGCGATATCGACGCGCTGCGCTGACGCTGACCAGGCAAGGGGAGTATAGGACATGAACAAGACCGACATGGTAGACGCCTTCGTCATGCCCAACCTGCCGTGGATCATCGGCGGTGGGCTTCTGATCGGGGCGATGGCGATCGGCGGGTGGATCTTCACCACCTGGCTCCGCGTCCGCAACGGTTACCCGCTGGAAAATAGCTGGGGCAAGGCGGTCTATCCGCAGAAGAATGAGGAACTGGTCGAGCGCATCAAGCTGATCAGCCAGGAAAATGCCCAGCTGCGCGCCGAAATCGGCTCGATGAAGGATCGCCTCGCGGTGGTCGAGCGGATCGTCACCGATGAAAGCCATCAGCTCAATCGCGAAATCGAGCGGCTGCGCGGCCCGGCGAACTGATCGCCCCGCACGCCCAAGGGAGGACAAACATGAATCCGTTTGAAATGGTCGTCGCCATCGTCGGGATTACCGCCATCGCCAGCGTCGTCCGGGCCAAATATGGCGTCGTGCGCCGCCACAAGGGCGAGGATTTCATCCAGCGCGGTCCCGATCCGGAGGCTGAACGCCTCCGCGCCGAAGTGAAGGCGCTCAAGGACCGGGTCGCCGTGCTGGAACGGCTCGCCACCGACAGTTCGACCGCGCTGGAGCGCGAATTCGAGAAGCTCAAGGACCGCGACTGATCGCGGCAAAGGACACAGGGAGGACATCATGCAGGATCCCCTCTTCTACCTGACCATGGCCACCGCCGGCCTCGCCGGACTCACCATCGTCGCCTTCGCATCGCTGCGCGGCTGGAATGGCTGGCTCGATCTCAAGCGAGCGGAACTCAATCGCCGCAACGAGGAAGCCGCGCCACCCTCGGCCGCCGCCCGGATCGAGGTCGCCGACCTCAAGGAACGCATCCGCAAGCTCGAAGCCATCGCCGCCGGCGTCGATCTGTAACGGCCCTTCTCCGTTCGCCCTGAGCGAAGTCGAAGGGCCAGGCTGAGCCAGAGGCGAAGCCGCGTCCCTCCGCTTGGGGACCGGTTTCGGGCTTTCCCGCACCGCTTTTCCCCCTATATGGGCGGCATGACCGATCAGCCCGCCCCGATGCCCGTTCTGGCCGACCTCCAGGAAGAATATGAATTTCTCGACGCCGATGATCGCTATCGCCTGTTGATCGATCTCGGCCGGGGGCTGGAGGATATGCCCGACGCGCTCAAGACCGATACGACGCTGGTGCGGGGCTGTTCGGCGGCGGTCTGGGTCTATCCCACGGTGCTGGATGACGGCCGGCTCCATTTCCTTGCTGACAGCAATGCCGCCATCACCAAGGGGATCATCGCGCTGGTGCTGCTGACCGTGCAGGACCGCGCCCCGGCAGAGATCGGCGCGACCGATATCGAGGGCGCGCTGGCCCCCTTCGACCTCAAGAACCAGCTGAGCTCCAACCGCACCCAGGGCATTCCCAACATGATCGCCCTGATCCGCGAGACCGCTGCTCGCTACGCCTGACGGAAACTCCCGCGCATCCCCGCGTTCTTGCCTGACAAGGAGAATGCGACAATGCGCCATATCATGCCCCTCGCCATGCTCGGCCTGCTGGCCGCCTGTTCGGGCGGGGACAAGAAGGAACCGACCCAGCGTGACCAGATCGGCCAGGTCTGGAAATATGAAACCGCCGGCGCCAGCCAGAAGGTCGCCTATATCGGCAGCGCCAACAGCGTGCAGACGATGACCGCCGCCGACACCTTCTCGGTGCTGATGGTCCAGCCCATGTCCAATGGCGAAAAGACGGTGACGGTGAAGCTGGTCGGCGCGCCCTTCCAGTGCGACCTGTCCGATTGCGCGGTCAATGCCACCACCGATGACGGCAAGGCCCATCGCTGGAAGGGCCGCATGACCGAAGCGAAGGACGGGATCGAGATCATGCCCTCTCAGAACGCCTATGAGGCGATTGCCAAGGCCAGGAGCCTGAAGGTCGATCTTGCCGTCGGCCCCAAGGATCAGCGCTTCCCGTTCGAATTCAACGTCGCCGGGCTTGACCTCAAGAAGGGCGCCTGATGCGCGACTGGCGAGCGCGACGCTGCGCTCGCCATGATCGCCTGCCTTATTCCTGCAGCGACACGCCGGGGCTGCGCGGGTCGGCGGCGCCGATCCAGTGGCCGTCGGCGGTGCGCTCGGCGGCATTGGCCTTGAGGCCCAGGCGCGAAATGGTGACGCGGTGGCCCAGTTTCTCCAGCGGTCCCTTCATTGCCTCCAGCGACGTGCCCTGCTCCAGCACCAGCCCGTCGCCATTGAAGAATTCCAGCCCCAGCGCGATCGAATCCTGCGCCGACAGGCCCCAGTCGAAATGGGCGATTAGCGCCTTGGCGACCTGCATGATGATGGTCTTGCCGCCGGCCGCGCCAACGGTGAAGATCGGCATGCCCTTGGCGTCATAGACGATCGTCGGCGACATGGACGACAGCGGCCGCTTGCCCGGCTCCACCCGGTTGGCGACCGGCGCGCCATTCTTCTCGGGCGTGAAGCTGAAATCGGTCAGCTCATTGTTCAGCACCACGCCATTGGCAACCAGCTGGCTGCCGAAGAAGCTCTCGATCGTCGATGTCCAGGCGGCGATGTCGCCATTGCGGTCCACCGCGACGAAATGGCTGGTGCCGCTTTCCGGCTGGGGCAGGGCGCTGGTGCGCGGCTGCGCCCCGGCGGGCAGGCCGGGCTTATAGGCAGTGAGCGCCTTGTTCAGCCGGATCTCGCCCGATCGCTGCTTCAAATAAGCGGGATCGATCAGCCCGGCGATCGGCACATGGACGAATTCGGGATCGCCCAGCCAGGTGTCGCGATCGGCATAGGCGAGTTGCATCGCTTCGCCGATGACGTGCCAGGAGCGCGGATCATCCTTGCCCCACTGCGCCAGCGGGAAGCGCTCGACCATGCCCAGCACCTGCAGCACGGTGATGCCGCCGGCCGACGCCGGGCCCATGCCGCACACCGTATAAGCGCGATAATGGCCGCATACCGGCTTGCGGTCCTTGACCTTGTAATTGGCCAGGTCGTCGGTCGTCATCGGCACCGGGTTCCGCGGCGCAGTGGTGACGGCCTTGGCGATCGCCTGCGCATTCTCGCCCAGATAGAAGGCGTCCGGCCCTTCCGCCGCGATCCGCTTGAACAGGGCGGCGAGCGGTGGGTTCTTCAGCGTCGTGCCGACCGCCGGCAACTGCCCGTCGATCCAGTAATAGCTGCGGATTTCGGGGAAATCGGCCCAGATATTCTGCAGCGCCTTCAGCGCCGTGGCGGTGCGCTCGCCCAGCTGGAAGCCGTCGTCGGCCAGCCGGATCGCCGGCTGAAACAGGTCGGCCCAGGGCAGCTTGCCCCATTTCTTGTGGGCTTCCCATGCCATGCGCAGATTGCCCGGCACGCCGACCGAATAGCCGCCCGGCCAGGCCTGGACGAAGGGCAGGGGCTTGCCGTCGGCGCCCATGAAACGGTCGGGCCGGGCAGCGGCCGGCGCGGTCTCGCGCCCGTCGATCGATTCCAGCACGCCGCTCGCGCCGTCATGATGCATCAGGAAGCCGCCGCCGCCGATGCCGCTATTATGCGGCTCG
This sequence comes from Sphingobium yanoikuyae, assembly GCF_034424525.1. Lineage (NCBI taxonomy): Bacteria > Pseudomonadati > Pseudomonadota > Alphaproteobacteria > Sphingomonadales > Sphingobiaceae > Sphingobium > Sphingobium yanoikuyae. The sequence continues at coordinate 4,411,483 of NZ_CP139979.1, forward strand.
ACCACGTTCAGCGCCAGCATCATCGCGATCGCCGCATCGGTGGCGCTGCCCCCCTTGCGCAATATTTCCTGCCCCGCCGCCGCCGCGCGCGGATCGGCGGCGGACACGGTGGCATTCAACGCCACCGGCTCGCGCGCCAGCGCGGTTACGGGCGCCAGGGCAAGGGGGGCAATCAGGGCGAAGGGGGCCAGCAGGCCGGTCAGGCGGGAGGTCATGGCCGGCACCCTAAAGCTCGCATTTCGTTTCGCAACCCTTCTTGTTTCGATCATGTCCGGGAAGGACGGATCAGGCGTCGATCCCCACCACCTCGCCGATATGGCGCACGCCATCGCGCGCCATCAGCGCCTTCAGGCCTTCATTGATCCGCCTGGCGAGATAGGGGCCTTCATAGACCAGCGCGCTATAGACCTGCACCAGCGATGCGCCGGCGCGGATGCGGGCATAGGCCTGCTCCGCATTGGCGATGCCACCCACGCCGATCAGCGGCAGCCGGTCGCCCAGCAGCCGGCGGAAGTCGCGCAGCTTGCCCAGCGACAGGTCGGTCAGCGGCGCGCCCGACAGGCCGCCGGTTTCGCCCGCATGGACCGATTGCAGTGCCGGGCGGGTGATGGTGGTGTTGGACACGATCAGCGCGTCGATCCGGTGGTCGATGCAGGCGGCGGCGATATCCTCGATATCGGCCGGCTCCAGGTCGGGTGCCACCTTCAGGAAGATCGGCGGGCCGCCTTCGGGCCGTGCCGCCATCACCGCGCCCAGCAGGTCGTCCAGCGCCGCCCGGCCCTGCAGCGCCCGCAGCCCCGGCGTATTGGGCGAGGAGATATTGACGGTCAGATAATCGGCCAGCGGCGCCATGCAGGTAACGCCGGTGGCATAGTCGGCATTGGCGCGCCCGGCCGCCGTCGCTTCCTTGTTGGCGCCGATATTGATGCCGATCACCGGTCCTTCGCCCACCGGCCGGCGATAACGGGCGATGCGGTCGGCGGCGGCGCCCTGGCCGCCATTGTTGAAGCCGAAGCGGTTGATCACCGCCTTGTCCTCGACCAGCCGGAACAGGCGCGGCTGGGGATTGCCCGGCTGTGCCAGCGGGGTCAGCGTGCCCAGCTCGGCAAAGCCGAAGCCCAGCCCATGCATCTTGTGCGCGACCCGGCCATCCTTGTCATAGCCTGCCGCCAGACCCACCGGATTGGGAAAGGCGATGCCCGCTACCGTCTGCGCCAGCATTGGGTCGGCCTGCAGCGGGGCTGGGGTCGGCATCATCCGCAGCAGCGCGATCGACAGATTATGGGCGCGCTCGGCATCGAGCGCGAAGAAGAGCGGACGGATCAGGCGATAGGACATGGCCGCGCTATGCCAGCGGTGCCTGCGCAGGTCGAGTCGTGTTGCGTTATTGCAACAACATATTCCCTTGCGTCATTTCATGACAGAAAACGTCATGAATGCGATCCTTTTCGGTCGTCAGATGTCCGATCTGTCCAATAATCTTCCACCGATTCGGGCTTAAAGCCGTCTTGCGACCCGAAGGCTCTAGGCCATTTTGGCTGATGAGACCTTTTCCTGACCCGGCAGTGAAAGCTGCCGGGTCATTTTTTTGTTGCAACGCTGTGGCGAAAAATCGTCATGGTGACGTCATGGCTCTTGCACGGTCGTTGGCCGCGCTCATAATGCCGCCATTGGGGTGAAACTATGGGGCCGCAACATTGGGATTTGCCGCTGAGTGCGGCGCGGGGGGTGGTACCGGATAATCGCGGGCCATTGTCCTATTCGGTGGATGCCGAACAGGGCCCGGTCCGCTTGCGCTATTTTACCCCGCCGGAAAAGGTCCGGCCCTATTTCGGCTCGCTTTACATATTTTCCGTGGCGGCCGACCATTATGCCGACGTCACCCGCGCCGATGTCGCGCAGTTGCGGCTGATGCTGCGGGGCGATGGGCGCTATCATTTCCAGGATGGATCGGTGCAGAGCGGCCCCCCGCGGTCGGCCTGATCGGCCCCACGCAGGGCGCAACCCGCTTCGAACTGGATGCCCCGACCCGGCTGCTGGGCGTGTCGCTGCTGCCGGCTGGCTGGCTGGCGCTGCATGGTGGCGACGCTGACAAGCTGGCTGATGGCCTGTGCGATCTGGCGGCGGAACGGGACGACGGCTTTCTCGACCTGCTCGCCCAGTTGCAGCGCATGGAGGATGGCGACGCCATGGCCGCGCTCACCTGGTCCTTTCTCGCCGAACGGATCAAGCCACTGCCCGAAGCGACCTGGGCGATCCTGCGGGCGATCGACAGCTGGCTGATCGGCGAAGGATCGCCCCGGATCGAGGTGCTGAGCGAAATGACCGAATTGTCGCCGCGCCAGCTCGCCCGCATCACCAACAAGCTCTATGGCGCCCCGCCCAAGCTGCTCGCCCGCAAATATCGTGCCCTGCGCTGCAGCGCGCGGATCGCGCTCGATCATGAAAGCTGGCAGGCGTTGTGCGACGATGGCAGCTTCTACGATCAGTCGCATTTCATCCGCGAGATCAAGCATTTCATCGGCATGACCCCGCACCAGCTGCAGACCGAGCCGACCGCCGTGGTCCAGCTGACCCTGCTCCGCCGCACGCTGGGCGGCGATGTCGCGGTGCTCAACCGCCTCAGCTGATCGCCCCTTCGATCCAATCAAAAATGCCTTGATTCCGGGGGCGAGTGGGACCACATGCCCAATCGGATTGATTCGATCCGATTTGAGAATGGTTCGCAACACGCATGAAATTATCGAGCTTTGCCGATTATGCCGTCGTGCTGATGTCTGCCGCCGCCCGCCACTGCGGTGCGGCCAAGATGAACGCGACCACGCTCAGCGCCGAAACCGGCATCCCGCTGCCCACCGCGCAGAAGCTGGTGAGCCGGCTGTCGGCGGCGGGTCTGCTCGAATCGAGCCGGGGCACCGGTGGCGGCGTGCGCCTGTCGCGCCCGCCCGCGACGATCACCCTGGCGGACGTGGTGGAGGCGGTCGAAGGCCCCATCGCCATGACCGCATGCAGCGAACAGGGGGCGCATGACTGCAATCTGGAACAGGATTGCCGCATCCGTCCGCACATGAATCTGGCGAACAACGCGATCCGCGAAGCGCTCGCGAACGTGACCATCGCCAGCCTGACACGAGAAATGGCATGACTGAAGAAGTGAGCACCGTCCGTAATCAGGAAGCGCTGGAGGCCGCCGAGCGCGCCTCCACCTATGAGCATGGCTGGTCGTCGGCGATCGAGCAGGATTTCGCGCCCAAGGGCCTGAACGAGGATACGGTCCGCTTCATCTCGGCCAAGAAGAACGAGCCGCAATGGTTGCTCGACTGGCGCCTCAAGGCCTTCGCCATGTGGCAGAAGATGGAAGCGCCGGACTGGGCCAAGCTCAATGTCCCGCCGATCGACTATCAGGACGCCTATTATTACGCCGAGCCCAAGAAGAAGGTGGAGCTGGATTCGCTGGATCAGGTCGATCCGGAGATTCTCGCCACCTATCAGAAGCTGGGTATCCCCATCGCCGAGCAGGAAATGCTCGCCGGCGTGAAGGGCAGCCGCAAGATTGCGGTCGACGCCGTGTTCGACTCGGTTTCGGTCGCCACCACCTTCCGCAAGGAGTTGGAAGAGGCTGGCGTCATCTTCCGCTCGATCAGCGAAGCGGTGCGCGAATTTCCGGACCTCGTAAAGAAGTGGCTGGGCAAGGTCGTGCCGATGCACGACAATTATTTCGCCACCTTGAACTGCGCGGTCTTCTCCGACGGCACCTTCGTCTACATTCCCAAGGGTGTTCGCTGCCCGATGGAGCTGAGCACCTATTTCCGCATCAACGCGGAAAATACCGGCCAGTTCGAACGCACTTTGATCGTCGCGGACGATGGCGCCTATGTCTCCTATCTCGAAGGCTGCACCGCGCCGATGCGCGATGAAAATCAGCTCCACGCCGCCGTGGTGGAACTGGTCGCGCTCGACGATGCCGAAATCAAATATTCGACCGTCCAGAACTGGTATCCCGGTGACGAGAATGGCAAGGGCGGCATCTATAATTTCGTGACCAAGCGCGCGCTCTGCCAGGGCCGCAATAGCAAGGTCAGCTGGACCCAGGTTGAAACCGGTTCGGCCATCACCTGGAAATATCCGTCCTGCGTGCTGAATGGCGAGAATAGCGTCGGCGAATTTTACTCGGTCGCGCTCACCAACAATCTGCAACAGGCCGACACCGGCACCAAGATGATCCACAATGGCAAGGGCAGCCGCTCGACCATCGTGTCGAAGGGGATCAGCGCGGGCCGCAGCAACAACACCTATCGCGGCCTCGTCCGCGTCGCGCCGGGCGCCGAAGGCGTGCGCAACTTCACCCAGTGCGACAGCTTGCTGCTGGGCGACCAGTGCGGCGCCCACACCGTGCCCTATATCGAGGTGCGCAATCCCTCGGCTCAGATCGAGCATGAGGCGACCACCAGCAAGATCAGCGACGACCAGCTCTTCTACGCGATGCAGCGCGGCCTGGATCAGGAAAGCGCGGTCAGCCTGATCGTCAACGGCTTCGCCAAGGAAGTGCTGCAGCAACTGCCGATGGAATTCGCGGTGGAAGCGCAGAAGCTGCTGGGCATTTCGCTGGAGGGTTCGGTCGGTTGATCGATCAGACACCTCTGGATCAGGCACGCCGCCTAAACTCCCCTCCCCTTCAGGGGAGGGGCCGGGGGTGGGGGCTCTCGGCTGGTCGTCTCGACCAGTTGAAGGGCTTCGCGCGCGAAATGCGTCATGAGCCGACCGAGCCGGAAAAGCGCCTATGGGCGAGATTGTCCCGCTCCCAGATCGGTGGCCATAAATTCCGCCGCCAATCCGTGATCGGCCCTTTCATCGTCGACTTCCTCTGCCCGCAAAAGGCGCTGATCGTGGAAGTCGATGGAGACACCCATGTTGCGGGTTCCGATGTGGCGCGCGATCAGGCGCTGCAACAACAAGGTTATCAGGTCATTCGCATCGCCAACCAGGACGTGATGCGGAATATCGAAGGGGTTTGTGCCGCGATCCTCGGCGCGCTGGATCAGGCGCCGGATCGTTGGGCTAGCCCCCACCCCAACCCCTCCCCTGAAGGGGAGGGGCTTTTTCAGATCAACGAAAAGACGAGCGATCAATGAGCGACGAAGACGATATCCAGGATGCCCTCGCCGATTTCGCGGAGGATGTCGGCAATGGCCAGGCATGGACCGCCGCGATCCGCATCCTGACCGAGGATTATGAGCTGGAAGAGGGCGAACTTGCCGCCCGCGCCGCCAAGGATTTCGGCGATCTCGACGCCTATCAGGCCGAATGCCGCGATGCGCTGGAAAAGGGCGATGTCGCGATGACCGAGAAGCTGCGCACCGACAAGGCGTTCCACAAGGCGAAGGCGCCCAACCTCGCCCGCATGGGTCCGGTCAGCGAATTCGTCGTCGCGCTGCTGGAAAAGGGCGCGCCGGAACCGGACGCCGACTGGTGGCCCTATATGCCGATCAAGCGCCATATCGACACGCTCTTCCCCGCGCCGGGCGACGTGCGCGACATGGCCTTCTGGACCGCGCGGACGCTCCAGCGCGCGCACAAGGATTAAAGACAGATGCTGACGATCGAGAACCTCACCAACGAAATCGACGGCAAGGCGATCCTCAAGGGCCTGTCGCTCCAGATCAACGCGGGCGAAATCCACGCGATCATGGGGCCGAACGGCGCCGGCAAGTCGACCCTTGCCTACACGCTGGGCGGCCGCCCCAACTATGACGTGACCGGCGGCACCGCGACCTTCGAGGGCGAAGACCTGTTCGCCATGGACCCGCATGAGCGCGCCGCTGCCGGCCTGTTCCTGGGTTTCCAGTATCCGGTCGAGATCCCCGGCGTCTCCAACCTGCAGTTCCTGCGCGAAAGCCTCAATTCGCAGCGCCGCGCGCGCGGCGAGAAGGAACTGAACGGCGGCGAGTTCATCAAGCTGGCCAAGGAAAAGGCCGGCCTGCTCGGCCTCGACATGGAGATGCTCAAGCGTCCGGTGAATGTCGGCTTTTCCGGTGGTGAGAAGAAGCGCGCCGAAATGGTCCAGATGGGCATCCTCGATCCCAAGCTCGCGATCCTCGACGAAACCGACTCGGGCCTCGACATCGACGCGCTCAAGACCGTCGGCGCGGGCATCAACGCGATCATGCGCAAGCCTGACAAGGCGGTGCTGCTGATCACCCATTATCAGCGCCTGCTCGACTATGTGAAGCCGGACTTCGTCCACGTCCTGGCCGCCGGCCGCATCGTCAAGTCGGGCGGCCCGGAACTGGCGCTGCAGCTGGAAAGCGAAGGCTATTCAGAAGTGCTTGGGGCCGAGGTGACCGCGGCGTGACCCTGCTTGCTCTCCCCACGCGCAAGGATGAAGCCTGGCGTTACAGCGATCTTGACGCACTCGCCGCTGCCTGGCCGGTGCCGGCCGCGACCCGGATCACGGTGGCGGAGGGCGAAAGCGCGCATGACCATCTGCTGCAGGACGCGGCCGATGGTGCAACCGCTGTGCATGACTATGTCATTGATATCGCTGATAATGCCCGGTTCGATTTCCATCTGCTCAACATTGGCGGCAAGCTTGGACGTGTCACTTTCGCTGTCACGCTGGGCAAGGGCAGCCATTTCGAGCTGAACGGCGCGATCATCGGCGGTGGCGAGCAGACTCTGGAGATCATCACCAGCGTCACCCATGCCCAGCCCGACGCGACCAGCGGCCAGACCGTCCGCTCGATCCTGGGCAGCCATGCCACCGGCAATTATCTGGGCAGCATCAATGTCGCCCGCGATGCCCAGCGCACCGACGCCATCCAGTCGATCAAGGCGATGCTGCTCGACCGCACCGCCACGGCCAATGCCAAGCCGGAACTGGAAATCTATGCCGACGACGTGAAATGCGCCCATGGCGCCACGGTCGGCGAGCTGGACCGCCAAGCGCTCTTCTACATGGCCTCGCGCGGCATGGACCCGGCCACCGCCAAGACGCTGCTGCTGAAAGCCTTCGTTGCCGGCGTGTTCGACGATGTCGCGCAGGACGATCTGCGCGAACGGTTCGAAGCGGCGGCGCTCGCCAAGCTGGGGACGCTGGTATGACCGATCTCGCCCAAGGCCTGCGCCTGCGGGACGACTTTCCCGGTGTCGGCGACTGGCATTATCTCGACAGCGCCGCCACCGCGCAGAAGCCGACCGCCGTGATCGACGCGATCGCCCGCGCCTATGGCCCGGACTATGCCACCGTGCATCGCGGCGTCTATGAACGCTCGGCAAACATGACGCTCGCCTATGAGGCCGCCCGGCGCAAGGTCGCCGGCTTTATTGGCGCGCAGTCGGACAGCGAGATCGTCTATGTCCGCGGCGCGACCGAGGGCATCAACCTCGTCGCCCAATGCTGGGCCGGCACGCAGTTGAAGGCCGGCGACCGCATCCTGCTGTCGACCCTGGAACATCACAGCAATATCGTCCCCTGGCAGATCGTGGCTGAAAAGGTCGGCGCCCAGATCGACGTGGTGCCGCTGACGCAGGATGGCCGGATCGATCTCGACGCGATGCGCGCGATGATCACGCCGCAGCACCGCATGGTCGCGCTCGCCCATGTGTCGAACGTGCTCGGCAGCGTGCTCGATTGCCGCCGCGCCGCCGATATCGCCCATATGGTGGGCGCCAAGATCCTGATCGACGGTTGCCAGGCGGTCCCCCGCCTCGCCGTCGATGTGCAGGCGCTCGACTGCGACTTCTACGTCTTCTCCGCGCACAAGCTTTACGGCCCGACCGGCATCGGCGTGCTGTGGGGTCGCAAGGAACTGCTCGACGCCATGCCGCCCTATCAGGGCGGCGGGTCGATGATCGACAAGGTGACGTTCGAAAAGACGACCTATGCCCCCGCGCCGACCCGGTTCGAGGCAGGCACGCCGCATATCGTCGGCGTCGTCGGCCTGTCGGCGGCGATCGACTATGTCCAGGGCATCGGCCTCGACACCATCCACGCCCATGAATGCGCCATGGTGGCCAAGGCCCGCACCGCGATCAGCCAGATCAACAGCGTGCGCGTCTTTGGCCCGGAAGATTCCGCCGGTATCCTTTCTTTCGAGGTGGAGGGGGTGCATCCGCACGATGTCGGCACCATATTGGATGAAACGGGTGTCGCGATCCGCGCCGGCCATCATTGCGCCCAGCCGCTGATGCGGCATCTGGGCGTCGAGGCGACCGCACGGGCCAGTTTCGGCATCTATAGCGACGACAGCGACGTGGATGCGCTGGTCAAGGGTATCGAACGGGTAAGGAAGATCTTCGGATGACCGAGGAAAAGAAGTTCATGGTGGAAGAAGTCGACGCGGTGGAAACCCCGCCCAAGGCGCGCGTGGAAGAGGCGGAGGCCGCTCCGCGCCAGCGCGACTATCTCGACGGTTTCCTGGCGCAGAAGCCCAGCGAAGTCGCGGCCGGCGAGCCGGGCGGCGATCTCTATGATGGCATCATCGATGCGCTGAAGGAAATCTTCGACCCCGAAATCCCGGTCAACATCTATGATCTCGGCCTCATCTACGGCGTCGACGTCACCAGCGATGGCCATGCCGTCGTCACCATGACGCTGACCACGCCGCACTGCCCGGTCGCCGAATCCATGCCTGGCGAGGTCGAACTGCGCGTCGGCGCGGTGCCGGGCGTCGGCGATATCGAGGTGAACCTGGTCTGGGATCCGCCATGGGATCCGGGCAAGATGTCGGACGAAGCCAAGCTCGAACTGGGAATGCTCTGATGACCGAGACGACCACCAAGCCCCGTGCCCGTCCCGCCGCCGTCATGCTGACGCCCAGCGCGGAAGGCCGCATCGCCGAACTGATGGCGCAGGCACCCGAAGGCGCGATCGGGGTCAAGCTCTCGACCCCCAAGCGCGGCTGCTCGGGCCTTGCCTATTCGGTCGACTATGTGACCGAAGAGGCCAAGTTCGACGAGAAGATCGAGACCCCCGGCGGTGTCCTTTACATTGACGGTGCCTCGGTCCTCTATCTCATCGGTTCGACCATGAACTGGGTCGAGGATGATTTCACCGCCGGCTTCGTCTTTGCCAATCCCAACGCCAAGGGCAGCTGCGGCTGCGGCGAGAGCTTCACGGTCTGATACCAGTTCAGGGGAGGGCGCCGATGCTGCACATGCTGATCCTCGGCATGGGCTATAGCGCCTCCCGCCTCGCCGCCCGGCTGCGCGCCGAGGGCTGGCAGGTCACCGGCGTCCGCCGCAGCGCCGATGCCCAGGCGATCGCCTTCGATGATGAACCGGCCGTCCGCGCCGCCATCGCCGGCGCCACTCATATCCTCTCCTCCGTCCCGCCCGAGGGCGAGGAGGATCCCGTCCTTACCCGCTATGGCGCCGCGATCGCCGCCGCGCCGGCGCTCTGGGTCGGCTATCTCTCCTCGACTGGCGTCTATGGCGATGCAGCCGGCGCCTGGGTCGATGAGGCGAGCCCTGTGGGGCAGGGGCGCCGCACCGCCCGCGCCCGCGCCGATCTCGCCTGGGGCGCCTTGCGGCCCGATGTCCGTCGCTTCCGCCTGCCCGGCATCTATGGTCCCGGCCGCTCGGCGCTCGATCGCGTCCGGGCCGGCAAGGCGCACCGCATCGCCCTGCCCGGACAGATATTCAGCCGCGTCCATGTCGACGATATCGTCGGCGGCATCATCGCCGCCTTTGACGGCCCGCCCGGCGCCTATAATCTGGCCGACGACCGGCCCTGCGCCCAGAATGATGTGATCGCCACCGCCTGCGAACTGCTGGGCCAGCCGCTACCGCCGTTGCTGTCGCTGGAACAGGCGGACCTCTCGCCCCAGGCGCTGGCCTTCTATGCCGAAAACCGCCGCGTCGCCAATGGCCGGGCGCGTCGGCTGCTCGGCTGGAAACCTCTTTACCCCACCCATGTCGAAGGTCTAAGGGCCTGTCTTGTGGAAGAAAATCAGCCTTGCTGATCGGTTCGTCGCATGGTTTACGCCCCGTTAACCAGCGTGCGCCGAAAGCGGGATGACCGCATCAACAAGGGTGTGTCATGACCAGCATCGACAAGACTGTTTCCACGCTCGGTGACCGCATCAACGCCATGTCCGTGCCCGATCGCGCGGCCCCTGCACCGGAATCGCTCAGCAGCCTGATCGCCCGCCTCAACATGGCCAAGCTGCGCTATCAGCCCGGCGGCGTCAGGCTCTAGTTTTCGCCCGCAGCGCGATCACCATACCGGCGATCGCCAGCAGCGCGCCCGGCACGGCCAGCCCGCTCCAGCGATAGCCCTCCATCATCGTGGAGATCAGCATCGCGATTACCGGGATCAGTACGCTGGTATAGGCGGCCCGACCCGCGCCCATGCGCTGGATCAGCCCGAAATAGAGCGGGAAGGTGACGACCGATCCCGCCAGCGCCAGCCATCCTATGCCCAGCAGATAGCCGATCCGCGGCTCGATCACCGGCGGCCCGGTGGTGATCCAGGCAAAGGCGGCGTCGATTCCCGCGCCGATCAGCATTGCCCAGGCCAGCACTGCGATCATCGGCAGCCGGCGGGCGATGTCCATGCCCTGCATCACGTTGGCGGTCGATGCGCTCATCAGACCGGCACAGGCAAAGGCCGCGCCCAGCACCACCTTGTCCGGGTCGATCCCGGCAAAGCGATATTCATGCACCAGCATCATGGCGATGCCCGCCGTCGCGATCACCGATCCGCCGATGAAGGCGCGGCTGACCGGCTGGCGATGGAAGATCCAGGCCAGGATGCTGTTGGGGATCAGCAGCATCGCATAGACCACCGCCACCACGCCCGACGTCAGATAGACTTCGGCGCGATAGACGAAGTTGAAATTGAGCACGAACTGCGCCGTGCCCAGCAGCGCGGCAAAGACCAGGCCGCTCCGCCCGATATTGAGCGACACGCCGCGCATCCGCGCGAACGCGGCCATTGCAAGCCCCGCCAGCAGGAAGCGATAGCAGACCGACCAGCTTGCGGGCACGCTGCCCAACTGGTCGCGGATCACGATCCAGGTCGAACTCCAGATCAGGGTGACGAGTATGAAGGGTAGGGCGATGCCGCCGCGCTCCATCCCGCCCCGCTCCATCCCGCGCCGTGCCCTGTCGTCAGGCGTCATGATGCCCCAAGGCCCGGATCGCGTGGGCCAGCGGCGCGACGCTCTGCGCATCCTGCGACCAGTTGGTCACCAGCCGCGCCGCGCCCTCGCCCCAGTCATAGAAATCGAAGCCCTGCGCGCGCAGCGTCGCCGCTTCCGCCGGGGTCAGCCAGACGAACAGCTCGTTGGCCTCCACCGGATGCATCAGTCGCCCGGCCGCGGCCTGCGCCAGCACCTGCGCTGCGCCATTGGCGGCGCGGGCATTGTCCAGCCACAGTCCGTCCTCGACCATCGCCAATATCTGCGCGGCGAGGTAGCGCCCCTTGGAAAAGAGATGGCCGGCCCGCTTGCGCCAGCGCGCCGCTTCCGCTGCCCGCGCCTCGCGTTCGGGGCCGAAGAACAGAAGCGCCTCGCCCACCATGCCGCCATTCTTGACGCAGCCGAAGGAGATGATGTCGATCCCCGCGCGCCAGGTGACGTCGGCCGGCGCGCAGCCCAGATGCGCCACCGCATTGGCAAAGCGCGCGCCGTCCATGTGGAAGCCCAGCCCATTCGCTTTCGCGATCTCGCCCAGCGCCGCGACCTCGTCCGGCGTATAGACCATGCCATATTCGGTCGCATTGGTGATGCTGATCGCCCGTGCCGGCACCTGATGCACGTCGGGGCGGATGGCCTTGAGCCTCGCCTCCACGACATCGGGCAACAGCTTGGCGCCGACGCCGGGCAGCGCCATCAGGCTGGCGCCATGGGTGTAGAAGCCCGGCGCGCCGCATTCGTCGACGACGATATGCGCTTCCTCATGGCAGATCACCCCGCCATAGGGCGGGCACAGACAGGCGAGCGCGATGCTGTTCGCCGCCGTGCCGGTGGCGATCCATTGCGCCTTCACCGGCGTCTCGAACAGGTCGGAAAAGGCGCCGTCCAGCCGCGCGCTCCACGCGTCGCCGTCATAGCCATGGTCGGCATGGTCTGCGCCGGCGATGGCGGCCATCACCTGGGGGCAGATCGGGGTGGCATTGTCCGAAAAGAAGTGCATGGCGCATGCGATACAGGGCGCGCGCTGGGACGGGAAGAGGCCAGCGACGGCGCCTTGGCTCTTTATTCCAAAATTGGTCAGTATATATGACCAATTGTTTCGCGGGGCCGGATGTGACATAGGCGCCCCCGTCCAACGCATAAGGAGACTCACCATGGACGTCGAACAGAAGTCGCGCTTTACCGTTACCCCCAGCAGCAAGGCTGTGGCGGCGGACGCGCGCGCGGTACTTCTGGAGGATCCGGGCTTCGGCCGGCTCTTCACCGACCATATGGTCACCATCCGCTATACCGAGGGGCAGGGCTGGCACAGTCACAGCGTCGGCCCGCGCGAGCCGTTCCAGCTCGATCCCGCCTGCGCCGTGCTCCATTATGCCCAGGAAATCTTCGAAGGCATGAAGGCCTATCGCCTGGCCGACGGCAGCGTCGCCATGTTCCGGCCGGAGGAAAATGCCCGCCGCTTCGCCGAGTCCGCCGAACGCATGGCGATGCCGGCGATCCCGGAAGACATGTTCCTCGAAGCGGTCGAGCAGCTGGTGAAGATCGACGCGGACTGGATTCCGTCGGGTGAGGGCAGCCTCTATCTGCGCCCCTTCCTGTTCGCCAGCGAAGCCTTCCTGGGTGTGCGCCCGTCGAACGAATATATTTTCTGCGTCATCGCCTCGCCCGCCGGAGCCTATTTCAAGGGCGGCAAGAAGGCCGTGACCCTGTGGGTGTCGGAACATTATACCCGCGCCGCGCGCGGCGGCACCGGCGCTGCCAAGTGCGGCGGCAACTACGCCGCATCGCTGGTCGCGCAGAAGGAAGCGATCAAGCATGGTTGCGACCAGGTCGTCTTCCTCGACGCCGCCGAGAACAAGTGGGTCGAGGAACTGGGCGGCATGAACGTCTTCTTCGTGATGGATGACGGCTCGATCGTCACCCCGCCGCTGACCGGCACCATCCTGCCCGGCATCACCCGCAACTCGATCATCAGCCTGGCCCGCGCCAAGGGGCATGAGGTGCGCGAGGAGCCCTACAGCTTCGCCCAGTGGCGCGCCGACGCCGCCAGCGGCAAGCTGCGCGAGGCGTTCGCCTGCGGCACCGCCGCCGTCGTCACGGCGATCGGCACGGTCAAGAGCACCGACGGCGATTTCACCGTCGGCAATGGCGATGGCGGCCTGGTCACCGAAAGCCTGCGCGCCGAACTGACCGGCATTCAGCGCGGTAGCGTGGCCGATCCGGCCGGCTGGGTCCGCACGCTTTGATTTAGAGCCGCTCACCTGAGACAAAATGTCGCCCCCGCTTTCACCCCGAAAGCGGGGGCGATGCTTTTCAAAGTGCCTTCAAGCGCCTAGACAGATGCCCATGCAACGCTTCGACGTCGTCATTCTTGGCGGGGGCCTGGTTGGCCTCACCCTGGGCATCGCTCTTTCGCGCCATGGCGTGCAATGCGCCGTGATCGATCCGGCCGACCCCGTGCAGGCCACGGCCGCCGGTTTCGACGGTCGCGTTTCGGCGATCAGCTCGACCAGCTTCGCGATGCTTCAGGCGATCGGCGTTGGCAAGCATCTGGAGGGCAAGGGCTGCCCGATCGACCGTATCTGGGTCAGCGACGGGCTGGAGCCGGGCGCGCTCGACTTCGTGCCGGACGCGGATGATGGCGTGATGGGGACGATGTTCCCCAATCGCGACCTGCGCGTCGCGCTGGCGCAGACCGCCGCCGAGGTCGAAAACCTCACTATCTTCCAGCCCGATCGCGCCGTCCATGTCGATCGCAATGCCGATGGCGTCACCCTGACGCTCCAGAACGGCGCGACGATCCACGGCGCACTGCTGGTCGCGGCGGAAGGGCGCAACAGCCCCACGCGCGAGGCGGCGGGCATCAACACCACCCGTTGGCAGTATAAGCACACCGCCATGGTCACCGCGATCGACCATGAAGTGCCGCACGCCAACACCGCCTATGAAATCTTCTATGTCGGCGGTCCGCTCGCGCTGCTGCCGATGCTGCCGGGCACCCGATCCGCCGTGGTCTGGACCGTGCCCACCGATCAGGCGCCGGCGATGCTCAAGCTGTCGGAACGCGCCTGGCTCGCCGAAATGCAGAAGCGCATCGGCGGCTTCCTGGGCGAGATCAGCCTGGCCGGCCCGCGCTCCCCCTACCCGCTCGGCTTCCACCATGCCGCGCGCATCACCGACACCCGCCTCGCGCTGGTTGGCGACAGCGCCCATGCCATCCACCCGATCGCCGGCCAGGGGCTCAATCTCGGCTTCCGCGATGTGGCGGCCCTGGTCGAGGTATTGGTCGAAGGCATGCGCCTTGGCCTCGATCCGGGCGATGCGCAACTGCTCGCCCGCTATCAGCGCTGGCGCGGGCTCGATACGATGATGACCAGCGTCGCGATGGATGGCCTGGTTCGCCTGTTCGACATTCCCGGCAAGCTGCCCTCGCTGGTCCGCCGCGCCGGCCTTGCCGCCGTGCAGCGCACCAGCCCGCTCAAGAACCGCTTCATGGCCGAAGCCCGCGGCCAGTCCGGCGCCCTCCCGCGCCTGCTCGCCGGCGAGATGGTGTAGGGGGCAGGCGAGCATAGTCGCTTAACCATCATCGTCACCCTGAACTGTTTCAGGGTCCATTTCTCCCAGCAGGCCAACCGCCAGTCGGACCTGATGGATGCTGAAACAAGTTCAGCATGACGTTAGAGGGAGATCACAGCATCCGCCGCAGCACCCCGTCCTTCAGCATGAAATGATGGCGCAGCGCCGCCAATATGTGGACGATGATGAGCGCGCTCCACAGCCAGGGGATCAGCTCATGCGCCTCGTGCGAGATGCCGACGATCGCATCGCCCTTGGCCACGCCGAATTTCGGCACGTCGAACAGGAAGAACCAGTTCAGGGGCCGCTCGCCCGCCGACGACATGATCCAGCCGGACAGCGGCACGATCAGCATGAAGGCGTAGAAGGCGATATGGGTGAGGTTGGCGGCCAGCTTCTCCCAGCCCGGCATCGCGGCCGGCAGCGCCGGCGGCTTGTGCCCCAGCCGCCAGACGATGCGCAGGATCGTCAGCGCCAGCACAGTGAGGCCGATCGACTTGTGGACCGGCATCACCTTCCATTCCCTGGGCAGGCTGTCATGGGCAAAGCCCAGCCACAGATTGACCAGGATCAGGATCGCGATGATCCAGTGCAACAGGCGGGCGACGGACGTGTAACGGGCCATGGGCTGCTCCTTTTACGGAAGTCTCGCCTGGGCCCTGCGCGCGCTACCCCGCCCGCACGGCCCAGCTATGTCGAAAGGATACGCACGGTGGCGATAAGGTCCTTATCCGGCGTGTCTTTTATCCCTGACGATTGGCGACCAGATTATCCACAACCGACGGGTCGGCAAGTGTACTAACGTCCCCCAGCGCCTGCGCGGACACTTCGCCCTCGGCGATCTTGCGCAGGATGCGGCGCATGATCTTGCCCGAACGGGTCTTGGGCAGGCCGGGCGCGAACTGGATCGCGTCGGGCGTGGCGATCGGGCCGATCTCGGTCCGCACCCATTTCACCAGATCCTTGCGCAAATCGTCGCTCGGCTCCTCGTTCGCGTTCAGCGTGACATAGGCATAGATGCCCTGGCCCTTGATGTCGTGCGGGAAGCCGACCACCGCCGCCTCGGCGACGCTTTCATGCAGCACCAGCGCGCTCTCGACCTCGGCCGTGCCCATGCGGTGGCCCGACACGTTGATGACATCGTCGACCCGGCCGGTGATCCAGTAATAGCCGTCGGCGTCACGTCGCGCGCCGTCGCCGGTGGTATATTTGCCGGGAAAGGTGGTGAAATAGGTCTGGAAGAAGCGGTCATGGTCGCCCCACACCGTGCGCATCTGGCCCGGCCAGCTGCCCGCGATCACCAGATTGCCTTCGGTCGCGCCCTCCTGCACCGCGCCGTCGCCATCCAATATCTGGGGAATGACGCCGGGCATTGGCAGGGTGGCGCTGCCGGGCTTCAGGTCGGTGGCGCCGGGCATCGGCGCGATCATCGCGCCGCCGGTCTCGGTCTGCCACCAGGTATCGATGATCGGGCAGCGGCCTTCGCCGATCACGCTATGATACCAGCGCCAGGCTTCCGGATTGATCGGTTCGCCGACCGTGCCCAGCACGCGCAGCGAGGCGCGGCTGGTCGAATGCACATAATCGTCACCCTCCTTCATCAGCGCGCGCAGCGCCGTGGGGGCGGTGAAGATGGTGTGGACCTGATGCTTGTCGACCACTTCCCAGATGCGCGCCGGGGTCGGCCAGTTGGGCACGCCCTCATACATCAGGGTCGTCGCGCCGTTCGCCAGCGGACCGTAGACGATATAGCTGTGGCCCGTGACCCAGCCGATGTCGGCCGCGCACCACCAGACGTCGCCGGGCCGATAGTCGAAGCACAGTTCATGGGTCAGGCTGGCCCACAGCAGATAGCCGCCGCTGGTGTGCAGCACGCCCTTGGGCTTGCCGGTCGAGCCTGAGGTGTAGAGGATGAACAGCGGGTCTTCCGCATTCATCGGTTCGGGCGGGCAGTCGGCCGATACCTGCGCCGCGGCCTCATGCAGCCAGATGTCGCGCCCCTCCCGCATCTGCACCGCGCCACCGGTCGCCTGCACGACGACGACCTTGTTGACGCAGGGTGCCTCGGCCAGCGCGGCGTCGACATTGGCCTTCAGCGGCACGGTCTTGCCCGCGCGTCGGCCTTCGTCGGCGGTGATGACGATGGTCGAATCGCAATCGACCAGGCGTCCGGCCAGCGCCTCGGGCGAAAAGCCGCCGAACACGACACTGTGGATCGCCCCGATCCGCGCGCAGGCGAGCAGGGCAAAGGCTGCCTCGGGGATCATCGGCATATAGACGGTGATGCGGTCGCCCTTCCGCGCGCCTGCGTCCTTCAGCACATTGGCGAGGCGGCAGACTTCCTCATGCACCTGCTTGTAGGTGTAGCGTCGCACGTCGGCGTCCGGACTGTCGGGTTCCCAGATGATCGCGATCTGGTCGCCGCGTTCGGCCAGATGCCGGTCGATGCAGTTGGCGCTGACGTTCAGTTCGCCGTCGGCGAACCATTTGACGCCGAAATCCGCCTCATGGAAGCTGCTTTCATCGGCCTTGGTCGGCGGCGTGATCCAGTCCAGCCGCTGCGCCCGCTCCAGCCAATAGGCGTCGGCGTCCTCGATCGAGCGTGCATAATCGGCCGCGCGGCCTTCCCGGTCCAACAGGGCCTGGGCGGCCCATTGGGAGGGAACCGGGAAGAAATCGTCAGACATCCAGCTATCCTTTCCTGTGCGCTAAATTCCATGCGCTTGCAGCAGGTTGTAGGAGGCGCGCAGCACGACTTAAAGGGGCGATGCGCGTTTCGCCGCGTTTCTGTGTTTTTGCGCCTTTCCCGGCGCGCGGCCCCGGCCTAACAGAAGATCATATGTGGCAACTTTTCCAATTCCCGCTCTGTCCCTTCTCCCGCAAGGTCCGTCTGCTGCTTGGCGAGAAAGGCATCGGCTATGATCTGGTGCGCGAATCTCCCTGGGAAATGCGCGACGAGTTTCTGGATCTCAATCCGGCCGGCACCACCCCGGTGGTCGTCGACCAGGAAAAGGGCGTCACCCTGATCGACAGCCAGGCGATCTGCGAATATTTCGAGGAAACGGTCGAAAAATTTCCGCTGATCTCGGGCACGGCTGCCGGGCGCGCGGAAGTGCGGCGCCTGACCGCCTTCTTCGACCAGAATTTCTACGGCGATGTCGTCGGCCCGCTGCTGCATGAGCGGATGAAGAAGCGGCTGATCGAGCGCGTCTCGCCCGACGCCCGCGTCCTGCGCGAAGCGATGCGCCGGGCCAACGTCCATATGGACTATATGGATTATCTGCTCGACCATCGCAGCTGGATGGCCGGCGGCACGCTCAGCCTTGCCGATATCGCGGCGGCGGCGCATCTGTCGGTGGCGGATTATCTGGGCGGCATCGACTGGGCCGGGCATGAACCGGTCAAGCGCTGGTATGCCGGCTTCAAGTCACGCCCCTCCTTCCGCCCGCTCTTGTCCGAACGGATGGAAGTCATCACCCCGCCGACCCATTATGAAAAGCCGGATTTCTAAAGGGCACGGGCACGACGCGGTTTAGTCTGCCTCGGCCGCCAGATAGACACGGTTGCGGCCATGTTCCTTGGCCAGGTAGAGCGCCCGGTCGGCGGCCTTCAGCGCCGCGCGCGGGTCGTCATAGGCCAGGACATTGGCAACGCCGGCGGAAAAGCTCACCCGCTCCATCCGCTCGCCATTGGTGCGGTTGACCAGGCTGCGATTGGCCAGATCCTCGCGCACTGCGTCGACTGCCTCACAGGTCTCGGCCGCCGTCTTGCCGCGAAACAGCATGACGAACTCCTCGCCGCCATGGCGGGCGACATGGCAGCGGTCATCGGACGCCTTGGCCAGCAGCCCGGCGACGAATTTCAGCACCCGGTCGCCGGTCTCATGGCCATGGGTGTCGTTGACCAGCTTGAAATGGTCGATGTCGCAGAAGGCGACCGACAATTGCTCGTCGCCTTCCTTCGCCAGCTTCAACTCCTCCCGCAGCACGCCCTCGAAGGCGCGGCGATTGGGCAGGCCGGTCAGATGGTCATGCTCGGCGGCGCGACGCGCGGTCTCCAGGCTCGATTTCAGCGCCTGGGTCTGCTTCTGGTTCTCGCGCAGCTGGGTTTCGACCTGGCGGGTCTTTTCCACCATCGACCGGGTCAGGCTGACCAGCCGCGCCAGGATCGGCTCATTGTCCGCGCCGGCGGCCAGGCCCTTGGCCTGTTCCTGCAATGCCGCGCCATAATCCTTGGCCGAATTGCGGGATTCGGTCATCAGCCCGGTGAATTCGTCCAGATTTTCCTCGACCTTGTCGAGCATGGAGGCGAGCGCGTCGGGCGTCACCTCGTCCGCGCGCTGGCTGGCGGCGAGCGATTCCATCCAGGCGTTGCTGATCTTGCCGCGCTCCATCAGCACTGCCTGCACCGCCTTTTCCACGCCGATGCTGGCCCCGGTCAGATAGTCGAGCGCCACGCCGAAATTGAGCGGCGTCAGGTCCAGATCATGGGCGAACAGAAATTCGCCAATCTCCTCATAGAGGCGACGACGGCGATTGATCTCGCGGCTGGCCGCGCTGCCGGCGCGCGCGCGCGGCTCGCTCTCCACCTGCGGTTCGTCCGGCTTGCCGGACAGGCCACGGGCCCAGCGGGAAAGGCGGTCGGTCAGCCCATGGTGCGAGCCGGCGGTGGATGTGGATGCCCCAGTCATGCCGCTTATAACGGAGGCGCCCGATCAAGGTTAAGGGGGCGCTCGGCAAAAGTCGCAGGAACTTCAATCAGTGACAAATTTTCTACGCAAGTTCAGATATTTGCTGCCACCAGCCAGTCGCGGAAGATGCGCACCGACCGGGTCTGCAAAGCGCGCGGGCGACAGACGAAATAATAGCGATAGGGGCTGTCGCAGCGGATGTTGGGGAACAGCCGGATCAGCCGGGGATCACCCGACTGTTCGAAATGGCTGGCATGCATGACCGCCACGCCCAGTCCCTGGGCGGCGGCTTCCAGCATCAGCTGGCCCGAATCATAATTGTCGATCGCCAGCGGCTGCAGGTCGGGAATGCCCGCCACATCCTTCCACGCGTCGAAGGACAGGGCCATGTCGCGATGCAGCAGGATCGTCTGTTGCGCCAGTTCGCTGGGCGACGCCAGCGCATTGGGGCCTTCCACCATTTCGCGGCGGCCGATCAGATAGACCTGTTCATGGTCCAGCTCATAGGCATAGAGCGCCGGGTCGATATCCTTGCTGGCCAGCACGATCGCCGCATCCAGTCCTTCGCCCAGCCGCGCGACCGCATGGGGCGTCGTTTCGATGTCGATATGCAGCTGCGGGTGCTGCTGGCGCAGCCGGCCCAGATGTGGGAACAGGCGCTGCGTCGCGAACAGCGGCATGACCGCCAGCCGCAGGCGCAGCTGATTGCCGCCGCTCTGGATATTCTCCAGTGCCTGGCTGAGCGAATCCAGCGCCGGGGCGATGTCGTCGAGCAGCCGCTGCCCCTCGGAATTGATCTCCAGCGCCTGATGCTTGCGGTCGAACAGCGGGCGTCCGATGAACCGCTCCAGCGCCTGGACGCGGCGGCTCAGCGCCGGCGTCGACAAAGCGAGTTCCTCGGCAGCCGCCTTGACCGAGCCAAGGCGGGCAACCTGAACAAAGGCCTCCAGGGCCGTAAGAGGCGGCAATCTGCGCATAATCGTCAAATTCTATAAGCCGGTCCGCTGCGTCGCATCATCTGTCATTATCGAACGGCGCGCTTCCCCGGTTCAAGCATCCTGACCTGCAATGAGCAGGAAAACGCGGCAAATGGCAAGATGCAAAAATTGCAACCACCCGATTTTTTTCGCACTTGCAAAATTACCTGCTGCAGCGCACATAGGAAAGGCCTTTCAGGCATCCTCTCCTATAAACTTTCCGGGCTGGCGCTTGCGCTGGCCCTTTTTTTGTTCCGTGCATAACGAAGCACGGCCCCTTTCCCTCACCCCCGGCGTTACCTATCTTCGTTTCGCAACCAAAAGGACGGGGATGACCATGGCCGATCAGGACAGCAGCGGACGCAGGATTCAGGTCGCCAATGCGCGGCCGGAGGATGCCGGGCGCGGTTTGGCGCGGCTTCCGCTGACGGTAATGGCCGAATTGCAACTGGCCGAAGGCGATGTTGTCGAGATTGTCGGCAAGCGATCGACTCCGGCACGGGTGGTGCGCCCCTATAAGGAAGACGAAGGTCTGGACGTGCTGCGCCTCGATGGTTTGCAGCGCGCCAATGCCGGCGTCGGCTCGGGCGACTTCGTCCAGTTGCGCAAGATCGATCCGCGTCCGGCCCAGCGCGTCGTGTTCGCGCCTGCACAAAATAATCTCCGGCTCCAGGGCAATCCCGATGCGTTGAAGCGGGTTTTCTTTCAACGCCCCCTTGTCGCGGGCGATGTCGTCGCCACCGCTGGCCAGCAACAGGTGCCGCCCGGCGACATGCCACCCCATCTGCGCCAGATGCTGGCGGCGCCGGCCTATGCGCTGCAGGAAATCCGCCTGATCGTGGTGTCGACCGTGCCCAAGGGCATCGTCCATATCGATGCCGAGACCGAGGTGGAGTTGCGCGCCGAATATGAGGAGCCGCGCGATTCCCGCCGCGCCGATGTCACCTATGATGATGTCGGCGGCATGGCGGAAACGATCGACCAGTTGCGCGAGATGGTCGAGCTGCCGCTGCGCTATCCCGAATTGTTCGAGCGGCTGGGCGTCGATCCGCCCAAGGGGGTGATGCTCCATGGCCCGCCGGGCACCGGCAAGACCCGGCTCGCCCGCGCCGTCGCCAATGAATCGGAAGCCGAATTCTTCCTCATCAACGGACCCGAGATCATGGGCTCGGCCTATGGCGAGTCGGAAAAGAAGCTGCGCGACATTTTCGAGGAAGCGGCCAAGGCGGCACCCTCCATCCTCTTCATCGACGAGATCGACTCGATCGCGCCCAAGCGCGGCCAGGTCACCGGCGAGACGGAAAAGCGCCTGGTTGCCCAGCTTTTGACCTTGATGGACGGGCTGGAGCCGCGCACCAATCTGGTCGTCATCGCCGCCACCAACCGGCCCGAGGCGATCGATGAGGCGCTGCGTCGGCCCGGCCGCTTCGACCGCGAAATCGTCGTCGGAGTCCCCGACGAACGCGGCCGGCGCGAGATATTGGGCATCCATACCCGCGGCATGCCGCTGGGGGATCGGGTCGATCTCGCCGAACTGGCGCGTATGACCTATGGCTTTGTCGGTGCCGATCTCGCTGCGCTGACCCGCGAGGCGGCGATCGAGACGGTGCGCCGGCTGATGCCCCGCCTCAATCTGGAGGAGGGCACGATCCCGCCCGACGTGCTGGAGGATCTGTCGGTCACGCGCGAGGATTTCCTCTCGGCGATCAAGCGGGTCCAGCCCTCGGCCATGCGCGAGGTGATGGTGCAGGCGCCCAATATCGGCTGGGCCGACATTGGCGGCCTCGACGATGCGCAGATGCGCCTCAAGGAAGGGGTCGAACTGCCGCTCAAGGATCCCGACGCCTTCCGGCGCCTGGGCATCCGCCCGGCCAAGGGCTTCCTCCTCTATGGTCCGCCGGGCACCGGCAAGACCTTGCTGGCCAAGGCGGTCGCGCGTGAGGCGCAGGCCAATTTCATCGCCACCAAGTCGAGCGACCTGCTGTCCAAATGGTATGGCGAGAGCGAGCAGCAGATCGCCCGCCTGTTCGCCCGCGCGCGACAGGTGGCGCCGACCGTCATCTTCATCGACGAACTGGACAGCCTGGTCCCCGCCCGTGGCGGTGGCCTGGGCGAGCCGGCGGTGACGGAGCGGGTGGTCAACACCATCCTCGCCGAAATGGACGGGCTGGAGGAATTGCAGTCGGTGGTCGTCATCGGCGCTACCAACCGGCCGACTTTGGTCGATCCGGCGCTGCTGCGCCCTGGCCGCTTCGACGAACTCATCTATGTGCCGGTGCCCGACCAGGCCGGACGCAAGCGCATCCTGGCGATCCATACCAAGAAGATGCCGCTGGCGTCCGACGTCGATCTGGATCAGCTGGCGGCCCGGACGGAGCGGTTCACCGGTGCGGATCTGGAGGATCTGTCCCGCCGGGCGGGCCTCATCGCGCTGCGCCAGTCGCTGCGGGTCGAAGCCGTCACCATGGCCCATTTCGAGGCGGCACTGGAGGAAACCCGCGCCTCGGTCACGCCGGAAATGGAGCGGGAATATGAGCAGATCCAGGCGACCTTGAAGCAGAGCGCGATGCAGGTCGATCCGATCGGCTTCATTGCGCCCGGCATGCTGCGCGCCCGCGAACGCTGATGGACTTGGGATACGCGCGCGGCCAATGGCGGGTGAACCCATCGCCTGGCCGCGCGTTCTATCCCATGGCGCGCAAAGCCGCTTGCCAGCGGACATCAATTTTGCGAGGCCGATTCTGTTAGTCAGTCAGGCGGATTTTGATGGCCTCCCCACCGTTCAAAGACAAGAAGACCAGGATTTCGACGCGCGGTGGCAGCCGCTCCTTCCGCAGCCAGTGGGCCATGTTCTTCCGCCAGTTCATGAAGCATCCCGGCATGATCGGTTCGGTCATCCCCTCCTCGTCGCAACTGGTCGCGCGCTCGCTGGACGGCGTCGACTGGGCACGGACCCGCCTGTTCGTCGAATATGGTCCGGGTGTCGGCACCTTCACCCAGGCCATTCTCGATCGCATGCATCCCGACGCGATCCTGCTGGCGATCGACCTCAATCTCGATTTCGTCGCCTATCTGGAGGATGCGATCGACGATCCGCGCCTGCGCGTCGTGCATGGCTCGGCCGCCGACGTGCGCCGCTTCGTCAAGGAAGCGGGCTATCAGAAGGCCGACTATGTCCTGTCGGGCCTGCCCTTTTCCACCCTGCCGGCGGGCGTGGGCGAAACCATCTGCGAAGAGACGCGCGCCGTGCTGCGGCCGGGCGGCAGCTTCATCATCTACCAATATTCGCGCTATGTCCGCCGTCTGATCGACCCGCTGTTTGGCCAGGTCAGCGACGAACTGGAATGGCGCAACATCCCGCCCTGTCGCCTGTTTCGCGCGGACAAGGACGAGGCGCTGGCCCAGGCGGCCTGATCTTTCCTGATCTGTATCAATATCTGGCAGAAATTACGTAATTCGGCCTGCTGCGCGTTTGACTCCGCGATCGACTTGGGCAACCAATTGCCTGGGGACAAGGGGGTTATATGGCGTCTTATTACGCCGAAGGCAGCGACCCGTGGGCCGACCTCTTTCTGTCGGCTGCGCTGGAGCCGCATCTGTGGGATCAGGCGATCCGTGCGATGGCGCAGGCGACGGGGTCGCGCCATGGTCAGTTGATCGGCTTTGGCCATGGAGCTGCCGGCTTCAACTGGATCAGTGATGTAGAGCCGGATATTGTCGACAAGTCTGCAACCATCGATGGGGCCGCGCCCGATCTCAATTTCCGCGTCGCGGCCGATCAATTGTCCGGGCGCCCCGACATCGTCCACGAAGCCTATTATGACATCGCCCGGCAGAGCCTGCGTTCTGCCGACTATCTCGATCTGTGCAGCGATTATGATATTTTCGATGGCTGCCAGACCCGGCTTTTCGCTGGTCCCGACATGATGATCGGCCTGGCCCTCTTGCGTGGTCGCAAGGATGGCCGGACCGATCAGGACCAGCGCGACCTGTTCGCCCATGTCGCCGGCCATGCCCGCAACGCCGTGCGGTTGCAGCGCGCAATCGAGCATCAGGGGTTCGCGCTGCTGGCCGGCACGTTCGAAACCATGGACCGCGCCTGCTGGCTGCTCGACGCGACGGGGCGGGTAGGGGGCATGACGCCGCGCGCCGAAGCCCTGCTCTCCACCAGCCGGCTGCGGGTCGGTGATGGCTGGTTGCAGAGCGAACGGAGCGATGAGACGCGCGCCATCCTGCGTTCGGTCCGGGCCGTGGTCGACGCGCCCGCGCGGGAGGCCGATCCGGTGGCGCTGGCCGATGCCGATGGGGGCGTGGGCATCATGCTGGAATTTTTCCCGCTGCCGTCCCGGCCCTGGTCGCTGCCCTTCGCGCCGCATGCAATCATCGTCGCCCGCGTGGGCGCGCCGACCGAACGCCATGTCCGCCTGCTGATGCGGACCTTCCGCCTGACACCGGCCGAAGCGGATATCGCCATTCATCTGGCCGCTGGCATGACCCGTGCCGATATTGCCGCGCGGCGCGGCGTTTCGGCCGAGACGCTCAAGGCCCAGTTGCGCTCCATCTACGACAAGACGGGCTGCAATCGGGAATCGCAGCTGGTCCGCATCGTCGGGATGATGAGCAGCTGAGTTACGGATTTTATTGCGAAAATTACGCAATTTACCCCCAATGGGGTATGCGTGCGCCGCGCAAAAAGGCTAGGCGAGTCGATAAGGCAGGACCATCTTGCCGGCCGACGGCCGATCCATATGCGACCCATGGGTCGGCCGCCGGCAACCGCTCCCTGTATCTTCCCGCTTCGTCAGGGTTCCGTCTCGCGACATTTTCGTGCTAAGCCGCTGCCGGATTTGAAGCGAGATTACTGATGAACGACCTGACGCAGACCCCCGAAATGCTGATCGCGCAGATGGGCGCGCGTGCGCGCCGCGCCGCCGCCCTGCTCGCGCCAGCCGGGGACGCGCAGAAGGTCGACGCGCTGCGCCGCGCGGCCCAGGCTCTGCGCGACCAGGCGCCCGCCATCCTCGCCGCCAATGCGCGTGACATGGACAATGGCATCGACAATGGCCTGTCCGCCGCGATGCTCGACCGGCTGCGGCTGGACGAGGACCGGATCGCCGCCATGGCCGCCGGCGTCGATCAGGTCGCGATGCTCGAAAATCCGCTCGGCAGCGTGATCGACAGCAGCGTGCGCCCCAATGGGCTGGAATTGAGCCGCGTCCGCGTACCCTTGGGCGTTATCGGCATCATCTACGAAAGCCGCCCCAACGTCACCGCGGACGCCGCCGCCCTCTGCCTGCGCGCTGGCAATGCCGTGATCCTGCGCGGTGGCAGCGAGGCGAAGGAAAGCAACCGCGCCATCCACGCCGCCATGGCAGAGGGGATCGCCGCCGCCGGCCTGCCCGCCGATGCTGTGCAGCTTATCCCCACCACCGATCGCGCCGTGGTCGGCGCGCTACTGCGCGCATCGGATTTCGTCGATCTCATCGTGCCGCGCGGCGGCAAGAGCCTGGTCGCGCGCGTGCAGGAAGAGGCGCGGGTGCCCGTGCTCGCCCATCTTGACGGCATCAACCACAGCTATGTCGATGGCGCGGCCGATCCCGCCATGGCGGAAAGCCTGGTCCTCAATGCCAAGCTGCGCCGCACCGGTGTCTGCGGTTCGACCGAAACGGTGCTGATCGACCGCGCCTATGCCCATGCCCCCGCGCTGGTGAAGGCGCTGCTCGACGCGAAGTGCGAAGTGCGCGGCGATGATGCGGTGCAGGCAATGGACGATCGCGTCATCGCCGCGTCGGACGAGGATTGGGATACCGAATATCTCGACGCCATTGTCTCGATCCGGCTGGTCGACGGCGTGGAAGAGGCGATCGCCCATATCGCCGCCCATGCCAGTCACCATACCGACGCCATCATCACCGAGGATGTGGCGGTGGCCGAACGCTTCCTCAACGCCGTCGACAGCGCGATCGTGATGTGGAACGCCTCGACCCAGTTCGCGGATGGCGGCGAGTTCGGCCTCGGCGCGGAAATCGGCATTTCGACCGGCCGCCTCCACGCCCGCGGCCCGGTCGCGCTCGAAGGGCTCACCACCTATAAATGGATCGTGCGCGGTCGCGGCCAGGCCCGACCGTAAGGCGTTTTCGGGGTGAAGGGGGAAAACTACCCCTTCACCACCGCATCGATCGCCTTCAACTGCTTCAGCATCGGCCCGACCCAGTCGAGCTTCAGCATTACCGGCCCGTCCGAGGGCGCATTGTCCGGGTCTTCGTGCGCCTCGGCGAAGATCGCCGCCACGCCCGCGGCCACTGCGCTGCGCGCCAGCAGCGGCGCATAGTCGCGCTGCCCGCCTGAGGCTGATCCCAGCCCGCCGGGCTGCTGCACCGAATGGGTGGCGTCGAACACGACCGGATAGCCGGTTTCCGCCATCACCGGCAGCGCGCGCATGTCGCTCACCAGCGTATTATAGCCGAAACTCGCGCCGCGCTCGGTCAGCAAGATGCGCTCATTGCCGGTCGACGCGACCTTCTGCGCCACCGCCGCCATGTCCCAGGGGGCCAGGAACTGCCCCTTCTTGACGTTGATCACCGCGCCGGTCTTTCCCGCCGCGATCAGCAGGTCGGTCTGGCGACAGAGAAAGGCCGGGATCTGCAGGATGTCCACCGCCTGCGCCGCAGCCTCCACCTGTTCGGGGCCATGAATGTCGGTCAGCACCGGGCAACCCAGCACCGCCTTCACCTCGGCCAGGATCGCCAGCCCCGCATCGATGCCGACGCCGCGCTTGCCACTCACCGACGTGCGGTTCGCCTTGTCGAAGCTGCTCTTGAAGATAAAGGGCACGCCCGCATCCGCCGCCGCCTTGGCCAGCGCATCGGCCATGAACAGCGCATGGTCGCGGCTTTCGATCTGGCAGGGGCCGGAAATCAGGACGAAGGGCAGGTCGTTGCCGAAGGTGACCGGGCCGACCTTCACATGCTTGGGATCGCTCATGCCGCTCACTTGGGCGCCTTTGCGAAGCGGCGCAACAATTGTCCGCGCCACAGCCCCTTGCCGGGATGATAATTCCAGCAGAACCAGCCAAAGGTCAGGCAGGCGAGCAGCGAGGGCAGCGCCATCGGATCGCCATTGGCCTTCATATGGCGATAGAATGTCATGTCGGCGCGCCAGCGGTCGCGCTCGCTGCCGCCGCCATTGATGCCATACATATTGTCATGCTTCCTGCAGCCGACATTCCGGTTGTATTTGCGATGGTCTATGAAATAGCAGTAGTCGCGTTCGGGCGTGGTCATGTCCCGATTAGGACCGGGGCAGTGCAGAAATTCAAGCGTAAAGTCTTTTACCTGGGTGGTTTTGATCCGCGCGGCGTCCGTTTCTATCACCAGCTCTATCGCGATCAGGCGGCCCGCTACACCGCGCTGACCGGCGAAGCGGTGGCGGTCAGCGCGCGCCGCGCCGGCCCCGCCAACAGCGCGATCTGGACCGTCACCAACGCCAGCGCCGGGGTCGAGACCGATTATGAATATCTCCGCTGGGAAGATCTGATCGGCAAGGTCTGGATCCGCCATCCCTTCACCCTCGCCTGGCGCGCCGCCCGCGCCTATGCCGGCCATGCCCGGCTGATGCAGTTCGGCCGGATGCGCAAATTGCGCCGTGGTCCGGTCATCACCATCCTCTATCCGCCGATCCTGGCCGTGCTGATCCCGCTGCTGCTGGCGCTGGTGCCCGCGCTCCTGCTGTCGCTGCTGCTGCCCTTCTGGGCCAGTGCGCTTGTCGGCATCGGCATCAGCGCCTTCTTCTCCGGCCGCATCCTCGACAAGCTGGTCGTGTCCTGGCTGCTGCGCTTCATGACCTATCATGGCGCGCTCGCCGCCGACGGGCCGGGCGACGAGCTTAATGCCCGGCTCGACCAGTTCGCCGCCCGCATCGCGGCGGAACTGGACGGCGACTGGGACGAGATCCAGCTCGTCACCCACAGCGCCGGCACCATATTGGGCATGAGCTTGCTGCGCCGCATCCTTGCACTACGCGGTGGCGCGCTGCCCGACCATTTCGTCATGGTCGGCATGGGGCAGGTCGTGCCGGTCATCGGCCTGCGTCGCGATGCCGGCTGGTATCATGCCGACCTCAAGGCGCTCGCCGACCAGCCTTTCCGCTATGTCGACATCAGCTCCCCGCCCGACGGCGCGGCCTATTACAACGTCAATCCGCTGCGCCTTGTCGCCGATCAATTTGCCGCGCGGGTGGACATGCTATCGCCCCGTTTCCATCTCTTCTACTTGGCCGAAAATTATCACGGGGGCTGGTCCAACAAATATGAGGCGCATTTCGATTATCTCAGGGTCGGCGACCGCCTGTCGCCGCTGGATTTCGTGAGCCTGACCGCCGGCCGCCGCACCGTGGACGAGGCCGTCGCCGCCTTCCGGACGATCCCGTGAGCGCGCCCTTCACGCCCCCCTATCCCGAGCCGCCCAAATCGAAGCGCGGCCTTATCAAACGCTTCCTGCGCGGCTGGCACAGCTGGATCCATGTGCTGTTCGACAAGAGCTATACGATGAAGATGGGCGAGATCCGCATGCCGGGTCAGACCATGTATATCGCCAACGAACTGCCCTTGGTCGATCGCATCCTCAAGGGCGGCACCGCCTTCCCCAAGCATAGCGAACTGGTCCGCAATCTCGATCCGCTGATCGGCAATTCGGTCTTCTCCGCCAATGGCGAGGATTGGGAAAGCCAGCGGGCGATGGTCAATCCCGCCTTCGCCCATACCGCGCTCAATCGTTCCATGCCGCTGATGGTCGCCGCCGCCGACGATCTGCTCGCCCGGCTCGATGCCGCTGATCGGTCAAAGCCGGTCGATATCGACCCGATGATGACCCATGTCGCGGCCGACATCATCTTCCGCACCCTCTTCTCGCAGACGCTGGACGAGGAACGCTCCAACATCATCCACACCGCCTTCGGCCGGTTCCAGCGGCTCGCCCATTCGGCCTCGATGCTGCGCCTCTACGGCATCCCCGCCGGCTGGTTCGAGAAGCGCTCGAAAGGGCCGGCCCGCGCCATCCATGACGTGTTCCGTCCGATCGTCGAGGCCCGCTACGAAGGCTATCATGACCGGGGCGAGGCACCCCATCGCGACATTCTCCAGTCGCTGATCGAGGTGCAGGACGCGCAGACCGGCGCCCATTTCACCTGTGAACAGGTGATGGAACAGGTCTCGACCATCTTCCTCGCCGGCCATGAAACCTCGGCCAGCACCATGACCTGGGCGCTCTACATGCTCGCCGAATGCGCCCATATCCAGGATCGGGTCCGCGCCGAAGTGGCCGGCATCGCCGGCGACGCAGTGCTGACCGCGCCGATGCTCAAGGATATGAGCCATGTCCGCAACATCTTCCGCGAAACGCTGCGCCTCTATCCGCCGGTCGCCTTCTTCCCGCGCGAAGTCACCTGCCCGATGGAGATGCGCGACAAGCAGTTGGAGGAAGGTTCGATGCTGGTCGTCGCGCCCTGGCTGACCCAGCGCAACAAGGATAATTGGGCCTGCCCGCACGCCTTCGACCCCGACCGGTTCGATGATCCGGCCAATGCCGACATGGTGAAACAGGCCTGGTTCCCCTTCGGCCGCGGCCCCCGCGTCTGCGTCGGCGCAGGCTTCGCCCAGCAGGAGGTGATGACCGTGATCGCCTCGGTCATCCGCCGCTACAAGCTGACGATGCCCGCCGGCTTCAAACCCGAACCCATCAGCCGCCTCACCATCCGCCCCAGGACCGGCATGAAATTGCTGTTCGAGCGGGTGGGGTAACTCGAAATCGAACTGCTCAACGCGACAGCTTGGCGCAACCTTGCGTGCGGGAAAAAGCGCCGATCACGCCCCCTCCGCGATTGGAACAGTTGATCGCTCCAACTATCTGGTCAATCAATCCAATCGTAAAGATGGTCACAACGACAACTATCGGGATTAAATGCTTGAAGCGTCTCATTTCGTTGAAACTCGCCGATTGAAATATTGACGTCAACGCCTGTTCTACTTCCCTGTCGGCAGTTCCACCTGCACCTGCGTCGGGACCGGCGCGGCCATGATCGCGACGATGCTGGCCGGCATCGCGCAGTTTGAGCACGATATGCTCAGCGGGCGTGTCCGCTCTGGGTTGAGCGCGGGGACGCAAGCTCGGACGACAACTGGGGGAATGCCCCAAATCCGATCGGCTCGGTCCCAAGGTGCTGGCGCTGGTGGCAGAAGGACGTAGTTATCGCTGGATCGCGAGCGATCTTGGCCTGAGCAAGAACACGGTCTCTGCGATCGTGAACCGGGACAGGTTGGCTGCAAAAATGATGTTGAAATAACGGTATGAGCGCTCTCTAAAAGTCATCTGTCCACGTCCCGCTGCGGAAGTCTAAGATAACATGCACGTATTCGATCGACGCCTTCTTTATATATGGTTGTTGATGACGCTGGGAGCTGGTTGCGCGCTTTTTCTGCCAGAAATAGTCGTTCTTCTGATGCTGGCGCTTATCGGCTTTCCTTTGGCATGGTTGATGACCCTCATGCCAGGAGCATGGATTTATTTCACGCCGACACTGGCCATCTATATGATCCTACGCAGAGTGTCGGACGCCCCTCCGCGCTTGATGATGCTGGTTGCTGCCGCCTTACTGCCGGTTGCCGTCGGCTTTGCTATTCCATGGTGCGCTAATGGGATCACTGAACGACGCGTCCAAGCCCTGATCGCACAAGATCATGGCGCGCCTCCAATATTGCCAGTAGGCCTTTCCATCACCCATGCAATCGACAGAGGCTTAGGTTCGTCCGGCAAATGCTGGGACACCTGCCAACGGCTCCTATTTTCGCGCACCGCAAAGAGCATTGCTGAAGTACCACTCGACATGCTGCCGAAGCAAGCCTCGCTCCCGGTTCCTGCACGTCGCTTTTCGCTCGGACCGATTGGACCGGGATGTAACAATACACGGTTACAAACGACGTATGCCACGAGCACAGAAACTGGTCGCGAGGTTCCACCCCCTCCGCCACCACTCTCGGACAAACTGGAGGACTTCGCACAGGAAGGATTGTGTTTGCACGATGATGCAGTGCGAGATGTGCGCTCCGACGTGCTCATTGTGGAACGGCGGAACTATGATCCGGCTTTCCGGGGCTTCCATTTTGAGGGTGAGGGCTGGCGCGCCTCGCTGCATCCCATCGCCCCATTCAAAAGGCGTGAAGTTTTCCGACATGCGCCTTCCGGCTTGGTGCGGCTTATGCGCCGCACTGAGGTCCGATATGCGCTCTTGGCGGAGCCATTATGGCTATCTCCAGGATTCCGTTTCGACACGGCGTCCCCGACGCACTGGGCTTGGCGCGACGAGCGTGTCGTCGGCAGTCCGGTCGACAGCTTTCAGCCGACCCAATGGAACGGGCTAATTGCCAACGATCTGGCGGTGCATGGTCTCCGCTGAAGTATCAGCGGCGGACCGAAAACGCCGCAAATGTGGAGCACCATCGGTTTAGGGTGTCATTTCGCCCTGCGCCGCCGGCAATTCCACCTGTACCTGCGTCGGGATCGGTGCCGCCATGATCGCGATGCCCGAGACGATCCCCAGCACGCCCCAGGCCCAGCGTTTCGCGCGCAGGTCCATGACGCCGCGCGCCAGGCAGTAAAGGCCGGCCAGAACCAGGATGATGGCGGCGATCATGCGACTTCCTCTTTTGCGGTCTCGTCTTCGGGCACGACATCGACGGCGACGCTGATGCTCTGGCCCGATCCGCCGACGAACAGCCCGTCCATCGGCGCGACATCGGCATAGTCGCGGCCCATGGCGATGAACAGATGGTCCTCGCCGGTGATGACGCCATTGGTGGGATCGAAGCCGATCCAGCCGCGCGTCGGCCCGCACCACAGCATCACCCAGGCATGCATGGCGTCGGCGCCGACCAGCCGGGGCATGCCCGGCGGCGGATAGGTGCGGAGGTATCCGCTGACATAGGCGGCGGGCAGGCCGACGAGGCGCAGCGCCACCACCATCACATGGGCGAAATCCTGGCACACGCCATGGCGCGCGGCAAAGGCGTCGGCTACCGGCGTCCCGGCATCGGTGGCGCTGGGATCATAGGCGAAGTCCGCCTTGATCCGCTGCGCCAGTTCCCATGCCGCCGCGACGATCGGCCGGTCGGGCGCCAGCATGTCGCCCGCCCAGCTGCCGATCGCGTCCAGCATCGGCGCGCGGGGGGAGGCATAGAGGAATTGCGCGGGGGCAGAGGCGCTGATGTCGCGATCGGCCAGCGCCGCGCGCGCCACCATGGCGATGCTGGGATCGTCCGCCTGCGGCAGGATTGGCGCGCCGCCTGCCACCCCGGCGCGGAACCGGCTCTCGATCGTCAATTGCCGCAATGGCTGGTCTATAACCAGCCGCTCGACATGCACCGGCCAGGCGCCCGGCCGCGCCTCGATCGACAGCGGCGCGGGATCGACGCTCAAGGCATAGTCGGCGGTCCATTGCCCGGCCCAGGCCATCGGCCGCAACCGCACATTGAAGCGGGCGACCCGCACCGGCGCGCCATAGCGCAATATGCTTCTGTGCCGGACATGGTAGATCATGACAGCAGCTCTGCGCCCTCGACCTTTTCCGTCTTGCGGACCTGCAGGAAATAGCGCTGGCCGATCGCGTCGGACAAGGCGAGCAGCCGGCTTTCGATATCGGTCAGCGCCGCCATGGTCAGCATGTCGCCGGTCAGCGGCGCCAGCGTCGCCGCCAGCGCGCCGGCCAGCCGCTGCGGTTCCTCCGGCATCCCATCGCCGCGCAGCGTCGGCAGGGCAGCGACATGCTCGGCAATGCACAGTGCCTGATAGGCGATCGAGCGCGGATTTTGCGGCTCCAGCGCCACCAGATCGCGCACCGGCGGCAACGACGGGCCGGTCAGGTAGCGGTTGCGATAGCTGATCTGGCTGTCATGCAGGTCGAGCAGCACGGTCAGGTCGTCGGCCGTCGCCCAATCGCTGCCCAGCAGCAAGGTCAGCCGGCATCCGGTGATCGCCCGCTCGATCCGCCGCCCCATATCGTGGAAGCGCCATCCTTCGGTGCGCGCCATATTCTCCGCCGCCAGCCCCGACAGCGCCGAAATCCGCTCGATCATCCGCGACGCCGCATCCAGCAGCGTCTCGGTCACCGCCCCGTCGAACGGGGGCAGCGGCAGGCGCACCAGCCGCCAGAAATCGGTCGCCAGCCGATCGCGCAGCCCCTCGCCGATATTGGCGACCACGCCCATCAGCGCGCGCACGCTGCCGGACTGGCGCGCATCGCCCAGCGCCTGCGCGCACAGCGCGCCGACCGGCTGCGCCGCGTTGCCGGTGGCGCCCCACAGCGCCAGCTGCCCCGCCAGCCGTGCCATGGTCGGCGAATCCGACGATGGCCCCATATCGACCTCGATCGATTCGCCGATCACCGCGCGGATCACCCGCAGCGTCATTTCGGTCCGCTCGATATAGCGGCCCAGCCAATAGAGATTGTCCGCCGCCTTGGTCGGCAACAGCCCGCCGATCCGCCGGATCGCCGGCGCGCCGCCATCGCCCAGCCCAAAACCCAACAGCGTATCGGGCGGCACCGGCTGACTATCGATCACGCACATGTCGGCCGACATGTCGCCTTCGCCCATCAAGGCGGCGCGGATGTCGCCATGGGCGGCCAGCCGCGCAAAGGCGCCGGGCATGATCCGCCATTGCCCCAGTCCATCGCGCGCCACGAACACGCGCAGGGTGAAGGGCAGGGGGGTGAGGCGCCCGCCGACGATCGCCGGTGTGGTGGATAATTTCACCACTTCCTGCCCGACATAATCCATCGGCCGCCGCGCCATCGCCTCCAGCAGGGTGGCGCGCTGGTCCGCGTCCAGCGCCGATCCCTGCACCGATCGCGCCGGGCCAAGCCCCGCCGCATCCCGGTCGAACGCCGATGCCACCAGCAATGCGTCCAGATGGCCGGTCACATGGCCGCGCTCGCGCTCCTGCCCGCACCACCAGGTGGCGATATTGGGCAGCAGCAGGTCGGTGCCCAGCAGCGCCTTGGCCAGTTGCGGCAGGAAGGCGGCAAAGGCGCGCGCCTCGATCACGCCCGCACCCGGCCAGTTGCTGACCATCAGCCCGCCGCGCGCGCAGGCATCATAAAGGTCAGGCACACCGATCCGCGATTCCCCGTCGAACGCCAGCGGGTCGAGGAAGCGGCTGTCCATCCAGCGCCACAGCCCGTCGATCCGCTTCAGCCCCTCGATCGTGCGCACGAACAGGCGCCCGTCGCTGACGATCAGGTCATCGCCCTCGACCAGCATCAGGCCCAGATAACGGGCCAGATGTGCCTGCTCGGCATAGCTCTGGTTGAACCGGCCCGGCGTCAGCAGGCCGATGCGCGGATCGGCGCGCTGGCAATCGACCGCCAGGCCCCGACGCAGGTCGGCGAAGAAGGGCGCCAGCCGCCGCGTGTTCATCGCACCCAGCAGATCGCCGGTCGCGCGCGACAGCGCCAGCCTGTTCTCCAGCGCATAGCCGACGCCCACGGGCGTACGCACCCGGTCGGCCAGCACGCGCCATTCGCCATCCGGCCCGCGGCCGACGTCCGCGGCGTAGAAATGGAGATAATGGCCGCGCGGTGGCGCCGCCCCAGTCATCACCCGCCAATAATGCGGGCTGCCGGTCACCACCGCGGCGGGCAGCTTGCCCTCGCGCACCAGGCTCTGGGTGCTGTAAATGTCGCTGATCACCCGCTCCAGCAGCTCGGCCCGCTGCATCAGCCCCTGCTCGATCCGGGTCCATTCGCCCGCGCCGATCAGCATCGGGATCGGGCTCAGCGGCCAGGGCCGCTCCTGCTCGTCACCGGTCAGGCGGAACGCCAGGCCCAGATCCTGCGCCTGCCGCTCGACATTGCCGGCCAGCGTCGCGGGATCACCCTGTCCCTGTTCCGACAATCGATCCAGCATCGCCCGCCAGCGTGGCGCCATTTCCGCCGGCGCCCCGGCGAACAGGTCGCCACCCGACGCGCGCGCCAGATAGTCGCCGGCCCAGCCGGACGCTTCGAGACCCGGCAGGACAGGCGAGTCGGTCATCGTCTAATATTCGGGATGCCTGAACCGAAGGTCCAGCGTCATCGGAAATTCGCTCGGGGGTTCGGCTGGCGGCATGTCGACCGGGCCGGGCGTATGGCCATGATCCTGGAATCGCGCCTTGCGCCGCGCCTCCGCCTCATAGCTGTTGATCGGCACATCGTCATAATTGCGCCCGCCCGGATGGGCGACATGATAGACGCAGCCGCCCAGCGACCGCCCGCTCCAGCTGTCGAAGATATCGAAGGTCAGCGGCGCATTGGCGGGCAGATTGGGGTGCAGGCAATTGGCCGGCGCCCATGCCTTGTAACGTACGCCGCCCACCGCCTCGCCCGGCACGCCGGTCGGCGTCATCGGCACTCGCCGGCCGTTGCAGCTGACGATATGGCGCCCGGCGACCAGGCCGGACACGCGCACCTGCAACCGTTCGGTCGAACTGTCGACATAGCGCACCGTGCCGCCGATCGCGCCGGTCTCGCCCAGCACGTTCCACGGCTCCAGCGCATGGCTGATCTCCAGCCCGACGCCGCCGGCCTCCACGCTGCCATGCACCGGGAAGCGGAACTGGCGCTGCGCCTCGAACCAGTTGGGATCGAAGTCGTATCCCGCCTGGCGCAGGTCGTTCAGCACCTCCAGGAAATCGGCCCAGACGAAATGGCCCAGGAAGAAACGGTCGTGCAGCGCCGTGCCCCAGCGCACCAGATTGCCCTGCTGCGGCTCGCGCCAGAACCAGGCGGTCAGCGCGCGCAGCAGCAATTGCTGGGCCAGGCTCATCTGCGGGTCTGGCGGCATCTCGAACCCGCGAAACTCGACGAGGCCCAGGCGCCCGGTCGGCCCATCGGGCGAGAACAGCTTGTCGATGCAGATTTCGGTGCGGTGGGTGTTGCCGGTCACATCGACCAGCAGGTTGCGGAAGAGGCGATCCACCAGCCAGGGCGGCGGCAGCTTGTCCTCGCCGTCGCGCACCGGATTGGGCACCTGCGCCAGCGCGATCTCCAGCTCATAGAGGCTGTCGTGCCGCGCCTCGTCGATGCGCGGCGCCTGGCTGGTCGGGCCGATGAACAGGCCGGAGAAGAGATAGGAGAGGGACGGGTGCCGCTGCCAGTAGAGGACGAAGCTCTTGAGCAAGTCCGGCCGGCGGATGAACGGGCTGTCGTTCACGCTCGCTCCGCCCAGCACCAGATGATTGCCGCCGCCGGTGCCGACCGACCGGCCATCGACCATGAACTTGTCGGCGGTCATCTTCACTTCGCGGGCATCCTCATAGACGCCCTGGGTAATCGCCACCGTCTCCGCCCAGCTTGTCGCCGGCTGGATATTCACCTCGACCACGCCGGGGTCGGGCGTCACCTTGAGCACATTGACGCGCGGGTCGGACGGCGGGGCATAGCCCTCGATCCGCACCGGGATGCGGGTCGCCTCGGCCACCTTTTCGACCTGCGCAATCAACTCCAGATAATCGTCCAGCGTCTTCACCGGCGGGATGAAGACCGACAGGAAATTGCCGCGCGGCTCGACCGTGACGGCGGTGCGCACCGCCCCTTCGATGAACACCTGTTCCTGCCGGTCCTGATGCTCGGCCTGCGCCACCTCGGACCGCTCGAACCGCTCGGCCGGCGCGCTGCTTTCCACGCCCGCTTCAGCACGATAATCTGCCAGCGGTTCGCGCGGTTCGCTCGTGTCCTGCGGGTGGATATAGGGGAAATCGGACGGCGGCACATAGGGCAGGGTGCCCAGCGGCAGGCGGTATCCCAGTGCCGAATCCCCCGGCACCGCGAACAGCGCCTTGCGCCGCACCTTCCACACCTCGCTCTGCCAGCGCGGCGCACTCGCCTGCGTCTGCCAGCGCTGGATCGGCAGCACATAGCCGACCGTCTTGCTAAGGCCGCCCTCGAATGCGCGCACCATCCGGCTGCGCTCCTCGGGATTGTCGAACTTGGGGTCGCCCGGCTCGGTATTGGCGGGCAGTTCCGCCTCCTTCACCGACCAGGCCAGCGCATCCTCGAACACCGGCTGGACGAAATCCGTCTCGACCCCCAGCCCGTCCGCCATGGCGGTCAGGAAGCGGCCGGCATCCTCGGCGGTAATGGTCGTATCGCCCGCCTCTGGCTCGCCCGCAATCAGCCCGGCGTCACGCCAGATCGGCACGCCGTCCGCCCGCCAGTAGATCGAATAGCCCCAGCGCGGCAGGCTTTCGCCCGGATACCATTTGCCCTGGCCATGATGCAGCAGCGCGCCCGGCGCGAACCGATCGCGCAGCCGCCGGATCAGCCGGTCGGCATAGCCCGCCTTGGTCGGCCCGACCGCATCGCCATTCCATTCGCCCGCCTGTGGATCGTCGACCGCGACGAAGGTCGGCTCGCCGCCGGTGGTCAGCCGCACGTCCTGTGCGATCAGGTCGGCGTCCACCTGCTCGCCCAGCGCCATCAGCGACGCCCAGCGTCCCTCGGTAAAGGGCTTGGTGATCCGCACCGCCTCGGCAATGCGGCTGACATTCATGGCGAAATTGAAATCGACTTCGGCCGGTTCGGCCATGCCGCTGATCGGGGCTGCGGACCGATAATGGGGCGTGGCGCAGAGCGGGATATGCCCTTCGCCCGCAAACATGCCGCTGGTCGCATCAAGCGCGATCCAGCCGGCACCGGGCACATAGGCCTCGGCCCAGGCATGCAGGTCGACCACATCCTGGGTGACGCCCTTCGGCCCCTCGATCGGCTCGACGTCTGCGACAAGTTGAATTGAATAGCCCGACACGAAACGCGCGGCAAAGCCCAGCCGGCGCAGCAGTTGCACCAGCAGCCAGGCGGAATCGCGGCACGACCCGGTGCCGATGTCCAGCGTCTCCTCGGGCGTCTGGACCCCGGTTTCCATGCGGATGACATAGCCGATGCGCTGCTGCAGCTTGCTGTTCACATCGACCAGGAAGTCGATCGTCCGCCCCTCGAACGATGCATGCTGCGCGACCAGCGCCTCGAACAACGGCCCCTGCGCCTCGACGTCATAATAGGCCGCCAGATCGGTCTCCAGCTGCTCGTCATAGGTGAAGGGGTAATTTTCGGCATAGGGTTCGACGAAGAAGTCGAACGGGTTGATGATATCCAGATCGGCCAGCAGGTCGACCTCGATACTGAAATGATCGACCGGATCGGGAAAGACGATCCGCGCCAGCCAATTGCCGTGCGGATCCTGCTGCCAGTTGAGGAAATGGTTCGCCGGCTCGATCTTCAGCGCATAATTGGGGATCTTGGTGCGACTGTGCGGCGCGGGCCGCAATCTTATCACTTGCGGACCCAGACGGATCGGGCGGCTATAGCGATAGGCGGTCAGGTGGTGCAGCGCGGCCTTGAGCATGATGCGATCAGAAACCACGCTTTGCTGCAATGCAATGCGAAACTGTCGCCTCGCCAAAGATTCTCTTCCTCCCCGGTACGGGGAGGGGGACCATTTGCGAAGCAAATGGTGGAGGGGGTGTTCCTCGCGGCGCTGCGCCGCTAGGCGTCCCCCCCTCCGTCGCGCTTCGCGCGCCACCTCCCCGGCACGGGGAGGAATGGCCCCTATTTCCCCTCCAGCCTTTGGCTGAAATAGACCATCTGCATCGCCTGCAACCGCGCGCCCTGTTCGATATCGGCGTCGCCCGAATGACCGCCGGCGGTGTCCTCGTAGAAGAGATAGGGCAGGCCATAGTCCTTCAGCCGCGCGGCGAACTTGCGCGCATGCTGCGGTCCGACCCGGTCGTCCTTGGTCGTGGTCCAGATATAGGGCGTGGGATAGGCCACATCCTTGCGGATATTGGCATAGGGCGAGATTTTCTCGAGGAACGCCTTTTCCTCCGGCACCGACACGCTGCCATATTCATCGACCCAGGACGCGCCGGCCGCGATCTGTTCATAGCGGATCATGTCGAGCAGCGGCACCTGGATCACCACCCCGTTCCAGAGGTCAGGATGCTGGTTGAATTCCACCCCCATCAGCAGCCCGCCATTGGACCCGCCATAGATGCCGAACTTCTGCGGGCTGGACAGTTTGCGCGCGAAGATATCCTGCGCCACCGCTGCGAAATCATCATAGATGATCTGGCGCCTGGTCTTGAGGCCCGCCTCATGCCAGGCCGGGCCGAACTCGCCGCCGCCGCGGATATTGGCCAGCACGAAACTATTGCCCCGCTCCAGCCACAGCTTGCCGGTGATCGCGGCATAGCTGGGCGTCATCGGCACCTCGAAGCCGCCATAGGCGGTCATGATCGTCGGCGTGCTGCCGTCGGGCGTCATCCCCTTTTTGTGGACGATAAAATAGGGAATCTTGGTCCCGTCGGTGGACGTCGCCTCAAATTGTTCGACGACAAGACCCGCCGCATCGAAGCGCGCCGGCATCGCCTTCACCTGCACCGGTTTCGGGTCGGCCGCGTCCATCGCCCACAGCGTCGTCGGCGCCAGGAAGCCCGCGACGCTGAGATAAATATTGTCGCTCTTGTCGGACGCGGCGACCGTGCTGATCGTCGCATTGTCGGGCAGGTCGACCGGCTGCGCGCTCCAGCCCTTTGCCCCGCGCGCATAGACCCGCACCCGCCCGCGCACATTGTCGTTGAGGCTCAGCACGACCCGATTCTGCGTCGCCACCACCCCGTCGATCGACTGGCGCGGCGTCGGCGCGAACAATATCTCGGGCGTCAGCACGCCGCCATCCTGCAACGCTTTCAGCGCCACGCTCGCCAGCGCCCCTGCCGGCACGGTGACGCCGCCGCTGGTCCATTCCTCGCTGGTCTGGATCAGCACCTGCCCGTCGACCATGCCCTGCAACTGGCTCTTGGCCGGCAGCGCCAGCCGTTTCGTCCCCCGCGCCGTCAGCAGCCAGGTCTCGTTGCTAAAGAAGGTGACGCCGCGAAACAGGAAGGCCGCCCTATTGCCCTGTCCATCGCTCAGCAGGATCGGCATCGACATCAGCTGGTCGCTCGCCGCGCCGCGAAACACTTCCTGCGCGTCGTCCAGTGTCTGCCCGCGCTTCAGTGTCTTGATGACAAAGGGATAGCCCGACTTGGTCAGGCTATCCGCCCCCCAGTCGCGCGACAGCAGCAGGCTGTCCTTGTCCAGCCACACTGCATTCTGCTTGGCATTGGGAATGTCGAACCCGCCCGGCACGAATGTGCCGTCGACCAGGTCGAACTCGCGCAGCCGCACCGCATCCTCGCCACCATCCGACAACGCCAGCAGCGCGATCCGTTCCTCGGGGTCGAGGATGGTCGCGCCCTTCCAAACCCATTTCCTGCCTTCCGCTTTGGACAAGGCATCGAGGTCCAGCACGGTCGTCCAGCTCGGCGACGCCGCCGCATAATCGGCCTCGGACGTATAACGCCACACGCCCTGCGGATGGTCGGCATCGCGCCAGAAATTATAGATGCGGCCATGGATCAGCATCGGCATCGCGACCCGGTCCTTGGCCGATGCGATCGCCAGCGCATCCTTAAAATAGCCGGCATAGCGCGGATCGCCCTGCAGCGTGGCGACGGTCGCCTTGTTCTCCGCTTCCACCCACTGCATCGCGCGCGGCCCGGTCCAGTCTTCCAGCCACACGAACGGATCGTCGGCAGGCGCGTCGGGGGCGGGCGCAGCGGCGCCGGTCAGCAGGGCAGCAGAAACCATCGTCAAAAACCTCTTCATTGCGCCCCCCTTTGTTGTCCTCAATCCCGCGCGAGCTGTCCCCGCAGGTAACGCCGCCGCAGCACCGCGCCCGCCACCAGCAAGGGCA
Organism: Sphingobium yanoikuyae; assembly: GCF_034424525.1. Taxonomy (NCBI): domain Bacteria; kingdom Pseudomonadati; phylum Pseudomonadota; class Alphaproteobacteria; order Sphingomonadales; family Sphingobiaceae; genus Sphingobium; species Sphingobium yanoikuyae. The sequence continues at coordinate 4,452,682 of NZ_CP139979.1, forward strand.
GCGACGCGGCGCAGGCGACCAGCCCCAGCAGCATCGGCGACCAGCCCATCAGGCTGTGAACGCCAAAGGCCGACGGCAGGATCAGCAACAGCGCGCCCAGCGTCAGCAGCCACAGCCCCCAGCGCCGCGGCCGCACCGCCACCATCCGCATCTCATGCCGCAACGCCTTGCGCCGGGCCTTCTCGGAATCGGGATGGGGTGGCTGGCTGTTCCGCACGATCGGCCTCTTGCTGGATATCCTTCCAGTTATGGTCTCCATCGCCCCGGCGCAAGGCGATCGGCTCGCGAAGGGCTTCCCCTGCCGCCGCGCTTGCGCTATCCATTGCCCATATCCCCGGGGGAACGTCCGCAGACGGTTGAGAGGCGGCTTTGTGGCCGCGACCCGCTGAACCTGATCCAGTTGACACTGGCGTAGGGAGGGAAGCGCGTCGTGCCACTCGTCCCGTGACACCGCCCGCACTCTCTTTCCGCCTGAAGGAGAGAGACAATATGGCAGACGTCCCCGCCCGCACCGAAATGCGCGTAACGACAGGGCCCATTCGCGGCTCGAAGAAGATTCACGTCGGCCCGCGCCGGGTCGCCATGCGCGAGATCCATCTGGAACCGGGCAGCGGCGAGCCGCCGGTCCGCGTCTATGATACCTCCGGCCCCTATACCGATCCGGACGCGCATATCGATATCATGGCCGGGCTCCAGCAACTGCGCCGTGACTGGATCCGCGAGCGCGGCGATGTCGAGGAATATGATGCGCGCGAGATCAAGCCGGAGGATAATGGCCTCAAAGGCCCCGATCGTTCGGGCGGCGTCCAGCCCTTCCCCAATGTCGTGAAGCGCCCGTTGCGCGCCAAGCTCGGCGCCAACGTCTCCCAGATGCACTATGCCCGCCGCGGCATCATCACCCCGGAAATGGAATATGTCGCGGAGCGCGAAAATCTGGGCCGTGCCCGCCTCGCCGAATATGTCCGCGACGGCGAAAGCTGGGGGGCGTCGATCCCCGACTATGTGACGCCGGAATTCGTGCGCGATGAAGTCGCCCGCGGCCGCGCGATCATCCCGTCGAACATCAACCACCCGGAATCCGAGCCGATGGCGATCGGCCGCAATTTCCTGGTGAAGATCAACGCCAATATCGGCAACTCGGCGGTCGCCTCCGACGTCGCGTCCGAAGTCGACAAGCTGGTCTGGTCGATCCGCTGGGGTGCCGACACGGTGATGGACCTCTCCACCGGCCGCAACATCCACGACACCCGCGAATGGATCATCCGCAACTCGCCCGTGCCGATCGGCACCGTCCCCATCTATCAGGCACTCGAGAAGGTCGGCGGCATCGCCGAAGACCTGACCTGGGATATCTTCCGCGATACCCTGATCGAACAGGCCGAACAGGGCGTCGACTATTTCACTATCCATGCCGGCGTCCGCCTCGCCTATATCCCGATGGCGGCCAAGCGCGTCACCGGCATCGTCTCGCGCGGCGGCTCGATCATGGCGAAATGGTGCCTGGCGCACCACAAGGAGAGCTTCCTCTACGATCATTTCGACGAGATCACGGAGATCATGAAGGCCTATGACATCGCCTATTCGCTCGGTGACGGCCTGCGCCCCGGCTCGATCGCCGACGCCAATGACGAAGCGCAATTCTCCGAACTCTATACGCTTGGCGAACTGACCCACCGCGCCTGGAAACAGGATGTGCAGGTGATGATCGAAGGGCCGGGCCATGTGCCCATGCACAAGATCAAGGAGAATATGGAAAAGCAGCTCCAGGTCTGCGGCGAAGCGCCCTTCTATACGCTCGGGCCGCTCACCACCGACATCGCGCCGGGCTATGATCATATCACCTCAGGCATCGGTGCGGCGCAGATCGGCTGGTATGGCACGGCGATGCTCTGCTACGTCACGCCCAAGGAGCATCTGGGCCTGCCCGACCGTGATGACGTGAAGGTCGGCGTCGTCACCTACAAGCTCGCCGCCCACGCCGCCGACCTTGCCAAGGGGCATCCGGCGGCCAAGGTCCGCGACGACGCGCTCAGCCGCGCCCGCTTCGAATTCCGCTGGCGCGACCAGTTCAACCTGTCCCTGGATCCCGACACGGCCGAACAATATCACGACCAGACGCTCCCGGCCGAAGGCGCCAAGTCGGCGCATTTCTGCTCCATGTGCGGCCCCAAATTCTGCTCGATGAAGATCACGCAGGAAGTGAGGGATTTCGCGGCAAAGAAGAACCAGCCCGCCGACGGCTTCCTGGCGGCTGGCCTGACCGGCGCGGAAGTGGCGCAGGCGAGTAAGGCTGCCGCCTTGAAAGGCATGGAAGAGATGAGCAAACTCTTCAAGGAAACCGGCAGCGAACTCTATATGGGCGCTGGCGGCAGGGAGCATGATTGAGGCTTTGGCACCCGGTAACTTTCTCGATTTTACCGGGTGATCCGCTCACCGCTTCATTATAGATGGTTCGGCATCCTATGGGGAACCGTGACCGATGCCGACCATCTTGCGCCTCGATGGCTATCGCTTCTATTTCTACAGCCACGAACCCAATGAACCGCCCCATGTCCATGTCGACAAGGGCGGTGCTTCGATCAAGGTCTGGCTAGACCCTATATCCCTCGCAAGGAACACCGGCTTTCGTCGCCAGGAGATAAATGGCATAATGACGATGGTGGAGGCCCATCGGGCGCGCCTGCTGGAGGCTTGGCATGAATATTTCGGCTAGGATCACCGACGAACGTGTTGCCGATGTTCGCTGCGATGCGGATAGCCTGATCGTCGACCTGATGGACGGTCGGACCATCTCTGTCCCCCTTGCCTGGTATCCACGCCTTGCCAGCGCGACACCCGATCAGCGTGCCGTTTGGGAAGTCGCCGGTGGTGGCTATGGCATTCATTGGCCGGATATTGACGAGGATCTCAGCACGGAAGGATTGCTCCGGGGAGCGCCTGCGCCGGTACACCATGCTCGGTAAGCCTTCAGACTATGCCGAGTTTGCGGCAGCAATGCTGCTGGCCGAGCGGATCATGTGTGAAGATCGCGTCATATTATGCGTGTTGGCGAACTAGCGCTTCGGTTCCGCCAATATCCCCTGTCCTACACGGCGATCCTCTGATCTACCCTGGGGAATGACACAGAACCTCCCCGCTCGCCCGCCCGCGCAGCCCGCGCCGGCCATCTTCACCCCCGCCCGCTGGACCCCGGCCCGGCAGCGGACCTTCCTGACCGCCCTCTACCAGAGCGGCAGCGTGGCCCAGGCCGCGCGCATGGTCGGCATGTCGCCCTCCAGCGCGCATCGCCTGCGCCGTCGCCTCGCCGGCACCGCCTTCGACCGGGACTGGAGCAACGCGCTGGCGCTGCATGCCCAGGCGATGGCCGACCCGATCGCCACCCAGCTTCGCCCGCAGGCCGCGACGCGGTGCTGAGGCATATCGGTGCAAAACAGGTGCAAAGCTGTCGCGTCACCGGGGCATCATGGGCGCAAAATGCGTCGCCCCGGTGGCGCGTTCTGATGCAGAACAGGCGCGTGGGTGACGCGCGGCCGGTGCAAAACGGGCGCAAATCGCCCGAAAAGGTCGATAACGCTGTGAACTTCGGGCGTGACCCAGCGCCCATCGCCAGTGTCGCCTTGCGGGATCGCGGAAAATATGAGAACAAATAACGAACATGATTCGTCCTCAGGGGAGGAAGTCCATGGTTCATCGTCTCGCTTCGTTATTGCCGCTTCTGCTCGCCGCGATCATCGTCGGTGCGCCCGATCCGGCAGCGGCCAAGCCCGATTTTTCTCATGTCACCTCGCGCGAACAGGCGGAGGCGCTGGTGGCGACTGGCACGCTGGTGCGCATCTATCTCTTCCCGCTCCGTCTGGGCGGGCCGAGGCGCAAGGCCAATATCAGCTATGTCCCGCCGGAGGCTGGCGCGGCGCTCGACCAGATTACCGGGACATTGCAGCGCTTCACCCGCGAAGGGCTAGTCGATCAGTTGAGGATCATACCCGAATATCGCGGCACCAGTTTCGTGCCGACGCGCATCAATATGCATGCCACCCATAGCGGGCAGGAGGGCGGCTTCCACCCGAGCATCGAGATATGGTGACGGTCGGCGCGCAGCAGGCGCCGCCAGTTCAGGCCTCCAGCATGCGCAGGGTGCGGCGCTTCTTCCAGTCGAGTACCACCTGGATGCGCATGCTCCAGCTGCCGTCCCAGTCGACCGCCAGGTCATGGGCGTCGAGCTGGGCGGCGATCCGCCGGCCGATGTCGAGCGCCGCCGCCTCGCCCGCTGCGCAGGCACCGTAATTGAGGTAGAGCGCCTCGCCCTCCACCGCCGCCTCGGTGTCCTGCATGTGGAAAAAGGCATAGCCCTCGGCCGGACGCCCTTCGCCGATCGCTTCCTCGATCTCGTCCCAGATCTCGATCGCGCCGCAACTGCCGCAGCAGGTGAAATTCTGCCGCGCGATCACGCCTTCGGCCTCCAGCGCGGCAAAGGCGGCGTCCAGCCGGTCGCAATCGGTCATGTCGGGCCAGGCCTTTTCGGCGGCATTATGCTCGGCCAGCGCCTGACGCAGCGCGGCCGATGCCTCGCGGCGCAGGGTCGGGCCGGGCAGTTCCTCGACGAACGTGTCGTGGGCGGCGGTCAGGATCGCGTCATCGTCATGAAATCCCCCGGCGACGTCGCGCCACACCTGGTCGCGCAGCGCCGCGAGCGGATCATAGGGGGGAAGGGCGGGTTCTTGCTCGGGGGCGTTGGTCTTGCCGAAGATTCGATTCCACAATGCGCCGAACATGCGTTTGTCTGCCTCCCGCGATGCACTTTACTCCGCCCCAACATGGCGTGGCTTCGGGCAAAGGAAAAGGGGGCATTTCACCCATGAATCGCGACAGCTTCACGGTCCGCCGCAGCGATGCCTCATCTGCATAAGGCGTGTCAGGGTTTTTGCAGAAAATCGAAACGGCCAGCCCGATCCTCCAGTCGACCGCCCAACGTCAGTATTCTATGGGTGGTCGGGTGGGGGTTCAAACGAGTCACGTGCCTCGTTTGAAGGCTGGTGCGGCACAGAAAATGCGTTCCCGCATTTTCTAAAATTAAGGCGCGGGTTCCAGCACCACGTCCCAATGATCTTCCGTCACCGCCATGCGCTTCGCCTCCTCGGCATCGAACGCCGCCTTGTCGGGGAACATCCGTGCCTTGGCCGCCGACATCGCTGCCTTGTACGCTTCACCCGCGCCCACGCCGTCGGCGCCATGCGTGTAGACGATGGTGGTGCGTACGTCCCACCGCGTGCTGCCGCCCATATGGGTGAAGGGCATCTCGACCGTGACTTCGCTGATATAGCCCTGCCGCATCATCTCGCGCAGCAACGCCTCATGCTGCTTGTGATAGGTGGTCAGGAACTGGCCCATCCCGCCCCATTTGACGCGGTAGTAATTTTCCACCTTCAACGGGCCGTCGGCGGGTGCCGCGGTCTGGGCGGTGGCGGGCGCGGTGGCCAGGCTGGCGAGCAGGATCAGGGCAGGGGGGAAACGCATCGGGCAAGGGGCCTTTCGCAATCGAAGATCATCTGCCCCTACAGACGGATCAGCCGCCAATTTCCGCGCCCGTGGCGCAATCGCGCTTGCTCGCTGCCGCGTCCCGCCCCACCATGGGGGCATTCTCCTCCCGCAAAGGACCGCCGATGACCCGCCACCGCCTCTGGACCGTCCTGACCCTGCCCATCCTCCTGTCTGCCGCGCTGGCCGCCTGCAGCGGCGAGAAGAACAGCCCGGCCGACAACGCCGCCGACAATGCGGTCAACGCGGTCGAAAATGCCATGGCGAACGCCGCCAGCGCGACCAATGCCGCCGCGCCCAGAGCCGACGCCTTCAGCCCCTATGTCGGCAAATATCCCTTCGACAAGGTCGGCGCCCATAGCTGGAACGATGATCCCGCCGTGGTCGCGGCGGTAAAGGCGGCGGTGGCGGACAAGGCGGTGCGCAAATGGGTGCTGGAGGATGGCGGCCCGTCCTCGCCGATCGCGACCGTCGACGGCAAGATCGCGGCCTGGTCGTGCGAAACCCATAATTGCGGTCCGCACCAATGGCTGACCCTGGTCGATCCGGCCAGCGGCACGGCCGAGGTCTGCTATTATGACGAGGCCGTCGATGCCCAGTCGACCCGCTGGTTCAAGGCCGGCAAGGAAGAAAAGCGTCCGGGCCAATGCCCTGACGTGTCGAGCTGACGGGACAGGGGCGCCGCATGATGCGGCGCCGCCTCTGCCGCTATTGGACGACGACCCGCACCCGACCCAGATTCTGGATGCGGGCATAGGGGGTGGCGGCGTCGCCCCTGCGTTCCGACGCGATGCGCAGCGCGGGGAAATAGGTGCCGGGCGCGGCGAAGCTGTGGCGTGTGGTCAGGGTCAGGCTATTTCCAGAGCCGCCAGGAAGCTTGGCCTTCTCCGCAAAGGCGCCGCTGCCGTCGAAATCCCATTCCGCCGACACGATCCGGCCGGCGCCCGGCGGCACGCTGATGGTCGCGCGGAAGGTCACGGGCGTGCCCGGCTTCACCACCGCCTTGGCCGCGCCATTGGCGGTGACGCTGGCGACCGGCTGGATGCCGCCGCGCGCCGCCGCATCGGCCGGCACGATCACCTGGCCATGATCGATGCGATAGGCAGTATTGGCGGGCGGGGCGACGCCCTTTTCCACCCAGGCGGACAGGTCGCGCAGCGCCTGTTCCAGCACGCCCAGATAGCTGACCGTGCGGGTCGGGTCTTCCTGATGGCTGCTGTCGCCATGCAGCGCATGGTCGGTGAACCAGATGCGGAAATTCTGGTCGGCGCCCGCGCCCTGCGCAGCGATCACCCGCTGGCGATACCAGTCGCCCTGCCAGGGCATGGCTTCGCGATCCCACAGATTTTCGACCAGGATCATCTTGCCCTGGAACTGCCCGGTCATCGGCGGCTGGCCCATCGGCTTGCCGGTGGTCGCGGCGGTGAAGAGCGGGCCGAGCAGGAAAGGACGCTGCGGATAAAGCGGCTTGCCATCGCCCCCGCGAAACTGGTCCCAGACCGGATAGCCGGCATTAGCCTGCGGCACCTGATGCCAGTGATAGGTTTCGGCGGCGAGGAAATTGCTATTGTCGACCCGCACCTGGTCGCCAGCCTTCAGCAGGTCGACCACGGCATCATCCACCACGCCCAGGATCACGACATCGCCAGCGATGCGGTTGATCGTCAGCCGCTTGCCCTGTGCCGCGCCCGACCCGACGATCAGGTCGCCGCCGACGAAATAGGTGGCGGGCGGCGGGCTCGACAGGCGGAAGGCGACGATACGCTGTGCCGCCCGGCCCTGCAGCGCGGCAAAGGCGTTGTCGACATTGGCCGCGCCATCGGTGATGCGGGTATCGAGCTTCAGTTCGGCTGCCTGCGCCGCGCTGATCGGTGCAGCGATGGTCGCGTCATGCTGCAACCGATAGCCGTCGAAACTCTTGGGGTCGTCATGGCCGAGATAGCCCGGCTTGGTCCAGAAATCGGTGAAATAGCCGGCATCGGCCATCACCATCCCACCATAAAGGGCGGCAAAGCCATGGATGCCCATCGTCTTCCAGCCGAACCAGCTGGGCGTCGGGAAGCCCATCGCCGTCGCCTCGCGCAGCACAGATGCCTGTTGCGGCGTCAGCCCGGCATAGGGATCACCCGAGCCGCCCGGTTCGACCGCGTCCAATATCTGCGGGAACTTGTCATTGAGAACCCGCATCGCGCGCATCCGCACGGAGAACATGTTGGGCGGCGCCATCGGCGATCCCAGCACATAGGGGACGACGCCGTCCCATACGCCGGTGGTATTCTCGATCGAGCCGACGGTGCGGAAGCCGCCGCCGCTGCCGCCAAAGGCATAGCCATAGGGGCGCTTGCCGCCGTACATCTGCTGCGCGACGACCCGCGAATAGCGCGCTGAAGCGGCATTGGCGCGATAGGCGGCGATGGTGAAATCGTTGGGCTTGCCCGGCATGCCCACCTGGTCACGGCCGCCGCCATTGGTCTCGACATAATAGCCGCCCGACGCGATCGAAAAGCCGATATAATTTTCCTCGCCGTCGGTCAGCTTCTGCGCCAGATTTTCGTCATCCGGGACCGGGGTGATGTGCTGGAAGAAGCGGCCCTGATAATGCGCCTTGTCGGGAAAATAGAAGGAGAAGCGGGTTTCCGTCCCCTTGAACCCGCCATGGACATAGCGGTGTCGCACCGGCGCATCGCGCCATTCGTCGATATCGATATAGGGCTGGGTGAAGAGCGGATCTTCGGCGGCGCTTGCAGGCCCGGCAGGTGCGCTGCCCTGCTGCGCCCCCGCCATGCCGGCCATGAGCACCGCTGACAGGGCTGTCACGCCCATTGCAATTGATCGACGCATCGCTTCCTCTCCCTTTTTGCCGGTTCAGGCTGCTGCCTCCAGCGCGGCCCTGCCGGTCCGTTCGTCCCAATGATCCGCATCGCCGCCGAGCGCGCCATTCAGCATCGCGCGCTTCAGGAACAGGTGACAGGGATGTTCCATGGTGAGGCCAATGCCGCCATGGAGCTGGATCGCCTCTTCCGCGACCAGCCGATAGACGGCGCAGGCCAGCGCCTTGAGCGCGCCCAGAGCGATGATATCGACGTCGGCCTGCTGCGCCCGGCTCCAGAACAGGGCGTCGGCGGCGGTCAGTTGCGTCCGCATGTCGGCGACGCGATGCTTGAGCGCCTGGAACAGCGCCAGCGGCCGGTCGAACTGTTGCCGCGTTTCGAGATAGGCGACGGTCATGGCCAGCGCCGCCTCCGCGCCGCCCAGGCTGTCGCCCGCCAGACAGAAGAGGCGCAGCGCCTCGATCCGATCGGCCAGCGCGCGGGCGGCATCGCCCTGCGCCAGCGTGAGGCCGGGGCCTTCAAGGACGACATCGAACAGGCGACGGCTCTTGTCCCAGCCTTCCCGATAGGTGACGGAAACCTGCTCGGCCGGCACCAGCGCCACTCGATCGGCCGTGACGTGCAAAACATGGCTGGCGGTATCGGCATCAGGCACGCAGGTCAGGCGCTCAGCGCCATCCAGCCCGCCCGCCAGCGATGCGGTCATCACCTCGCCCGCCATGGCGTCGGCGATCAGCGCGTCGCGCTCGGCCAGGCCATCGGCGGCCGTCAGCGCCTCGATCGTCAGCATCTGCGCCAGCACGGGGCCGGGCACCAGCGCCTTGCCCACGCCCTGATGGATGACGCCCGTCGCCTCGCGGCCGAGGCCCAGGCCGCTCAGTTCCTCCGGCACGCCCATCATCAGCCAACCCATTTCGGCGATCAGCGCCCAACTCTGCGCCGCATCCGGGGCCAGATCGCTCTGGCCGAAGGCCTTGTCGGCCGCATCCTGCACTTCCGCGCGGGTCATGGTCATGCCGCGCCCTCCTTCAAGGTCCAGCTTTTGGGTTCACGCGGCATGCCGACCAGTCGTTCCGCGATGATGTTGCGCTGCACCTCGTCGCTGCCGCCGGCGATGGTCCAGGCATAGCTGTTCATGAAATCGGCCATCCAGTTGCCGGTCTCCATGCCGCCGCCAAAGGTGATCGGGCTGTGATATTGCGCGTCGATGCCGCCCAGCCGAATCCCGAGCGATGTGAATTCCCGCAGCGTGCGGGAGTAGGACAGCTTGACGATCGACGCGTCGCCGACCCGCTCGATCCCGGCGATGCGGTTGGCGAGGAACTGGTCGGCGACGGCGCAGGTCGCATCCACCTTGGCGCTCAACCGGCCGAAGTCGCGGACTATGCCCTGATCGTCCTGCCGGCCCTGCGCGCGGATCAGGTCGCCGAGCCGCCACAAGGCGCCACGCAGCCGGGCGCTGAGTTCCAGCAGGGTCAGGCCGCGTTCGGACGAGAGGGTGGATTGCGCCACGGCCCAGCCCTGCCCCTCTTCGCCCAGCCGGTCGCTGACGGGAATCTCGACATTGTCGAGGAACAGCTCGGCAAATTCCTCGTCACCATGAATCTGGTGGATCGGCCGCGCGGTGACGCCCGGCGCCTTGAGGTCGAGCAGCAGATAGGTGAGGCCGGCCTGTTTCGGCCCGTCATTGCTGGTGCGCACCAGCAACAGGCATTTGTCGGCGAACTGGCCCATGGTCGACCAGAGCTTCTGGCCGTTCACCACATATGTGTCGCCAACCCGCTCGGCGCGGGTGCGGACATTGGCAAGGTCGGACCCGGCATTGGGCTCGGAAAAGCCCTGGCACCAGATTTCCCCGGCCAGGATGCGCGGGATCAGCAGCGCCTGCTGCGCCTCGCTCGCCCATTCGAACAGGGTGCAGGCGGCATGATAGGTCGACATGAAGGACAGCAGCAGCCGCGGCGTATCGGCTCGGGCCAGTTCCTCGTAGAGGATCTTCTGTTCGGCAAGCGAGCGACCGCCGCCCGGCCATTGGGCCGGCCAGTGCGGCACGGCATAGCCGCCCTCGACCAGCTTGGCGAACCAGTCGCGCTGGATTTGCAGGAACGCGGCCTCGCTGCTGCTGCGCTCGCGCCAGCCCTGCGGCGCATTGTCGGCCAGCCACTGGCGCACTTCCTGCCGCAGCCTGTCGAGCGCGTCGGTCAAAGCCTGCCCCTCCATCCCATTCCGGTTCCTCTCATCCCCGACGCTAGGCCCAATTGCGCCGCCCCCCGCAAGATAGCGGCCGGTGATATCCCCAAGGCGATGGGGCTAGATCGCCACCTCGATCATGTCGTCGACGATGCGGACGGGATAGGTGGCGATCGGTTCGCTCGCCGGGCCGGTCAGCGGTGCGCCGGTCTCCAGGTCGAAGCGGGCGCCATGGGCCGGGCAGGCGATCCAGCCGAGACGAATGCGGCCGCAGGCGAGCGGTTCGTCGGCATGGGAACAGAGCGCGGCGATGGCGTGGATCTGGCCGTCGCTGTTGCACAACAGGATGGTCTGGCCGTCGATGGTCACGCTTTTGGTCTTGCCCAGCGGCACCGCATCCAGGGAGGCTGCCATTTTGAAATCGCTCTCGCTCATGACCGAAAGCTGCCCAAGCGCGCTGGTCGCGGCAAGGGCCTGCCCAAGCCCATCACCGGGGCGTTCTCTTGCCCGCCGCCCTGTCGCGGCGCGCTGCTCTTAAGTATCGCATCCCTGTTCGGCAGGGGATGCGTGGACCGATGGATTTTGAATGGACGCAGGATGAAGAGGCTTTTCGCCAGCGGTTGCGCGACTTTCTCGCCGCGACGCTGCCGGAGGATTGGGAGCGTTTCTCGCAGCATGGCCCGGCCTCCCCGGCGCTGACCGACTATGCCCGCACCTTTTGCGGGCGGCTCGCCGACGAAGGACTGCTGACGCCGCATTGGGCGAAGGAGATTGGCGGCCAGGGGCTCGATCCCTGGCATCAGACCATATTGGCCGAGGAAATGTGGATCGCGGGCGAACCGCGCGGCGGCCAATATATGAACGTCAATTGGGTCGGGCCGACGCTGATCCGCTATGGGTCGGATGCGCAGAAGGCACGCTATCTGCCCGCCATCACCGAGGGCCGGGCGCTCTGGTGCCAGGGCTTTTCCGAACCCGGTTCCGGCTCCGACCTCGCCTCGCTGCGCACCCGCGCGACCCGTGACGGCGATGCCTATCGCGTGTCGGGGCAGAAGATCTGGACCAGCTATGCCGGGCTTGCCGACACCTGTTTCCTGGTCTGCCGCACCAGCGACGATCGCAAGAAGGGCATTTCCATCCTGCTGGTGCCGATGGACACGCCCGGCATCACCGTGCGGCAAATCCCGTCGCTGATCGGCGAAGGCGATATTCACGAAGTCTTCTTCGACGAAGTCGTCGTGCCGGTGGAGGCGCGGCTGGGCGAGGAAGGTCAGGCCTGGGAGATTATCGGCTATTCGCTCACCAATGAGCGGCTCGGCATTCCGCGCTATGCGCTCGCCCGCGCGGCGCTCGACCGGGCGGTGGCGTTGCTCCAGGCGCAGGGCGAATTTGCCGGCGAGGCGGTGCGGATCGAGGCCGCCCATGCCGCCGCCCTGTGCGAAGCCGCGCGGATGGCCAGCTATGCGCTCGTCGATCGCCGTTGCCGCGGCGAGGCGATCGGCGCTGAATCCAGTTCCGCCCGCTTCGCCACGGTGATGGCAGAACGGCGGGTATGCGAATTCATCGTCGAATATCTGCAGCAGGCTCTGGCCGACGCGCATCCCTATCTCAAGATGCATCATCAGCGCGGGATCGTCGCGGGCATCGCCGCCGGCGCGGCGGAGATTCAACTCAACATCATCGCGACCGATGTGCTCAAATTGCCGCGGGAGCCGCGCTGATGGACCTGTCCCTGACCGATGACCAGATCGCGATTCTCGACGCGATCGACACGCTGACCCGGCCCTATGCCGGCGCGACGCTGCATGAGGCGGGCTTTGCCCTGACCAGCGAGGCGCTCGACCGCGATCTCGCCGAAGGCGGCTTCCTCGACATCGGCTTCGATCCCGATCTGGGTGCTATCAGCGCGGCTCTGGTGGTCGAACGGCTGGCGCGTCTGCCCCAGACGGTGGAGGCGGCAGCCAGCGCCCTCATCCGCCCATTGCTGGGTGATGCGACGCCGCGTCCGCTCTGCCTGGTGGAGGAAGGGAAGGCGCACCGCCCAATCCGCTTCCTTGCCCCCGGCGCGACGGTGTTGCTGGTCGGGCCGGATCGGGTGCGCAGCTTCGTCGCAGCGCCGGAGCATGTCCGGGCCCAACCCGAGGCCCTTTATGCCTATCCGATGGCCAGCCTGATCGCCCAGCCGGACGACCTCATCGATCACGCCGTGTCGGCCGACGATGTCCGCACCCGCTGGCGCGTGGCGCTGGCAGCGGAGGCGGCGGGTCTGCTCGCCGCCGCGCTCGACAGCACGGCCACCTATGTCACCGATCGCCAGCAGTTCGGCCGCCCGCTCGCCACCTTCCAGGCGCTGCGCCATCGCCTGGCCGAGGCGCAGGTGCGCGCCAACGGCCTCTACTGGCTGGCGATGAAGGCGGCGGCCACGCTCGATGCCGGGGACGCAGCGCTGGCGGCGCTGCACGCGCAGGAATCGGCGCGCAGCTGCGTCTATGATTTCCACCAGTTTCTGGGCGCCATGGGCATGACGCTGGAGCATCCGCTGCACCTGTGGACCTATCGGCTCAAGGCGCTGATCGGCGACCTGGGCGGACGCGGCGGCCAAGCGCTGGCGGCGGCCGATGCGCTCTGGGGGTAAAATCCTTGAGAGAGCCTGATTCACGCCATCGGTGAAAGCGCGGCGCGCTTCCACCTCAGACGATCAGGCTCTAGGCCAGCTTGGGCTTGATCTCCTCGATCACCCAGCGGGCATAATCCTCATATTCGCTGATGCTGCGCACCGCCGGGATCGGCACCGAACTCATGGTGACGCCCAGCGTCCCGAACCAGCCCAGGCGGTCGATGATCTCCGGCGCGGTCATGCCCGGCCGGGCGCGCGGATCATCGACCACGGCATGCCCCTCACCCACCCGGCTGGTGGCAAAGCCGTACATCACGTCGAACGGACGGCCGTCATAGCCCGGCTGTGACTTGATGAAGTCGATCTTCGCCGGAATATCCTCAGGTCTGGTGAGATAGGGCCACCAGCCGCTGGCATGGCGCGCGGCGCGCTTCAGCACCGCGTCGGCCTCCCCGCCCATCCAGATCGGCAAATGTGGCTGCTGCACCGGGCGGGGCGCAAAGGCGACATCGCGGAAGGAGACGAACTCGCCCTCAAACTGCGGATCGTCGCTGGTCCACAGCTCGACGATCGCGGCGAGATATTCGTCGCACATTCGCCCGCGCTGGTGGAAGGGGACGCCGAGCAGGTCGAACTCCTGCTCCAGCCAGCCCGCGCCGAAGGTCACCATCGCCCGGCCGCCCGACAGCCAGTCGATCGTCGACAGCGCCTTGGCGGTGATCGCGGGATGCTGCAGCGGCAGGATCGAGATCGAGCTGTTGATGCGGATGCGGCTGGTCGCGCCAGCATAATAGCCCATCGCCGCATAGGCATGGAAATGATGCGGCCCCGACAGGTCGACATGGGCGCGCGGGATCAGGAAATGTTCCGGCACGCTGATCATGTCGTAACCCAGATCATCGGCCAGCTTGGCCAGCCGCGTCTGGTCCGCGCCCGTGACCGACAATTCCCAGGGCTGCATCGTCGCCTTCAGCTCGATCAGCCGCGGCATGCCGAAGGCGAATTTCATGACCCCGCCTCCCGTCGGCTCAGAAGCCCAGGTCGAGCACCGGCCCGTCGAAATTGCCGGCCAGCTTCTGCGTCGCCGCGCTCAGCTTGTCCATGGGTTCATGCCGGATATAGCCGTCGATGATCCGCTGATAATTGCTGATCAGCCCTTCGATCACCTTGGACAGGCGCATGAAGTCGAAGCCCTCGGCATGCAGCCCCTTCTGCTGCAGCGGGATGTTGGAATAATCCTGGCGCGGGATCATCGGGAACTGATCGCTGTCATAGGGCAGCATCACCGGTTCCATCACCACCGGCGGCTCCTGTCCTTCGGGGAAATGGGTCAGCGACCAGAGTTCGAACATGCAGCTTTCCGGGCCGAGCGGGCGGATGCGATAGGCCGCCATGCTGGAAAGGAAGGGCAGCAGGAAATAGTTGGGGAAGATGAATTCCACCGACTTGACCGGGGTTTCCACCGCCAGTCTGTTGAGATCGGGCGTGGGTTCGCCGCGCGCCTGCCCGGCCTGGGTCACGCAATGATTGACCATGCCGAACCAGTGCATGATCGCCTGTTGCGGGTCTTCGGGCAGTTCGACGTCGATCAGCGTGCGGGCGACGGCGACATCCTTGGCATGGCACATGCCGGCCATGCCCTCGCTCAGCAGCTGCATATGGTCGACTTGGTCGACGATATTTTCCTTCATCGACCGGTTGGGATTGATCGGCACGCCGATCCCGCCCGTGTCCATGCCGTACATCATGTTGTAGAGGATCGGCACCTTCTGCTGCAGCTGCGGATGGGTGCGCATGACATGATAGCCTTCCATGAAGGCTTCCATCGCGACCTTCCAATTGGCCGGCAGCACCGTGCCGAAACACCATTCGGCGCGCATCTTGTCGGCATTATAGGCGTCGAGCCCCACCGCGAGCGGGCCGAGCTGTTCGCGCAGCGAGGGCGCGTCATCGTCGAAATTGATGAAGACGCAGCCCATCTCGATCTCGGTGCGGCACGGGCGCAGGGCCAGATCCTGCTCGTCCAGCTGATGCTCGGAGAACATGTGCCGGCCATAGACGAAGGTATTCTTGCCCTCGATATTCCAGCGCCAGCCATGGAAAGGACAGATGAAGCCCTTGCCCTTGCAATTGCCATGGCTGCCCTCGGTCAGCGGCACGCCGCGATGGCGGCAGGCATTATGATAGGCGCTGATCCCGTCCTTGGTCCGCACGATGATGACGGACTTGCCCAGATTGCTATATTCGATCCAGTCGCCGACCTCGGGCACCTGCTCCACGCGGCAGGCCATCTGCCAGACATGGGGCCACAGCTCCTCGCATTCGCGGCGATAGAAATCCGCGTCATAATAGCGTGCCGTGGGAATGCGCTCGGGATCGCTGATTTCCAGCGGGAAGCCCGCGCGCGTCATTTCAGCAGCCTCAACCATGCCATGCCTCACCCAGATTTCTTGCTTGGATGAAGTGGTAAAGGCTGGGTCGGGGAGCGCCAAGGCAGCGCCCCAACCCATCGCCCTACCGATGGACGGCCGCGCCCAGTTCGTCCAGCACCTCCCGGCTATGCGCGCCCAGTTCCGGCGCGCCGCCCGCGACCCGGCCCGGCGTCTGCGAGAACCAGGTCGGCACGCCGGGGAAGCGCACCGGCCCCTGCGGCGTCTCGACCGTCTCGAAAAAGCCGATGGCGTTGAGATGCGCATTGTCGAACAGTTCATCCGTGGTGCGCAGCGGCGCGGCCGGGATATGCAGTTCCTCCAGCAGCTCCAGCCATTCCTGCGTCGTCCGCTCGACAAAGGTTTCGCCCAGCAGGCCATAGACCCGGTCGATCTGCTTCGCGCGCTTGGCCAGCGTGTCGAACTCGTCGGTCGCCCAGGGCGGGTTCACCGCCGCGACGAAGGCGTTCCAATGCTTGTCATTATAGACCAGCGCGGCGACATGGCCGTCCTTGGTCGCATAGGGCTTGCGATTGCGGGCGACGACGCGGTGATAATGGGCCGGCCCCAGCGGCGGCTCGAACAGCATGCCGCTCGCATGTTCGGTCAGCATGAAGGACGCCATGGTCTCGAACATGGAGACTTCCACCTCCTGCCCCTCGCCGGTGCGCTCGCGGTGGAACAGCGCCATCATCGTCGCATAAAGGCCAGTGAGGCCCGCCACCTTGTCGGCGATGATCGTTGCCATGAAATCGGGCTTGCCGGTCATCAGCTGCTGCAAATGCGGGATGCCGCATTCCGCCTGGATCGTGTCGTCATAGGCAGGCTTGTCACCGTCCGGCCCGCGCCGGCTATAGCCATAGCAATTGGTGTAGACGATGTCGGGCCTGATCGCCTTCACCGCCTGATAGTCGAAGCCCAGCTTGGCGATCGCCTTGCCGCGCATCGAATGGATGAAGACGTCGGCGGTGGCGATCAGCGCGCGGAGCGTCGCCTTGTCGCCCTCCTGCCGCAGGTCCAGCACCAGGCTGCGCTTGCCGCGATTGACGTTGGTGAAGACGCCACCCAGCTCGGGCGTCGGCCCGGCATTGATATAGCGCGTCGCATCGCCCGCCGGCGGCTCGATCTTGATCACATCGGCGCCCATGTCGGCCATGATCTGGGTCGCATAGGGGCCGAATACCATCGCCGTCAGGTCCACCACGCGGATCCCGGCCAGCGGCCCTTTCGGCATGTGCGTCGCGTCCATCATCCTCTCCCCTTCACTGCCTTGGGGCTAGGCCAAGGGCGCGGCGAAATCCACGCGCAACCCCTTCGCCCCACCGATATGTGGGGCCGCCCGATTGTGCGCGCGGGAGGCCGGATGATACCCGCAGGCGATCATCCAGACGCCAGCAGAAGGCCCCCAGAGACGTGGATTTTGCCCTGACCGAAGACCAGAGGAACATCCGCGACGCGGTGTTCCAGCTCTGTGCCCAGTTCCCCGACGATTATTGGCTGGAACGGGACAAGGATGCCGTCTTCCCGTTCGATTTCCACCGGGCGATGGCCGACGCCGGCTGGCTGGGCATCGCCATGCCCGAAGCCACCGGCGGCGCGGGTCTGGGCATTACCGAAGCGGCGATCATGGTGCAGGCGGTGGCGGAGGCCGGCGGCGGCATGACCGCCGCATCCGGCATCCACGGCCCGGTCTTCAGCCTGGAGCCGATCGCCCTGTTCGGCACGGACGAACAGCAACAGCGCATGATCCCGCCGATCATCTCCGGCGCGGAGAAGATGTGCTTTGCCGTGACCGAACCCAATACAGGGCTCGACACGACCAAACTCAAGACCCGCGCCGAGCGGGTCGAGGGCGGCTACCGCGTCAATGGCGAGAAGATCTGGATCACCAACGCCCATGTCGCCGACCGGATGATGTTGCTTGCTCGCACCACGCCGCTCGATGAAGTGAAGAACAAGACGCAGGGCCTGTCGCTCTTCTTCACCAAACTGGATCGCAGCAAGATCGAGCATCAGTTGATCCCCAAGATGGGCCGCCACGCGGTCGGCTCCAACATGCTGTTCATCAACGACCTCTTCATCCCCGAAGAGGATCGGATCGGCGAGGAGGGACAGGGCTTCAGGATCATCCTCAAGGGGCTGAACCCGGAGCGCATATTGCTCGGCGCCGAAGCGATCGGCATCGGCCGCAACGCGATCCAGCGCGCCGCCCGCTATGCCCGCGAACGCATCGTCTTCGACCGGCCGATCGGCATGAATCAGGGCATCCAGCATCCGCTCGCCAAATGCTGGATGCAGCTGGAGGCGGCCAACCTGATGGTGATGAAGGCCGCTACCCTGTTCGACAAGGGCGAGGATTGCGGCGTGGAGGCGAACAGCGGCAAATATCTCGCCGCCGAATCCGCGTTCGAGGCCTGCCATACGGCGATGCTGACCCTGGGCGGCATGGGCTATGCCCAGGAATATCATGTCGAACGGCTGCTGCGCGAAGTGCTGATCCCGCGCACCGCCCCGGTCAGCCCCCACATGATCCTCAATTTCATCGCCGAAAAGGTGCTGGAATTGCCCAAATCCTATTGAGGCGAAAACGATGACGCTGCCGATCAAGATGCGGTCCTGGCTGTTCGCGCCGGGCGACAGCGAGAAGAAGATGGCCAAGGCGGCGGACAGCGCCGCCGACATCGCGCTGTTCGACCTGGAGGATGCGGTCGTCACCGAGAACAAGCCGCTCGCCCGCCAGATGGTGCATGATTTCCTCGCCGCCAGGCCGGAAGGGCGCGAGCGGCTCTGGGTCCGGGTCAATCCGCTCGATGGCCCCTATACGCTCGATGATCTCGCCGCAATCATGCCGGCGCGGCCGGGCGGCATCATGCTGCCCAAAGTCTATGGCCGGCAGGATGTCGAATTGCTCGACCATTATCTGACCGCGTTCGAGGCGGCGCATGGCATCGAACGGGGATCGACCCCGCTGATCGTGCTGGTCACCGAAACGGCAGAAGCCATGTTCCATACCGGCGATTACAAGGGCGCGCCGCGCGTGGTGGCGCTGACCTGGGGCGCGGAGGATCTGGCCGACTCGATCGGCGCCAGTTCCAACCGCAATGCCGATGGCAGCTATGGCTTCACCTATGAACTGGCGCGCTCCATGTGCCTGCTGGGCGCGGCCACCGCCGGCGTCACCGCGATCGAGACGATCCAGGGCGACTTCCGCGATCTCGACGGGCTGAAGGCGCGGGCCGAGAAGGTGCGGCGCGACGGCTATCGCGGCATGCTGGCGATCCACCCGGCGCAGGTCGATGTCATCAACGCCGCCTTCACCCCGACCGAAGAGGAAATCGCCGAAGCGCAGGCGATCGTCGACATCTTCGCCGCCAATCCCGGCGTCGGCGCGATCGGCTACAAGGGCGGGATGCTCGACCGGCCCTATCTCAGCCGCGCCGAGCAGTTGCTGCGCCAGGCCGGGGCGTCGTGATCGACCTCACCCCCTATCTGCGGCGCGGCGACCGCATCGTCTTTGGCCAGGCCTGCGGCGAGCCGGTCAGCCTGGTCAGCGCGCTGATCGAACAGGGGGCGCGGATCGGCGACCTGTCCGCCTTCATCGCCACCAGCTTTTCAGGCCTGTTCACGCCGGAGAGCGCCGACAGTTTCCGCCTTTCCTCCATGGGCGCGATCGGCGCGCTGCGATCGATGACGAAAGCCGGCAAGCTGCAGGTCATCCCCATCCATGTCAGCCAGGTCGCGCCGATGATCACGGCCGGCATCATCGGCTGCGACGTGGCGATGATCCAGCTCAGCCCGGCCGACGCCGATGGCAATCATAGCTGCGGCCTGATCGGCGACTATGTCCGCGCCGCCGTGGACAAGGCGCGGGTGGTGATCGCGGAGATCAACGAAGCGGTGCCCTATGTGCCGGGCGAACTGATCCCGGCCTCGGCGATCGACGTCGCCATCCCCGTGTCGCGCCCGCCGGTCGAGGTGGCGCCCGCGACAATCAGCGAGACCGACGAGGCGATCGCCCGCCATTGCGCCGCCTATATTGGCGACGGATCGGTGATCCAGACCGGGGTCGGCGCGGTGCCCGACGCGATATTGCGACTGCTGGGCGACCGGCGCGACCTGGGCGTGCATTCGGGCATGCTGGGCGACGGGCTGGTCGAACTGGCGGAGGCCGGCGTGCTGACCAACGCCCGCAAGGAAATCGACACCGGCGTCTCGATCAACGGCGCGCTGATCGGCACCCGCCGCCTCTATGACTGGGCGCACAACAACCCGGCGATCCGCATGTGCGCGACCAGCTACACCCATGATGCCGCCGTGCTGGGGCGCTTATCCCGCCTCGTCACCATCAACAGCGCGCTGGAGGTGGACCTGACCGGCCAGGTCAATGCCGAACAGTCTGGCGCGGCCTATCTGGGCGGCACCGGTGGCCAGGTCGATTTCGTCCGCGCCGGCGCCCGCTCGCCCGGCGGCTGCTCGATCATCGCGCTCTCCGCCTCGGCCAAGGGCGGCAGCCTCAGCAAGATCGTGCCAGCCTTGTCCGGCCCGGTCACCACCGCACGCAGCGATGTCGACATCATCGTCACCGAATATGGCGCGGCGGAACTGAAAGGGCAGACACTCGCCGAACGCACCCGCCGCCTGATCGCCATCGCCGACCCGGCCTTCCGCGAGGAACTGGAGCGGTCGGCCCATATCATCCAGCAGAGGGGGTATTGATGCCCGACGCTTCAACCGACGCAGTCCTGTTCGAGGCGCGGCCCGACGGCATCGCTATCCTCACCATCAACCGCCCCGACCAGCGCAATGCCCTGGGCCGCGACGTGCGCGAGGGGCTGCGCGCCGCCTGGGACCGGTTCGAGCATGATCCCGCGCTGCGCGTCGCCATCCTGACCGGCGCGGGGGACAAGGCCTTCTGCGCGGGCGGCGACCTCAAGGAAATGGTCGACACCGGCATGGCCGTGCCGCCGCGCGCCATGTTCCCGCTGCCCTATGACAGTATCGAACTCAGCAAGCCGACGATCGCGGCGGTGAACGGCGTCGCCTTTGCCGGCGGCTGGATGATCGCCCAGGCCTGCGACCTGTGCGTTGCCAGCACGGCCGCGCGCTTCGCCATTACCGAGGTGAAGGTCGGGCGCAGTTCGCCCTGGGCCGCGCCGCTCATTCACATGATCCCGCAGCGGATCATGATGGAGATCATCCTGACCGGAAAGCCGATCACCGCCCAGCGCGCTTACGAGATCGGCCTGGTCAATCGCCTGGCCGAGCCGGAAGCGCTGATGCAGGCGGCGCTCGATCTGGCGGCGGAGATTTTGGAGGGTGCGCCCTTGTCGGTGAAGGCCGGGCGCGACACGGTGATGCTGGCGACCGAGATGGGCCGCGCCGCCGCGCTGCAGGCCGCCCGCGCCGCCTCCGAACATACCTATAACAGCCAGGACGCGCAGGAAGGACCGCGCGCCTTTGCCGAAAAACGCACGCCGCAATGGACCGGGCGCTGAGCCCGACTGTCTGAAATCGTCAAGTCCGGGTGACGCGGGCATGGCAAAAGGGTGAAATGGAGAAGGAATAGGCCATGAACGAGATCAGCAGCATCGGCACGCCCGGCGAGGATCTGATCGAGCCAGTCATCGTCCCGGTCGAAGCCTATGTGTCGAAACACTATGCCCGCGCCGAGCAGGACCGGCTGTGGCGCAAGGTCTGGCTGCAGGCGGCCCGGCTGGAGGATATCCCCCATGTCGGCGATTTCGTCACCTATGACATTCTCGAAGATTCGGTCATCATCATGCGCACCGGGCCGGATGAGCTGAGCGCCTATCATAATGTCTGCCCGCATCGCGGCCGCCGCCTGATCGACACGCCCGCAGGCCAGCGCAACGCGCGTGGCAACCGCAAGTCGATCATCTGCGGCTTCCATGGCTGGACCTTCGACCGCCAGGGCCAATGCACCTTCGCCAATCATGCCGATGACTGGCAGGGCAAGCTGACGGCGCAGCGCACCGCGCTCGGCAAGGTCAGTGTCGATAGTTGGGGCGGCTGGGCGTGGATCAATCTCGATCCCGATTGCGGCCCGCTCACCGAGTATCTGGGCGTGGTGCCCGACATGCTCGATCCCTTCGGCCTTCAGAATATGCGCTATCGCTGGCGCAAATGGATCATCTTCGACTGCAACTGGAAGGTCGCGATGGAGGCGTTCAGCGAGACCTATCATGTCCAGACCACCCACCCCGAATTCAACGCCTTTGGCGAATTTCGCGGCTGGGCGCGCAAACATGGGCTGCACACCAATATCGGCTATGAAGCGCCCAAGAATATGGACGAGAACCAGGCCAAGCTGCGCATCGGTTCAGGCGAAGACCCGCGCCTGTCGACCGCCGAGATGCAGCTTTTCACCTGGGAAAATGCAAACACCAACACCACCATGACATTGGTCGCCGCCGCCCAGCGGCTGAAGGACGAACTGCCCGAGGGCACCCCTGCGCCGCAGGTGCTGCAGCATTGGCTCGCCACGGCGCGGGCCGATGACGAGAAGCGCGGCGTCTTCTGGCCGCTGGTCGAACCCGCCCATACCGCCAAGAGCGGCACCGCCTGGCAGATCTTCCCCAATTTCCAGATCGGCCATGCCGTCAACAACATGCTCTGCTATTCGGCCCGCCCCTATGGCGCGGACCCGGACAAGTGCATTTTCGAGGCGGCAGTGTATGAACTGTTCCCGGAAGCGGAAACGCCCGCCACCGAATGGGAATATACCAGCGCGGAGCAATGGCCGCCGGTGCTGCAACAGGACTTCACCAATATGCAGGCGGTGCAGCAGGGCATGAAGAATGTCGGCTTCCGCGGCACCCAGCCCAACCCCTATATGGAGCGGGCGGTGGCCAGTCTCCATTACAACCTGTCCCGCTACATGGGGACGGGCGCACCAAAGCCGCTGGACTGACCGACATTGCCGCGATCATGGCCCTTCGCCGCCGATCATCTGTCTGGCGGCGGAGCGCTTTCGCGTCTCCATTTTCACCAATGACTGTCTTCGACGACCGCCCTCCAATGGAAAGGGGCGCTCCCGGCAGGAGCGCCCCTTTCCGTTTTCATCCGGATTGCGCCCCTCAGAAAGGCAGCTTGTAGAGGTTCACCGCATTGTCCTGCAGCACCTTCTTCTTCACTGCAAAGTCATAGCCGCCCAGCACATCGGTCAGATGCGCCTGCACGCCCGGATAGAGCGAGGTCGGGTGCGGGAAGTCGGTTTCGAACATGACCTTGTCGACGCCGATCGTTTCCAGCAGCAGCTTGGGCGCGACCTTCTCGAACCAGAAGGTGACCCAGAAATGGTCGCGGAAATATTCCCACGGCCGCTTGTTGAGCAGGCCCTTCTTGCTAGGCAGCATCTCGTCAAACTGATGCTCCAGCGCCTCGATCGCGAAGGGTACCCAGCCCGCGCCGCTTTCGATCAGGCCGATCTTCAGCTTGGGATGGCGGTCCAGCCGGCCCGACACCATCCAGTTGCCCAGCGTCGCGGCATTGCCGATCGAGAACATGGTCGCGACCACCGACAGCGTCTGTTCAAAGCCGAAGCCGTCCCAGGTGAGCGTATTGGGATCGATCGCCGCATTGAGGTGGAAATTGAGCGGCAGGCCTTCGGCTTCGCACATTTCCAGGAAGGGGGTCCAATAATCATTGAGGAAGCTCGGCACGCCGACGCGCTCGGGCGTGTCGGGCAGCACGAAGCCGCGCAGGCCCATGTCGACGCAGCGCCGCGCTTCGGTCTCCATCGCCTTCTGGTCCCAGAAGGGCAGATGGGCCATGTTGAAGATGCGCTCGCCCGACACCTGCTGATATTCGGCCGACGCGTCATTATACATCTGGATGATCGCGACCGCGAGGTCGGGATCGCCCAGCGACATCAGCGATCCGGCCTGGGTCACGCCCGAATTCTGGAAGCCGATCTGGGCATAGATGCCCATGTCGTCCATCGCTTGCAGCCGCTCCTTGATCAGGTGACCGCCTGGATGCGCTTGCGCCAGCTTGGGGAAGGCAAGACGGCCGAGCAGCTTGTTATTGTCGGCGCGAATGACGTTGCCGCCCATCGATCCGAAATTGCGGTCGCCCACATACCAGCGTTCGACCCCGTCGGCGTCCTGCTTCACATAGGGCACCTTGGCCTTGTACTTGGCCGGCGCGCGCGAAGTGAAGAGGTCGGGCGCCTCGGTGATATGGGTGTCGGTGTCGACAATCTTGATGCCGGCCAGCGACGGGTCGAGCCCGCCCGACTGGGTGCTGTAATCGACCTCGCGGATGACGCCGCCTTCGGTATAGCCTTCGGCCGACCAATATTTACGCGCGGCCTGGGCGTCGGCGACGTCCTTGTCCTTCACGTCAGCCATGCTTCACCTCCAGCGCGCCCTGCCAGCTGGCGGATTCGAAGATCGGCTGGACGGAGGCGGCCGGCGACTGTTCCTCGACCGAGCGGCGGACCGCTTCGCTGAGCGTGCGCTGCAGGCCGGCGGCGTCGATCTGGTCGGACGGTTCATAGACGAAGCCGATCGCCAGCGGCTGGCCGTCGGGCATGTGGGGCAGCAGCATGGCGGTGACGTCGGCGATCGAACCGAAGCCGGCAAAGCCGCTGATATGGCCCTCGTCCCGGCAGCGCTGCACCTGGCCGGCGACATCGGCGAAGACGAACTTGCGCTCCTGCGGCGCTTCGGCATTGAGGCGGCGGATCAGGCCGTCGCGGCGCGGCTGCTGCACGGTCGACAGCATCAGCAGACCGGCGGCGGAGTCGGTCAGCCGTTCCTGGCGGCCACCGGCCAGGCCGTTATTGGCCGAGGTGCGCAGCGCCTTCTTGCCGGCGCGCCAGTGAACGATCTGGATGTTGAGGCCGACCATGCCGAACACGGCAATGCCAAGGCCGGTCTGGGCCGACAGGCGATCGATCAGGCCGTTGAGGACGCCATCGCGCACCATGCGCGGCTGGATCGCGGCACCCAGCATCGCGGCGCGCGGGGTCGGCGAATAGGCGCGCGAACCCGGATCCTTGTGGAGCAGGCCCAGATCGACCAGGCTCGACAGCAATTCGGACGTGCTCGACTGCGGGCGGTCGAAGCGACGGACAATGTCCATCACCGTCGCCTGCGGATGATCCTCGTCGAAAAATTCCAGCACCTCGACCACGCGCTTGGCGATCTTCGCCTTGTTAGACTCGGTCTTGGCTACCCTCGGCTTATGGGACTCGATCAGAGCCATGGTTCCTCTCCTTCGTTATTGAACATGGTTGTTCACTAACGCCGGGAGGCTGTCAACAAAAAATGAGATGCCCTCGTTTATGTGATATTCTCTGTCTCATTCTCCGCTTCCGGCGACATATTCGCAAACAGCGTCTGAAGCGCGCGACGATCGGTCTTGAGCGACGGGGTGCGCGGCAAGTCACTGACGAACAGCCATTTTACCGGAATATGGGTGGCAGGAAGATGCTGGCGCACATGCGTTTCCAATGCTGCGATCGCAGGTGCAGCAAAATCGGCGTGAAGCCGGATCGCGGCCGCCGGCACTTGCCCCAGCCGGTGATCCGCCATGCCTGTCACCGCCGCTTCGGCGACGGCGGGGTGCAGCATTAGCGCGCGTTCGATCGACTCGGGCAGCAATTTGAAGCCGCCGCGGATGATCGCCCCGTCCGCCCGGCCGCGCAGGAACAGGAAATCATCGGCATCGATCAGGGCGATGTCGGACGTGCGAATCCAGTCCGGGCCGATTCGCGGCGCAATGACTTCCAACAGACCTTCGATGTCGGGTGGTAGCGGGACGCCACTATCTGGATCGACGACGCGTAGCTCAACACCCGGCATGGCGCGGCCAACCGACCCGATCTTGCGGGCGCCCCATTCGGTATGGAGCGCGGCGGTCATCGACGCTACCGGGCCGGCGAACTCGGTGGCGCCATAGGAGAGCAGGATGGGAATGCCGTAGCGCGCCTCGAACGCCTGTTGCACGCCGGGATCGAGCGGCGCCGCGCCGCAGCCGATTGCGCGCAGGGAAGCGAGGTCATCGACCGGTAAGTCGGCATCCAGCACCGCCTGCACGCTGGCCGGCGGCAGGCCGCCATGGCTGGGCCGCCAGCGCCGCACATGGGCATGCCAGGCGGTGAGCGAGAAGCGCTCCAGCAGCTCGACCCGCTGCCCGCGCAGCAGCATCGGCAGCGTCGAATAGAGGCCGGTGATGTTGCCGAGCGGGAAATAGAGGAGGAAGGGCGGTGCGGCCTGGGGATCGTCCGCCTGCTGCCGGGTCAGCGGGGTTGAGAGGAAATGCCGTTCCAGCAGCGCATAGGGCACGGCAAAGCTTTTCGGCGGTCCGGTGGTGCCGCTGGTCAATATTTCGATCTGCGGCGCGGCGAGGCCGTGGCGCTGCTGAACTTCTGGCGAGGCATATTCATGACCCGGCAGGGCGGTGGCGGCCATGCCGTCGATTGCAACCGCGACCATGCCTTCCGTCGCCAGCACGGCCCGGATCTCCGGCCCGATATCCTCGACAAAGGCGACCAGCGCAGCGGGGGCCATCCGCGTCAGGTCGCGGGCGATCGCGGCGTCCGACTGAAAGGCATAGATCATGCGGATCGTCCGCCCCTGCGCGATCAGCCCCAGCAGCGCGGCGAGCGCCGCCGGCCGATTGCGCGCGACGAAGGCGACCGCGGCATCCGCCGCAATGCCGCTCGCATCCAGTGCCGCATCGATCTCTTCGGCTACTGCGCGCAGCGCTCCCCAAGCGATCCATTCGCCCTCATAAAGGATCGCTGCCTGATCGGCGGGCCGTTGCAGGGCGTCGGCGGCGAGCGCGCGCAGACTAGGGTGATCCGTCTCCATGGCGCGATATTGCGGCAGGGCGCCGCGCTGGTCAGCCATCGTCTGCAACGCCCTGGCGATCAGTGCTGCGTCCGCCTTTGCCGCGCTTCGGCCCGGTCCTACCCTGCCACCCATGCCCGGCCATGCCGCCCTGATCGACCCCGATGGCCTGACCCTTCCCTGGGCCGGGGAGGTGCAAGCCTATGGCCTGATCGATCTCGACCGGGCGCCGCGCACCGATGTGCCGTTGCACCTGCCACCCTTTCCGCTGCTGGGGATCGGTGACCCGACCCACCCGCTCGCGCCCCGGCTTGATGCGCTGGTCGAACTGCCGATGTCGCTCGGTGCGATCACGCAGCAGATCATGGCCCAGCCCGAAGCGGCGCGCGTGCTGGTGCAATTGTTGCGGCTGATCGAAGGGCTCGACCCGGCCCAGGCGCTGGTCGCGGAATCGCTTGCTTATGGCCTGCTTCAGCGCAGCGCCGGCCATGCTCGCTGGCTGGCCGCGCAAGTTCCCGCACCGGTGCAGGCACCCGGAACGATCGGCGTGGATCGGGACGGCGACCGGCTGTCGATCCTGATCGATCGGCCCGGTGCCCATAATGCCATCGACCGCGATCTGCGCGACGGGCTGCGCGCGGCGTTCGACATTGCCGCGCTTGATCCCGATATCAGCCATGTCAGCCTGCGCGGCGCGGGCCGCAGCTTCTGCACCGGGGCGGACCTCAGCGAATTTGGCACCACGCGCGATCCGGGAACCGCGCATGATATCAGGATGCAGACATTGCCGGCCCATGCGCTGCTGCGCTGCGCCGATCGGCTGACGGTTCATGTGCAGGGCGGCTGCGTCGGCTCTGGCCTGGAAATGGCGGCCTTTGCCGGGCAGATCACGGCCAGCGCCGACGCCTGGTTCCATCTGCCCGAACTGGCGATGGGGATCATTCCTGGCGCAGGCGGCTGCGTCTCGCTCAGCCGCCGGATCGGGCGTCAACGCGCGGCGCTGATGATCCTGTCGGGCAAGCGGATCAACGCCCGCACGGCGCTAGGCTGGGGTCTGGTCGATGCCATAATGGACGATTGATCCACCGATCCACGTCATCGCGACATCGTCGGTCCGCAGGCGGTTCCGCGCCTGCACCCAGGGGCGATCCAGCAGGCACAGGTCGGCCGGCGCGCCGACGGCGACCGCACGCTGCCGGCGCAAATCCAGCGGATCGGCGAGATAGAGGGCGAGCGCCGCCTCGGGCGTCAGCGCCTCGTCCTGCCCGATGATCGCGCCGTTCGGAGTTTCGCGCGACACCGCCGCGCGCATCGCCGCCCAGGGATCGGCGACGCCATAGGGGGCGTCGCTGCCCGCTGCCAGCACCAGCCCGGCGCGGGTGAAGGCGCCCAGCCGATAGAGCAAGGGCCGTTCACGCGGTTCGACATCGCGCAGATACTGATCGCCGCGCTCGGCGATGAAATGCGGCTGGCTCACCACCTGCACCTCCAATTCGATCATCTGCTCCAGCAGCACATCGGGGGTGACGCCGGCATGCTCGATCCGGTCGCCCGGTCGCGCGCCGGCCTGTGCCAGCGCGGCGAGGGTGAAGACCAGTTCGGTCTCGGTCGTGCAATGGCTGGCGATCGCTCGCCCCTGATCATGGGCAGCGCGCAGGAAAGCGACGCACTGGTCGAAGTCGGGCAGGGCATTTTCATGCAGGTGCAGCTTGGCCGGGCCGACCGCGATGCCGGGCGGGGGAGGCGTGTCGGCCAGCGCCAGCGTGCCGGCGGCGACCAGATGCTGCGGCAGGTGCCCGGCCCTTCGCTCGACGGCGAACCAGGCAAGGCTCGCGCCATCATTGCCGGGCGACATGTCGGTAACGCCGGTGACGCCATGGCGGGCCAGTTCGGCCCCGACCGCGTCCAGCGCCGGCGGCGTGCCGCCCAGTACCCCGCGCAGCCAGCCATCCTCGTCGAACAGCCGTCCGGTCCAGCGCCCGTCGATCCGCTCCAGCCCCGGCGGCGGCGCATCCAGCGCCAGCAGCAGGTCCAATGCCCGGCTGTTGAGCAGCCACATGCGCCCCGACCGATGCTGGATGCGCACCGGCCGTTCCGCCTGCCACCGGTCGATCGCCATCGCATCGGGCAGGCCGGCGACGCTCTCATGATAGCCGATGCCGCGCAGCCAGCCTTCGCCCGGCTGTGCCAGCGCGGCGGCCAGATCGGCTTCACTGGTCACGGCCGGCGGTCCGCAGGGCAGCGAGGCGCGGGCGACCGCATAGGCCGCAAGATGGATATGATGGTCGTGCAGGCCGGGCAGCAAGGCGCCGCCGCCCGCATCCATCACCGCTTCGCCGGGCAGAGGGGCCAGCGCGCCGATCGCCGCGATCCGCCCATCGGCGATACGCAGGTCGGCCCGGCCCACGCCCCATAGTTCGGCGTCGCGGATCAGCATAGCCAGGCCTCATTATCCTGCCCCAGCGCCGCAACCGGTCCCATGGTTCGCGACTCTACGACAGGAAAGGCATCGCCCTCGGCCGCGGCCCAGCGTTGCAGCGTCGCGGTGAAGCCCGCGTCGTCGCGCGCCCGTTCCCAGCCGATCGCCTCGGCCACCACGGCGCTCATCGACAGCAGCAGATGCGCGCCTGTACCGCCATGCCACTGTGCCAGCCCTAGGTGTGCAGCATGGATCCCGGTGATCGGGTCGGCGCAGGCATCGCCGCCAAAGCCGATCCGCCCGCTCGCCTGTCGCAGTGCGGCGCTCAGTCCCCCGGCGACACTGCAATCATCGCCAAAGCCGATCCAGTGGGCGGCGTCGCCCTCCGCGCCATGGCCGGTGATCGTCACCCAGACCAGCCCCGGCACCGCGCGCACCAGCGCGTCGGCATCGATCCCCAGTTGCGTCAGCGCGCGCGGCCGGGCGGCGGCGATCACCATGTCGGCGCGGCGGATCAGCGCGATCAGCGCCGCCCGATCCTCCGCATCGCGCAGGTCGATCGCGACATTGGCCTTGTGCTGGTTCAGCCGCCCGAACAGCAGCGGATCGCCCGCGCGCATCCGGTCGGGCCGGTTGCGGCTCTCCACCTTGATGACTTGCGCGCCGGTCAGTCCCAGCAGATGCCCGGCCAGCGGCCCGGCCCAGAGCGCCGACAGGTCGATCACCAGCGGCTGACGTTCGCGCTTCGGCCGCGCACCTCCTGTCATCATCACGCGACAGGCCGGGCTGGCCGGCACCTCGTCGATCGCCGCGATCGCAAGGCCCAGTTGCCGTCCCTGTGTCACGATCGCGCTGGTCTGCGCAGTAGCGAAGCCTGCGACAATATCGCTGTCACTTTCGATGCCGACATCGCCAAACAGAGCCGGCATCAAGTCGCGGTCGTCGGCCCGCGCCAGGGTCAGCGCGACCTGTCCGTCGATCGCGTCATAAAGCCGGCATCCACCCCCGGCCGAGCGCCGACCCGGTATGGAAAAACCGTTCAGCGCCGCCCGCTCGCCCAGCAGTTGCGCGCCGCTCAAACCCGCCAGCGCCGGCGTTCCCGCCAGCGCCCGGATCGCCTGCAATTGCGCCTCGGCCCAGCCGGCAAGCGGCAGGGCGAGAGCCACGTCAGGCTGCGAACAGCTTCTTGATTTCCCGGCGGAGGAGCTTGCCCATTTCATTATAGGGCAGGCTCTTAGCAAAGAGCACGCGTTCGGGCACTCGCGAAGAGCGAAGCCGGGCACGGATGACCTGCTTCAGCTCCTCGTCGGCCGGCGCGTGATGGCCGTCGCGCACGACCACGATCAGGCCGACCGCCTCGCCCCATTCGGCCGAGGGGATGGCGACCGCCGCCGCTTCGGCAATGGCGGGCAGGGCCAGCATCACATCCTCGATCTCGCCGGGCGAGATATTCTCGCCACCGCGCACGATCACATCGTCGGCACGGCCCGACAGGAACAGATAGCCCTCGGCATCGATATAGCCGGCGTCGCGGGTCGGGAACCAGCCCTCGGCATCGAGCGCGCTGCGCTCGCGATATTCGCCCGACACCTGGTCGCCGCGGACATAGATTTCGCCCGGCTCGCCGGCGGGCAGGCAGCGGCCATCCTCGTCGCGAATCTCGATCTCGACCGTCGGCAGCGGCCGGCCGACCGACGCCAGCCGAGCACGGGCGGCGGGATCGGTCGCGACATGGGCGGCCCGATGTTCGTCCGGCCCCAGCAGGGCGACCGTCGAACTGGTCTCGGTCAGGCCATAGGCATTGGTGAAGCCGGTATCGGGAAACAGGTCGAGCGCGCGCTGGATCAGTTCCAGCGGCATCTTGCCGCCACCATAGGCGACCGCGCGCAGATTGCTGAGGTCGGGGCGGACACCCTTGTCGACCGTCTCGATGATGCGCGACAACATGGTCGGCACGACGAAAGCATTGCTCGCCCGCTCGCCTGCCGCCAGGTCCAGCCAGGCGGCCGGATCGAAGGCCGGCAGCAGCAGGATGCGGCGCAGCGCATAGATGGAGCTGAGCAGGGCGGCGATGCCGGCGATATGATAGGGCGGCACGCTGACCAGCGCGGCATCCTCTTCCGGCGCGGCGCCGAACTCGACCGTACCCAATATATAGGAAACCAGATTGGCGTGGCGCAGGATCGCTGCCTTGGGCGCGGCGGTCGTGCCGCTGGTGAAGAGCTGGATGGCGACGCCATCGCCTTCGTCCGCTTCTGCCGGCGCATCGGCCGCAGCGTCCAGCGCGGCGGTCACGAAATCGGCGCGCGCCAGCACCTTGTTGTCGGCCGAGGGGCAGAGCCGTTCGACCCGCGCGACATCGCCGACGATCAGCGCCGGGGTGATCCGCGTCAGCAGCGCGGCGAGGTCGGCGTCGGCCAGCCGATAGTTGAGCGGCACATAGGGCACGCCGGCGATCGCCGCGCCGAACAGCGCCATCGCCGCCGCCTCGCTGCTCTCGTCGAGCAGCGCGACATGGCTGCAGCCACTGTCCCGGATCAGTGCGGCAGCACCCCGCGCGCCGGCCAGCAGCCGGGCATAGCTCCAGCGCTGGCCGTCACAGACCAGGCCGATACGGTCGGGCGCGGCATCAGCCGCCATTTCGAGGAACAGGGCGATGTTCATGGGATGGGCGTCAGTCCGAAGCGGGCAGGGGCTTGGCGTCCTTGGGGCTCAGGGCGACGCCGTCGACCGACAGCGAACCCTTGCCCGGCTTGACGCACAGCAATTCGAAATTGCCGGCCGCATCGACATAGCGCTTGCCCATCAGTGTGCCGGCGCTGAAATCGGCGGCGGGCGTGCCCACGGTCTCAGGTTTGGCCTCGCCCATGGCGCTGCCGCCGCATTCGATCGTGCCGGCGCCGCTGCGGATCACCATCACTTCGGTGTCGCACACCGCGCTCTTCAGTTTCGTACCCGGTTTCATATCATTCCTGCCTTCCAGCCCCCCGACGTCGCCCCTTCAGGCGATAGCGCCGCTGGCCTTCCATTGTTCAATCTGGTCCCACTCGACGCCCAGTTCCATCAGCACCAGTTCGGTATGTTCGGATGCCTGGGGCGAGCGCGTGGTCTGCACCGGCTGGCCGTCAAACTGCACCGGCCCGCGCACCAGCCGCAGCGGCGCGCCGCCATCGGCGCCCTCGACCTCGATGATCATGTCGTTGGCGATCGCCTGCTCGTCAGTCAGCAGATCCTTGAAGCTCTGGATCGGTGCCCATTGCCCCTTCATCGTCTTCAAATGCTCGCGCCAATAGGCGAAGGGCTTCTGACCGAAGGCCTTGACCAATATGTCGCTCGCCGCGCCGGCATTCTCGATCAGCGCCAGCACATCCTTGAAACGCGGATCGTCTGCCGCCTCGGGCACGCCGACATGGGCGAAGGTGTCGGCGATCAGGCCGGTTGGGCTGACCATGCACAGGTTGATCGTGCCGCCGTCCGAGGTGCGGAAATTGCCCATGAAGGGGTTGCGCAGCGACCCGCCGGACGACGGCATGCCGTTGCGGGTGAGGATGTCGGTCTCCATCACCTGCGCAATCAGCGCGCCCGATGCCCACCAGGCGCTCGACAGCAGCGACACGTCCAACTCGACCGCCTCGCCGGTCCTTTCGCGGTGGAACAGCGCGCCGGAAATGCCGCCGGCAATGAACATGCCGCCGATGGAATCGCCAAAGGCAGGAATGCCCTGGGTCAGCGGGCCGGGCAGTTCCTCGGGCGTCATCGCATGGGCGACGCCGCTGCGCGACCAGAAGCAGGTGCCGTCGAAGCCGCCGACCTCGCGCTCCGGCCCCTTGTTGCCCAGCGCGCTGCCACGGGCATAGATGATGTTCGGATTGACCGCGCGGATATGCTCGATGTCGAACTTGTTCTTCTGCCGCACCTGGGGAAGATAATTGGTGAGGAATACGTCGGCGCTCTTGGCCAGCTCATAGAGCACGGCCTGGCCTTCTTCGGTCGACAGGTCGATGCCGACACTGCGCTTGCCGCGATTGGGATGCTCGAACAGGGTATGGCGCAGTGGATCGAGCTGCACCCCGCCCATGTTCAGGAACCCGCGCTGCGTGTCACCGCGCACCGGATGTTCAATCTTGATGACGTCCGCGCCCCAGTCGGCCAGGATCGCGCCGGCAGCCGGCACATAGGTGAACTGCGCCACTTCCAGAACGCGCACCCCCTTCATCACCTGGGTCATAAAATCAGCCATCCCCTCATTCGCCGCATGATGCGACCTGTTGGGGAAAGGGTAGAAGCTGCGCCGGTCGCCGCAAGTCCGCCGGGCCTGCTATCGCTATCGCGATGCGCCCCGGCCCCCTAGCGCCGCGGCGATATTGCCGGCGTCGGCCGGGCCATGGCTTGAGCCGCCTTGCCGCTGTGCCATAGCCGGTCCGAAAACAGATGTGGGAGACATGCCATGAAACTCGACTCTTCCCTGTCCGCAGTGGTGACCGGCGGCGCGTCGGGCCTGGGGCTGGCGACGGTGCGGGCGCTGCGCGAAGCCGGCGTGAAGGTCGCGATCTTCGATATCAACGAGGATAGCGGCCAGGCGATCGCGGCGGAGGTCGGCGCCACCTTCTGCCAGGTCGACATCATGTCGGAAGACAGCGTGCTCGCTGGTTTTGAGGCGGCGCGGGCGGCGCAGGGGCAGGAACGCATCCTGGTCCATTGCGCGGTCGTGTCGAAGGGCGGCAAGACCGTGTCGAAGGACAAGGAGACGGGCGGCTTCAAGCGCATGTCGACGCAGGACTATGCGATTTCGGCTGAAGGCGTGCTGGTCGCCAGCTATCGCATCGCCTCGATCGCGGCGCTCGGCATGGCGGCGCTTGACCCGCTGGAGGATGGCGAGCGGGGTAGCATCCTGTTGACCTCCAGTGCTGCGGCGCAGGATGGGCAGGTCGGCCAAGTCGCCTATGGCTCGCTGAAAGCCGGGGTCAACGGCATGGTATTGCCGATGGCGCGCGACCTGATGGAGCTGGGGATTCGCGTCAATGCGATCATGCCGGGGATCTTTGCGACGCCGCCCATGCTGCGCTTCAAGGACATGAACCCGGCCATGTACGAAAGCCTGAACAACAGCGTTCCCTTCCCCAAGCGCCTTGGAAAGCCCGAGGAATTTGCCGGGCTGGCGCTGGAGATCACGCGCAACAGCTACATCAACGCCCAGCTGTTCCGCATTGACGGCGCGATTCGCTTTCCGCCGCGCTGAAGCAACGGCGCTGCATCCATTGGGCGAAGAGGCCGCGTTCCATATGGACGCGGCCTTTTGTCTGCCCGCTCAAGCTGCTGTTCGCACATGCAAAAATAAATACTAAGCTAGGTTGACATTATTCTCGGCAATAGCTAACCTAGCTTAGTGTTAAGGGGATATATCTCCCCGACCCGTTTTTAGTTGAAGAGGTTGTGCCATGACTCGTTTCGCCAAGATCGCCCTGTCGCTCTCCCTCGCCGCTGCCGCCCTGCCGCAGGTCGCTGCCGCTGGCGAAGCCGTCCAGATCAGCGCGGCCACCGCTGCCGCCGACTACAAGGGCAAGATGCTCTACACCGCCAGCGGCGATCGTCTGGCCGCCATCTATCGCGTCGCTGCCGACGGCAACGCCCAGATCATCCTCAACGGCAAGATGGTGAACGTGCCGGCGTCCAGCCTGACCGCCGCCGACGGCAAGCTGACCACCAGCCTGTCGAAGAAGGATCTGCTGACCGCGCACTAAGAGATCGCCGGGCGCGGCCTCCCCTGCGCCGGCCGATAGCGAATGGGCCGCTCCTCGCCGGAGCGGCCCTTATGGGATGGCCCGCCCCTTTTCACCAGCATCAGGTATGATGCTGGTGCTTGAAAGGGAAAGGAGCGGACCGATGTCTATTGTGATCCTTGGCGTTGATTTGGGCAAGAATGCCTGCAGTGTCGTAGGCGTTGATGCAGCAGGCGCTGTCATCGTGCGTAAGTCGATGCGCCGACAGACACTTATCGATTACGTGACCAAGCTTCCGGCTTGCGTGATTGCAATGGAGGCGTGCTGTGGTGCCCACCACCTTGGTCGACTTTTCGCCGCGCAGGGGCACGAAATCAGATTGATGTCGCCGGAGTACGTGCGCCCGTATGTTAAAGCGCAGAAGAATGATGATCGTGATGCGGAGGGGATTGCCGAGGCCGCCTCGCGCCCGACGATGCGCTTCGTCGAACTCAAGACTCAGGAGCAGTTGGACATCCAGACCCTCCACCGCGTCAGGTCCCGCCTGGTAGCCGAGCGCACAAACCTCATCAACCAACTGCGGGCGATCCTGCTGGAGCGGGGGACCATTTGCCCGGCCGGACGGCGCAAGCTGGAGCTGGGCATTGATGCCATGCTGGCCGCCGAAGATACGACCCTATCACCACGCTTGAAGCAACTGGTGGGTGAACTGCGTGCCGAATGGCACGAACTTGATACCAAGGTCGAGGCACTGAACGGCGAGTTTGTCGAACTGGCTCGCAATGATGCAGCTGCCCGGCGGCTCACGTCCATCCCCGGCATCGGTACATTGAACGCAACCGCTTTGATTGCAGCCGTGGGCGATGCCAGCAGCTTTGCCAAAGCGCGAGACTTGGGTGCCTGGCTCGGCCTGGTACCCAGGCAACATACTACCGGCGGCAAGCCCCGGCTGCTCGGCATCTCCAAGCGTGGCAACACCTATTTGCGCACTTTGCTCATCCATGGCGCCCGGGCAGCATTACCGTCACTGGCGCGCAGCGAAACCCCGCTGGGACGTTGGTTAACAGGAATGATCGAGCGAGGAGTTCATCGCAACGCAATCGTCGTCGCATTGGCGAATAAACTGGCGCGGATCGCTTGGGCAGCCCTCCGCAAAGAAGTGAGCTTCGAACGCGGCTATCCAGCAGCGGCATAACGGATCGGCTGCGTGCTTCTGCACGCGTAGCCCAACGATGTTTGCAGGAAGGATCGTGAAGATGGCCTGACAGTCGATCGGCGTCTGGAAAGCCCGGGCAAAAAAATGGCACCTGTTGCCGGTTCCCTTATTGTGGCTCCAGACGTGCGGATGTCCATCTTGGCCACGGGATGCTCCCGTGAGACCGCATACGTTGACGCAGACTGATCAGAACACCGTAAAATCCTACTTGCAAACGGGGCGGGCCATACGTTTTTTTATGTCCGGTAATGGGCGCGCCTGGGCACCGGCGGCCTTCAGGGCTTGACGATATTTTCCGAAATCGTGTCGAGCAGGCTGTTGAGGCGCTTCAAATCCTCGGCCGAGAAGCCGGCAAAGGCGACCTCCTCATTCTCCTGCGCGATGCCGGATAGCTGCATCGTGATCGCCTGGCCGCGCTCGGTCAGGAACACGGCATGGGCGCGCCGATCATCATCCTTCTGCCGCCGTTCCAGCAGGCCGTCGGCACAAAGCCGGTCGATCAGCCGCCCGGCCGATGCCTCGGCCATTTCCAGCAGATTGGCGATATGGCGCTGGGTCGTGCCGGGATAGCGCGCGACCGCCGCGATCACCGTCCATTGCGAGCGGGTGACGCCCAGCCGCACCACGCTCTGGTCGAAATGCGCGCGCAACTGACGCGCGATGATCGTCAGCTTCATCGTCGCGTTGCGCATCAGCGCCGGCGGGTTGTCAGCGAGTGTCTTGTCCTGCAGGCTTTCCATTGTGCGCGCAGCATAGCGCCATCGCGGCGAAACGAAAGCAGCCTCCTCCTGTTCGGCGCAGCGCGGCGGCCGGACGATCCGATCAGACACGTTCGATGATGATCGCGGGCGCCATGCCCCCGGCCGCGCACATGGTGATCAGGGCATAGCGGCCGCCACTGCGCTCCAGCTCGTCGAGCGCGGTGCCGATCAGCACCGCCCCGGTCGCGCCGATCGGGTGGCCGAGCGCGATGGCGCCGCCATTGGGATTGAGCTTGGCGCGGTCGACGCCCAGATCGCGGATGAATTTCTCCGTCACCACGGCGAAGGCTTCATTGACCTCGAATATGTCGATGTCGGCCACACTCAGCCCGGCCTTGGCCAGCACCTTGCGCGCGGCCGGGACCGGGGCATTCAGCATCAGCGTCGGATCGTCGCCGACATTGGCGGTCGCGACGATGCGGGCGCGGGGCTTGAGCCCATGGGCGCCGGCATAGGCTTTCGAGGCTAGCAGGATCGCGGCGGCGCCATCGACCACGCCCGACGAGGTGCCGGCATGATGCAGCGGCTCGATCGCCAGATCGGGATATTTCTGGTTGATGAGCTGGCGGAAGGTCGGCCCGTCCTGGCGCGAGGGCATGTCCATGAAGGCGGCGAAGGCGGGTTTCAGCCCGGCAAGCTGCTCGGCCGTGGTGTCGGGGCGGGGATATTCCTCATGGTCCAGCACCACGCTGCCATCCTCGTCATGCACCGGCACGGTCGACCGGGCGAAGCGACCTTCCCTGAGCGCGATGCCGGCGCGGCGCTGGCTTTCGGCGCCGAACGCATCCAGATCTTCACGCGTGATCCCTTCCATCGCGGCGATCGCATCGGCGGCGACGCCCTGGTTCGACTGGGGGTGCTTTTCCTGCAAGCGCATATTGCCGGTGCCGAGGCCGCCAGCGGCCTTCACCCCCGCCTCGCGCAGCGACTGGCCATACCAGGTGACATAGGACATCATCTCGGTGCCGCCGGCGATCACCAGATCCTCCATGCCCGACATGATCTGCGCCGCGGCCAGGTTGGTGGCGGTCAGGCCGCTGCCGCAGAAGCGATCCAGCGTCACGCCCGAAGCCTTGACGTCATAGCCCGCGTCGAGCGCCGCCATCCGGCCAAGGTCGCCGCCCTGTAGCCCCATTTGCGCACTGGTGCCCCAGATGATGTCGTCGACATCGGCGGTGTTCAGATTGTTGCGATCCTTGAGCGCCTTCAGCACCGCCACCGCAATATGCTGCGGGTGCATGTGCGACAGCGCGCCCTTGCCCATCTTGCCGATGCTGCGCGGGGTGCGGACGGCATCAATGATATAGGCGTCGGTCAAGCATCTTCTCCCGGTCTCTTTTCCCGCAGGCGCGGCTCTCGCATCCTATCGCATGGAAGCGGGATGGTCCCCAATCGCACCGGCGATTGATCGCGCGCCGATTGGCCTGCGCCGCCCGGCTGGTGCAGGCTGGGCGGGCAGATGATGAGGAGGGAGACGGATGGCGCAAGGCGAAGTCGCGCAGGCGACGGGGGGCAGCTTCGCGCCGCTGCGCGAACCGGTGTTCCGCCGCATCTGGACCGCCAGCCTTCTCTCCAATTTCGGCCAGCTGATCCTGGGCGTCGGCGCGGCATGGGAAATGACGCGGATGAGCGCGTCGCCCAGCATGGTCGCGCTGGTCCAGACCGCGCTGATGTTGCCGCTGATGCTGGTGACATTGCCCGCCGGCGCCTTTGCCGACATGTTCGACCGCCGGCGGATCGCGATGAGCGGCCTGGCCTTCTCCATGGCCTGCGCTGCGCTGCTGACCTTCCTGGCCTGGACCGGGCATAGTTCGCCCTGGATGCTGCTCGCCTTCTGTTCGCTGATCGGTGCGGGCGTCGCGCTCTATTCGCCGGCCTGGCAGGCGTCGATCAGCGAACAGGTCGGGCCGCGCCTGCTGCCCGCCGCCGTCGCGCTCGGCACGATCAGCTATAATGTCGCGCGCAGCTTCGGCCCGGCGCTGGGTGGCATCATCGTGCTGGCGGCCGGCGCCCATGCCGCCTTTGCGATCAACGCCATCTGCTATCTGCCGCTGTTCCTCGCCTTCTTCGTCTGGCAGCGGCGTCATGTGCCCGCGCGCCTGCCGCCCGAACAATTCCACCGGGCGATGGTGTCGGGCATGCGCTATGCGCTGCATGCCGGGGCGATCCGCACGGTGCTGCTGCGCGCCTTCCTGTTCGGGCTGGCCGGGGCGTCGGCGTCGGCGTTGGCCCCGCTGGTGGCGAAGGATCTGCTGGGTGGCGATGCCAGTGTCTATGGCCTGTTACTGGGCGCCAGCGGGGTGGGCGCCGTGCTGGGGGCCTTGCTGGTCGGGCCATGCCGCGACCGGTTCGGAACGCAGCGGACGACCGCCGTGCTGGCGCTGGTCAGCGGGATCGCGCTGGCACTGGTTGGGTTCAGCCGCCATGTGCCGCTCACCTGCCTGGCGTTGCTGGTCGCGGGGGGCGCCAATATCCTGACCATCGCCCTGTTGAACGTCGCGGTGCAGCTGTCGGCGCCGCGCTGGGTGACGGCGCGGGCCTTGTCGCTTTTCTCCTCGGCGCTGACCGGCGGCATCGCGATTGGCGCGCTGCTTTGGGGGCTGGTGGCGCAAAGCTGGTCGGTCGACATCGCCCTCTATGGATCGGGGCTGGCACTGGCCATATTGCCGTTGCTGGGCTGGCTGCTGCCACTGCCCGAAACCAGCGAGGCGGATGTCGAGCCCTTCATCATTGCGGGCGAACCGGAAGTCGGGATGGCGCTCACCCGTCGTTCCGGCCCGGTCATCATCGAGATCGACTATGATGTCGATCCCGACCAGGCGCGCGATTTCTATGCGGCGATGGTGGAGGTGCAGCGCACCCGGATGCGCAATGGCGGCTTCAACTGGTCGATCGCGCGCGACATCGCCGATCCCGCGCTGTGGACCGAGCGCTATCAATGTCCGACCTGGGGCGATTATCTCCATATGCGCGATCGTTTCACCCAGGCCGACAAGCTGGCGCAGCAGGTGGCGCGCGCCTTTGACCGCAAGGCGGGCGAGGTGCGGGTGCGGCGGCGGCTGGAGCGGCCCTTCGGATCGGTCCGCTGGCGCGCGGACTCGCCCGATCCGCGACAGGATACGATCGGATATCTTGGCCCCTGAACGGCGCGCGGCAACGCCGAGGCGATGAGTCAGCCGCCGGCCGCTTATCTGCGCGCGAGACCGCGGTTCTCGGCCTTATCATGCCGCCCATAGGGAGGGCCGGACCACCGGCACCGATCATGGGAGGCAAGGATGATCCATCGGAAGACGCTTATTCGTTCGTCGGGCATTGGCGCGGCCATGCTGCTGGCCACCGTGTCGCACCTGGCCGTCGCGCAGGAGGCGGCGCCGCCGCCGGCCCAGAATGACCAGGATCTGATCATCGTCACCGCCCAGCGCCGCGCCGAATTGTCGCGCGACGTGCCGATCAGCATCACCACCGTCACCCAGGATCAGCTGACCAGCGCCGGCGCCAGCCAGCTCACCGACATCGCCACCGTCACCCCGGCGCTGCGCTTCGACAGCGCGGCCGCCTTCGTCCAACCGACCATTCGCGGTGTCGGCACGGCGGTCGCCAGCTCGGGCGGCGGCGCCAATGTCGGCATCTATGTCGACGGCTTCTATTCGCCCAACCCGCTGGCGGCCGATTTCCAGTTGATGAGCCTGAAAAGCGTGCAGGTGCTGAAAGGACCGCAGGGCACGCTGTTCGGCCGCAACACCACCGGCGGCGCGATCCTGCTGACCACGGCCGATCCCAGCAGCGACGGCTCGGGCGAGTTCGAGGTCAGCTATGGTCGCTTCAACAGCCTGGCGGTGCAGGGCTATGCCACCTTCGGCGTGGTCCAGGATGTGGCGATGGATGTCGAAGGGCTGTTCCGGCGCGGCAATGGCTTCGTCCATAATATCACCACCGGCAGCGACCGGGACGGGCGCTACAGCAACTGGTCGGTGCGAACGGGGATCAAGGCGGACCTGAGCGATTCCGTGTCGCTGCTGCTGCGCTACACCCATAGCGACACCGATGATCCGACCCTGCTCAACACCAATATCTATGTCGGCGACGATATTGGCGGCGCGGGCACCAACCTGCCGCCCAGCCTCTACGCGACCAAACATGATGAAGTGGCGACCGGCGGCCCGACCGAATTCCTGTCGAACAATGACGTGATCCAGGCCACGCTGAAGGCGGACCTGGGCTTTGCCGACCTCACCTCCTACACCCAGTATCGCGACGAAAATTCGCTGATCGTCGAGGATCTGGACAGCACGGCGGCGAATATCTTCCTGCTGCACATTCCAGTGCGCAGCCAGACCGTTTCGCAGGAATTGCTGCTCACCTCGAAGCCGGGCGGACCGCTGCAATGGACCGCCGGCCTCTTCTACTTCAACAACAAGGACCGATGGGGCACGCGGGTCGGCACGCCGACCGCCGGCGATCCGCTCGCCAGCATTGCGCTGGGCGGTTCGGGCACCAACAGCAAATCCTATGCCGCCTTTGCCGACCTCACCTATGCCTTCACGCCCGACCTGTTCCTGACGGTGGGCGGGCGCTACAGCCACGACAGGATCGGCGACGCCTATTACATCATCCCCTTCTCCGGCGTGCGCACCTATGTGCCCGACCTCAAGGGCAACAAGTTCACGCCGCGCGCGGTGCTGCGCTACAAGCCCAGCGAGGAATCGAGCGTCTACGCCTCCTATAGCAAGGGCTATA
Source organism: Sphingobium yanoikuyae (assembly GCF_034424525.1). NCBI lineage: Bacteria > Pseudomonadati > Pseudomonadota > Alphaproteobacteria > Sphingomonadales > Sphingobiaceae > Sphingobium > Sphingobium yanoikuyae. The sequence goes on from NZ_CP139979.1 coordinate 4,493,957, forward strand.
AGTCGGGCATTCTCGACGTTGGCGGCAATACCGGCAACAAGGTCGCGCCGGAGGATATCGACGCCTTTGAAGCGGGCTTCAAATATGATGACCGGCGCCTGTCGGTCGACCTGTCGGCCTATTATTATGATTACAAGAATCTGCAGGTGTCGCTCTATCGCGGCAACCCGCCCTCGGCCCAGATCATCAACGCCGCCTCGTCGGAAATCTATGGTCTGGAAGGCCAGCTCTCCTATCGGCTGACCGACCGGTTCCAGTTCAATGTCGGCGCCGCCTATACCCATGCGCGCTACACCAATTTCGAGGATGCGCCGATCTATACGCGCTGCACGCTCGCCAGTTGCGCGGCGCAGGGGATCAGCTTCGTCGTCGTGCCGACCCAGCTCAACGACGTGCATATGCAGCGCACGCCCGACTTCACCGGCAATGTCGGCGCGCGCTATACGCTGGACCTGGCCGGCGGGTCGCTCGCCTTGTCGGGCAATCTCTATTACACCTCGAAATTCTATTTCGGCCCGTCCGGCACCCAGTTCGCGCAGAAGGGCTATGAGGTGCTGGCGCTGCGCGCGGAATGGACCGACGCCAGCGACCGTTTCTCGCTGGCCGTCTTCGGCGATAATGTCACCGACAGCCGCTACCGCACCCAGGTGCTCAGCAATAATTTCGGCATCGGCAATGTCTGGAGTGCGCCCGCGACCTGGGGTGTCCAGGCCGGCGTCAAATTCTGATCGGCACGGCAAGGGAGAGGATGGCGATGGGCAAGCACTATCGGGTGATCCAGTGGGCCACCGGCAATATCGGCGGCCGCGCCCTGCGAGCGGTGATCGAGCATCCGGGGCTGGACCTTGTCGGTCTGTGGGTCAGTTCGGCGGCCAAGGCGGGGCAGGATGCCGGCACGCTCGCCGGCACCGCGCCGCAGGGCATCGTTGCGACCAGCGATGTCGACGCACTGGTCGCAACCCCGGCCGATTGCGTCCTCTATATGCGGCAGGGGACCGACATGGACGAACTGTGCCGGCTGCTGGCATCGGGCAAGAATGTCGTCACCACGCGCGGCGATTTCCATCATCCCGCCTCCATGGACCCGGATGTTCGCGCCCGGATCGAGGCGGCCTGCCAGGCCGGCAACAGCTCGATCTACAGCACCGGCTCCAGCCCCGGTTTCGTGACCGAGGCGCTGACCATTCCCTTGCTCTCGCTCTCGCGCCGGCATGACTGCCTGACGATCGACGAGTTTGCCGACATGGAAAGCCGGGATTCGCCCGACCTGCTGTTCAACATCATGGGCTATGGCGTTGCGCCGACCGCGTTCGACCAGCGCAAGGTCGATTATGTGAAGCATGATTTTGCCGGCTCGCTCGCCCAGCTGGCCGACGCCGCCGGCATCGCGGTCGACCGGTGGGAAGCGTTCGGCGAAATGGCGGCGGCGACCCGCAATGTGACGATCGCGGCCGGCACGATCGCCGCCGGCACCGTCGGCGCCCAGCGCATCACCATATCGGGGATGCAGGGCGACAAGGCCGTGCTGCGCTTCCGCGCCAACTGGTATTGCACCCGCGACATCGACCGCCCCGACTGGGAATTGCGCGAGTCCGGCTGGCGTATCCGGGTTGAGGGCGACACGCCGCTCGACGTCCACATCACATTCCCGGTCGCGCCGGAGGATTATGCCGCCTTCACGCCGGGCCTGACCGCCCATCGCGCGGTGAATGCCATTGCGGCCGTGTGCGATGCGCCACCGGGCATCCGCACCACCGCCGACCTGCCGCAGATCATCGCGCAACTGGGATGAGCATGGACAGGATCGACTTTACCGGCCGCACCATTCTCATCACCGGCGCTGGCGGGGGCCTGGGCCGTGCCTATGCGCTGGACATCGCCGCGCGGGGCGGTGCCGTCATCGTCAATGATCTGGGCGGATCGGTGACGGGGGAGGGAGCGTCCGCGACCATGGCCGATGCCGTCGTGGCGGAAATCGTCGCGGCGGGCGGCATCGCGCTCGCCAATGGCGATGATGTGTCGTCGCCCGACGGCGCGCAGGCAATGATCGACCTCGCCATCGCCCGCTTCGGCCGGATCGACGCGGTGATCGCCAATGCCGGCAATATGCGCTTTGCGCCGGTCGAGGATCTGACGGCGGCTGATCTCGATGCGCTGCTCGCCGTCCATGTGCGCGGCTCCTTCAATGTCGCGCGCGCTGCCTGGCCGCATATGCGGGCGCAGGGCGGGGGTCGGCTGGTGCTCACCACATCGGGCGGCGGCATGCTGGGGATGGGGCAATTGTCCGCCTATGGCGCGGCGAAGGGCGGCGTCATGGGGCTGATGCATAATCTGGCGGAGGAAGGGCGTCCCCTTGGCATCCTCTGCAACGCGGTGATGCCCAATGCCGCCAGCCGCATGTCGGCGGGCATGAGCGAGGGGACGCTGGGGCATAATCCCTGGGGCCGGGCGCTCGGCCCCAGTTTCGATCCACGCTTCACCGCCGGCCTGGTCGCATATCTGGCCCATGAGCGCTGCACCTCGACCCACAGCATCTATTCCGCGCTCGGCGGCCGGATCGCACGGGTGTTCGTCGGCGCGACCACGGGATGGGACCATGGGCTGGACGCGCCGCCGACCGCCGAGGATGTCGCCGCCCATATCGACAGGATCCGTGACGATGGCGCCGGCTATGCCATCCCGACCGATATCTTCGACGAGTTCCGCATCGTGGCCGAGGGGCGGGGCTAGAGCATTCTGAAGTCGGCTGGAACAGCCGACGACTCGCAGAATGCGGCAAACAAAAGGAAATTAGAGCATCCTCCGATCCAACCTCATCGGAGGATGCTCTAGAAACCCGCCACCATCGCTTCGCTCAGCTGCCACAGTTTCAGCGCCTGCGCATCATCCTGCGCGGCCGCCGATGGCGTCAGTTCGGCGCGCTGATGGAAATAGCCGCCGCTGCTGCGCCCCGGTTCCTCGGCACTGGCCAGCCAGACCAATGTGTCGGCGGCCTGCGCCGGCGTGACCGATCGGTCGAGGATCGATTCCATATAGGCCTGCATCGGCGCGTCGCAGTGGCTGGCGAAATTGCTGGCGACGACGCCGGGATGCATGGCGTGAGCGACGATGCCGTCATCGGCGACGCGGCGGGCCAGTTCGCGGGTGAAGAGGATATTGGCGAGCTTGGCATGGCAATAGGCTGCGCCACCGACGAAATTATTGGCGAAGCTCAGGTCATCCCACTGGATGCCCTGGCTTTGTTCATGCCCGGTCGAGGACACGGCGATCACGCGCACCGCGCCCGGCCCCCGCCTGGCGGCGGCGGCGCGCAGATTGGGCAGCAACTTCTGCGTCAGCAGGAAGGGGGCGAGATGGTTGGAGGCAAAGGTCGCCTCGAACCCTTCGGGCGTGATCGTCCGCTCCGCCACCACGCCGCCGGCATTGTTGAGCAGCGCATCGATCTCCGGCGCAAGCGTCGCGACCTCCCGCGCGACCCGTGCGGTATCGGCCATGGAGGAAAGATCGGCGCGCAGCATCGTGAAATCGCCGCCGGCCTCGGCCCTGAGATCGGCCTCTGCGGCGACGCAGCGGGTGGCGTCGCGGCCGATGCCGATCACCCGCCAGCCCCGTTGCAGCAGGGCGCGGGCGGCTTCCTTGCCGACGCCGGCGCTGGCGCCGGTGACGATCGCGGTGCGTTGGGTGTCGCTCATGCGTAGACGGGCTCCATAGTGGGGGGACGGCGTCCCAGGGTCAGGAACAGGGCAGCGCCGGCCAAAGTGACGCAGGCGCTGAGCGCCAGGAACGGCGCATAGCTGCCCCAGATGCTCAAGGTGAGGCTCAGCGTCAGCGAACCCAGCGCCGCGCCGCCCGCGATCGCCGCGCCGACGAAACCCATGACCAGGCTGAACACGCCCAGGCCAAAGCGGCGCGAGACGAGATAGGCGGCGATGTCGCCCTCCGCGCCCTGCGCCAGCCCCATCATCGCGACGGAGAGGGCGAGGACGATGGTCGCATCCAGCGGCGATGCCATCAGCGCCATGCCGATCGCCGGCATCGCCAGCGCCAGCGCGGCGACATGGTGCGGCGGCATCCGGTCGAGCGACAGGCCGCAGGCGAAGCGACCGAGCAGCACGCCGATCGCATAGATGGAAATCAGCCAGGTCGCGGTCTGCGATACGGCGCCGCTGTCCATCAGCACCAGCTTCATCTGGGCCGAGGCGAGTCCCTGTGGGAAATTGACCAGCACCATGCCGACGATCAGCACCCAGAAGGCGGGATTGCGAAAGATGACGGGGCTGCCGACGGGCGCGGGCGTCCCTGCTTCCTCGGCCTCCTCATGGGGATGCACGCCGATATGGGCGGGCGTCAGCAGCACGGCGATCAGGCCGAAGACCAGGGTGACGCCGCCCATCAGCAGATAGCCGTTGCGCCAGCCCTGGCTCTCGATGAAGCCGCCGAGCAGCGGAGCGATCACCGCGCCGACCAGCGGCGGACCGGTCATCACGATCGAGAAGGCCAGGCCGCGTGCCCGCTCGAACCGTTCGGCGACGATGCGGGTATAGACCGGCGATGTGGTGAGCGTGCCAAGGATGATCTGCAGCACGGCGACGGCGAAGAAGGCGCGGATGCTGCCGGACTGGAAGGCGAAGCCCAGATAGGCGAGTGGCCCGGCCAGCACGCCCACGGCGGATACCGCGCGCACGCCGAAGCGGTCGGTCAGCCGCCCGGTGATCGGCTGCATGATCAGCATCAGCAGGCCGAAACTGCCGAGCAGGGCGAATTGGGATTTCTCCCAGCCAAACTCGCCGATCATCTTCGGCGCGAACAGGCTCATCGTGTAGGCGGACAGGCCGATGCCGAAGCCCAGTCCCATCGTCGCGGCGAGCAGAGGTCGCCAATGCGTCCGCAACTCACCCCAATAGGCCGATCCCATATCCCTCTCCTCATCTGGTGCCGGCCCCCTCTTGCGGGTGGTCCGGGTTGCTAGTCCGATCTGGTCCTTATGCCGTTCAGGAACAGGCGCACGGCGGCCCGCACCCAGTCGTCCACCTCGGCGGCGCTCATCGGCTGGGGCGATCCCACCAGCCGGATCGGTCCACCCAGCACCATCGTCATGAACAGGCTGGCTGCCATGTCCGGCCGGTCCACGCAAATCGCCCCGGCGCTATCATGGTGGCGCAGCAGGTCGGCCAGATGGTCGTGCACCGGCTGGGCGCCCTGGCTGTAGGACAGCATCAGCAGGTCGGGGAAGCGATAGGATTCGGTGGTGATGATCCGCCGCAGCCGAACGCCCTCGGGTGTCGACAGGTCGGCGATGCGCAGCCGGGCGATCGCGACCAGCGTGGTTTCCAGATCGTCGCCAGCGATCGCCTCCAGCGCGGCGCGCGGCGTGGCGGTGCGCGCGATCGCCCGGCCGACCGCCGCCATGAACAGGGCCGCCTTGTCGGGATAGCGGGCATAGATGGTGCGCTTGGTCATGCCTACGGCGGCGGCCACCGCCTCCATCGTCGTCAGCTCGAACCCCTTGTCGAGGAACATGTCGAGCGCGGCGTCGAGCATTTCGGCCTGGCGCGCCTGCGCCTGCTCGCGGGTCGGGCGCCCGGCGGCGGGGCGCGGGTCTGAAATCGGTGTGTCCATGACCAGCATCATTATGGCCCTTGCCGCATTTTGCGAATCATGCATAATGAAACGAATCAGGTGCTATTAATGCACCGGAGCCACAAGGGCAAGGAGCAGGATATGGGCGCGCAGGCCGATCGCCTCACCGGACTGGTCAGTTCGGATTATCGATTCAACATTCCCCACGCCGAATTGCGCGACGCGCAGATCGCTGCGCTGAACGAGCGGTTCCAGGAAAAGAAGGACGGCATCCGTCTGCTTGGCCACCGCGCGCGGGAAGCGGGGATCAGCGAGGTGACCTCGCTCGACGACGCGGTGAAGCTGCTGTTCCCGCACACGGCGTACAAGAGCTATCCCGAAAACTGGCTGATGCAGCAGCGCTGGGACAAGCTGACCCAGTGGCTCAACACCATTTCCGCCCATCCCGTGACCGACATCGATCTGGACGGCATCACCGATGTCGATGACTGGATCGCCCGGCTGCAGGCGGCCGGCCATTATGTATCCTGCTCCAGCGGCACCACCGGCAAGTCGGCGATGCTGATCGCGTCGCAGGCGGACATGGACTGGTCGAAGGTCGATACCGTCAATGTCTTTGCCTGGGGATCGGGCGTGCAGCCGGCGCAGGATCGCCGCATCATGGGCCTGGCCCCGGTCGCCAAGGTGCCCAAGAACGAGATTATCGGCGAAGCCCAGCGCGAGGCCTTTGGCGATCCCGCCAAGGAGATGTTCCAATATCCGGTGCCGCCGATTACCGTCGGGTCGCTGACCCGCATGGTGGTGCTGCGCAAGGCGATGGCGGACGGCAGCGCGCTGCCCGGCGACATTGCCGAGTTCGAGGAAACGTCCCGTTTCCGGCAGGAGGCGATGGACGCCGCCGTCCATATCGCCGCCGATGCGATGATCGAGCATCGCGCCGACAAGCTCTATATCGCGGGCATGTGGAACGCGCTCTACCATGTCGCCAAGGCGGTGCGGGAGCGGGGCTATAGCGCCAAGGATTTCAACCCGGACAACTGCATCTATATCGGCGGTGGCCTCAAGCGCGCGCAACTGCCGGACGATTATCAGCAGTTCGTGCATGAAACCTTCAACATTCCCGAAGGCCGGCACTTCCAGAATTATTCGATGCAGGAACTCAATAGCGGCATGCCCAAATGCCGCGAGGGCGGGCGTTATCATGTGCCGCCCTGGATCGTGCCGATGATCCTGGACAAGGATGGTGATGCGCTGATCGCCCATGATCATGACGGCGAGGTTGAGGGGCGGGCCGCCTTCTTCGACCTGTCGCTCGACGGCCGCTGGGGCGGCGTCATCACCGGCGACCGGATATCGGTCGACTACAGTCCCTGCGCCTGCGGCAATAGCGGGCCATCCATTCGCGACACTATTGCCCGCTATGCCGATCTGGAAGGCGACGACAAGATCGGCTGCGCGGGCACCGTCGATGCCTATGTACGAGGTGTGGCATGAGCGTGCTTGAACAGACGGCGCCGGTCGAAACGGCGGCCGAACCGATCCGCGTCGATCATTTCGTGCGTGGCAGACTGGTCGAGGGCGGGGCGGTGCGCCATCGCTCGCGCGACCTGGGCGTCGATTTCGCGACGCCGCAGATCGACCTCAATGCGCTGGTCGCGCCGCGATCCGAACTGCCGCCGCTGCTCGACGTGCCGGTCAGCGAGATCATCGATTTCCTGGTCGAGGCCGGGCAGCGAATGGATTTCGAGACCAATCCCTATTTGCAGGCGGCGCTGGAGCATACGGTCAAGGTCAATCCGCTGCCGCGCCGGGTGGTGGAAAATCTGTTCCGCCGAGCCAAACATTTCCTGACGCCCGAGGGGCTGCGTTGCAGCATCGAATCGAGCTTCCTCAATCCCGCCGCGCTTGACCGCTGGGTGGAGCGCACCGACATGCACGGCAATCGCGGCGCGCTGCGCGCTTTCCCGCCGCGCATGGTGCATATGCTGGCCGGCAATTCGCCCACCAGCTGCATCTCCTCGATCGCGCAGGGCGCGCTGGTGAAGGCGGTCAATGTCTTCAAGATGCCGTCGAGCGACCCGTTCACCTGCGTCGCGATGCTGCGCACCATGGCCGATGTCGATCCTAATCATCCGGTCGTCCGGTCGATGTCGGCGGTCTATTGGCGGGGCGGCGACGAGCGGATCGAAGGCACGCTCTATCGCCCGCAATATTTCGACAAGATCGTCGCCTGGGGCGGCGGCGACGCGATCAAGAATGTCATCAAATATCTGGGGCCGGGCATCCAGATGGTGTCGTTCGATCCCAAGACGTCGATCTCGATGATCGGGCCGGAAGGGTTCGATCCCGCCGTCATCGACGATGTCGCCGATGCCGCCGCCACCGACGTCGCGACGATGAACCAGGAAGCCTGCCTCGCCAGCCGCTTCATCTTCGTCGAGGGCGACCGGGCCGGGGTAGAGGCCTTCTGCGCGAAGCTGCAGGAGAAGCTTGGCCTCGATCGCGAAACGGCGTCCGCGGTCGCACATCCGCTGCCGGTCGAGGTGCGCGACGAGATCGAGATGCTGACCCTGATGGGCGACGATACCAAAGTCTGGGGCAAGCCCGATGGCCGGGGCCTGGTCATCCTGACCGATGAGCCGGTCGATTTCCATCCGAGCAACAAGACCGCCAATGTCGTCCATGTCGCCTCGCTCGATGCGGCGGTCCGCCATGTGAATGTCGCGACCCAGACGATCGGCATCTATCCGCCCGAGCGCAAACTGGCGCTGCGCGATCGCCTCGCCAGCGCCGGGGCGCAACGCGTCGTGCGGCTCGGCGGCGCGGCCAAGCATGTGATGGGCGGCGCTCATGACGGCATGTTGCCGCTGCAGCGCTTCGTCCACTGGATGAGCGACGAGGACGCCTGATCCTCTCTGGCCGGGCGGGGAGGGGCCATCGCGCAAGCGATCCTTTCCCGCCCGCATTGCCTCCCGCGTCGAACCGGTTTCAAATCCTGCCCGGACAAGACGGCTCCAGCCGCATGATCGTCGCGCGCCACGACCGCGCCGCAACAGGTGAGGACAAGCGCATGGCAGACAGCGACCCGCATTTCGACACGGCTTCCGCCGTCACGCCGCCCGAAGCGCTGCCCTCCATGGCCTATCGCGCCTATTTCCTGCTGCTGATGGTGCTGGTGTCGGCTTCGGTCCAGGGCGAACGCTATCTGATGGTGGTGATGGTGGAGCCGATCCGCCACGAACTGGGCCTGTCCGACGCCGCGATCGGCATGGCCAAGGACATGATCATCGCGATCGTCTATATCCTCGCCATCATCCCGCTGGCGCGGCTGGCCGATGGCTGGTCGAAGCGCAAGATCGTCGCCATCGCCGCCACGGTGTGGAGCGCCGCCGTCATCGTCTGCGGCCTGGCGAAGAGCTTCTGGATATTGCTGATCGGTCGGGCCGGCATCGGCCTTGGCGAAGGCGGCTTCACCCCGCCGTCCCAGGCCTGGATCGCCGATCTTTTCCCGATCCGCCAGCGCGCGACCGCGCTGTCCATCTTCTTGCTGGGCGCCTCGCTCGGCACCTTCCTTGGCCCGGCCGTCGGTGGCTGGGCGGTGCAGGCCTATGGCTGGCGGGAGACGCTGATCTTCGCCTCCATCCCCGGCTTCATCCTGGCGCCGATTGTCTGGTTCACCCTGCGCGACAGCCGATCCGGTCTGGCCGACGGTGCCTCGGCCGAACAGGCGCGGCCCGTGCCCTTCCTTCAGACCGCGCGCGAATTGCTGGCGATCCGCACCCTGCCGCCGCTGATTGCCGCCGCCTCGCTCAATGCGCTGCTGACCATGGGCTTCATCAGCTGGGCGCCGGCCTTCATGGAACGGACCCATGGCATGCCGGCCAGCCAGGCCGGGTTGCAGATGGGCGGGGCGCTCTTCTTCGGCTCGGCGATCGGCCATACGCTGGGCGGACCGCTGGCCGACTATCTCGGCCGCCGCGACATGCGCTGGTATGTCTGGATATTGATGCTGTCGGGCGCCTGCGCCACCGCGATCGGCTGGATGATCCTGACCGGGCCGGGCGATCGGGTCTTTCCGCTCTATGGCCTCAACATGCTGCTGGGCGGCCTGTCTGCGGCGCCGCTGATGGCGGTGGTGGCGGGGCTGGTGCCCTCCCGCTCGCGCGCCACGGCGATCGCGGTGCTGATGGTGTCGATCCAGGTCGTCGGCCTGGGTGGCGGACCGGTGCTGGTGGGCGCGCTCAGCGATGCGCTGCGCCCGGTCTATGGCGAGGATTCGCTCGGCATGGCGATGCGCTGGGCGCTGCTGGTCGGCATTCCCAGCACCATCCTCGCCTGGTTCGCCAGCCGCAGCTGCCGCAAGGATTTCGCCGCGGCCGGCGGCTGGGACCGCAGCACCATGCCCGCCGCCATCCACTGACGCGAGGAACGCTGCCGATGCCCGCTTATATGATCGTCACCCGCGAAGGCCCGATCGCCGATCAGGAAGCGATGGACACCTATAGCGCGATGAACCGCGCCAATGCCGCGACCTTCGTCGCCCATTACGGCATCCGTCCACTCGCCGTTTATGGCGCGCAGCAATTGCTGGAAGGCGACGGCGCGGACGGCGCGATCATCCTGGAATTTCCCGACGCCGCCAAGGCCCGCGCCTGGTATGACAGCCCCGAATATCAGGCGGCCTTGCCCTATCGGATGAAGGCAGCGCCCTATCGCGTGCTGCTGGTCGAGGGACTTTGAGATTCTCCATCAAGGACGCATCATGACCGACATTACGCCCCGAATTTCCCATCTGCCGCGCGACCAGTGGACCGACGACGCGCGCGAGGTGTTCGCCTTCTGGGGCGAGCCCAATGCCTGGGAGGAGGGGTCCAAGACCAATGTCATGATGGTGATGGCCAACCATCCGCCGCTGGGGAAGGTCTATAATATCTGGGGCAAGCATCTGCTGATGGCGAACAGCCTGTCAACGCGTGCGCTCGAACTGCTGATCCTGCGCGTCGCCTGGCGGGTGAACTCGGCCTATGAGTGGCATAATCATGTCGGCTATGCGCTCAACGCCGGCATCACCCTGGAGGAAATCGGCGCGATCCGCGATTTTCCCGAAGGCGGCGACTGGGCGGAGCAAGACGCACTGGTGCTGCGCTCGGTCGACGAACTGATCGAGGATGGCAAGATCAGCGACGCCACCTGGGACGGGCTGGGCGCCCATTTCGACACGCGGCAGAAGATGGACCTAGTCTTTTCGATCGGCCATTATGTCATGACCAGCTGGGCGCTCTCCTCCTTCGGCGTCGGTATCGAGGGTGGCGCCGATCCGATCGGCTTCGACCTCAAAACCGGATCGGGCAGGACGCCGGGCAAGACTTTCAAGCCGGGCGAAAGTGACAATTGGACCGACACGCGCGGTTACTGATCCCCGCCCTTCTATCGCGCCGGTGATATGGCGGCAGCGGGCCGCTTTTGCGCATTGTCCGCCGCCAAAGGCGCGATAGCAGGGGAACAGATATTCGCTGTTTCAAAGGGGACATACCATGGCCACCGACATCCTGCTGCCCAAGATCGGCTTTTCCATGACCGAGGCGCAGATTGCCGAATGGCTGGCCGAAGACGGCGCGACCGTTACCGAGGGCCAGCCGCTCTATCTGCTGGAAGCCGACAAGTCGGCGAACGAGGTCGAGGCCCCGGCCAGCGGCACGCTGCGCATCATCGCCCAGCCGGGCGAAACCTATGAGGTCGGCACCGTTCTGGGCACGATCGAATAAGATGGTGCTGCGCGTCGGCATCGTCAGCGCCGCCTGGGGCGCCTTCGCGCATCTGCCTGCCTGGCGCGCCATTCCCGGCGTCGAGGTAACGGCGATATGCACCTCGCGCGAGGAAACGGCCCGCGCCGCGCAGCAGCGGCTCGGCCTGCCGCGCGCCTTCTGGAATGCGGAGGAGATGTGCGCGGATCCCGACATCGATATTGTCGACCTCGGCACCCGACCCAGCGTCCGCCTGCCGATGGTGCTGGCCGCGCTCGCCCATGGCAAACATGTCTATAATGCCAGCCCCCACGCCCCCGACTGGGCCGGGGCCAAGGCGATCGATACGGCCTGGCAGGGCGGCGCCAGCATCGGCGTCGTCGACGCCTTCTCGCACTATCTGCCCGCCCTGCGCCAGATGAAGGCGATGCTGGACGACGGCCATATCGGCGCGCCGCTCGGCGGCACCTGTCATTTCAACATCTCGCTGTTCAACCAGCCCAACAAGCTGTTCCCCTATAACTGGTTCGCACAGGCCGGGCAGGGTGTGTCGGCGGTGCGCAACAATGGCAGCCATGCGCTCTATCTGCTGCTCCACCTCCTCGGTCCGATCGCCGAGCTGGTCGCCGACGACAGTCAGATACTCAAGCGCTGGACCTTCCCGGACGGCGACACCATCACGCCCGAAACCACCGATCTCGCCAATGTCATCCTGCGCTTCGAAAGCGGGCTGGTGCTGCAGATGCAGATCAGCTGGAGCATGGCGCTGCATGACGGTTTCCTGCTCGACCTGTTCGGCGACAAAGGGCGGATGGTCTCGACCTCGCCCACTTTCCCGACCGCGCGCGACGGCACGCTGCGCGCGGGGCAACTGGGCGGCACGCTGGAGGATGTCGCGCTGCCTGACGCGTTCAAGACGACGCCCGGCATCGCCCTCGACTGGCAGAGCGAGCCCCAGCCCAGCTATCCGATGGCGCTGTCGATGCAGGCCATGGTGGATGCGATCCATGAACGCGGCACCGCAGCCCCTGACTTCGCCCGCGCGCTGGAGGTCGAACGCATCCAGGAAGCGATCCGCATCTCCAGTGCCGAACGCCGCTGGGTGCGCGTGGCGGATATTATCTGACGCGCCACCACCGTTCGTCATGCCAGCGAAGGCTGGCATCTCTCTTCTTTTGGCGATGGGCTTGAAAGAAAAGAGAGATCCCAGCCTTCGCTGGGATGACGGTATGAAGAAGGCTGTCGCCTACGCATCTATCAGTGGCCTTCTATCGCCCTGTAAACTTCGCTGTCCGCTTCTCCTTGAGCGCGGCGATGCCCTCGCGATGATCGGCGGTGCGGACGCTGAGCGATTCATAGGCGATGCCGGTTTCCATCACCGCGCCGGCGATCCGCTTCAATTCCATGTTGGTCAATATCTTGGTCCAGCGGATCGCATTGGGCGCGCCGGCCAGCAGCTTGGCGCAGAAGGCATCGACCGCCCCGTCCAGCTGATCGGCCGGCAGGCAATGGTTGATGAGGCCAATCTCCACTGCCCTGGCCGCACTCAGCAGTTCGCCGGTCAGCAGATATTCCTTCGCCTTGGCAAGGCCGATCCGCTGTGCCCAGATGACCGCGCCGCCATCGCCCGCGACCAGGCCGATGCCGACATGCGGATCGCCGATCTTCGCGCCCTCGGCGGCAAAGATGATGTCGCACAGCAAGGCGATCGACGCGCCCAGCCCGACCGCATGGCCGTTCATCCGGCACACCACCGGCTTTTCGATATCGAGCAGGGCGGACACGATCCGCTTCGCCTGCCGCGCCTCATGATCGAACAGATGCGGATTGGCGGCATTATGCTCCATATGGGCGATGTCGCCACCGGCGGAAAAGGCGCGGCCCGCGCCGGTCAGCAGCACGACGTCCGACCCATTGTCGCGGCCGGCAAAGGCGAGTGCCTCGGGCAATTCGTCATGCAGGTCGAGATTGACCGCGTTCAACGCTTCCGGCCGGTTGAGCGTCATCACCAACAGCCGCCCCCGCCGCTCCAGCAGGATGGTGCGATAATCGGGCAGGTCATGGCTCATGCGTCTCTCCTTGCGGCCTGCTCTAGCATGGCGCCGCGTGGCGCGAACGTCGCCGTGGCGATGAGCGTGGCTGCGCCCTCCCCATCATCGCCCCGGCACGATAGCCCGGACGCACAGAAAAGGGAGAGCGGCGCATGGACGGGTTCGACGAGATATTCGACTGGGTGGTCGTGGGCAGCGGCGCCGGTTCGATGAGTTCGGCCCTGGTCATGCGCCAGGCCGGCAAGTCGGTCGCCATCCTGGAAAAAACCGACAAGATCGGCGGTACCACCGCCAAGTCGGGCGGCGTCATGTGGATTCCCGCCAATCGCTTCATGCTGGCCGATGGCGAGGCGGACAGTGCCGAGGCGGCGATGACCTATCTCGACGCGCTGCAGGCGCTCGACGGCCATCCGGCCCCCGGCACCTCGCGCGAGAAGCGCCTCGCCTATGTGACTCAGGCGCCGCGCGCGGTCGATTTCCTGGTGGATCAGGGGGTGGCGCTGCAACGCGGTTCGACCTTCTGGCCGGATTATTATGATGAGCAGCCCGGCGGCTGCAAGACGTCGCGCACCGTGGTGGCCAGGCCCTTCAACCGCAAGGAACTGGGCGACTGGGCCGACCGGCTGCGTCAGGGCTTTGCCGAATTCAACGTCACGCTGGTCGAGGGGATGGAGGCGCAGGGCCATCGCCGCACCAACAAGGCGTCGGGCAAGCTGATGGCCAAGATCGCGCTGCGCACCATTCGCGACAAGCTGCTGGGCCGCAAATATACCACCGCCGGGGCCGCGCTGCAGGGGCGGATGCTGAAAGCCGTGCTGGCCGCCGGCGCCGATGTCCGCACCGACACGCCGGTAAGCGAGATCGTCGTGCAGGAAGGGATCGCCACCGGCGTGGTCACGGTGAAGGACGGCAAGCCCTGGCGGATCGGCGCGCGGCTGGGCGTGCTGGTCAATGCCGGCGGCTTTGCCCGCAACCAGGCGATGCGCGACCGCTACATGCCCGGCACCCGCGCCGAATGGTCGCAGACGCCCGAGGGCGATACCGGCGAGATGCAGCAGGAACTGGAGCGGATCGGCGGCCGGCTGGCACAGATGGACCAGATGGTCGGCTATCAGCTCACCCCCGCGCCCGGCTGGGACAAGGGCTATGTCGCGCCCGGCGCCCAGTCGATGACCGGCAAGCCGCACGCCATATTGGTCGATCAGGGCGGCACCCGCTTCATGAATGAAGGGGGCAGCTACGAGCTCTATTGCGAGACGATGGTCCGGCGGAACGCGGTGGTGCCGGCGGTGCCCAGCTGGGCGATCCTGGACCGTCAATATGTCGAACTCTATGCCGTTGCCGGCCGCTTCATCGACAAGGCGATTCCCGAAGGCTGGGTGGAAAGCGGCTATTTGCACAGCGCCGACACGATCGAGGGGCTGGCATCCAGCATCGGTGCCGATCCCGCCACCCTGGCCGCGACGGTGGCGCGCTGGAACGGCTTCGTCGCCGCCGGCAAGGATGGGGACTTTGATCGCGGCGCGCGCGCCTATGACAATTGCGGCTTCGTGGGCGATCCCTTTTCCGCGGAACGCTCCATGGGATCGATCGAGAAGGGGCCTTTCTACGCCGTGCCGGTCGTGCCGGGCGATGTCAGCACCTATGGCGGCATCGTCACCGATGAACGCGGGCGGGTGGTCGATGGCGCGGGCGCGCCGATCCCCGGCCTCTATGCCACCGGCGTCACCACCGCATCGGTGATGGGCAATGTCTATGTCGCGGCGGGCGCCAGCATCGGGCCGTCGATGGTGTTCGGCTATATCGCGGCACGCCATGCGGCCGGGCTGGAAAATCAGCCCTAGCGCGGATTCGATATTTCGTCAGTCGACGGTTCAGGTTGGGAACGAGCACGCTTTGCCGATCGCCGCACCCACAGCCCCAGAAGCACGATTGGGAGGGGCGATACCGGGATGGATGCCCAGATCGGGAGAATGGCCGAGGCGAACTTTATCCAAAGGAAGAGCCCGAGGCTAAAAGCGATGCTCCAAACGGCGTTCCACATGCCTTCAGTCTATATCTGCTGCAATCCACTATCAAGAAACTGCCGGCACATAGTGGAATAGCCCCGGAAAACCATTGCCCCCGACGCGGGGGGAGTGCGCCGGGGGCCTGGTAAGATGTCTCGGCCTGAGGGGGCTGGCCGGGACCATTCACAGATAGGAAGCCGCTGGCCGCTTTCAACCCGCGTCGGGCGGAGAATTTTCATCCTGCGCATCGAACCGGGCCGGACGCGAGAGCAGGAAGGGCAGGCTGGGCGAGGCGATCTTGGTCTGGCCGCCATCGGCGTGGATCAGCGTCACGCGACCGACCCCTGGCGAGGCCACGACCGCGACCACCGTATCGACCCATTGGTGCAGCACTGCGCGCGAATGGGCGAGTTCGTCGCCACCGGTGCGGGCATCGCCCTCCGCCTCCAACTCGGCCTCCAGTTGCAGCACGCGCTCGGCCGCCTCGCGCGCCTTTTCATTCTTGTCCATGCGTCCGTTCCAGAATTTAGAGTAGGTTTATCCCGATCTTGCCGAAAAATTGGCCGCTTTCCAGATGGCGGCAGGCATCGGCCAGACGGGTGAGATCATAGACCGCATCGACCACCGGCCTGATGCGATGTTGCGCGCAAAAGGCCTGCATCGCCGCATGCTCGGCGCGGTTGCCGACCGAGATGCGGGCGACCGGATTGCCGCCAACATCGGCCAGGTGCCAGCTGAACTCGGACCCCAGCATGCCGATCGCGGCGATCACCCCGCCGGGGTTGAGCAGCGATGCGGCGGTTTCCACCTGGCTGGCGCCGACCACATCGACGACGATGTCGACACCGCGCCCGCCCAGCGCCTGGCGGATCGCCGCTGGCCAGTCGGGATCGGTGCGATAATTGACGCTGATGTCGGCGCCCAGCGCGCGGGCGCGCGCCAGCTTCGCGTCGGAGGAGGAGGTGATGGCGACATGGGCCCCGGCCGCCTTGGCGAATTGCAGCGCCGCGATCGAGACGCCGCCCGTGCCCTGGCATAATATCCATTCGCCCCGCTGGATCGGGCGGGGCAGGAACAGCGCGTTCCAGGCAGTGAGGCCGGCGCAGGTCAAAGTCGCCGCCTCCAGATCGCCGAGCGCATCCGGCACGATGCACAGGCTCTCCGCCGGAAAGACCGCATATTGGCGGGCGACCCCGTCGGCGCTGCCGCCCAGCATCGCCATGCTCGGCTGTCGTCCCTCCAGCCAGCCCAGCGCGAAGATCGGGTTGACCCGGTCGCCCGGCTTCACGCGCGATACGCCCTCGCCGACCGCGACCACCTCGCCGGTGGCGCAGGACAGCGGGACATAATCGGGTTCCTTGGCGAGCCCCGCCATCATGCCGCGGGCGATGATCAGGTCGCGGAAATTGAGCGTCGCCGCCTTGAGCCGCACCAGTGCCTCGCCCGGCCCCGCAACCGGGATCGGCACGCTGTGGATCGCGATCCCCTCAATCCCTTCGCCGCCCCTGGCGATGGCGGTCAGCATGTTCGTCATCGCGCGCTCTCCCTGCTGCCAGCTTGGGCCGATCGGACCGCATTGCAAGCATCGCCGGCCGCATATCGGTGGAGCGAAATCGCGCGGAAAAGCGACGCATTTTCACGCCTTTTGGGGCGCGAAGCCACATATCGCCGGGGCGAGTTGACCCCCGATGCCCGACGGCCAATGCAGGGGGCACATTCCATAGCCATCGAGGAACCCATGGCAGAGTTGAGCAACGCCCCGGCGCCGAGCCAGGAAGCGCTGGTGGACATCTACCGCCGCATGATCCGGATCGAGCGCAACGACGACGCGATCCGCAAGACCATCCGCCTGGGGCGGCTGGTCATGCCCTATTATTCGGCGCGCGGGCAGGAAGTGATCCCCGCGACGATCTCGTCGCTGCTGACCGACGACGACAAGATCTGCACCATCTATCGCGGCATCCACGACATGGTGGCCAAGGACATGCCGCTGCGCCCGCTCTGGGCGGAGATTGCCGGGCGCGTCGACGGCACCTGCAAGGGCAAGGGCGGGCCGATGCACCTCACCCATCCCGAAACCGGGGTGATGGTGACGACCGGCATCGTCGGCTCCTCCATGCCGATCGCCAATGGCCTTGCCTGGGCGGCGAAGCTGGATGGATCGAAGCGGGTGACGATCGCCTATTTCGGCGATGGCGCATCGAACATCGGCGCCTTCCACGAAGCGCTGAACCTGGCGTCGGTGTGGAAGCTGCCGGTGATCTTCGTGTGCCAGAATAACGGCTTTGCCGAACATACGCGCTACGAAAATGGCACCTCGGTCGACTTCATCGCCAAGCGGGCGATCGGCTACGGCATGCCCGGCCATACGGTCGACGGCAATGATCCGCTCGCCATGTATGCCGCCGCGCATGAAGCGATCATCCGCGCCCGCGAGGGCGAGGGGCCGACCCTGCTGGAGTGCAAGACCTTCCGTTTCCTCGGCCATGTGCTGGGCGACGACGACAAGTACATGACCAAGGAAGAAAAGGCCGCGGCGATCGCCAAGGATCCGCTGCCCGCCTTCAAGGCATGGCTGGTGGCACAGGGTCACGCGACCGAGGATCAGCTGGCCGAGATGCAGGCGAAGATCGAGGCCGAGGTCGAGGATGCCCAGGAATTCGGGCTGGCCAGCCCGCTGCCGTCGGTCGACGAACTGCGCCGTGATGTGTTTGCCCAGGAGATGCCCGCATGACGGCCAAGAAGATGAACTCGCTCCAGGCCGTCAATTCGGCCCTCGCCCAGGCGATGGCGGAGGATGACAAGGTGCTGGTGCTGGGCGAGGATGTCGCCGACCGTGAAGGCGGCGGCGTCACCGGCGCGACAGCCGGCCTCTCGACCCGCTTCGGCGACGATCGCGTCAAATCGACGCCGATCTCCGAACAGGCGATCATCGGCGCGGCGATCGGCGCGGCGCTGGCCGGCTACAAGCCGGTGGCGGAGATCATGCTGATGAACTTCACCACCGTCGCCATGGACATGATCTTCAACCATGCCGCCAAGCTGCGCTTCATGTCCGGTGGGCAGAGCACGGTGCCGATCACCATCCGCACCCTGACCGGCGCGGGCTGGCAGACGGCGGGCCAGCATGCCGACCATCTGGAAGGCTGGTTCGCCCACACCGCCGGCATCAAGGTGGTCGCGCCCTCGACCCCGGCCGATTACAAGGGGCTGCTGCTCTCCTGCATCCAGGATCCCGATCCCTGCATCTTCATCGAATCCGCCGGCAGCCTGTTCATTCCGGGCGAGGTGGACGAGGTCGCGAAGCCGATCCCGCTGGGCAAGGCGCGGATCGTGCAGGAAGGCACCGACATCACCATCATCTCCTGGTCGTCGCAGGTGCTGCGCTGCCAGGCCGCGCTACCGGCCTTGGCGGAGGCAGGCATCTCGGCCGAACTGGTCGATTTGCGCACCGTATCGCCCTGGGATCGCGAAGCGGTGCTGGCCTCGGTCGCCAAGACCGGCCGCGCGCTGGTGGTGCATGAAGCCGTGCGCGATTTCGGTCCGGGCGGCGAAATCGCCTCGACCATTGCGGAGGAACTGTTCGGCCAGCTCAAGGCCCCGGTCCGGCGTCTGGGCGCCCCCAAGTCGCCGGTGCCCTTCGCCAAGGTGCTGGAGGATGCCTATATCGTCTCGCCCGAGCGCGTGGCCGAAACCGTCAAGGCGCTGATGGCCTGAAGATCGGAAGGCGGTCGGGGCAGCAATTGCTCCGGCCGTTTTCTTCCTACCGTCCCGCTTCCCCCACCGGCAACACGGTGGTGAATTTCGTCACCGACAGGGCGAAGTGGGAGGAGGCGCCGCCGACCGAGGGGTGTTTGAGCAGGTTGCGCATCAGGAAATGCTCATAATCGGCGACGTCGGAGGCCACGACCCGCATCAGATAATCCCATTCGCCCGACATGAGGTAGCATTCCATGATCTGCGGATGCGCCTCGACAAAGGCGTGGAAGGCGTCGACGCTTTCGCTGGTGTGGCTCTTCATCCGCACGCTGCACAAGATGTTGACGGCGTGGCCCAGCTTCTCCGCATCGGCGAGGCGCACCGCGCCCTTGAGCACGCCCATCTCCTCCAGCGCCCTGATCCGTCGCCAGCAGGAGGGAGCGGTGCTGCCGACCCGTTCGGCCAGGTCCGCATTGCTGAGCGAGGCGTCACGCTGAAGCTCTGCGACGATGCGGCGGTCGAGCGCATCGAGATTGACGGATTTGTTCATGATATCGCCGATCCGTGAATTGATTTCCCAAAATCCTTCATAAATCCTGCCCGATTGAAAGGCAATTACGCCGACTCTGTGAGAGATTGGCGTGATGGTAGAGGAGCTTGATCCGCCCGCAGGCGCTGCGGCCGACTGGACGATCCCGCAGGCGTGGGACCGCTACAGCCCGGCCGAGCATGCGATGTGGGACAGGCTGTTCGCGCGCCAGTCCGCCATGCTGCCCGACCGGGTGGTGCCCGAATTCATGGCCGGGCTCGACATATTGCGCATCAACCGCCCCGGCATCCCCAATTTCGAGGAATTGTCCGATCGGCTGATGCAGGCGACCGGCTGGCAGGTGGTGGCCGTGCCGGGGCTGGTGCCGGATCGGGTCTTCTTCGAGCATCTGGCCAATCGCCGCTTCGTGGCCGGCCGCTTCATTCGCACGCCTGAGCAGATCGATTATCTGCAGGAGCCGGACATCTTCCATGATGTCTTCGGCCATGTGCCGCTGCTCGCGAACCCGGTCTTCGCCGACTATATGCAGGCCTATGGTGAGGGGGGGCTGCGCGCCGCCGATCTGGGCGCGATCGAGCAGCTGGCCCGGCTCTACTGGTATACGGTCGAATTCGGCCTGATCCGCCGGCCCGAGGGGCTGCGCCTCTATGGTGCGGGCATCGTCTCCTCCTATGGCGAATCCGTCTTTGCGCTCGACGATCCCTCGCCCCATCGTCTTGGCTTCGACCTCAAGCGGCTGATGCGCACCCGCTATCGCATCGACGATTATCAGCAGAGCTATTTCGTCATCGACAGTTTCGAGGATCTGCTGCGCCAGACGGTCGAGACCGACTTCGCCCCGCTTTATGCGCAACTGGCGGGGCAGCCCGATTTCGCGACCGACGCGATCGCCGACACCGACATCATCTACACCCGTGGCACCCAGGCCTATGCCCGTGCCCGCGCTCCTGAGGTACTATGACAGACACGACCCTTCTTGCCCCGGCGCCCGGCCGGTCCCTGTTCGGTGCGCTCGATCGCCAGGCGCCCGACGCGCTGCTGGGGCTGATCGCGCAATATCGCGCCGATCCGCGCGCCGACAAGATTGACCTGGGCGTCGGCGTCTATCGCGACGAAGCGGGCGCGACCCCGGTGATGCGCGCGGTGAAGGCGGCCGAAACGGTGCTGCTGGCCGAGCAGGGCAGCAAATCCTATCTCGGGCCGGAGGGCGACACGGGCTTTGTCGATCTGCTCGCCGCCATCGTCTTTGGTCCGCTCGCCGGTTCGGACCGGATTGCCGGGGTGCAGACGCCGGGCGGCACCGGCGCGCTGCGGCTGGGCGCCGACCTCATCGCCCGCGCCCGTCCCAGCGCCACCGTGTGGATCGGCGATCCGACCTGGCCCAATCATGCGCCAATCTTTCGCGAGGCCGGACTGACGCTGGCCTCGCACCGTTTCCTGGATGGCGCCGGCGCGGTCGATTTCGACACAATGCTGGCCGATCTGGCCGCCGCGCAGGCCGGCGACGTGCTGCTGCTCCATGGCTGCTGCCACAATCCGACCGGCGTCGATTTCAGCGCCGATCAATGGGCGGCGATCGCCAATCTGTGCGCGGCGCGCGGCCTGATCCCGTTCATCGACCTCGCCTATCAGGGCTTGGGCGACGGGCTGGAGGCGGACGCCGCTGCCACGCACCAGATGCTGGCCGCCGTGCCCGATGCGCTGGTCGCCTATAGCTGCGACAAGAATTTCGGCCTCTATCGCGAGCGGGTGGGGGCGCTGTGGGTACAGGGGGCGAATGCCGCGCTGACCACGCTCGCCTTTTCCAACATCGTCGCGCTGGCGCGCGGCATCTGGTCGATGCCGCCCGATCATGGCGCGGCGATCGTGCGCACCATCCTGGAACGGCCGGCGATGCGCGCCGAGTGGATGGGCGAGCTGGACCAGATGCGCACCCGCATCAATGCGCTGCGCGCTGCGCTGGCGGCGGCCCATCCGCAGCTGGCCGCCATTGCCGGCCAGCGCGGCATGTTCGCGATGCTGCCGGTCAGCACTGCCGACGCCGCCGTCATGCGCGCCGACCATGGCATCTACATGGCCGGCAATGGCCGCATCAACATCGCCGGGCTGCGGCTCGACACCATCCCCGCCTTCGTTGCCGGCCTTTCGCCGCATCTGCCTTCTGCCTGAGGAACCCGTTATGACCATCGATCCCGCCAACCCGCTGGGCCTCAACGGCTTCGAGTTCGTTGAATTCACCTCGCCCGAGCCCGAGAAGATGGCCGCCCAGTTCGAGCAGCTGGGCTTCACCGCGACCCACCGACACCCGACCAAGAATATCACCCGCTACAAGCAGGGGCGGATCAACCTGATGCTCAATCGCGACGATGCCGGACGCGTCGCTGCCTTTCGTGGCGAACATGGCCCCTCGGCCAGCGCCATGGCCTTTCGCGTTGCCGATCCCGATGCGGCGCTGCGCTGGGCGCTCGACCATGGCGGCAAGCCGACCGACGAGAATGATACCGTGATCCAGGGGATTGGCGGCTCCTACCTCTATTTCATGCCCGATGGCGGCGATCCCTATGCCGACTGGGCGGAATATCCCGGCTGGCGGGAAGCGGAAGCGCGCAACAATGTCGGCCTCGACCTGCTCGACCATCTGACCCACAATGTGAAGCGTGGCCAGATGCGGGTGTGGAGCGAATTCTACCGCACCCTCTTCGGCTTCGAGGAGCAGAAATATTTCGATATCAAGGGCAAGGCGACCGGCCTGTTCAGCCAGGCGATGATCGCGCCGGACAAGGCGATCCGCATTCCCCTGAACGAGAGCCAGGACGACAAGAGCCAGATCGAGGAGTTCATCCGCGACTATAATGGCGAGGGCATCCAGCATATCGCGCTGACCACCGCCAATATCTATGACACGGTCGAGCGGCTGCGCGCGCGCGGGGTGCGGCTGCAGGACACGATCGAGACCTATTATGAACTGGTCGACCAGCGCGTGCCGGGCCATGGCGAGGATCTGGAACGTCTGAAGCGCAACCGCATTCTGATCGACGGCAATGTCGGCGAGGAGGGCATCTTGCTGCAGATCTTTACCGAGACGATGTTCGGCCCGATCTTCTTCGAGATCATCCAGCGCAAGGGCAATGAAGGCTTTGGCAATGGCAATTTCCAGGCCCTCTATGAATCGATCGAGCTGGACCAGATCCGTCGCGGCGTGATCACCGTCGATGAGTGACGCGCCGCCCCGGATGATGAGCGGCTTCGGCAATCATTTTTCGACCGAGGCGGTGGCCGGCGCGCTACCGGTGGGGCGCAATTCGCCCCAGCGCGTGCCCTATGGCCTCTATGCCGAACAATTGTCCGGCACGGCCTTCACCGCGCCACGGGCGGAGAACAGGCGCAGCTGGCTCTATCGCATGCGGCCAGCGGCGGCGCATCCGCCCTTCGCGCCCTATGATGCTGCAGCCTTGCTGCGCAGCGCGCCGTTCGACGAAGTGCCGCCCTCACCCAACCGGGTGCGCTGGAACCCGCTGCCGCTGCCTGCGGATGACGTCGATTTCATCGACAGCCTCACCAGCTATGCCGGCAATGGCGATGTCGCGGCCGGGCAAGGCTGCGCCGTGCATCTCTATGCCGCGACGGCCTCTATGATCGACCGCGCCTTCGTCTGTGCCGATGGCGAGATGCTGATCGTGCCGCAGCAGGGCGCGCTGCGCATCGTCACCGAACTGGGCGTGATCGATGTCGCGCCATTGCAGATCGCGCTGATCCCGCGCGGCGTGCGCTTCCGGGTCGAACTGATCGAGGGCGCGGCGCGCGGCTATGTCTGCGAAAATTACGGCGCGCCCTTTCGCCTGCCCGATCTCGGCCCGATCGGCGCCAACGGCCTGGCCAACCCCCGCGATTTCGAGGCGCCGGTTGCCGCCTATGAGGATGTCGAGCGGCCATTCGCCCTGATACAGAAGTTCATGGGCCGCCTGTGGATAACCATGCTGGACCATAGCCCGTTCGATGTCGTCGCCTGGCACGGCAATCTGACGCCGCTGCGCTATGATCTCACCCGCTTCAACACGATCAACACGGTCAGTTTCGACCATCCCGACCCGTCGATCTTCACGGTGCTGACATCGCCCAGCGAGACGCCGGGCACCGCCAATATCGACTTCGTCATCTTCCCGCCGCGCTGGATGGTGGCGGAGGACACATTCCGGCCGCCCTGGTTCCACCGCAATGTGATGAGCGAGCTGATGGGGCTGATCCATGGCGAATATGATGCCAAGGCGGGCGGTTTCGCGCCCGGCGGCGCGTCGCTGCACAATGGCATGGCCGGCCATGGCCCCGACCGGGCGAGCTATGACAAGGCGATCGCCGCCGACCTTGCGCCCCAGCGCATCGTCGACACCATGGCCTTCATGTTCGAAAGCCGGATGGTGCTGCGCCCGACGCGCTGGGCGATGGAAAGCCCGCTACTGCAACCCGATTATGATGAATGCTGGTCCGGCTTTCGCAAGGCCCAGCTTCCCCCGATGAACGAGACCCCATGAGCTATTGGCAAACCGACGAAACCCATGATCCCGCCCGCACCAGCTGGGTTGCGAGCGCGCAGGATCATGGCGACTTTCCGATCCAGAATCTGCCCTATGGGCTGTTTTCGCCCGCAGGAGCTTCGCCGCGCGCGGGTGTCGCGATCGGCGACGCGATATTGGACCTGGCCGCCTGTGTCGGCGCCGGGCTGATCGATTGCGCACCGCTGCTGGAAGACCAGCTCAATGGGCTGATGGCGCTGCCGGTGGCGGAGCGGGTCGCCCTGCGCCGCCGGATCAGCGCGCTGCTGTCGAACCCGGCCCATCGCCCTGCGGTCGAGCCGCTGCTGCACCGGGCGGCGGACTGCACGCTGCACCTGCCGGCGCGGATCGGCGACTATAGCGACTTCTATGTCGGCATTCATCACGCCAACAATATCGGCCGCCAGTTCCGGCCCGACAATCCGCTGCTGCCCAATTATAAATATGTGCCGATCGGCTATCATGGCCGGGCATCCTCGATCCGTCCGTCGGGGGATCCGTTGGTCCGCCCGCGCGGCCAGCGCAAGCCGCCCGAGGCCGAGGTTCCGGTGGTCGGCCCGACTGCCCGGCTCGACTATGAGCTGGAACTGGGCGTGTGGATTGGCACCGGCAATGATCTGGGCAGCCCGATCCCCATCGGCGAGGCGGCCGATCATGTCGCCGGCTTCTGCCTGCTCAACGACTGGTCGGCGCGCGACTTCCAGGCGTGGGAATATCAGCCGCTGGGGCCTTTCCTCGCCAAGAATTTCCATTCGACCATTTCACCCTGGGTGGTGACGCCCGAGGCGCTGGCGCCGTTCCGCATCGCCCAGCCGCCCCGGCCGCAGGGCGATCCCGCGCCGCTGCCTTACCTCAGTGATGCCGACGACCAGGCCCATGGCGCGCTGGCGCTGACGCTGGAAGTCTATCTCTCCACCCGGGCGATGCGCGACGCGGGCCAGCCACCGATGCGGCTGAGCCAGGGGCCGGCGAGCAACATGTACTGGACCGTCAGCCAGATCGTCACCCATCATGCGTCCAATGGCTGCAACCTGATGCCCGGCGACTTGCTGGGCAGCGGCACCATTTCCGCTCCGACGCGCGACGGCTATGGCAGCCTGATGGAGATCAGCAGTGGCGGCCGCGAGCCGATCAGCCTGCCATCGGGCGAGACGCGCTGCTTCCTGGAGGATGGCGACGAGGTGACATTACGCGCCACCGCGTCCGCCCCCGGCCATGTGTCGATCGGCTTTGGCGAATGCCGCGCGATGATCGTGCCGGCGCGATGAGCGACCTCACCCTTCATGGCTATTGGCGGTCGAGCGCGAGTTATCGTGTGCGGATCGCGCTGGCCCTGAAGGGCGTCGACTATGCACAGGTCACCCATGACCTGCGCAGTGGCGCGCAGCGGGCGCCCGACTATCGGGCGCTCGCGCCGCAGGGGCTGGTGCCCGCGCTGGTGGCGGGCGAGACCGTGCTGACGCAAAGCGGCGCGATCCTCGAATGGATCGAGGCACGCTGGCCGCAGCCGCCCTTGCTGCCCGCCGACCCCGGCGAGGCGGCGATCGTCCGCGCCATGGCCGCCATCATCGCCTGCGACGTCCATCCGCTCGGCAATCTGCGCATATTGCAGGCGCTGCGGCAGGATTTTGGCGCCGATGAGGATCAGGTCCGCGCCTGGATCGCCCGCTGGACCGGCGAGGGGCTGGCCGCGCTCGAAACATTGGTCGCGCGCCATGGTGGCACCCATGCCTTCGGGGACAGCCCGAGCTTCGCCGACTGCTATATTGTGCCCCAGCTCTACAATGCCCGGCGCTTCGGCGTCGACCTGACGCCCTTTCCGCGGCTGTGCGCCGTGGACGCGGTGGCATGCGCGCTCCCCGCCTTTGCCGCCGCGCACCCCGATCGCCAGCCCGACGCCGACATATGAGCGACGCCGACACGCGCCTGTTCGCGACGCCGGCGGGCGTGCGCCTGTGCCCGATCGACCAGATTGCCGACGGCAAGGCACGCAATTTCGTGCTGCAGATGCGCGCCGGTCGCTTCCATGGCTTTGCCGTGCGGGATGGCGATCAGGTCGCCGGCTTTGTCGATCAATGCCCCCATGCCGGCCTGCCGCTGGCGCAGCAGCTCGATGATTATCTGACCCCGGATGGCAGCCATATCCGCTGTAGCTGGCACGGCGCCATTTTCCGCCGCGACGATGGTGTCTGCGTCGGCGGGCCGTGCGTCGGTCAGCGCCTTACGCCCTGGCCACTCGCCATCGCCGATGGCTGGATTGTCACCGCTGCCCAAAGCGACTAGGAACCGGCCCAGGGACGGCGCTTCGCATCGTCCCGACATGATCGCGCCGGTGCCCCCACGGGGGCTTAAAATGGGAAGGCGGTGCGGATGCCATGGCATCCAAGTCCGCAGCTGTCCCTGCAACTGTGAGCGGCGAGCGTGATGAACAGCGCCCTCCCCAGCCGGGAGGGCAGCCACTGGGCCGGACGCTAAATCATGCGAGGCCTGGGAAGGCCGTTCCTCCCGCTATGACCCGCAAGCCAGGAGACCTGCCGGCGTTTAGGTCGCTCTTGCTTTGGTCCAGGGGATGGCCGGGGCACGGTGTTCCGTCTGAGCGACAGGTTGGCGGCTGGAGCCGCGCGGTCACGCATCTGCGGGCGAACAAGCGCCCGTCCGCGATGCCGGCCGGCCGTGCGCGCGCGCCCGGTTCGCTCCCGCCCCGGTTGCTCCGGCGCGCGAGTATTTGTCATGGCCAACACTGCATCTGCCAAGATTCCGACCACCGTCATCACCGGCTTTCTGGGCGCGGGCAAGACCACGCTGATCCGCCATCTGCTGGAAAATGCGAAGGGGCGCCGCCTCGCCCTCATCATCAACGAATTTGGCGATGTCGGCGTCGACGGCGAACTGGTGAAGGGCTGCAACGATGCCGCCTGTCCTGAAGAGGATATTGTCGAACTGGCCAATGGCTGCATCTGCTGCACCGTGGCCGACGATTTCCTGCCGACCATGACCGCGCTGCTCGACCGGCCGAGCCCGCCCGACCATATCATCATCGAAACCTCGGGGCTGGCCCTGCCCAAGCCGTTGGTCAAGGCGTTCCAGTGGCCCGACATCCGCACCCGCGCCACCGTGGACGGCGTCGTCGCGCTGATCGACGCCGATGCGGTCGCCGCCGGTCGCTTCGCCACCGACGAGGCGGCGCTGGCCGCCGCGCGTGCCGCCGACCCCAATCTGGACCATGACAGCCCGCTGGAGGAGTTGTTCGAGGATCAGCTCGCCTGCGCCGACATGGTGGTGCTGAACAAGAGCGACCTGGTCGATGCCGACACGCTGGCCGCAGTCGAGGCGCAGGTCGATGCCGAGACGCGGCCCGGCGTGAAGATCGTCCGCGCCGCCCATGGCGCGGTTGACATCGGCGCGCTGCTCGGCATTGTCGCGGCGGCGGAGGATGATCTTGACGCCCGCCCCTCCCACCATGAGGCGGAGGGAGAGGATCATGACCATGATGATTTCGACAGCTTCGTCGTTAGCGGCGATGCGGTCGCCGATCCCGACACGCTGGTGCAGGCGCTGTCCGCGCTGATCGCCCGGCATGATGTGCTGCGCGTCAAGGGCATGGTCGCGGTCGCCGGCAAGCCGATGCGCCTCGTCGTGCAGGCGGTCGGCCCGCGCATCCAGCATTTCTTCGACCGCCCCTGGCAGCCGCAAGAAG
Organism: Sphingobium yanoikuyae; assembly: GCF_034424525.1. Classification (NCBI taxonomy): domain Bacteria; kingdom Pseudomonadati; phylum Pseudomonadota; class Alphaproteobacteria; order Sphingomonadales; family Sphingobiaceae; genus Sphingobium; species Sphingobium yanoikuyae. The sequence goes on from NZ_CP139979.1 coordinate 4,521,837, forward strand.
CGCGTCGTACCCAGCTGGTGGTGATCGGCCAGAAGGGGCTGGACCGCGCCGCGATCGAGGCCGACATTCAGGCCGTGCTCGGCTGATGCATCTTCTGTCCGCCACGCCGGGAACGATCAGCGACGGCGAGGAGGCGATCGACCTCGATCAGCCGCCCGGCGACATCGTCATCCTGACCGTGGCGGACAGCGACCTGGCCTGTTTCGCCGCTGCCGCCGCGCGCCTGCCCGATGACGCGCCGAGCGTGCGGCTGGCCAATCTGCTGCAGCTCAAACATCCCTATTCGGTCGACCTCTATGTCGAGAAGGTGATCGCCAAGGCGCGCTTCGTCTGCGTCATCCTGCTCGGTGGCAAGAGCTACTGGCCCTATGGCGTGGACGAGATTGCGCAGGTCGCGCGCGAGCGGGGCATCGCCTTCGCCGCGATCGCCGACGGGCGGGAGGGTGATCCGGCGCTGGATCGTGCCTCCACTGTGCCGGCAGTGATGCGCGAGCAGCTGCGCGACTATCTGCGCCAGGGCGGCACCGCCAATGCTTTGTCCTTCCTGCGCTGCGCCGCCCGGCTGACCGGCGCGGATGCGGGCGAGCCCGACCATCCGCTGCCGATCGCTGACGCCGGCCTCTACCTACCCGGCCATGACCGGCCCGGCGTGGCCGAACTGCGCGCGACCTGGGTCGAGGGGCGGCCGGTGGCGCTGCTGATCTTCTATCGCGCTTTGGTGGTGGCCGGCACGCTGAGCGCGGTCGATGCGATGGTGGCGGCGCTTGGCGCGCGCGGCTTCAATGTCGCCGCCGTGCATGTGCGTGCGTTGCGCGAACCCTTCGTGCGCGACTGGCTTGGCGGGCTGCTGGCCGACATCGCGCCCGACATCATCGTCAATGCGACCAGCTTTGCCGCCTCCTCTTCGTCCGAGCCGCGCGTGCCGGGCATATTGGAACAGGCCGACTGCCCGATCCTGCAGACTGCCTTTGCCGGGGTCGAGGAAGGCAGCTGGCGCGGGTCCGCCCGTGGCCTTGGCCCGCGCGACCTGGCGATGAATGTCGCCCTGCCCGAAGTGGACGGCCGCCTCTTCACCCGCGCCGTCGCCTTCAAGGCGGCCGAGCGGTTCGACGCGCGGACCCAGTGCGGCATCGTCGTGCCGCGCGTGGCGCCCGACCGGGTCGCCTTCGTCGCCGATCTTGCGCGCAACTGGGCGGGGTTGCGCCGCACCGCGTCGGCGCAGCGCCGGGTCGCGCTGGTGCTGGCCAATTATCCCAATCGCGATGGCCGCATCGGCAATGGCGTGGGTCTCGACACGCCGGCCAGCGCCGCCGCCATCCTGCGCCGACTGGGCGAGGCCGGCTATGCGATCGGCGACGCCCCGCGCGACGGCGCCGCGCTGATGCGGCTGATGACCGGCGGCGTCACCAATGACCGGGCGTCGATCGACCGGCCGGGCGAGGTCAGCCTGTCGCTCGACGTCTATCGCGCCGCCTTTGCCGCTCTGCCGGTCAGCGCGCGCGACGCCATGGTCGATCGCTGGGGACCGCCGGAGGATGATCCCTTTGTGCGCGACGGCGCCTTTCGCCTCGCCGTCCATCGCTTAGGCCATGTCGCGATCGCGGTGCAGCCGGCGCGCGGCTATAATATCGATCCCAAGAGCAGCTATCATGACCCCGCGCTGCCGCCGCCGCACGCCTATCTCGCTTTCCATGTCTGGCTGGCGCAGGATTTCGGCGCGCAGGCGCTGGTCCATGTCGGCAAGCATGGCAATCTGGAATGGCTGCCGGGCAAGGCGGTGTCGCTTTCGGCCGACTGCTTCCCCGAAATCTGCGCCGGGCCGGTGCCGCAACTCTATCCCTTCATCGTCAATGATCCCGGCGAGGGGACGCAGGCCAAGCGCCGCATCGGCGCGGTCATCCTCGACCATCTGACCCCGCCGCTGACCCGCGCGGAAAGCTATGGGCCGCTCAAGCAGCTCGAAGCGCTGGTGGACGAATATTATCTCGCCGCCGGCATGGACCCGCGCCGGCTCGACCGGCTGCGCCGCGATATCATCGACCTTGCCCGCAGCCAGGGGCTGGACAAGGATGCGGGTGCCGCCGGCGACGATGACGACGCGCTTGCCGCGATCGACAATTATCTGTGCGAGCTGAAGGAATTGCAGATCCGCGACGGGCTGCATGTCTTCACCGCCTCGCCGGATGGGCGGCTGCGCCGCGACCTGCTGATCGCGCTGGCGCGCACGCCGCGCGGCCTGGATCATCCGGGGCAGGCGTCGCTGTTGCGGGCGCTGGCCGACGATCTGGGGCTGGGTTTCGATCCGCTCGACTGCGTGCTGGGCGCGCCATGGCATGGGCCGCGTCCAGCGGCGCTGGCGGACTTATCCACAGACCCTTGGCGCACCCATGGCGACATGGTCGAGCGGCTGGAACTGCTGGCGGCGGCGCTGGTCGACGGCGCGGCGCCGGTCGGCCCGGCCAGCACCGCCGTGCTGGCGGCGATCGCCGATGATCTGGCGCCGCGCGTCGACGCCTGTGGTCCGCGCGAGGCGGCGGCGCTGCTGGCCGGGCTCGACGGGCGGTTCGTGCTGCCCGGACCTTCGGGCGCACCGACGCGCGGCCGACCCGACGTGCTGCCGACCGGGCGCAATTTCTTTTCGGTCGATACCCGCGCGGTGCCGACCGCCGTCGCCTGGGATTTGGGGCAGCGATCGGCGCAATTGCTGGTCGACGATTATCTCCAGCGCGAGGGCGACTATCCCCGCGCCATCGCCCTGTCCGCCTGGGGCACGGCGAACATGCGCACCGGCGGCGACGATATTGCGCAGGCGCTGGCGCTGATGGGGGTGCGGCCGCGCTGGGAATGGAGTTCGGGGCGGGTCGTCGGCTTCGAGATGATGACCCTGGCCGAGCTGGGCCGGCCGCGCGTGGACGTGACATTGCGCGTCTCCGGCTTCTTTCGCGACGCCTTCCCCGAACAGATCGACCTGATCGACAGCGCCGCCCGCGCGGTGATGGCGCTCGATGAGCCGGACGAGGATAATCCCGCCGCCGCCCGGCATCGCGCTGAACAGGCGGCGCTGGTGGCGGATGGTGCCGATGCCGCCGACGCCGCGCGCCGCGCCGGTGCCCGCGTGTTCGGATCGAAGCCCGGTGCCTATGGCGCGGGACTGCAGGCGATGATCGACGAGAAGATCTGGCACAGCCGCGCCGACCTGGCGGACGTCTATCTCGACTGGGGCGGCTATGCCTATGGCGCGGGGGTGGAGGGCGACAGCGAACGCAGCCTGTTCGCCACCCGTCTGGCCCAGGCCGATGCGGTCGTCCAGAACCAGGATAATCGCGAGCATGACCTGCTCGACAGCGACGATTATTATCAGTTCGAAGGGGGCATCGCCGCCGCCATCGAGCATCTTAAAGGTGCCAAGCCGCTCAGCTATCATAATGACCATAGCCGCCCGGAGCGGCCGGTGATCCGCACCTTGGAGGACGAGATCGGCCGCATCGTCCGCGCCCGCGTCACCAACCCCAAATGGATCGCTGGCGTCATGCGCCATGGCTATAAGGGTGCGTTCGAGATCGCCGCCTCGGTCGACTATCTCTTTGCCTTCGCCGCCACCACCCATGCGGTGCGCGACCATCATTTCGACGCCGTCCACGCTGCCTTCATCGAGGATGAAGCCGTGCGCGCCTTCATGGCCGACGCCAATCCCGCTGCCCTGCGCGAGACCGCTGCCCGGCTGGCCGAGGCGCTGGAACGCGGCCTGTGGAAACCCAGATCGAACAGCGCGGGCATGCTGCTCGCCCAGCTTGCAGGAGAGTGACGATGGTCGAACGCACCGACGAACAGCATGCGGAAAAGATGAAGAAGAAGCAGGCCGCCCATGACAAGATCATGGCGACCAAGACCCAGGAAAAGGGCCTGCTGATCGTCCATACCGGCAAGGGCAAGGGCAAGACCACGGCGGCGCTGGGCATGGTCGTGCGCATGATCGGCCATGGTAAGAAGGTCGGCGTGGTCCAGTTCGTCAAGGGCGCGATGACCACCGGCGAGAAGGCGGTGTTCGATGCCTTCCCCGAACAGGTCGAATTCAAGCCGATGGGCGAGGGCTTTACCTGGAACACGCAGGATCGCAGCCGCGACATCGCGCTGGCGCGTGAGGCGTGGGACGAGGTGAAGCGCATGGTCGCCGACCCCGACTATGCCCTGGTGCTGGCCGACGAGCTGAATATCGTGCTGCGCTACGACTATCTGCCGCTGGACGAGGTGCTGGCGGTGCTGACCGGCAAGGACGCGATGAAACATGTCGTCGTCACCGGCCGCAACGCGCCCGAGGCGCTGATCGAGGCGGCCGACCTGGTCACCGAAATGACCATGATCAAGCATCCCTTCCGCAGCGGGGTGAAGGCGCAGGCCGGCATCGAATATTGATGCAGGCCTTTGATCCCGATTTCTGCGCGACGCTGACGGAGCTGCTGACCTGGCGCCGCGACGTGCGCCATTTCCGCACCGATCCGCTGGACGAGGCGATGGTGCTGGAGCTGCTGACGCTGGCGCAACTGGCGCCGTCGGTCGGCAACAGCCAGCCCTGGCGCTTCGTCCGGGTAAAGACGCCGGCGCTGCGCGATGCGCTGGCCGATCATGTCGATGCCGAGCGGGAGCGGGCCACCAGCCAGATCACCGACGCGACCCGGCATGATGCCTATCGCGCGCTGAAGCTGCACGGGCTGGGCGAGGCGCCGGAGATCATCGCGGTCTTCTGCGACGATGCGACATCGGCCGGCGCGGGGCTGGGCGCGGCGACCATGCCGCAGACCCGGCTCCATTCGGTGGTGCTGGCGATCCACACGCTGTGGCTGGCGGCGCGGGCGCGCGGGCTGGCGCTCGGCTGGGTATCGATCCTCGACCCGGCCTTCGTCGCGCGGGCGCTGGCAGTGCCCGACGACTGGACCTTCGCCGCCCTGCTATGCCTGGGCCATCCCGAAGCGGTCGCCGACACGCCCGAGCTGGACCGGCTGGGCTGGCAGGCCCGGCTCGATCCGCTGGCGCAGATCAGCGAGCGCTGACCATTTATTGCGGGGCGACCTCGAACATGTCCTCGATCCCCGGCTCTTCGGGCATGTCGTCGCGCTCGGTCGCCTGGCGCGCCCACATGGTGGCGTAGAGACCGTCGGCGCGGACCAGATCGGCATGGCGGCCCCGCTCGACGATGCGGCCGGCGTCCAGCACGATGATCTCGTCGGCATCGACCACGGTCGACAGGCGATGGGCCACCACCAATGTCGTGCGCTTGCGGCTGATGTCGCGCAGCACGGTCTGGATTTCTGTCTCGGTGCGGCTGTCGAGCGCGCTGGTCGCTTCGTCCAGTACCAGCACGGGCGGGTCTTTCAGCAGCGTGCGGGCGATGGCGACGCGCTGTTTCTCGCCGCCCGACAGCTTGAGGCCACGCTCGCCGACGCGGGTGTCATAGCCCTGGGGCAGACTCATGATGAAATCATGGATCGACGCCGCCTTGGCCGCCGCCTCGATCTCATCCTGGCGTGCGCCTTCGCGGCCATAGCCGATATTATAGCCGACCGTGTCGTTGAACAACACCATGTCCTGCGGCACGATGCCGATCGCGGCGCGCAGCGATTGCTGCGTCACGGCGGAGATGTCATGCCCGTCGATCGACACGGTGCCGCCCTGGATATCGTAGAAGCGGAACAGGATGCGGGCGATGGTCGATTTGCCCGCGCCCGACGGGCCGACGATAGCGAGGGTCTTGCCCGCCGGCACCGCGAAGCTGACGCCATGGAGGATTTCGCGTTCGGGATCATAGCCGAAGCGGACAGCGTTGAAACGGACGGCGCCGCCCGCCACCTGCAGCGCCGGGGCGCCGGGGGCGTCCGCCACCTCCGTCTCGGTATCGATCAGCTTGTACATCGCCTCCATGTCGATCAGGCCCTGGCGGATGGTGCGATAGACCATGCCGAGCAGGTCGAGCGGGCGGAACAGCTGCGACAGGAGGGTGTTCACCAGCACCACGTCGCCGGTCGAGAACTGCCCTCGGCTCCAGCCCCAGACGGTATAGGCCATCGCCCCGCCCATCATGAGGTTGGTGATGAGCGACTGGCCGATATTGAGCCAGGCGAGGCTGTTTTCGGACTTTACCGTGGCCTTGGCATAGCGGCGCATGGCGGTGCCGTAGCGCCGCGCCTCGCGTTCCTCCGCGCCGAAATATTTGACCGTCTCGAAATTCAGCAGGCTGTCGACGGCATGGGCGACGGCGCTGGTATCCATGTCCACCATGTCGCGGCGCAACTGGTTGCGCCATTCGGTGACGAGCCGGGTGAACCAGATATAGAGGGCGACCATGGCCAGTGTCGCGGCGACCAGGCCGGGGCCGAACTTCACCAGGAAGATGGCGCAGACGGCGAGCAGTTCCAGCACCGTCGGCGCGATGTTGAACAGCAGGAAATAGAGCATCGTGTCGATGCTTTTCGTGCCGCGCTCGACGATCTTGGTGACGGCGCCGGTGCGCCGGTCGAGATGGAAGCGCAGCGACAGGCGGTGGAGATGGACGAAGACATCGTCGGCCAGGCGCCGGCCGGCTTCCTGCCCGACCTTCTCGAAAATGGCGTTGCGCAGATTGTCGAACAGCACGCCGCCAAAGCGCGCGCCGGCATAGGCGAAGACCAAAGCCATGGCGAGGCCGGCGGCCGGTTCCAGCCCCGGCGCCATCCGGTCGATCGCGCCCTTATAGGCGAAGGGCATGGCGAGGGTGACGACCTTGGCCAGCGCGACCAGCGCCAGCGCCACCGCGACCCGGCGGCGCAGCGCCGGCGCATCGGCCGGCCAGAGATAGGGGATGAAGCGCCGCAGCGTGGCCCAGGCGGGCGGAAGGGGCGTGGAATCGGGCGTGGCAGGGGGCATTTGTCGCTATTTAGGGCATGACGGGCGGCAATCCAGTGGCGCGACCATCCGGCCAGCCACGCAAAAGCGTCCCTTGTTGGACATCATCCGCTTAACTTCGCACATTTCCCGCACATTCTGACATTTTCTTGCGCCCCGCCGATCCTATCGAAAAGTCGGCAACCGGGTGGCAAGGATAGCAAAGCGGGCTGCTGTAGGACAGCATCTTGCCCCGATACGGCGGCCATGGCAGGCTTAGCCTCCGTCATCCTTCCCCGACAAGGAGCACGGCATGGAACCCTTCAGCGCAGCCCCCTTCAGCATGGCTTTGGCCCCCGAACGACTGTGGCAGGCGATCAATCCCCTGACCTGGACGCAGAGCGGCGGCCAGGTCGGCCTCATCAATATCGCGCTCGGCCAGACGGCACGCCCGGACATAGAGCGCACGGTGCTGAACGAGGTGGGGAGCTATGGCCGGCAGATCGGCCGGATCGGCGACGCGCTCGAAGTGCTGATCCGCCATTTCGAGACCAGGGATCTGCCACAGGCGGAGCGCGATGCGCTGACGATCCTGATGGGCCAGCTGGCCGAGGTCCGCAAGGTCAAGGCGCGCGAACGGGAGGGGTGATAGGGGTGGATTTTAGTCAGTCAGCTTTTGGAGACATTACCGGCGATAGCTGACGCTCCGCGAAGAAAAATCGACCGGCAGCAATCGCCCCAATAGCAGACTTGAAGCCACATCTGCTAAGGTTGCTGCATGTGGCCTCTTTCCGTTGCTCGCGCCGAGTTTGGCGATCACCCCCATGCGCTACGGACATGGGTGCGAGGTCGATTACCGTTCTTCCTTTTACGCATGGGTATCGCAGGTTTTGGGCGAGACTGCGATGGGCTTGGTGCAACTCATAACTGGCACAATCTCGACAACGTATACAGCCGCTGTATCTTTTGCGGACAAGAACGTGAGGGGCTGCTTTGGCAGGTCTCGCCCTATGCAGGCGCTACGGTCTGGCACGATCTGAACAACGTCATCTCGGCTCGCCGGAAGGGCGGTTAACATCAGATTCCGTCATTCGGCGTCCGGCATACCACACAAAAGTGTGGCCGGTTTCCAGGTCCAGGATTATCTGCAGGAGTGACCAAAAATGGTCTTTAGCCGCCCTATCCATATCCGTCATGCCGGGCTTGACCCGGCATCCCGCTTTTCTATGCAACAGATAAAGAAGCGGGACCCCGGCTCAAGGCCGGGGTGACGATGGCTGCATCTGGTCGAAGCCTGCCAATCCCCACAGGCGTCATCCTGACGACAGTCAGGAGCCATTCTGCACTGCGCCAGATAGGGATTGCTGAATGGATCCGGATCAAATCCGGGATGATGACGAGGGAGAGGGCAGTATGGGGCTGTTAGCCATCAATGACGGGAGATAGTCGCTTCCGCTCATCCCCAGCAATGTTGCGCCGGACGAGATCCGATCGCGCGCGCGGCCGTCATCGCCCACCGCTTTCCTATTCACCCTGGCTCTGCTCTACCCTTGGCGATGCGACAGCGCGTTCCTTCGTCACCCCGTCTTCTCCATCCGGCGCCTGCCCGGCGCGCAACCGGTGCGTGGGTGTGGCGTCGGCGGCGCGCGGCGGGGGCGATCCGGGCGCGGCGCGCGGACCCGCCCCCTGTTGGAGGTGACGCGTTTCCCGCGCGTGACCGGCGCGTCGCAGAGGCAAAACCGGCGCAAAAGGCCCCGAAAGCCCGTTTACACTGTGAACTTCGGGAGAGGCGTCTTCTATCGGCCCTGGCGCAGGATCGCCGGCGCCTCCCGCCAGGTGCCCGGCGCGATGTCGTCGATCGTCCAGTCGCCGATGCGCCAGCGGACCAGGCGCAGGGTCGGCAGGCCGACCGCCGCGGTCATGCGGCGGACCTGGCGATTGCGGCCTTCGCGGATGGTGAGGCGCAGCCAGCAATCGGGCACGCTCTTGCGAAACCGCACCGGCGGGTCGCGCGGCCAGAGCGCGGGATCGTCGATCCGTTCGATCTCGGCCGGCAGGGTCATGCCGTCCTTCAGTTGCACGCCGCGCCGCAGCGCCGCCAGCGGTGCATCGTCGGGGTCGCCCTCCACCTGGACCAGATAGGTTTTGGGCATCTTGAAGCGCGGGTCGGCGATGCGCGCCTGCAACCGGCCGTCATCGGTCAGCAGCAACAGCCCCTCGCTGTCGAGGTCGAGCCGGCCGGCGGGATAGACGCCGGACTGGTCGACATAGTCGGCCAGGGTCGGGCGCGGCGGACCGGTGCGCTCGTCGCTGAACTGGCACAGCACGCCATAGGGTTTGTTGAGGAGGATCAGTCGTCCCATGCGTCGTCCTCCTCGTCATCCTCAAACGCGATGCTGCCCTGATTGTGGAGCAGCACCAGCAGCGCGATCACGGCATCGTCGTCGACCAGCGCCGGATCGAGGTCCAGCGCGTCGTCCGCGCACAATTGCTGCGCCAGCGCCGCGCTGGCACCGGTGCAATCATGCGACGCGCCATCGACGAACAGCATGATGGCGTCTTCCGCCCGGACGAAGGCGAAGCGGCTGGCCGGATTGCGGCGCAGGGGTGCACCTTCCGCCACCAGCGCCTGCATGGATGCGGCGTCGATCGCCTCCTCGGGCGCCCAGTCAATCTCGGGATATTTGCGGGTGCTGCTATATTCGCCGAACCAGCGGGCAAAGCCGGCCGGATCGCCCAGTTGCTCCAGCACCATCGCCTGCAACCGGGCCAGCGCGGCCGGCGCGATCTCGCCGGGATTGGCCTGGCGCGCCAAGGCGGGGTCGGCATAGCGGTCATCCTCGCCCAGCCCTTCGAGCAGCCGGTCGGTCCAGCCCTCGATCAGTTCGCTGCGCGCCGGTGCGCGGAAGCCGACCGAATAGGTCATGCAATCATCGCCCACCGCGACGCCATCATGGGCGATGCCGGGCGGGACATAGAGGATGTCGCCGGGCTCCAGCACCCATTCGTCGGTGGCGTCGAACGTGGCGAGTAGGCGCAGATCGGCATGGGGGCGCTGCGGGCTGCTATCGTCGCACGCCTGGCCGATGCGCCAGCGGCGGCGGCCCGCGCCCTGGATCAGGAAGACGTCATATTGATCGAAATGCGGGCCGACGCCGCCGCCGTCGCTGGCATAGCTGACCATGACATCGTCGATCCGCCAGTCGGGGATGAAGCGGAACGGGGCGATCAGCGCCGCGACCTCGGGCACCTGATGATCGACCGCCTGCACCAGCAGGGTCCAGGGGCTGGCGCCGAGCGCGGCGAAGCGATCCTCCGCCAGCGGCCCCTGTTCCATTTTCCAGTCGCCGTCCGCCTGCACCACCAGCCGCGACTCGACGCCCTCCTCGCAGGCGAGGCCCGCCAGTTCCTCGGGCGCCAGCGGATTGCTCCATTGCGCCCAGGGATTGCGGATCAGCAGCGGCTTTTGCTGCCAATAGTCGCGCAGGAACAGGTCGATATCGAAATCATGCAGATGCATCGGGGTCTCGCCGGGAAGGGGCGGCGCGCGGCGCGCGCCTGCCATCGGCGCGAACCCTTGCCCCTGTGCCCTGCCAATGTCAAAGCGGATGGACCGGATCGGCAGGAGGGGCGGGCATGGCCAGGCTGTTGGGGGCGATAATGGCGGGCGGACGCGCGACCCGCTTCGGCAGCGACAAGGCGGCGGCGCTGCTCGACGGCCGGCGGCTGATCGACCATGCGATCGATGCGCTCTCTCCCCATGTCGCCGCGATCGCGATCTGTGGCCGGACCGAGGAAGCCTATCTCAGCCTGCCCGACCGGCCGGGGCCGGACATGGGGCCGCTGGGCGGCCTCAACGCCGCGCTGCATCATGCCCAGGCCCACGGCTTTGACGGCGTGCTGACCAGCGGCTGCGACATGCCCTTCTATCCGGCCGACCTGCCCGCGCTGCTGATCGGCGAGCGGGCGGCGATCCTCGACGGGCAGCAGCTGCTCGGCTGGTGGCCGGCCGCGCTGGCGCCCGAACTGGACGCGCATCTGGCGGAAGAGAATAACCGGTCGATCCGGGGATGGCTGGCGCGGACTGGTGCGCGCACCGTGACGCTGCCGGGGCTGGTCCTGCCCAATATCAACCGGCCCGATGATCTGGCCGCGATCCGGCGCGATCGGGGGTAGCGCTCCCATTTTTTGCGGCGGGATGCGAAAAACACTTGTCCCCCCGCGCCATCCTGCCATTGTCCGGCGCGTCGGATGCGGGGAACGGGGATTCCCATGCACCGGACAGGGGCAAGGAGGGGTGCATGGATCTGGTCCATGTCGGCGCGGCGTTGGCGGTGCAGATGGTCGTCATTCTTGGCGCCTGTCGCCTGTCCGGCTGGCTGGTCGGCCGGTTCCTGCGCCAGCCACGGGTGATCGGCGACATGATCGCGGGCATCCTGCTTGGTCCCTCGCTGCTCGGCTGGCTGGCGCCGCAGGCCCAGGCGCTGCTCTTCCCGATCGAGACCCGGCCGCTGCTGCAGTTCGTCGCGCAGGCCGGCATCGGCCTCTACATGTTCCTGGTCGGCCTCGGCTTTCGCCGCGCGCATTTCCATCTTCAGGCGGGCAGCGCCGTTGCGGTTTCGCTGTGCGGCATCATCGCGCCCTTCCTGGGCGCGGTGGCGCTGACGCCCTGGCTGTCGGCCATGGGGCTGTTCGGGCCGACGGTCACGCCGTTCGAGGCGACCCTGTTCATCGGCGTCGCCATTTCCACCACCGCCTTTCCCGTGCTGGCGCGGATCATCCGCGAACGGGGGCTGGGCGGCACGCCGCTGGCCGCGCTGGCGCTGTCGGCCGGGGCGATCGACGATGCGATCGCCTGGTCGATCCTGGCGATCCTGCTCGCCTGCATCGGCGCGGACGGGATGATCGCGGTCCGGGCGCTGGGCGGCGGCGGGCTGTTCGCGATCGTCATGCTGTTCCTGGGCAGCCGGCTGCTGGCGCCGCTCGCTCGCTGGGCGGAGCGGGAAGGGCGGGTTACGCCGGCCATGCTGCTGGTCGTGCTGCTGCTGTTCGGTGGTTGCGCCTGGGCGATGGACATGGCCGGGTTGCATGCGGTGTTCGGCGGCTTCCTGCTGGGGGTGGCGATGCCGCGCGGCATCCTGTCGCAGGGGTTGGCCCGCAGGCTGGAGCCGACGACCATTGGCCTGCTGGTGCCGATCTTCTTCACCGTTTCCGGGCTCAATACGCAGGTGACGATGGTCAGTAGCCTGTCGCTGGCGCTGGTCGCGCTGGCGATCCTGGCGGCATCGATCCTGGCCAAGGGGGGCGCCTGCTGGGCGGCGGCGCGGTTGACCGGGCAGGACAATGTCACCGCGCTCGCCGTCGGCGCGCTGATGAATGCGCGCGGGCTGATGGAATTGCTGGTCATCAATATCGGCCTGCAGCGCGGCATCATCGGGCCGGAACTGTTCGCGATGCTGGCGCTGATGACGATCGTGACGACGATGATGACGGTTCCGGCGATCGACCGGCTGGCGCGCCGGAAGGGGCTGGGCGGCCCGATTGCCGACGGGCCGGACGATGGCCCCACTGCGCGCGCCGTCGTCACGCCGGGCGCCGCCTGACCGATGCGGCGCCCCATCCTGTTTCCCCTTCCGCTGGAATGACCGACATGCATGCAGATTTTCCGACGTCCGACCGGGTGGTGAAGCGGGTTGTCGTCGCCGGCGGCGGCACGGCGGGCTGGGTGACGGCGACCGCGCTGGTGCGCCATCTGGGGCCGCTGATCGACATCACGCTCGTCGAATCCGACGCGATCGGCACGATCGGCGTGGGCGAATCCACCGTGCCGACCTTCCGCGGCTTCCACCAACTGATGAAAATCCGCGAAGACCGCTTCATGGCCGAGGCGCAGGCGACGGTGAAGCTGGGCATCGAGTTCAAAAATTGGGGGCAGGTCGGCGACCGCTATATCCACCCGTTCGGCACGATCGGGCTGCAATGGAGCTGGATGGCCGATTTCCACCATTTCTGGCTGCGTGCCAGGGCGCAGGGCTTTGGCGGCGAGCTGGGCGAATATTGTCTGGAATGGGTGGCGGGCGAGGCCAATCGCATGTCGCTCAGCAGCTCGGTCGCGCCCAGCTATGCCTATCATATCGACGCCGCGCGCTATGCCCGCTTCCTGCGCAGCCTGGCCGAGCCGGCGGGGGTGAAGCGGGTCGAAGGCAAGATCCGCAATGTCGAACTCGCGCCCGAGAGCGGTCATATCGCGGCATTGGTGCTGGAATCGGGCACGCGGATCGAGGGTGACCTGTTCATCGACTGCACCGGCTTTCGATCGCTGTTGCTGGGCGAGGCGCTGGGCGTTGGCTTCGAGGATTGGGGCCAGTGGATCCGCACCGACCGCGCGGTCGCGGTCCAGTCCACCTCCGACGGTCCGGCGCAGCCCTATACTTCGGCAATCGCGCATGAGGCGGGCTGGCGCTGGCGCATCCCGCTGCAGCATCGCGACGGCAACGGCTTCGTCTTTGCCAGCGATTTCATGTCCGACGACGAGGCGCATGCCCGGCTGCTGGCGGAGATTGAGGGGGAACCGATCGTCGACCCGTGGCTGGTGCGGTTCAAGACCGGCACCCGGACCAGGGCCTGGCACAAGAACTGCGTTGGCCTGGGACTGGCCGGCGGCTTCATCGAGCCGCTCGAATCGACCAGCATCCATCTGATGATGGCGGCGGTGACGCGGCTGATCGAGGATTTCCCCTTCCACGGGTTCGACGACGCGCTGCTCGACCATTTCAACCGCAAGTCACGGCTGGAGTTCGAGAATATCCGCGACTTCATCATCCTTCACTATCATGTGACCCAGCGCGATGATTCCCCCTTCTGGGATCATTGCCGGACGATGGAGATACCCGACAGCCTGAAGGAAAGGCTGGCGCTGTGGCAGGAAAATGGCCGCGCCTATCAACTGGGGCATGAGCTGTTCCGCGTCGACAGCTGGTCATCGGTGCTGCTGGGACAGGGCATGCACCCGCGCGGCTATCATCATGTCGCGGCGATGATGCCCGAACCGCAGTTGCGCGAAGAGCTGGCGCGGATGCGCAAGGACATTGCCGGGGTCGTCGCGGAGATGCCCAGCCATCGCGAATTCCTGCGCCGCTATTGTCCCGCAGAATTGGTCTAGTCAAAAATGCGCATCGGTAGAATATTTTTTGCAACGCACAATAAAACATAAAAAACCATTATTTTCAGTCAAATATAAATCTGTAAATCAAACCCTTAGGGACTTTAACCGATCATAGCATCATAATTGACAACGCTGGCCATTAGGCTAGCATGAACGTCCAATAAGGCTCGATGTGGGCGAGCTGTTATAAAAGGGAGGATTCTGAAATGGGTTTACCATATTCCAGATTCATGCGTTGCGCGTCTCTGATAGCGCTAACGTATAGCGTTACACCAACGGTAGCGCAGGCGCAGGATGCCGCCGTCCAGAATGCCGAAGCCGACATTATTGTCACCGGCGTGCGCGCCAGCCTTGATCGCGCGATCGACATCAAGCGCAATTCGAGCGGCGTGGTCGATGCCATTTCGGCCGAAGATATCGGCAAGTTCCCCGACACCAATCTGGCGGAATCGCTGCAGCGTATCACCGGCGTGTCGATCGACCGCGTCAATGGCGAAGGGTCTCAGGTCACGGTCCGCGGCTTTGGCGGCGGCTTCAATCTGGTGACGCTGAACGGGCGCGCGCTGCCATCGGCCAATGTCACCACCGTCGGCGGCGACTCCAATGCCGACTATTCGTCGGGCACCAGCCGCTCCTTCGACTTCGGCAATCTCGCGTCGGAAGGCGTCAGCACGCTGGAAGTCTACAAGACCGGTCGCGCGGCCATCCCGTCGGGCGGCATCGGCGCGTCGATCAACGTCATCACCCGCAAGCCGCTCGACGCGCGCGAGGCGGGCTTCAGCGGCACGATCGGCGTCAAGGCGCTCTATGACACCAGCGTCGAGAAGAGCCTGAGCGACCCGGCCAAGATCACGCCCGAAGCGTCGGGCCTGCTGAGCTGGCGCGACGAGAATGAAGTGTTCGGCGTGTCGATCTTCGGCAGCTACCAGAAGCGCAATTTCTCGACCCGCGGCGCGACGGTCAACGGCTGGAACATCCGCCGCTACAGCCAGTTTGCCGATCCGGCCAATGGCTTCGTCAATGACAGCACCCAGATCAGCAACGCGCCGACCGACCCAAACACTTTGGTGTCGGTGCCCAATGACAGCAGCTATTTTTATTCGCAGGGTTCGCGCGAACGCATCAACGGATCGGCTGTCGTACAATTCCGCCCGACCGAGACGCTGACCTTCACCGCCGATGCCTTGTTTGCGCAGAACAAGCAGAGCGAACAGCGCGCGAGCCAGGGCAACTGGTTCAATCGCCCCTTCGCGCAGGTGGAATTCGACGGCAATCCTGTCATTGCGACCACGACATTTCTGCAGGAGAATATTGCAGGCGTTAAGGATGCGGCCTTCGAGCAGGCATATCGCGGGGTACGCAACCGGCTGCAGGATTATGGCCTGAACGCGAAGTGGGAGATCAACGACCGCGTCACCTTGTCGATCGACGGCCATACCGGCCTGGCACAAAGCTCCCCGAACAATCCCAATGGCGTCAGTTCGACGCTGGTCGGTCTGGGCGCACCCGTCGTTGCGTCGCAGTCGGCGGATTTCAGCGGTGTCATTCCCGTCCAGTCGATTGTCATCAATGATGCGGTGCCGGGCCGTGGCCCCAATGGCAACGGCCAGCTCGATCTTGGCGACCTCGGATCGCAGATGGGGCGCACGGTTTCTTCTTCACAACGCCAGCGACTCAACGAAATCCGGGCCGATCTCGGCTGGGAACTGGATGATCTGGGTAGCCGGTTCGACGTCGGCGGCAATTATCGCACGTCCAAGATGCGACAGGCTCGCACCCAGACGCAGCAGACTCTGGGTGACTGGGGTATCGGCAATGTCGGCGACATTGAAAGCCAGGCGCCCGGCGTCCTGCAGACCTATTGCCTCGTCTGCAAATTCGACAATTTTGATGCCAAGGGGCAGGGGGCGACACTGGTCGCGTTCCAGGGCAATGCTGTCGATCTGTATAATGCGCTATCGCCTTATTATGCGGCGCTCGGGAACGCGGTGGGTGTCACCAACCGGGAGGATAATCGCGTCAAAGAAGACATCTGGTCTGCTTATGGCCAGTTGACCTGGAAGGGCGAACTGGCCGGCCGCAACGCTACGCTGGTTGTGGGCGCTCGCTATGAACGCACGAAGGTCAAGTCGACGTCGCTGATCGCCATACCCAACGGTATCACCTGGACGGCGGACAATGACTTCGTCGTGTCCGTCTCTGACCAAGTGGAGCCCATCTCCGACAGCGGCAGCTACAACAACTTCCTGCCCGCGATGGATTTCCAGATCGAGCTGGCGAAGAATTTCATCGGTCGCTTCTCGTTCAGCAAGACCATCGCCCGGCCCGATTATGGCAATCTGTTCGTCGCCACGTCGGTCGGCACGCCGCCGCGTCCGATCGCGCTCGGCGGCGTCGCCAGTGGGTCGACTGGCAACGCCCGTCTGGCGCCGCTGATTTCGGACAATCTCGATCTGTCGTTCGAATGGTATTACAAGCCGTCCAGCTATATTTCGGCGGGCGTGTTCGAAAAGCGGGTGCAGAATTTCGTCGGCACCGGCCAAACGACGCGCAACCTGTTCGGGCTGCGCGACGCCAGTTCGGGTGCGGCGGGATCGCGTTCCGGCACCGCCTTGGCGGAGTTGCAGCGGCTTCGCTACGATCCGACCGACGTCAATCTGTTCACCATGACGGCATTGTTGCAGGAGGCCGGCGGCAATATCCAGGCGGCGTCGCAACAGTTCCAGGCGAATGTCGTCAATGGCGCGCTGGACCAGGATTTTGCAGATCAGATTTTGCGCCGAGTGGATTTGGTCGCCGACGCCAATGACCCGCTCTACGATTTCGAGGTCACGCAGCCGATCAACAACCGGCAGGGCAAGATCTGGGGCTTCGAACTCGCGGCCCAGCATTTCTTCGGCAATACCGGTTTCGGTGTGTCGGCGGCCTATACGCTGGTTCGGGGTGACGTGGGCATCGATGTCGGCGCCGATCCGAGCGAGGATCAGTTCGCGCTGGTCGGCCTGTCGGATACCGCCAACGCCACGCTGATCTATGACAAGAACGGCCTGTCGGCCCGTCTCGCCTATAACTGGCGCGACAAGTTCCTGCAGTCGGCCAACCGTGGCGGCGGCGATCGCAACCCGGTGTTCGTGCGCCCGTTCGGTCAGCTCGATCTCAACATCAGTTGGGACGTGTCGGAACAGTTTGCCGTCTCGTTCGAGGCGATCAACCTGACCGAGAGCGACATCCGCACCTATGGCCGCGACAAGAGCAACCTGTGGTATGCGCAGGAGCTGGACCGTCGCTTCCTGCTGGGTGGTCGCTTCCGCTTCTAAGGGGGTGAGCCGGGGCCGTCCTGCCGGGCGGCCCCGACTTTCACAATTGCGTCGGGCGGACTGCATCGGGGCGGGCCTCGCAAAGGGCTTTTCCTGCGCCGCCGACGCCCTACTATGGCCGCCCGTTCATGCGGCACGCCGGATATTCCATGACCAGCACGATGATACTCGATCCCATCACCCATGCCGCGCTTCGGGTCGCACCGGGCAATGGCGCCGCCTTCGGGGATGCCGTCAACCAGACCCTGATCTTCCCGACCGAGATCGACGCGATCCAGCGGGAATATCCGATCCTGATCCAGCGCGATGGCCAGGGTGCCTGGCAGCTCACCGCGCTGCTGGGTTTCGATCGCGACGAAAATCTGTTTCTCGACGCCGGGGGCTGGACCGCACGCTATGTGCCCGCCGTCCATCGGCGTGGCCCTTTCCTGATCGGCATGCAGCAGCGCGACGGCGAAGACCATCCGGTGATCCATGTCGACCTGGACGATCCGCGCGTCGGCGCGGCGGGCGAAGCGTTGTTCCTGCCCCATGGCGGCAACGCGCCCTATCTGGACCATGTCGCCGATGCGCTGCGCACCATTCATGAGGGGCATGGCCTGAGCGCGCCGATGTTCACCGCGTTCGAACAGGCCGGGCTGCTGGCGCCGATCGCACTGGACATCGCGATCGATGACGCGCAGCGCTATGACATTGCCGGTCGCTTCACCATCGATGCCGATCGGCTGGAGGCGCTGGATGGTCCGACGCTGCAGGCGCTGCATCAGGCGGGCCTGTTGCAACTGGCCTATGCGATCCGCTCCTCGCTCGCCAATATCGAGGATCTGATCGTGCGCAAGCGGACGCGGCAGGCGGCGTGACGCTGCACCAGACCCGGCGGATTGCCGGCAGCGACCTGACGCCTGGCTGGCTCGACGATCTGATGGCGGCGCAGAGGCCGGTCGTGATCGGCGGACTGGTCGATGGCTGGCCACTGGTCGCTGCCGGGCGGCTATCGGCGCAGGCGGCGATGGACCGATTGCTGGCCAATTATGGCGGCGCGCCGGTCACCGGCTATGTCGGGGCGCAGGAGGCCGGGGGCCGCTTCTTCTACAATGATGAGCTGACCGGCTTCAATTTCGATCGGGGGCAGGCGCCCCTGCCCCATTATCTCGACAGAATCCGGGCGGATGCCAGTGGCGAGGGCCCGGCCATCTATATCGGGTCGACCGATGTCGACCGCTATTTCCCCGGTCTGCGCGCCGACCATGATCTGCCCGGCCTGTTCGGCGAGGCAGTGCCGACCGTCAGCCTGTGGATCGGCAACCGCACGGTCGCCGCGACCCATTATGACAGCTCGCACAATCTGGCCTGTTGCCTGGTCGGGCGGCGGCGCTTCACCCTGTTTCCGCCCGATCAGGTGGGCAATCTCTATCCCGGCCCGCTGTCGCCGACGCCGGGCGGTCAGGTGGTCAGCATGGTCGATCCGGCCGCGCCCGACCTGGCGCGCTATCCGCGCTTTGCGCAGGCATTGGCGGCCGGCGAGGTAGCCGAACTGGAGCCGGGCGACGCGCTCTTCTACCCGGCGCTGTGGTGGCATCAGGTCGAGGCGCGCGACGGCTTCAACATCATGATGAACTATTGGTGGGACGTCGTCCCCGACTTCATCGACACGCCGATGGCGACGCTGCTGCACGGGCTGCTCAGCATCCGCGAGCGGCCGGAGCCCGAGCGCATGGCCTGGCGCGCGCTGTTCGACCATTATCTGTTCGGACCGATAGAGCATGCGCGCGACCATCTGCCCGATCATGCACAGGGGCCATTGGCGCCGCTGACGCCGCTGGAGGCGCGACGCCTGCGGGCGATGGTGATGCAGCGCCTCAACCGCTGAAAGGGCGGCGCCAATCGAGCGTTGCGCGCGATTTATGATAACGCTATCAATTGCGCAAATCGCAAGGAGAGGATGATATGACGATCAAGCGCGGAATGTGCCTGCACGCATGGCCGCTGGCCCTGGGACTGGCGCTCGCCGCCTGCCAGCAGGCGCCGGAACAGAAGGGCGAACAGAAGACCGAGCAGGCGGCCGACAATGCCGCGAGCGGCAAGCGCGATGCGTCCGAATATCTGTCCCAGCCGCTGGTCAGCGACATCTACACAGCCGATCCGTCCGCCCATGTGTGGAACGGCAAGATCTATGTCTATCCCAGCCACGACATTGACGGGCCGACGCCCGAGGATGATCTGGGCAGCCATTTCGAAATGCGCGACTATCATGTCCTGTCGATGGACAAGATCGGCGGGCCGGTGACGGTCGGCCCTGTGGCGCTGGACGTGAAGGATGTGCCCTGGGCCGACAAGCAGATGTGGGCGCCCGACGCAGCCTACAAGAATGGCACCTATTATCTCTACTTCCCGGCCAAGGACAAGGAAGGCGCCTTCCGCATCGGCGTGGCGACCTCAAAGGATCCGATGGGGCCGTTCAAGGCGCAGCCGCAGCCGATCAAGGGCAGCTATTCGATCGATCCGGCCGTCTTCACCGACGCCGACGGGCAGAGCTATATCTATTTCGGCGGGATCTGGGGCGGCCAGTTGCAGCGCAATATCGGCGGGAAATATGATCCGAGCGGGTCGAAGACCGACCTGAAGCAGGATGACAAGCCGGCGATCGCGCCGCGCGTCGCCAGGCTGAACGGCGACATGCTGGAATTTGCCGAAACCCCGCGCGAGATCCAGATCCTGGACGACAAGGGCAAGCCGCTGCTGGGCGGCGACCATGACCGCCGCTTCTTCGAGGCGTCATGGATGCACAAGCATGATGGCAAATATTATTTCAGCTATTCGACCGGCGACACCCATTATCTGGTCTATGCCGTGGGCGATTCTCCTTATGGCCCCTTCACCTACAAGGGCCGCATCCTGGAACCGGTCGAAGGCTGGACCACCCATCATTCGATCGTCGAATGGGGCGGCAAGTCCTGGCTCTTCTATGCCGACAGCCAGTTGTCGGGGCAGACCCGCCTGCGCAACGTCAAGGTGACGGAACTGCGCTACAATGCCGATGGCAGCATCCAGACGATCAATCCGCTGCTGCCCAAGAAGGGCGCGGCGCACTGAGGGCGAGGGGAAGCGCGGCGATCATGTCGCGCTTCCCCTTTCATGTCATGCGCCGGGCAGCGCGGTCCATTTGGCGTCGCCCGCCGCATTGGCGATGACGGTTTCGACAAAGCCCATGGTTTGCAGGCCGTCGCCGACCGACGGGAACCAGGCTTCGCCGCCCCGGATGCGCGTGGCGAAGGCGCGGTAGAGATTGGCGAACGCCTCGATATAGCCTTCGGGATGGCCGCTGGGCGTGCGCATCAGCGGCAGGGTGGAGGGCAGCAGGCCGGGGCCTGCCGCGCGTAGCACTTCGGTGGGCCGATCCAGCCAGCGCAGCGTCAGCGTGTTGGGTTCCATCTGCGCCCATTCCAGCCCGCCATGTTCGCCATGGATGCGCAGCTTCAGGCCATTTTCGTCGCCGGCCGCGACCTGCGTCGCCTTGAGGATGCCGCGCGCGCCATTGTCGAGGCGCAGCAGCACATTGACGTCGTCGTCGAGTCGACGCCCCTCGACGTGGATGCTGAGGTCGGCGCAGATTTCGCTGACGCGCAGACCCGACACATGTTCGGCGAGGTGAAAGGCATGGGTGCCGATGTCGCCCAGGCAGCCGCCCAGGCCCGCACGGGCGGGATCGGTGCGCCATTCGGCCTGCTTGTTGCCGTCGCGGTCGATCGCCTGGCTGAGCCAGCCTTGCGAATATTCGACCTGCACCAGCCTGATCTTGCCGAGATCACCGCGCGCGACACGCGCCCGCGCCTCTTCCACCAGCGGATAGCCGCTATAGGTGAAGGCGAGGCCGAAATGCCGGCCCGAGCGTTCGGCGGCGGCGGCGATCTGGCGCGCCTCGGCCAGATCGAGCGCCATCGGTTTTTCGCAGAAGACATGAAAACCCGCGTCGAGCGCGGCGATCGCCATCGGCGCATGGAGATGATTGGGCGTTACGATCGACAGGGCATCGATCCGCTCGTCCGCCGGCAGCGCCTGTTCGCCCGCCAGCAGCGCGTCGAGCGAATCATAGGTGCGCGCCGGGTCGATTCCCAGCGCCTCGCCCGAGCGCCGGTTGCGATCCGTGTCGCCGCTGAAGGCGCCGGCCACCAGTCGCCAATCACCATCCAGTGCCGCCGCAGCGCGGTGGATCGCCCCGATAAAGGCGCCTTCGCCACCGCCGACCATGCCCAGGCGCAACGCTTTTCCCGCCATCCTCTTCTCCTTCGTAATTAGTCGACAGACCGTTCATTCTGCCTCTTGATCTTCCGATCATATTGGAACAGTTTACCGGTAAATAACACCAATAGACAAGACGGAGAGTCGAGGGTGCAAAGGGTAATGGGCTTCGGCCTGGTAGCGCTCGCAACGGGCGCAGTGATGATCCCCGCCATGTCGAGCCAGGCGCAGACCGCACCAGCGGTGCCGCCGGCCTTCAACGCCTGCCGCGCCTGTCACAGCGTGCAGCCCGGCGGCAAGAGCGGCCTTGGCCCCAATCTGGTCGGCGTTGTCGGCCGCACCGCCGGCACTCTGGCCGGCTTCAACTATTCCCCCGCGCTCAAGGCATCGAAGCTGAAATGGGACGAAAAGGCGCTGGACGAATATCTCGCCGCGCCGACCAAGAAGGTGCCCGGCAGCCGCATGCCCATTTCCACGCCCGATCCGGCCAAGCGCGCCGCGATCATCACCTATCTCAAGAGCGTGAAATGACGGCGGCGAAGGGCGCGATGCGCGGCCCGGCCATCTTCCTGGCGCAGTTCATGGGCGACGCCGCCCCGTTCGACAATCTGGACAATGCCGCGCGCTGGATGGCGCAGGCGGGCTATAAGGGCATTCAGGTGCCCAGCAACGATCCGCGCTGCATGGACCTCAAGCTGGCGGCGGAAAGCCAGGATTATTGCGACGATCTGATCGGCCGCTGCCGTGAGGCCGGGGTCGAAATTTCGGAACTGTCGACCCATTTGCAGGGCCAGCTGGTTGCGGTCCACCCGGCCTATGATGCCGCCTTCGACGCGTTCGCGCCGGCCGAGCTGCACGGCAAGCCGGCCGAGCGGCAAGCCTGGGCGGTCGAGCAGCTGAAGCTGGCGGCCGTGGCCAGCCGGCGACTGGGGCTGAAGGCGCATGCGACCTTCTCCGGCGCTCTGGCCTGGCCCTTCGTCTATCCCTGGCCGCAGCGGCCGGCGGGTCTGGTGGAAGAGGCCTTTGCCGAACTGGGGAAGCGCTGGCGCCCGATCCTGGACGCGTTCGACGAACAGGGGATCGACCTCTGCTACGAACTGCATCCGGGCGAGGATCTGCATGACGGCCTGACCTTCGAGCGCTTCCTGGATGCGGTCGGCGGCCACAAGCGCGCCAACATCCTCTATGATCCCAGCCATTTCGTGCTGCAGGCGATGGACTATCTGCAGTTCATCGACATCTATCATGACCGCATCCGGATGTTTCACGTCAAGGATGCGGAGTTCAACCCGACCGGTCGCGCCGGTGTCTATGGCGGCTATGCCGACTGGGTCGACCGGCCCGGCCGCTTCCGCTCGCTGGGCGACGGCCAGGTCGACTTCACCGGCATATTCTCGCGCCTGACCCAATATGGCTATGACGGCTGGGCCGTGCTGGAATGGGAATGCTGCCTGAAGCATCCCGAGGATGGCGCACGCGAAGGCGCCCCCTTCATCGAGGCGCACATGATCCGCCGGCCCGAACGGGCCTTCGACGATTTCGCAGGGGGCGGTGATCCCGCCAACAACCGGCGCTGGCTGGGGCTCAGCTGACGCCGCAACCGACGATCGACACATGTCCTGACCGGAAGGCCGGCGGGACCAAAGGGAGAGGAGCCGACATGACGGCGATTAACCGGCACAGACTTTTCTGGCTGAGCGTCCTGGCGCTGTTCACCGCCTCGATGAGCGCATCGCTCCGCGCGGCGGTGGCGAGCAGCCTGAAGGCGGAATGGATCGACCCGATCGCCCCGATCGCGGCCGGCGAGATGATCGGCGCGGCGCTGGGATCGGCTTTCCTGGGCTTTTCCATCACCGTCTTCGTCGTCAGCGCCTTTCTCGACACGATCGGCATCCGCCGCGTGCTGATCGGCTGCGGCATCGCCTTCCTGATCGGCACGACGCTGATCGTGGGGGCGGGCAGCATGGCCACCGGCATGACCGTCTATCACCTCGTATGGCTGGGCATGCTGCTGTCGGGCATCGGCTGGGGCTTTGCCGAAGCGTCGATCAATCCGCTGACCGCCCGCCTCTATCCCGAGGATACGACCCATCGCCTCAACGTGCTGCACGCCTGGTATCCCGGCGGGCTGATCGTCGGCGGCCTTGCCGGCGTCTTCCTCGCCTCGGCGCTTCCCTGGCAGGCGATCATGGCGCTGGCCTATATCCCGGCCATCGGCGTCGTATTGATCGCCTCCACCACCCGCTTCCCCGCGCCGCCCGCCACCGCCGGCAGCCGGGCGATGAAGGACATGATGCTGGAGGTGGTCCGCCGCCCCAGCTTCTTCATCTGGTTCGGCGCGATGTTCCTGACCGCCTCGTCCGAACTGGCGCCGGGCCAGTGGCTCGACGTCGCGCTCAGCAACCGGGTCGGCATGCGCGGCATATTGCTGCTGGTCTATGTCAGCGCGCTGATGTTCGTGTTCCGCCATTTTGCCGGACGGATCGCCGGCCGCCTGTCCAACCCCGGCCTGCTCTGGGTGTCCAGCCTGCTCGCCGCGATCGGCCTGTTCATGCTGTCGCAGGCGCAGTCGCCCGCCTCCGCCATCCTCGCCTCGACCGTCTGGGGCCTGGGCGTATGCGCGATGTGGCCGACGATGCTGGCATCGGTGGCCGAACGTTATCCGCGCGGTGACGCCTGGGCGCTGGGGCTGGTCGGCTCGGCCGGCGCGCTTGCCAGCTTCTTCGTGCTGCCGCGGCTGGGCGAGATGTTTGACCAGGCCAAGGTGGAACTGGCCGGTGGGCCGGAAGCCTTCACCCGCCTGACCGGACCGGCGCTGCGCGCGGTGGAGGATGCGGCGGCGTCGCAATCCTTCGCCCGCCTCGCCTTCGTGCCGCTGATCCTGCTGGTCGTGTTCGGGCTGATCTGGCTGTCCGACCGGCGCGCCGGTCGCCGGGCGGAGGCCGTGGCATGAAGCTGTCGCGCAGAAACCTGATCGCCGCCGGCATCGCCGCAGCCGCCAGCCCCGCCATCGCCGCTGCGGCCGGCAAGGGATCCTCCAATGCCGCCCGCTTCTCGCTCGGCTACGCCCCGCATGAAGGCAGCTTTGCCAGCCGGGGCGGATTGCTGGAGCAGATCGCCTATGCCGCCGACCAGGGCTTTCGCGCCTGGGAGGATAATGAAGCGCGCAAGCGTCCGGTCGAGCAGCAGGAAGCCATGGCCAGGGCGCTGGCACAGCGCGGCATGACCATGGGCGTGTTCGTCGCCAGCATGCCCAAATGGGCGGAGTTCCGTCCGCTGCTCGGCAGCAATGACGATGCCGAACGCGAAGCCTTCCTGGCCGATATCCGCACATCGGTGGAAGTCGCCAAGCGCCTCAACGCGAAACATGCGACCGTCGTCACCGGCTTCATGGACCGCAAGGTGCCGGTCGATATCCAGACCGGCCGGATCATCGATTGCATGCGCCGCGCCGGCGACATCGTCGCGCCGCACGGCCTGACGCTGGTCATGGAGCCGCTCAATACGCGGACCAACCATCCCGGCGTCTATATGCAGTCGATCGCCCAGGGCTATGCGGTGGCGCGCGGCGCCAACAGTCCGGGCGTCAAGATATTGGCGGACCTCTATCATGAGCAGATCCAGTCCGGGAACCTGATCCCGACGCTGGAAGCCTGCTGGGCGGAGGTCGGCTATATCCAGTTCGGCGACAATCCCGGCCGTAAGGAACCGGGCACCGGCGAGATCAACTACGCCAATATCGTCCGCTGGCTGCGGGGCCGCAATTATGGCGGCGTGATCGGCATGGAACATGGCAATTCGCTGGCCGGACGCGAGGGCGAGGACCGGCTGGTGGCCGCCTATCGCGCCATCGACCAAATATAGGATGAGAGGAGGACGAGGATGAAAATCATCCCGACTGGCTTTGCAGGGACGGGTATCGCGCTGGCCACGGCTCTGCTGGTGGGCACAGCGGCGCAGGCGCAAGACAAGCCTGGCAAGCTGGGTTTCAAGGACACGCCGATCCTGCCCGGTAGCAACTGGCACGTCCATGATCCCGATCGCCCCGCCCCCACCGTCGTCACCCCGGCGGCACAGGCCGGCGGCGCACCGTCCGACGCAACCATCCTGTTCGACGGCAAGTCGCTCGACGCATGGCGCGGCGAGCGCGGTCCCTGGACGCTAGAAAAGGGGATCATGACCATCCCGCCGCGCAGCCAGAGCGGCGGCGAGAACAACCTGATATCGAAGCAGGAATTTGGCGACGTCCAGCTGCATCTGGAATTTCGGTCACCCAATCCGCCGACCAAAAGCTCGCAGGATCGCGGCAATAGCGGCATCTGGTTCATGCAGCGCTATGAAGTGCAGATCCTGGATGGCTATCAGAACCCGACCTATGCCGACGGTACGGTCGGCGCGGTCTATGCCTGGAAGCCGCCGCTGGTGAACCCGTCGCGCCAGCCGGGCGAATGGCAGAGCTATGACATCATCTTCGAACGGCCGCGCTTTGCCGCCGATGGCAGCCTGGTCCGGCCGGCCTATGTCACCGCGCTGCTGAACGGCGTGCTGGTGCAGAATCATCAGGCGATGCTGGGCACCACCAAATGGCGCTCGATCGCCCAATATCAGGCCCATGGGGACAAGGCGCCGATCCAGTTGCAGGATCATGACAGCCCCGTGTCGTTCCGCAACATCTGGGTCCGGCCGCTGCCGGACGAGGCCATCGCACAGGATCTGAAGGGAGCAGGACAATGATGGACCGCAGACATGCGCTGGCGGGCATGGTCGCCATGTTCGGCGCCGGGCTGTTCGCGCCGCTGGCGCGCGCCGCCGGGGTGATGCCGGCCGCTGGCGTGATCGACCAGGGCGCGCCCAGCCTGCAACTGTTCACGCCCGATCAGCGGGCGCTGATGACCGCGCTGTGCGAACGCATATTGCCGGCGACCGACACGCCCGGCGCGATCGAGGCCGGCGTCCCCGCCTATATCGAGAAATTGCTGGCCGACTGGTCGGTGGCGGAGGATCGCGACCCGATCATCGCTGGTCTTGCCGAAATCGATGCGCGCAGCTGGCAGGATTACAAGATCCCCGCGACCAAGGCATCGGCGGCGCAGCATGACGCGCTGCTGACCCTGGCGATGAACGACCAGATTCCCAAGGGCGAGGAGTTTTTCGAGGCGTTCCGGCAGATGGTGATCGTGGGCTATTACACGTCCGAGATCGGGATAACCCAGGAACGCGAATATCTGCCGGTGCCGGGCGAATATAACGGCGCCTTCCCCTATTCCCAGGTCAACAAGGTCTATTCCGCATGAACCTCAACCGTCGTTCCATGATGCTGGGCGCCGGCGGCCTGGCCGCCCTCGCCGCCTCCCCCTTCGCCGCGCAGGCCGCCAAGGCCTCCGGCAAGATCGCCAGCATCGGCCTGCAACTCTACACCGTGCGCGAGTTGTTCGCCGCCGATCCGGTCGCAACCTTGGAGAAGGTTGCCAAGGTCGGCTATCGCGAGGTCGAATTTGGCGGTGGCGGCTATGACGCCATGGACCACAAGCTGCTGCGCAGCACGATGGACCGGCTGGGCCTCACCTGCCCGTCGCTCCACATCGGCTATGACGCGCTGCTCGACAAGTTCGACGCCAGCGTGGCGATGGCAAAAACGCTGGGCGCGGGCACCGTCGTCCTGCCCTATATGGTCGACAAATATCGCAATGCGGAGGCGTGGAAGGCCGCGCTGGTCAACATCAACCGCTTCGGCGCGCAGCTCAAGGCCGCGGGCCTGGGCTTTGCCTATCATAATCATGATTTCGAATTCACCACCAAGCCGGACGGCGTCAGCCTGTTCGACCAGCTGGTGAAGGCGTGCGACCCAGACCTCGTGAAGATCGAACTGGATCTCTACTGGGCGATCTATGCCGGGCAGAATCCGCAGGCGCTGATCCGCAGCCTGGCCGGCCGCATCTATTCCTATCATGTGAAGGATATGCGCGCCGACCGCAGCATGACCTCGGTCGGCAGCGGCACGGTCGATTTCGGCGCGATCTTCAAGCTCAACGCCATCGCCGGCGTCCAGCATTTCTACGTCGAGAATGACCAGGCGCCCGCGCCCTATATTCCCGACATCACCAAGAGCTTCCAGACGCTGCGCGCGCTGCGCTTCTGACCTTCCAACCTGCCTCAAGACAGAAAACTCCAGGAGAGGACATCATGGCTTCGACAGACAGGTACGATGCGATCGTCATCGGTTCGGGCATCAGCGGCGGCTGGGCCGCCAAGGAATTGACGGAAAAGGGGCTGCGGGTGCTGATGCTCGACCGCGGCCATATGGTCGAACATGGCGAGGATTATACCTATGACGGCAAGCCCGCCTATGAGGTGCCCGCTCGCAACATCATGCCCGACCCGCTCAAGCAGAGCGATTATTTCATCGCCCAGCATGGCTATGTCGCGCCCAGCAACCAGGCCTTCTACAATAATGACCGCCTGAACCCCTATGATTATGGCGCGGGTAGCAAATTCTACTGGATCCGCCCCGCGGCGGTCGGCGGCAAGTCGCTGATCTGGGGCCGCTGGAGCTTCCGCTGGAGCCCGGCCGATTTCGAGGCGAACAAGCGCGAGGGCATCGGTGGCGACTGGCCGATCCGCTATGAAGATCTGGTCCCCTGGTACAGCTATGTCGAAAAATATATCGGCGTATCGGGATCACGCGAGAATCTGGCCTATCTGCCCGACAGCGAATTCCAGCCGCCGATGCCGATGAACATCGCGGAAAAATGGATGAAGCAGCGGCTGGAAACGCAATTCCCCGGCCGCAAGATGATCAATGCGCGCCTGTCCAACATGACCGAGGACAAGCCCGAGCAGAACCGCACCAAATGCCAGCTGCGCAACCAGTGCGGCAATGGCTGCTCCTTCGGCGCCTATTTCTCGACCCAGGCGGTCACCCTGCCCGCCGCGCGCGCGACCGGGCGGCTGACCTTGCGGTCCGACGCGGTCGTCACCAACCTCGATTATGATCCGGCGACCAAGAAGGTCAGCGGCGTGCGCTTCGTCGATGCCAAGACCGGACAGGCCGAAACCGTGACCGCGCGGCTGGTGTTCCTGTGCGCGTCAGCCCTGGCCTCGACCCAGATCCTGATGAACTCGCGTCCGGCGGGCAGCGGCAAGAGCCATTTCGACAGCAGCGGGACGCTGGGCCGCTATGTCATGGACCATATCTTCCGCGTCGGCGTGAAGGGCGACATTCCCGGCATGGAGGAGTTCATCGAATATGGCCGCCGCCCCGGCGCCATCTATGTCCCGCGCTTCCGCAACAATGGCGACAGCGAGGATGTCGGCTTCAAGCGCGGCTATGGCTATCAGGGCGGCGCCTATCGCGAACCGTCCAAGCCGGTCGGCTTCGGCGCATCGATGAAGCAGGGCATGCGCAAATATGGCGGCTGGAAATTCCAGATGGGCGCCTTTGGCGAATGCCTGCCCTATGAGGATAATTATGTCGCGCTGAGCCCCGACAAGACCGACCGGTTCGGCATGCCGCTGATGCAGTTCAACGTCACCTTCCGCGACAATGAGATGCGGATGATGGCGGACGCGCGCGAACAGGGCGAAAAGATGCTGCGTGCGGCGGGCCTGACCAACGTCACCAGTTCGGTCCGCGAACATGTGCCGGGCGACGCCATCCACGAAATGGGCGGCGCACGCATGGGTGCCGATCCGCGCGCATCGGTGCTCAACCAGTGGAGCCAGGCGCATGATGCCAGCAATCTGTTCGTCACCGACGGCGCGCAGATGGCGTCCATCTCCTGCGTCAATCCGTCGCTGACCTTCATGGCGCTGACCGCCCGCGCGGTCGACCATGCAGTCAAGGAAATGAAGGCAGGCCGGGTCTGACAGCGTCGGCCCACTCCCGACGCTGTGCTGCGCCGCAAAACCGGCTATCAGGGGCCATGAGGATGAGCTTCTGATGGCCCGGCGGCGGGAAAATGGCGTGACGATCCGCGCCGTGGCGGAACGGGCCGGCGTGTCGGCGATGACGGTATCCAACGTCATCAACGGCGCCGGCCGCGCCAGCGCGACCACGATCGCGACGGTGCAGGCGGCGATCGCGGAACTGGGCTATGTGCCCAATCTGGCCGCCCGTCGCCTGGCCAAGGCGCGGGCGACGACGGTGGGCCTCATCTACAGCAATCGGCGCACGCCCTTTCTCGATGCCGTTCTGGTCGGATCGCTGCGCGCGACCAATGCCAATGGGCTGCAACTGATCCTGCGCGACGGCGATGGCGTGACGCTGGACGAGGCCGAACGCATCGCCCAGGAACTGGTGCGCAGCGGCGCCGACGCACTGCTGCTGATCCCGCCCTTTGCCGAGCAGTTGAGCGGATCGGCGATATTGCCGGCGCTTGGCGTGCCCTTTGCCGCGATCGCCACCGGCACGCCGCTATCGGGCATATCGACGGTGCGGATCGACAATCAGGCGGCGATGGACGCGCTGACCCGGCGCGTCATTGCCGATGGCCATCGCCGCATCGCCTATGTCGCCGGCCCCGATCATTACAGCGTGGTCGCGGCCCGGCTCGACGGCTTCTACGCCGCCCTCCAGGACGCTGGCTTGCGCGTGGACGACAGTTTGATCGTCGAGCACAGCGCGTTCGACCATGCGTCCGGCATGGCGGCGGCGCAGGCGCTGCTCGCCCGGCCCGACCGGCCGACCGCGATCCTGTGCAGCAGCGACGATCTGGCGGCGGGCGTCATCGCCCAGGCCGGACAGATGGGGCTGACCCTGCCCCATGATCTGAGCGTCACCGGGTTCGACGATACCATCCTCGCCTCGCGCGTCTGGCCGCCGCTGACCGTGATCCGCCAGCCGGTCGAGGACATGGCCTTTCGCGCCACCCAATGCCTGATCGGCGCGCTCGGCAAGGGCGGGATGCGCGTCAGCGACGAGATATTCGACCATCAACTGGTGCAGCGCGCGTCGATCGCGCCGGCCAGCACTTAGGGTTTCACCGGGTGGCGCGGATCGCCGCCCTTTCAGCGACAGGGGACAGAGCATCATGGAAACGAGCAGAAGGGAATTGGCGGCGATGATGGCATTGGGCGGCGCAGGCATGGCCCTGTCCTCGACACAGGCCTCCGCACAGGCCGCGACCCCGGTTCAGGCCAAGCTGGTCCATCATGTCTTCTTCTGGCTGAAGCGGCCGGGCAACCAGGCCGATCGCGACCAGTTGATCGCCGGCCTGCGCACGTTGCGCGCGATCCCCGTGATCCGCGATCTGCAGATCGGCGTGCCCGCCAGCACCGAAAAGCGCGATGTGGTCGATTCTTCCTTCGACGTGTCGGAACTGATGGTCTTCGACAATGCGGTCGAGCAGAAAGTCTATCAGGACCACGAAATCCATCAGGCCTTCGTCAAATCCTGCGAGCATCTGTGGGCGAAAGTCGTGGTCTACGACATGCAGGTCGTGCCGGATCGCTGAGCCAAGCATCGCAAGGCGGCCCGATCGGCGCTAGGGTCGATCATCAGCCTGAACGAAAGAAGATCATGATTCTGCCGGATATTCTTGCCCCCACCTATGTCCAGATGCTGGGCGCTTTGTCGGCCTGGCTGGCCAAGGCCGAGGCCGGGAAACAGGATGGCATGGCCGATACATTGCCGGGCGCGCGGCTGGCGCCGGACATGTTCCCGCTGTCGACCCAGATCCGCTTCGCCTGCGTCCAGGCGCAGGAGGGCATGTACCGGTTGCGCGGCGAAGCCTTCCCTCCGCTGGTCGGGCAATTGCTCGATGAAGGCCGCAACGCGGGCGAGAATCCCGGATCGATCGCCGATGCGCAGGCGAGAATAGCCGAGACGATTGCGATCGTGGAAAGCCTGGCGGCGGATGTGCCGTCCATCGATCCGGCTGCGCCGATCGCCCATGCACTGCCGCAGGGCATGATCTTCGACCTCACCGCCGGCCAATTCGTCCGCGACTGGGCGCTGCCGCAATTCTACTTCCACATCATGACCGCCTACGCGATCCTGCGGGCGCAGGGCGTGGACCTGGGCAAGGTCGATTATGTGGCCCACATGTTCCCCTATTTGCGGCCCGGCACCCTGCCTGCGCAATGAGGTGACATAGCGGCGGCGGCGCATGCTGTGGTTCATGGCCATGGAGCCGCGTCGTGGCCCGTTTTCAGCATTGCCGTTCATCACCGGCCCGGCGCCAATCCTATGTCTCGGCAGACAGGGCATGGATCGGCAGCAGGGCCGCGCCGAAGGTGATCGGCGATCCATGCAGGTTCGATATTCTGACCGGCGGGCGGCGATGATGGACCGTGGTGACGAGGTCCGCCTGATGCAGGCGATCGGCCAGCCCCTGCAGGATGGTCGATGGCAAGGTGCCGGCCAGCACGATCGCCCCTGGATCGAGCCAGGCGAAGGCGGTGTTGCTGACCATCTGCAATTGCTCGGCCGCCCGGTCCAGCCAGATGTCGATCGTCGGTGCCTGGTCGGCAGCATGGAAATCAATGTCCGCGACCGAGGATAGGTCGCAACCATTGCTGCGGAGCATCGCCAGCAGATCCAGCGGGCTGGGACGCGGCAGATGCCCTGGAAACAGGCAGCCAATCTCGCCCGCGACGCCATATTGACCGCGCATCAGGCGCCCGTCGACAATGACGCCGGCGCCGATGCCGAAGCCCAGCAGCAGCACGACGATCGTGCCGAAATCGCGCAGCAGGCCACCCAGATAATATTCGGCGATCGCTGCGGCATTGGCATCATTCTCGATCCACAGCGGCCAGCCCATTTCGGCGGACAATATGTCGCGCAGCGGCGCATCCCGCCAGTTGGGCAGGACGTCGACGACGCTCCACCGATCGCCGGCCGGCGACAGGGATGGTCCCGGCACCGCGACGCCCAGACCCAGCATGCGGCGTCCCAGCAGGCCGTGCCGGTCCACCAGTTCATGCGTCATGCGCCGCACCTTGCGTGCAAAACCCTGGGGATCGATCGGCGCGACGGCCTCATGATGGGTGGCGATGGTGGCGCCGGTGAAATCGACCAGGGCGATGTCGATGAAGCCCTTGTGCGCCGTCGCGCCGACCGCATAGCCGCCATGGCCGGCCAGCCGCAGGGGAATGGCCGGGCGCCCGCGGCCCTGTGCTTCCGCGCCAGGCACTTCCTCCACCAGATTGAGCCCGATCAGGTCGCGCGACAGGCGGGTGAGGGCGGTCCCGCTGATCTCCAGCGCGGATGCTAGCGCGGAACGGGACAGTGGCCCCGACTTGCGCAGCATCTGCAGGATACGACGCTGGTCCTTGTCCAGAGTGGGAAATAGCATGATCGATCCCGCTATCGGTGAAAAGCGACGACCGGTTATGGGGATTTATTTATTTTCACAACAATAATTAAAAATGTCATATCGCACGGCCAGAGGCGCCCCGACCAATTCAGAGGGGACGCATCATGCTCAAGACTTTCCTTGCCTCCGGCACGGCGCTTGCCGCGCTTTGCACCATCACCACGCCCGCCCTGGCGCAGGTCGCCGCCGACGCTGCGCCCGCCGCCGAAGCGGCTGCCGATGCCGGCAACGGCCCCAACGACATCATCGTCACCGGCTCCACCCGCGCCCAGCGCCGCTTCGACGTATCCTATGCGATCAACACCATCTCGGCCGAGGATGTGGAGAAGATCGCGCCTGTCAATTTCGCCGACCTGATCGGCCAGCTGCCCGGCTTCCAGACCGAAATCACCGGCGGCGAAGTGCAGAATATCTACCGCATCCGCGGCCTGCCCAACGACGGCGGCTTCGTCAGCTTCCAGCAGGACGGCCTGCCGCTGTTCCATGAGAATGACGGCGTCTTCTTCCGCGGCGATGCGATCCTGAAACAGGATCTGATGACCGACCATGTGGAGGTCGTGCGCGGCGGCCCGGCCCCGGTCTATGCCAGCTATTCGGGCGCGATCATCAACGCCATCACCGTGACCGGCAGCGACGAAGCGCGCGGCAAGGCACAGGTTACGCTCGGCGACACCGGCCTCTATCGCCTCGACGCCTATCAGGCCGGGCCGCTCGGCAACGACACCTATTATGCGATCGGCGGCTTCATCCGCTATCATGACGGCTATCGCGACAATGGCTTCGCCAATGACAAGGGCGGCCAGCTGCGCGCCAATATCAAGCATGATTTCGACAATGGCTCGATCAAGCTGAACCTCAACTATGTGAACGACCACAACGTCTTCTATCTGCCGATCCCGATCTCCGACCCGCGCGATCCCAGCGTCTCGCTCGACAAATATATCGACTATTTCGACGGCACGATGAATTCGCCGGCGCTGCGCCACGTGAACCTCAAATATCGCGACGGCACCGGCCAGATCCAGAGCCGCACCGGCGACCTGTCGGATGGCCGCCATATGCAGATGGTCAATTTCGGCGCGCAATATGATGGCGATTTCGACGGCTGGCTGGTCTCGGCCAAGGCCGGCTACACCCAGGGCAAGCTCGATTTCAGCGCCTTCTACTCGACCACCAACCCGGCCGATGGCAACGCCTTTGCCGCCGGCTATCTCGCCCGCGCCACGGCGGCTTTCGGTGCGGTCGACCATTTCGGCTATACGCTGGCGGGCACCAACACCGTCTATGATCCCTATGCGGCGTCGGGCTTGGTGATGCAGGGCCAGTATCGCGACATCCACTCGAAATTCTATTCGGCCCAGGCCAATCTGTCGGTCGCCAAGAAGTTCGAGACCGGCTTTGGCACCCATGACCTCAAGCTCGGCCTCTATGGCAGCTTCTATGGCGAGGACAGCCGCACCCTCTATCAGAATTACCTGATCGAAGTGGCCGGCAAGCCGCGCACGCTGGACCTGGTCGCCTATAATGCCGCCGGCGCGGAAATCGGCCGCGTCACCGACAATGGCGTGCTCAACTATGCCGCCACCCTCAATCAGGGCGACAGCGACGCCCAGATGTTCGCCGTCTTCGCCAACGACACCTGGGAAATCGTGCCGGGCCTGCGCATCGACGCCGGCATCCGTCACGAACGCTACAGCTACAAGGGCTGGGCCGCGCTGACCGAGGCGGCTAATCTGGGCGACGCCAGCACCCTGGCGGACGACAGCACCCGCGCCTTCACCGGCGTGATCCTCAACCAGAAACTCAAGCCCAACGTCACCAACTGGACGGTCGGCGCCAATTACGACTTTTCCAGCCATGTCGGCATCTATGGCCGCGCCTCGCACCTCGAAACGCCGCCCAACGTCCAGACGGTGATGAGCATCAACCCGACCATCATCACGACCAAGGCCGACCAGTTCGAGGCCGGGCTGAAGCTCGCCTTCGGCCGCTCCTATCTCTACGTCACCGGTTTCTACACCAATTTCGATCCCTTGAACGCCAGCTTCCTGGCCTATGATCCGACCACGGGCCGCAACGATGTCAACGTGCCCTTCATCGGCGAGGCGCAGGTGAAGGGCGTCGAATTCGACGGCAAGCTGGCGCTGACCAACTGGTTCTCGCTCAATGGCGCGCTCACCATCAGTGACCCCAAATACAAGAATTTCGAAAGCTCGACCGGCGCCGATCCGGAGCAGGCCGAAGGCAACCAGATCGTCCGCCAGCCCAAGGTCTACGGCAATATCCGGCCCAGCTTCGACTTCCAGACGGGCGACACCGACGTGTCGGTCTATGGGCGCTACACCTATATGGGCAAGCGCTATGTCGACCTCTACAACAACACTGCGCTGCCGGCCTATGGCACGATCGGCGCCGGCATCACGGCGCGCCATGGCAGCTGGCAGGCTCAGATTGTGGGCGACAATCTGTTCAACGCCCATGGCCTGACCGAAGGCAATACCCGCACCGACTCGCTCAGCGGTCAGGGCAGTGCCGAGGCGATCTATGGTCGCCCGATCTTCGGCCGCAACTTCCGCCTCGTCATCAGCAAGTCCTGGTGATGGCCCGCCGCCTCGGCCGCGTCGCGGCGTCGTTGATGACGATGGCGGCGGTGGCGATCACGCCCGCCCCGGCTCTGGCCGGGGCGGCGCGCGACGCCGTGACGGAGGCGCTGTCGCGGCGCCTCTTTCCCGTGCTGGATGCCCTTGGACACGATCCGGCCGCCCTTGCCGCCTTCCGCGCCCGGCCGGACATGGACGCGCTGCTCCATGCCCGCGAAGATCGCCGCACGGCATGTGCCGGCGATGTCGATTGCGTAGCACAGGCCCATATCTGGACCCCGACCGAAATCGCCCTGATGGTGCAGGCTGCGCTATCGCTGCGTGACGTGCCGGTCGCGGACGATGGTGCCGGTGCGCAGATCCGCCGCGAGGTGGAGGGGATCAACGCCATCCTGCGCAGCTATGCGCTGGGGCAGGTGCCGGCCTATCCCGATATCGACGGCGCCGGCACGATCGACCCGCGCGAGCGCCAGGCCCGTCTGCGCGCCGCCGCCTGGATCGCGCAGACGCCGCGCAAGGGATCGGCCCAGGCGCTGGATTCCAGCATCGACTATGCCCTGGCCCTGCTCGACGTCAGCGACCGCACCGACGCGATCGGCTTCGAACCGCTGACCGGCGGCCTCAACGCCCCGGCCATGGCGCGGGCCAAAAATATCGACTGGAAACGCTATCGCTACAGCGCGCTGATCGTCACCGGCGTCGGCCCGGAAGTCGACGGCATGCCGCTGAGCCCGTTCGGCAAATATCATCTGCGCCTTGCCGCCAACCGCTTTGCCGACGGCGACGCACCCTTCCTGATCCTGACCGGCGGCCGCGCCCATCCGCGCGCGACCCGCTTTGCGGAGGCGCAGGAGATGCGCCAGGCGCTGATCGAGCGCTATGGCGTGCCGGCCGATGCCATCATCATCGAACCCTATGCCCGGCACACCACCACCAATTTGCGCAACGCCACCCGCCTGCTGATGGCGATGGCGGCGCCGCTGGACAAGGATACGCTGATCGTCTGCAATCCGGGGCAGAGCGCAATGATCGAAAATCCGCTGTTCGCGCAGCGCAACGACAAGGAACTGGGCTATCAGCCCGGTGCCATCGGCGCGCGCCTGACCCCCACCGAATTGCTGTTCCGCCCGTCGCGCCTGTCCGCGCGGGTCGATCCGCGCGATCCGCTCGACCCCTGAAGGGAGGCATGATGACACGTAAACTGACCTTGGCCCTGGCGCTCGGTGCGCTGGCGTTCAGCCCCGGCGCCGCCATGGCCTGGGGCGGCACCGCCCATGAAGTGATCGATCGCGCCGCGCTCGACGCCATCCCGCAGGACGGTCCCGTCTTCCTCAAGGCCTATACCGACTATATCGCCGCCTCCGCCTCGCTGCCCGACAGCTGGCGCGGGGATTCGGAGAATTTCTCCAAGATGGAGGAAGACCCCAATCATGGCTGGTTCCGCGAGCAGTTTCGCTTCGTGAAGCCGATCCCGCGCTCGCGCTACGAATTCATCCTGGCGCTCTACAAGCGCTATGAGACGATCAAGGACAGCGATCCGGCAACGGCCGCGCGCACCAATGTCCGCTGGACCGGCACTTTGCCCTATGCCGCGATCGAGGCCTATGACCGGCTCGTCGTCTGCATGCGCCATGTCCGCAAGGCGCAGGCCGAAGGGGGCGACATATCCATCCCGGCCCAACATTGCGCCTTCCAGACGATCCGCCTTGGCCATTATATCGGTGACGGCGCCCAGCCCCTGCATGACTCGATCCATTCGGATGGCTGGCGCGGCGGCAATCCCAGCGGCTACACCCGCGATCGCAGCATCCACGGCCGCTTCGAAAGCCAGTTCGTCGATGGCATGAAGCTGACCGTGGCGGATATCGCGCCGCGCATCGGTGCGCCCGGTCATCGCGACGGCGACATGTTCGACGCGATCCTCGCCTTCCTGGATCAGGCCGGCGATCGGATGGAATATGTCTATCAGCTGGAAAAGCGGGACGGCTTTGCCGACTTCGCCGACAAGGATGTGCGCGCCCTCGTCTATGAACGGACTGCTGCCGGCGCCGCCATGCTGCGCGACATGCTCTGCCGCGCCTGGGCCGAAAGCGCCAGTCCGCCGGCCAGGGTCGTGCCCGCGCCGCTCGATTTCTCCAACCCGCGCTTCAATCCGGAAACTGGATCGGCGCCCGACTGATCGCGTGCCTCCCGCCGTGCCAGCGCTGCAAGCAGCCGGGCATGG
The DNA here is from genome assembly GCF_034424525.1 of Sphingobium yanoikuyae. Taxonomy (NCBI): domain Bacteria; kingdom Pseudomonadati; phylum Pseudomonadota; class Alphaproteobacteria; order Sphingomonadales; family Sphingobiaceae; genus Sphingobium; species Sphingobium yanoikuyae. The sequence goes on from NZ_CP139979.1 coordinate 4,559,555, forward strand.
CGGGCATGGCCAAGGTCGAAGCGCCGCATCAGGAGGATCGCGCAAAGACTGCCAAGGACGGGAACGCCCAGTCCCAGGCCGAGCATGCCGGCCTGGACTGCCGCAGTCTGTGCCTGCCCCGGCACATAGCCCATCAGGCCAAGTGTCCAGCCGGTCAGACTTGAGAAGGCGGCACCGCTTGCCTTGACCACGACGAGGTAGAAGGCGAACAGGCCTGTCTCGAAGCGCCTGCCATGGCGCCATTCCACCACATCGACGGCATCGGCCAGCAACCCCCATGGCAGCATGAACATGCTGGCGAGGCCGACGCCGATCACCGCCGCACAGATGGCCAGGGCAGGTGGCCAGGACAGGCAGGCGGCAAAACCCGCCAGCCCGATGATGCTGACCCCATGCCCCATGGCGAGCAGGGCGCTCTTGCTGAAACGTCTGGTCATGGCGGTCCACAGGACCACGCCTGCGAATTGGCCGATCGTCACGGCCAGCAGCAAGGTCGCGACAAGATCGGGGCGGCGGACGACATAGCTGCCGATATAGAGCAGGGAGCGTCCGAACGCCGGTGCGGCAAATCCGGTGAGCAGGGCCAGAAGAGCCAGTGCCCCGACCATCGGGTCGCGAAACGGGATGTCGATGCCGTCCTGCCTTGCGCTTTGCCGGGCGGTGCGGGCCGCACCACCGCTTGGCTCGCCGCCGCAGGTCCATGCGCACAGGATCATCGTCAGGGCAAAGACGGCGCCCGTCGCCGCGCCGGTGAGCGCCAGCCGATCGAAGGACCGGGTATTGCCCGCATCTTGCACCAGCGGCGTCAACAAGGTCGCGACAATCAGCGCGCTCGCCGTACTGAACAGCAGTCGATAGCCCGAAACACGGCCGCGCGCGCTGCTGTCGCTGGTCACTTGCGCCATCAGCGCATTGTGCGGCACGTCGATGATGGCATAGGCGCCCCGAAATATCAGCAAGGCCATGGCCAGCATCCATAGCTGTCGGGCGCCAAGCAACGGCATGGCATAGAGCAGGGCGAAGGCGATCGCGCAGGGCGTTGCTGCGACCGCCACCATCCAGCGATAGCCCTTGCCGACATGCCGCAGGCGGATCGTCAGCCGCGCCGCCAGCAGATCGAAGATCAGGTCGCCGCACAGCGCGGCGAGCATCAGCCATCCCGCCGTCGTCGCGCCAAGGTTCAGCACGTCGCTCAGCAGGAACAATATCGTCAGATCCGCGCCGCTGAAAACCAGTGCCTTGCCGAAATTGCCGGAGGCATAGGCCAGCATGCGGCCATCGTCCCGTGTCCAGATCACCTCGATCGCCCCTGATGGTCGTGACCGCACGGGGAATTGCGGAATGCGTCGCGCCTAGAAGCGCATTCTTTCATTTGTGCGACAAGGGCGTTGGGAATGGGGCCGGTGGCTTATCGCCATTGGCAGCCCTGGACCACGCGACAGGGCGGGCCACAGGCGGATCAGGGCCGCGTGGCCGCAGCAGGAAAGCGCATGTGACAACGCGGCCTTGCTGCCCCCGAAGGGTGATTATCGCATCGATTTCTGGGAAAACTGGAGCGGGCGAAGGGATTCGAACCCTCGACCCCAACCTTGGCAATTCGCCCGAAGCGTATTTTCTGTCTTTTTCGATTTTATCCTAGAACGGCAAAAAGCACGCATTTCTGCCGTTTATTTGCGATCGGGACTCGTCAGTGTTATCCTGCCCTACGCTCGGATTTGACCTCCAGGACTTATAAAATAAGCAAAATCAGGTCGAAATCCGGAAAAAGTAAGCAGATTTTTGGGTCATTTGGCAGGCGACTGAAATCATGGCGAAAATCACAAAAACTCTCATCGAAGCTCAGAAACCTTCGAAAGATGGGGTCAAGGGTTCGAATCATCTTCTATGGGACAGCGAGCTGCGTGGCTTCGGTGTTTCTATCGGCCAGAGCCGGCGAAGTTTCGTCGTTCAGTACCGTTTGCCGAACGGACAGAGCCGTCGAAAGGTGATCGGTCGGTTCGGGTTGATGACCGTGGAGGAAGCCAGGCGGCAGGCTCGCATCATCCTTGGCGATGTCGCCAATGGGCGAGACCCTGTCGAGGATGCCCGGTCGAGCGGGCAGGGCTATACTGTAGACCAGATTTGTGACTGGTACCTTGAGCGAGCCTCAGCCGGCAAAATCATCGGCAGAAGCCGCAAACCGATCAAGGCATCCACTCTGACGATGGATCGAAGTCGTGTCGATGCCCACATCCGTCCGTTGCTAGGCCACAGAATAATTGCCACATTGAAGCTCGGTGATATCGAAGGCGCCCAAGCCGACATCGCTGCTGGTGCGACCTCCAAGCCCAGGGTGGGCAGTCGGGGGGGAGCCACCAAAGGCGGCGAAGGCGTAGCCTCGCGCTGCATGTCTACGCTTCACTCGATTTTCGAACATGCCGTGCGACTTGGCGAAATCGAAAAAAATCCCGCGAGGGGCATTCGCAGAATTGCGAGCACGCCCAAAATGAGGTGGCTCTCTCAGGCTGAGATCAGGAAACTCGGCATAGCGCTCAGAGAAGCTGAGGCAGATGACGAGCATCCTACCGGGATAGCCGTGATCCGATTGCTGTTGCTGACTGGCTTTCGTCGGCTCGAAGCACTCAGTCTTGAGCGCGACTGGCTCCTTGATGAGGAGAGCGCGATTCACTTCAGGACGACAAAAACGGGGGCGCAACGACGCGTGATAGGTCAGCCTGCTCTCCAGCTTCTTTCGGCGCAAGCCGATTCGGGTTCGCGATATTTCTTCCCAGCCGATTGGGGAGAAGGCCACTTCATCGGCATAGTGCGGGTCTTGGATAGAATTTGCCATCGAGCAGGACTCGAAGGCGTGACACCGCATGTCTTGCGCCACACTTTCGCAAGTGTCGCAGGCGGGCTTGGCTACTCCGAACTCACGATTGCGGCACTGCTGGGACACGCGTCCCGCGGCGTCACGCAGCGCTACATCCATATCGACGAGCCGCTGCGCGCGGCCGCAACGGCGGTAGCCGAGTATATCGATGAACTTTTGCGAGGGTGCAGATGATCGCCCTCCACCATCATGACATGGAGATGAGCCCCTTATACGAGGTCGGCCGTTTTTCAGCGAAGCCTCTCCGCCAGAGCGATGGCTCTTTTTCGCTACCAGACGTTATCAGCCTGCAACTATTCCGAAGAATGTGATGGTGGCCTCTTCGTGCCAAGGAGGCGAGCCGGATCATCCCAAGCGGTGAGACATATGAAAGAGGCAGATGCCCAGAAGCGCGATGCTTTGGTCCCGCAAAGCGCAGCCCTATTCAGCGGCAGGACGGAAACCGCCCAGTTAGCATCCCCAATCATCAATGGCTCTTCGATTACCTTCGTTTGTGCTTCGACGCGCGGAGCCGCGGCCCTCGACGCGAGCTCGCTCAGGGCGCGGCCCAGGAAAGCGCAGGACTGTGGCGGCGACAATATCCCCGATGCCACTCTCACAGCACAGATGATCCAGGCCTGGCGGGCTGGCACAGTCGACCGGGCTCGAAATGAATTTCATTCCTGCCGCCTCCACATTCGCATCGATCACAGGACGCGCGAACAATGAAGCGCGCGATAATCCTTGCCGTTTCTCTCCTCGCCGCATGCGATATATTGCCTCGCGATCCGGCCGGCACATCGAAGCGGATTGCTGAGCGACGAAGCTTCACGGTCGCACTCGCCGATCCCACTGTGCACGAAGCGGCACAAGTCCGGACGCTGGTACATGAAATCGAGCGGCGAACCCGCGCGAAGGCACAATGGCGGCCAGGCGCGGGCGAGGTACTTTTCCAGCAGCTTGACGACGGTACGATTGACCTGGTGATCGGACGTTTTTCGGCCGAGAGCCCCTGGGCGATGGATGTGGCATTTGGTCCGCCTCTCTCGACGACGGGAACGAAAGACGTGCCGCTGCAACTCAAGGCGGCCATGCGCAACGGCGAGAACCGGTGGATCATGACAGTCGAGCGTGCGAGCCGCGCGATTTCGCAGGAGGCGCGCGACGAATGAGCGATACAAGTCTTCCCGATGAGCTGCGCGAGACGATGGCGCGGGCGGTGCGCCTGGAATATTGGAACATCTTCTGGACTCTAACCATCATCGTGACGATGGGCCTAGTGCTTGGTCAGAGCCAGACGATGAAGACCGCGTGGATAGAGGACACGCTGGGCCTGGTTCCGCCTGTCATGTTCCTGATCGCCGCGCATATGGAGCGTCGCGCCCATCGATCGCGCCGCTTTCCTTTCGGTTTCGAGCGGGTCAACGGCCTTGGTTTCTTTGTGGCGGCTGTTGCACTGACTGCCGTCGGCGCGCTGCTTCTCTACAATGCGGTGATGGCGCTGGGCTCGCAGGAGCACGCAACCGTCGGATCGATCGTCATTCTGGGGCATGATATCTGGTTGGGATGGCTGATGATCGCCGCCCAGATCTACTCCCTCATCCCGCCGCTCTTCATCGGCCGGAAGGAACTTCCGCTGGCGCAGGCTCTCAACGACAAGCTGCTGCATACCGACGCACTCATGAACAAGGCCAATTGGCTGACCGGGGCGGCGGGGCTCGCCGGTGTCATTGGGCTGGGGCTTGGCTGGTGGTGGGCTGACGCGTTGGCAGCAGCAATCATTTCGCTCGATGTCCTTAATGACGGTATCAAGGCGTTGCGCTCTTCCACGGCAGAACTGGTCGATGGTGCGCCGAGGGCGCTTTCCAGCACTGATCTTTCGGATGATGCGCAAAGCCTGTGTGATCGCCTCAGCGCTGAATTTCCCGGTGCCACGATACGGCTGCGGGAAACCGGCCGCCTTATTCGCGCCGAAGTGCATGACACGCATCCACCGGGCGAATGCCGTCACCCGCGCCATTATTGGCCGGAGGGTGAGGACAGGGCGTGGCGGTTGGCACAGGTGAGCTTCATCCCGCCTGTTGGACGCGAGGAAGGAAATTAGGCCGGCGGTGTTTGTCGCACGGCATCCGACTGCTTTTCCGGCCGGATGTAAATGGACGTCAGATCGGGGACGCAAGCCTTCATTTCGCGTTCAATATCCTCGATCAGACGCTCTGCATCTCCCATCGGCAGATCGTCGACGAAATCAGCACTGATCGCTACGAAAACGGCATCAGGCGCGGTATGGATCGTACGGACATGATTGACCGCACTGATCTGCGACCGCTTGGCGAGAATGGTCCATAAAGCCGAAATGATCGCCGGGTCGGCGCTTTCACCGATCAACAGGCCCTTGGCTTCGCGCGCAAGCAGAATAGCGACGCCAGCCAGAATGAGACCAATGGCAATCGATGCAAAACCGTCAATCCGTGGATTTGCGAAATAGTGGCTGGCCCAGACGCCGATGCCTGCAATGGCGAGGCCGATCAGCGCAGCGCTGTCCTCGAACAGGACAATGAACCCGGCGGGATCCTTGGATCGGCGGATCGATTGCCACCAACTGCTGGCACCGCGCTTGCCGTTGAATTCTCGCACCGCAATGAACCAGCTTGTTCCTTCAAGCAGCACAGCGACACCCAACACCACATAATTGATCGTCGGATCACGCAAGGGCTCAGGATCGGCGATGTGCAACCAGCCCTCGTAGATCGAAACGCCCGCGCCGACGGCAAAGATCAGGATCGCGACGACGAAGGCCCAGAAATAGAGTTCGCGGCCATAGCCGAAGGGATGGGTGGCGTCGGCGGGACGTCTGGCCTTTGCCTGACCATAGAGCAGCAGAACCTGATTTCCGCTGTCGACCAGCGAGTGGACACCCTCGGTCAGCATGGAAGAAGAGCCACTGATCGCCGCCGCCACGAACTTGGCGACCGCTATCCCGACATTGGCGAAAAGCGCGCCGTAGAGGACGATATTCTCGCGGATTTTGCGTGACAAACCGGCCATCGCGTTCAGCCTGGATAAGGGCTAGACTGAAGCAGGCTTGCGAGATGCGCGGCATTGCCGGCGACCATTTTCGCCGTCTTCATTACCGCCTCCGGCGTCTCGCCGAGATCCTTGAAATCGACCGCCCCCATCGCTTCGCCGACCCAATAGCAGGCCGCAACAGCGGGGATCGTCCAGCCCACATCGTTCAAAGCCTGGAACAGCTGAGCGGAGCAGAAGTGGGCGCCATCTTCATTACCCACGATTGCTGCGACAGCGACCTTCCCATAGCTCGGCATCCGACCCTCATCGTCGGTCTCGGAGAGGAAAGCATCCATCCGTTCCAGGACGCGTTTGGCGATGCTGCTGATTTGCCCCATCCAGATCGGTCCTCCGAAGATCACAATGTCATGAGCGAGTATCTTCTCGCGCAGTCCAGGCCACGCATCGCCATCCCCTTCGTCGGAGCTAACGCCTGGGCTGATGTCAAGGGCTGCAACCCGGACCGTTTCGCTGACCGTCACATCATTCTTGCTGAAGGCCCTCGTCAACACGGCGATCATCGCGTCGGTCGAACTCTCCTGGCGGGAGTCCGCCTTGAGCGTGCAGTTAAGCGCCAGCGCCTTGAGCGGCATGTGTCATCTCCTTGAGGGGCCAGGATCAGCAGAACGCGCCCATCCCTTCTTCGCGGAAAGAACACCTGGGCGCGTAATGGGTTCTGCGGATCGAGGGAGAATTGGCTGCGCGATGCCGCTGCTGTGCAACTTCCGCGTGCGCGAAAGTTCAGCGACACGCCCCGATCAGGTGCCGGTGCCAGATGGTAGCAACATGAAGATGAGTGATTTGCCTTGCCACCCCATGGGAATGGCGAAACTGTGCTGTCGGCTTTCTGTTGGAGGCTATCACGGAACCAACTTGCCGATTGCACGCTCTCATCGGGGAGGTCGCACATGGCTGCACGCGCATTTTGGCAGGGCCAGATCAAGCTGGCACTGGTGTCCATCCCGGTCGAAGTCTATCCCGCAACCAAATCGGGTGCGGCGGTCAGCTTTCGTCAGATTCACGAGCCAACCGGCAAACCCATTCATTATGAAAAGGTCGTGAGCGGCGTGGGGCCCGTCGACCGAGATGAGATCCTCAAGGGGTTCGAGCTTTCAAAAGGCAATTATGTGCTGCTCGAACAGGAGGAAATCGAAGCGGTCAAGATTGAGAGCCGCAAGACCCTCGACCTCGTCCAGTTCGTCGAGGCCGATGCGATCGACGTTCTTTATTATGAGAAGCCCTATTTCGTCGTACCCGCCGATGACCTCGCAGAAGAGGCCTATGCCGTGCTGCGGGATGCGCTGCGAAAGGCAAAGAAGGTCGGACTTGGCCAATTGTCGGTCCGTGGACGGGAACAGCTGGTATCGATCAAACCCTGTGGACGGGGGCTGGTCATGGAAGTTCTGCGCTATGCCGACGAGGTAACCAAGGCGCAGACATATTTCCGAGGTTTGCCTGCCGATACGGTGGATGAGGACATGCTCGATCTTGCTACCAGCATCATCGACAAGCGAACGGCGCCCTTCAAGCCGGAAGAGTTTCGCGATCGCTATGTCGATGCGCTCCATCGCCTGATCGAAAAGAAGAAAAAGGCCAAGGGGAAGCGGATAATAGAAGAGGTGGACGATGAGCCGGCGCGCAAGGGCGGCAATGTCATCGACCTGATGGCGGCGCTCAAGAAGTCAGCAGGAGAAACGGCTCGCACCCCAGCGACGAAGAAGAGGTCGAAAAGCGGTTCGGCGACAGACACTGGCAATAGACGTGCGACTGCAGCCAAGCGCAAAAGCGCGTGATGACGCTGAATCCCGATACCCCGCTCCACCTTATCGACGGGCCGGTCATGCTGCGCCTGAGCATTGCTGCTCTGCTCGGCCTGCTTTTGGGGCTCGACCGACAGATACGCGGCCATGCAGCGGGGCTACGCACCCATGGCCTCATCTGCTTCACCAGCGCCCTCATGACTGTCTGCGCAATCGCGCTGCACAATCAGTTGCAAGGCGAGGGAAATATAGATCCCCTGCGGGTCTTCGAAGCTTCTGCCGCATTTTCGGGCATCATAGCGACTGGCCTCATCATATTCAGCAAGGGTGAGATCAAGAATCTGACCACGGCAGCCCATATCTGGCTGGCGTCGATGATTGGAATCGCTTCCGGCGCTGCCCTCTGGCCCCTGGTCGCCAGTGCCACTCTCGTCGCGGTCCTCATGCTCAGCCTGCTGGGATTTGTGGAACGGCGCTGGCTCGCGTCCGAGGAGCGACAGGGCGAATGAGCCGGATCAATCCCCTTGCCTCCTATAATGCCAAACGGGACTTCAATCGCACCAGCGAGCCTGAAGGCAAGATGGCAAAGAAAGGCGGTAACAGTTTCGTTGTCCAGAAACATGCCGCCACAAGGCTGCACTGGGACTTCCGGTTGGAAGTCGATGGCGTGCTCAAGAGCTGGGCCGTCACCAAGGGGCCGAGCCTAGATCCCGATGACAAGCGGCTTGCTGTCCGCACCGAAGATCATCCTCTGAGCTATGGCAGTTTCGAGGGTAATATTCCCAAGGGCGAATATGGCGGCGGCAGTGTGATGCTCTGGGACCGCGGTTGGTGGGAACCGATCCCGGGAAAGAGCGCGAAGGATATAGAGGATGGCCATCTCCATTTCATCCTGCATGGCGAACGGATGAAGGGGGAATGGCTGCTGGTGCGGATGAAGGGGCGCGCGGGCGAAAAGCGCGAGAATTGGCTGCTCCGCAAGATTGAGGATGGCGAAGCCCGCCGGAATGGCGATCTGGTCGAGCGCGCGCTGACAAGTGTTCTGACTGACCGCTCGATGGCGCAAATCGCCGGGGACATCGCCGGCACGCAGTCATTGAAAGGCGCCAGGGGCAAGACATTCACGGATAGGATGCAGGCGGCAAACGCGCATAATGCAAAGATCGGCAGGACGAAGGTGAAGGCGATCGCCAAAACGGAGGCTATGCCGCGCTTCATCAAGCCGCAGCTTGCAACTTTGGTCGACCATGTACCGGTCGGCAACGAATGGCTGCACGAGATCAAATATGACGGATATCGCGCGCTCGTTGCAGTCAGTGGCGAAGCGATAAAAATATATACGCGCAGCGGCCTGGACTGGACGGACAAATTTGGTCCTTTGGCCGGAGCCATAAAAGCGCTCGACCTCCCGCCTGCATTGATCGACGGCGAGATCATCGCCTTTGACGCTGACGGCAATCCCAGTTTTTCGGCGCTGCAGGCGGTGTTGAAACGGGGCCATGGCGCGGAGCGAGCCGACACGCCGTTCCATTTCTTCGCTTTTGATCTTCTTTCATTTGACGGCATGGATTTGAAGTCTCTCCCCGCAATCGAGCGAAAGGAGCGGCTCGAAGCCTTATTGGCGGATGCAGAACAACCGATCCACGTTGCCGATCACCTGATCGGCTCGGGCGAGAAGCTCTACCGATCGCTTTGTCAGGCCGGGCAGGAAGGCATTATCGCAAAGCGCGTCGATGCGCCCTATCGCAGCGGACGGACACGCGCCTGGGTGAAGGTCAAATGCACTCGTCGGCAGGAATTCGTGATCGTCGGCTGGACCCGTAGCAAGGTAAAAGGGCGTGCCTTCTCCTCCCTGCTACTGGCGCAGCATGAAGGCGGTGCACTGGTCTATAAGGGCAAGGTCGGCACTGGTTTCGATGCCGCCACAATGACCGACCTGGCCGAGGCCATGAGTCCGATTGCGACCGGCACGTCGCAGATCATCATTTCCGCCGCCCAAGCGCGCGGCGTCCAATGGGTCAAACCCAAGCTCGTTGCGGAAGTCGGTTTTGCCGAGTTCACAAGGGAGGGTCTCGTGCGACATGGCAGTTTTCTGGGGCTACGAAGCGACAAGTTGGCAAAGACGGTCAAGCCCGAAAAAGCGGCCCCAACGCCTCCTTCGGCCACAGCCATCAGGATCAGCAATCGCGCGCGCGTGATTTTCCCGGAGAGCGGGCAGACCAAAGGGGAGTTGGCCGATTATTACGCGCGGATCGCCCCGCTGATGCTACCTTTCGCCGCCAATCGGCCGATCAGTCTTGTGCGATGCCCCCAGGGCCGCGCGAAGAAATGCTTTTTCCAGAAACATGACAGCGGCGCCTTTGGCGACCATGTCCGCCATGTTGCGATCCGCGAGAAAGACGGCGGCTCGGAAGATTATCTCTATGTCGACGATGCCGAAGGCCTGATCGCTTGCGTCCAGATGGGTACGATTGAATTTCATGGCTGGGCGAGCCGTGCCGATGCCGTCGAGAAGCCCGATCGCATGATCTTCGATCTTGATCCCGACGAGGGCATGGATTTTGCACGGGTGCGTGAAGCGGCAAAGGATATTCGCGATCATCTGCGCGACATCGGTCTGATCTCCTTCGCCATGCTGTCGGGAGGGAAGGGGGTCCATGTCGTCGTCCCCCTCAGCCCCACCCACGACTGGGACGCACATAAGGATTTCGCCGCCCGTTTCGCCCAGGCCTTGAGCGCGGCAGAACCCGATCGCTTTGTCGCCACGATGAGCAAGGCCAAGCGCAAGGATCGCATATTCATCGACTGGCTGCGCAATCAGCGCGGCAGCACCGCCATCCTCCCCTACTCGGCGCGGGCACGCGCCGGCGCGCCCGTAGCCATACCGGTCGACTGGGACGAATTGAACGATTTGCAGGACGCCCATCCCTACGAAATTGGAGATGCCGAAATATTGGGGGAGCGCGCGGGGAAGCTCAAAGGCTGGGGCTTCGCTGCGCAGACCCTGCCCGATCTATGATCCGTTTCGGGCACCATGAACCCCGCCATGCGTTGTTGGGAGAAGATCAGCATGAAAGGATCATAATGCCCCATCACAAGGAGCGTCCTGCCCGCAAAGCCACCAGTCGCCTTGCGCTCTACCTCGTCTTCGCATTCATCGTTGCAGCCATCCTGGCTTTCATCTGGGTCAACATGCACGCCTAATCGGGCGATAGCCCCTTAGTCCGAACCGGACTGCGCCACGGTCCGTGCCAGTTCATCGATCTGATCGACCGGGATACGTCTTGCTATCATCGCCATGGTGTCCGGCGGCAGGCGCGCGTCGATGACATTATCGTCTTGCTGCCAAAGCCGCAGGCGCGCAGCAAGATAGCCTGGCTTCTGCCCGGCAAGAATGGGCGCCGCCTTGCCGACTGCATGACAATTGCTGCAGGCGGGCAGGGGCTGACCGAAACGGTCCAGCCCCGGTGAACTGCGTGTGGTGGCAATATTCGCCAGCCCGGGCATCGCAGAGAAATAGGTCGCCAGCCTCGCCATGTCCTCGCGCCCGGTCGTTGCCAGCGCCGTCTGCATGACCGCACTGCTGCGCTTCCCCGACACATATTGGCGCATGCTGGCGACCAGATAGGCCGCGCTCTGCCCAGCCAGGACCGGAATATCGGATTGCTCCCTCCCCCGACCATCGACGCCATGGCAGCTTGTGCATGCCGACAAGGTTGCCGGAGCAACGCCGGGCAGACGTCCCTCCTCGCCAGCCTGGGTCAGCGCTTGATATTGCGCCGCCGTCATATGCGGCAAGCGCCGGACGAAAGCGGTCATGCGCCTTACTTCGTCCGGTCGATCAGCCGCCGCCCAGGCCGGCATGCCGGTGAATTTGACGCCATGCCGGATGATCCAGAATAATTCGCGATCCCGCCATTCCCCTGCCGTCCGGGCAAGATCAGGCGCTGGCGGCGTTGCCTGCTGCATCACGGGTGATGGACGCACACCCGGCGCGCCATGACAGACCTGGCAGGCCTGACGAAAATGCCCCGCTGCACTGACCAGGCCCTCATCGTCGAGCGGATCGGGCGGTGCGTCCAGCCAGGCATAAGTCCGCACGGAATTGCGCATCGTCCAGTGAAGGAACCAGTCGGTAATACGCCAATGGCCCGACGACGCGGAAATCTTCATGGCCCCGGACCAGGCGAACAGCATGCCGAGAACCCCAAGTCCGAGCAACGCGACAATTGCGCGCTTCAAGCTGATGCGAAGGATCATGCCGCCCCCCTCTGGCGCAGGAGGCTCGCCAACAGGACAAGACCACCGATGAAATAGCTGGCCCCGCCAACCAGCAGCATGAGGACACCGCTCAGTTGCTGGTCGATCAGCGGGTCCATGCCGGCCAGATGATGATGATCCGCCGCCGCGTAGAGAGGCCGTGGCGCCAGGCCTATCAGGACACCAAGCAGGGTCATATGCATCGATGTCAACAACAGGGCACCCATGCCAGCGGCCCGATGATCGGCGCGGAGCACCGATGACCAGAGCAGCAGACCTGCGCCAAGGAAACAGAACTGCTCGAGCCCGAGCAGAGGCAGGGACGTCATTGTCGCCGCGCGAAGGGCCGGCAGGTGCCAGAGCCAGACCGTGACAAGTTCCACCAACATCATCGCCATCGGGCTTGCGAGGCCGGGCCAGAGACGCGCAGGATCAAGCCGCCCTTGCGAAAGGCCAAGGGCAAGAAAAGGCGCTGCAATCGCCACGGCAATCATATGGCCTGCCATGTGGCCAGTCATGCCAAGCGGCAGCACAGCCAGGATCCAGCCGATCGGTACCAGCGCGAGGCCGGCGGCAAGTGCGGCGCGTTTCATCGGCAGTCCCGCAGGAAGATGACCGGAAGCGCCGTGAACAGCACCCCGACGAAGCTCAGCCCTGCCAGGAGCAAGGTCGACTTGGCCAGGAAACGGAGCCGGTCGATCCGGGTCGAGTCCTCATGGGGCGGCGGATTGCCCGGCAGGCGTGCCTGCGCCCAGGCGATCCATCCCGAAAGCCCGATCATCAGCAGCGCAAGCATCGTGCCGATGACGAACAGCAGCGGAAAACTGGCAAAGCGCCCGGCCTTGGCACAGGAGATGGCCGCCCAGAGATAGGACGCCAGGAAATGACCCGCCCAGATGGCTGGCGGCACGATCAGCGTCCAGAGCGTGACCTTGAGCCGCTCATGCCATTTGCCTCGCTCGCTCATGTGACCTGCGGGAACAGGCCGATCGTCGCATAGGTGACGATAGCGGTCAGCGCATAGAAATGCATGTAGACGGTGACGTTGCGCAGGTCCGCGTCATGCACCGGGGACATGCGCCCGGCGAGACTGCGCGCGAGTGCATAGCCCTGCATGATGACGGCAACGCCCGCATGGGCCGCGGCCCAGATGGCGAGTGTCCACACGATTGCAGGATAGCTGTGCGCCTGCGGGTCCATGCCATGGGTCCATGGTCCGGCGAGCCCTGCCCCGACTCCGGCAAGGCTGAGTAGTAGCGCGACCATGAGGCAGAGCCGTGCCATGCCGACATGCTTGCGGGCATGCACCTCGCGCGCGCCTAGCGTCAGCAGCCAGCTTGCGATGCCCAAGAACAATGCGAGCATGGGCCAGGCCATGCCGGGACCGTCCGCCAGAGCGACCGGCGGGAAATCGGCATGGCGGGTCCAGAAGAAGAAATAGCCGAAGACCAGTCCGGAAAACGCGGTCGCATCGGCCATCATCGTGATGAACATCGCCCACCAGCCTGGCGCAGAGGGCCCGGAGAGATAGAGCGGCAGCTCAAGGCCGTGGCCGATCGGTTTGCACGGCTTTTCGGGAATTTCGGCCGTCCCGGTCCAGAGCCACCACAGCGCCATGGCGAGTGTGGCAACGCCACTGACGAGCGCAGCCCAGTAGAGATGATAGGTGGTGAGGATGAAGACCCCGCCGAGCGCGACCGCCGTCAGCATGGGCTTGATGCTAGGGGTTCCCAGGCGGATCACGGCCAGTGGCCGGGCATCAAGGACGCTCGTGACGATCGTCTCGCGTCGCCCCTCCTGTGCATCGGGCAGGAAGAAGCGGCCCTCATCCACCTTGCGCACGAAATCTGTCTGGTCCCAGATTGGATAGCGGCTCTCGATCAATGGCACCGACCTTATGCCCCAGTCCTCGTCCTCGGGATGGGCGAGCCACTCCAGCGTGCCCGCATTCCAGGGATTGCGGACGGCCCGAACACGGCGCGGCGAGAGGCTAAGATCGACGCATATCACCGCCACCCCCGCGGCAAACAGCCAGGCCCCCAGGGTGGACGCCATGTTGAGCCCGCCCAGCCCCAGCTCGGTAGGATAGGTGAAGACGCGCCGCGGCATGCCCATGAGCCCGGAAAGGTGCATCGGGAAGAAGGTCAGGTTGGCGCCGACGAACAGCATCCAGAAAGCGATCCGGCCAAGCCGGTCGGACAGTTTCTTGCCCGTCACCAACGGCCAATAATAATAGAGGCCGGCAAAAAGCGGCATCAACGTGCCGCCGATCAGCACGTAATGGAGATGGGCGACGACGAAATAGCTGTCATGCGCCTGCCAGTCGAACGGTGCGACTGCCACCATCACGCCGGTAAGACCACCGATCACGAAAATGGCGAGGCTGCCGGTCGCATAGAGTAGGGGTGTGGACCAGGTGACCCGCCCAGCCCACAGCGTCGCTATGAACACGAAGATCTGGACGCCGGTCGGAATGGCCACGGCTTCGGAGGCAGCCGAGAAGAAGGCGAGGCTGATCTTCGGCAGCCCGCTGGTGAACATGTGGTGGACCCACAGGCCGAAGGACAGGAATGCGGTGCCCACAGCGGCCAGCACGATCCATGGATAGCCCAGCAGATGGCGGTTGGCGAAGGTCGGCACCAGCATCGCGAACAGCGCGATCGAGGGCAGGAATATGATGTAGACTTCGGGATGACCGAAGATCCAGAACAGATGCTGCCACAGGAGCGGATCCCCGCCCCGGCGCGCATCGAAGAAGGGCCAGTCGAGCAGCCTTTCCATTTCGAACAATATGTCGCCGGCGATGAGCGGCGGAAAGGCAAAGAGGATCATCACCGCCACGACCAGTATGTACCAGGCATATAGCGGCATGAGATTGAGCCGCATGCCCGGCGGTCGACATTTGAGCACGCCGACGATCAGTTCGACTGCGGCCGCGACCGACGACACCTCGATGAAGGAAAGGCCGAGCATCCAGATATCGGCTCCGAGCCCCGACAGGTCGGTGCGGGTGGTCAGCGGTGGATACATGAACCAGCCGCCGTCAGGGGCGGCATTGAAGAAGATCGATCCCCCGACGAACAGCCCGCCGATCAGGAAGGACCAGTAGCCAAAGGCCGACAGGCGAGGGAACGGCAGGTCGCGCGCGCCCAGCAATTGCGGCAGCAGGATGATCGACACCGCCTCGAACATCGGCACGGCGAAGAGAAACATCATCATCGAGCCGTGCAGGGTGAAGAGCTGGTTGAAGGTATCAGGCCCAACCAGATCATTGTCGGGCACGGCAAGCTGGGTGCGCATGATGAGCGCGAGCACGCCGGCAAAGAGCATGAAGCCAAAGGCGGTCAGCACATACCAGACGCCGACGCGATTATTGTTGCAGTCGGTCCAGCGCAGGAAGATCCCCCTGGGCGGCGCCCACACCGCGCGCAGCCTTTCTTCCTGCGCCGCGCGGAGCGCCGGGTCATCCTGATCGTGGAGGCTCATTTCAGCCCCTCGAGATAATGGGCAATGGCAATGGCCTCCTGCTCGGACAGCTGGGGATAGGCGGGCATGCGCGCGCCTGGCTTTGCGATCTGGGGCGCTCGGATGAAGGCGGCGATATTGGCGGTGGTCGGTGGCAATATCCCGGCCCCCAGCGTCCGCCTCTGTCCAAAACGGCTAAGGTCAGGCCCGATCGCCGCATCATGCGCGGTTCCCCGGATGGCATGGCAGGCGCCGCAGCCATGCGCATCGAAGAGAGACTGGCCCCTCGATGGGACCAGGCCCTTGCCGGCCCCGCGCGCGCCCGCCAGCCATGCGTCGAAATCAGCCGGGTTCATCGCGATCACGTCGAAGGCCATTAGCGCGTGCGACAGGCCGCAAAACTCCGCGCAAACGCCCCGGAAGCGGCCGGCCTTTTCGGCGCGCACAACCAGCCTGTTGGTCCGTCCGGGTATCATGTCCATCTTCCCGGCAAGACCGGGAATCCAGAAACTGTGGATCACGTCCTGCGCGCCGAGTTCAAGGATCACCGTCCGCCCCACGGGAAGGCGGATCTCATTGGCAGAAACAAGTCCAGGCCCCGCGCGTGATGCCCCATAGGCGACCCGCCACCAGAATTGCTCGCCCTCGACCCGAATGGTGAGGTCGCCAGGCGCTGTCTCGCGCGGGCGCATGGCAGGCAACGCATAGAGAAGCAGCGCGCCAAGGATCAGGGCCGGGCCGATGGCGCCCAGCCACAGGATGATCCGCATGCCGCTACGATGGCTGAGCGCCCCTTCCGGAGCGCGAAGCGCACGAACATAGATGAGGACCATGACCGTCACGATGATCGCCGCGCCGATGGTCAACAGGATCGCCATCTCGCGCACCTGCCGTGCTTCGGCGCCGAAGACATGGAGGGCCGACTGCTGCGCATTGCAGGCGCCAAGGCCGAGCAGTAAAATGGTCCAGAGCCATGGATTGCGCATTGCGCCCGCGTCACCCCTTTCGCGCCGCATCCTATGTGCAGCGTCTTTCGTGCCAACACGCGAAGCGGCATCCGGTTCAAACATTTCTGTTTCGTAACAAGTGGATGAATTGCCGGTGTCGGCGAAACCAAAAGCCAGCCGGCGCATTGGCGAGGGATCGTTCTTCCTTCGACAAGGAGACCTGTCTTGCCCAGCGCCCCGCCGCGCACCCGGCCCCTGCTCCATCCGCTTCACGGCCTGCTGCTCGCCTGGCCGGTCGCCCTGTTTCCCGCTGCCCTGCTGTCGGACATCACCTATCTCAACAGCGCGGAAATCCAGTGGAGCAATTTTTCGGCCTGGCTGATCACCGGCGCACTGATCGGCGGCGGCCTGGTATTGCTATGGGCCTTGATCGCGCTGGCGCGCGCCAAAGGGCCTGCACGTCGGCAGCATGGCCTTTATCTGCTGCTGTTGGCGCTGATGTGGGTCTGCGGGCTCATCAACGCCTTCCAGCATAGCCGCGACGGCTGGAGTTCGGTCGGGACCATTGGCCTTATCCTCTCCATCCTCAGCAGCCTGGCTGCCCTTGCCGCGGGCTGGACGGCCTTTGCGAGCTATCGGGAGGTTCGGCCATGACCGTGCGTGCCTTCATCCTGGGCGCCAGTCTCCTGGCACTTGCCGCCTGCGGGCGCAGCCAGCCTGGCCTTGACCAGACCGGCGACCGGCCGGATCTGCCCGATCAGCGCCAGACATTGCTGCCGCCGATGAAAATCGCGACGCCCGCTGGCTGGGGGAATGAAAAGTCGACGGCACCGGCCGGCTTTAGCGTGACGGCCTTTGCCACGGGGCTCGCCATTCCGCGCCAGATGCTGGTGCTGCCCAATGGCGACATTCTGGTGGCGGAAGGGTCAGGGGGATCGGCCCCCGCCCTGCGGCCCAAGGATGTCATCGCGACCCAGATCAAGGCCATGGGGAAGACATCGGTAAAGGGTGGCAATCGCATCACCCTGCTGCGCGATGCCGATGGCGATGGCCGCGCCGAATTGCGCAGTACGCTCATCACCGGATTGAATGCACCCTATGGCCTCGCCCTGGTCGAGGGCCAGCTCTATGTCGCGACACAGGACGCGCTGCTGCGCTTTCCCTATCGCGAGGGCGAAACGCGCATCACCATACCGGGCGTTGAGGTGACCAGATTGCCCTCGCGCATCAATCATCACTGGACCAA
Source organism: Sphingobium yanoikuyae (assembly GCF_034424525.1). Taxonomy (NCBI): domain Bacteria; kingdom Pseudomonadati; phylum Pseudomonadota; class Alphaproteobacteria; order Sphingomonadales; family Sphingobiaceae; genus Sphingobium; species Sphingobium yanoikuyae. The sequence continues at coordinate 4,577,153 of NZ_CP139979.1, forward strand.
GTCGCTGGCAGCTGGCCCGGACGGATCGAAACTCTACGTCGGTATCGGCTCCAACAGCAATGTCGGCGAACGCGGCATGGCGGTGGAGGAAGATCGCGCCGTCATCTGGGAGGTTGATCGCCAGTCCGGCATGCATCGCACCTATGCCTCGGGCATCCGCAATCCGACAGCCCTTGCAGTTGAGCCGCAGACGCGCCGGCTCTGGGCCGTGGTGAACGAACGCGATGAGCTCGGACCGCAACTGGTGCCCGATTATATGACTGCGGTTCGCCCCGGGGCCTTTTATGGCTGGCCCTACAGCTATTGGGGACAGAATGTCGATCCGCGGGTGCATCCTCAGAATGCCGATATGGTGCGACGCGCGATCCGGCCCGATTATGCCCTGGGATCCCATGTCGCGGCACTCGGTATCAGCTTTGTAACAAGCCCCGGTCTTGGCCCCACCTATGCGCAGGGCGCCTTCGTCGGGGAGCATGGCAGCTGGAACAGGCAGGATCTCGCCGGCTATAAAGTGGTCTTCATTCCCTTCGCCAATGGGCGGCCGACCGGTAAGCCCCAGGATTTCCTGACCGGGTTCATCAAGGATGGACATGCCCGCGGACGGCCGGTGGGCGTGAGCTATGATCTGGTCCATGGCGCGCTCCTGGTCGCCGATGATCTATCCAACAGCGTCTGGCGGATAGCCCCAACCCGTCGCTGACATGAGGCAGAGGGCAAGGAGAGAGAAAATGGAGAAACGACAGGAAGACGGCGAAACGGTGACCCATCTGTCGAAAGTCGAGGCACGCAGCGGATCGCGTACCACCGTGACCCGCTCCATATTGGTGACAAGCCTCGCGCTCGTCATTGCGGTTCTGCTCATTGTGGTTGCGATCGGCTATTTCAGGGCCGACAAGACCGGCGCGGATGAGGTTAACAGCGATAACCGCGCAGGATCGGCCGCCCCCAGGACTGAAGCCGTCGAGTAATAGCGGCAATATCAGGTTAAATGCGCCAAGTGGATGGAAAGAACGCCGTCGTGCGCGGTGACAGGATGGCGAAGTCCGTCTATCCCCAAGTCATGGCCTCCATTTTTTCTCCGGCGCCCACGCACGCGGATTCGCTCAGAACACGGATAGCCTCTTTCCCGTGGGAGAAAACGGCACTGGGAGCCAAGGCCGGCTGGCCAATTTCGCTGCGGACCACGGTCGAGCTCGCGCTCGCCTCGGATTTTCCGATGTTCATCATGTGGGGGGAGGCGCAGATATTCCTCTACAATGATGCCTATGCGCCCTTTTTGGGAGCTCGTCACCCCGCAGCACTTGGCCAATCGATGTGCGATGTCTGGCCCGAGATCTGGTCCGAGCTCTCGCCCCTGATCGATAGAGCCCTTGGCGGCGAGACGGTTTCGGTCGAGGACATGCACCTCGTCATGACCCGCAATGGTGATGCCGAGGATACATGGTGGACCTTCTGCTACAGTCCGTTGCGCGACGACGCAGGCGATATCATCGGCGTGCTCGATATCGCGGTGGATGTGACGCAGAAGTTTACGGACGCCCGCAGGATCGAGGAAAAACGGGCAAGGCTGGAGAAAAGCGAAGCGCGTTTCAGCGCATTGGTAAGCGCGACCTCGGACGCAATCTATCAGATGAGCGCCGACTGGCAGGAAATGCGCCACCTCGACGGACGTGGTTTCCTCGTCGACACGCAAGCACCATCTGTTCGCTGGCTTGAACTCTATGTTCCAACGGATGACCATTCCATCGTGATGGACGCGATCGCCCGCGCCATCGAAGCCAGGTCCCCCTTCATGCTGGAGCATCGCGTACGTCAGGCTGATGGCACCATCGGCTGGACAGCGTCCCGCGCCGTCCCCATCCTCGACGATGACGGCAATATCCTTGAGTGGTTCGGCACGGCCACCGATGTAACGGCCTCGCATCTTTCGCGCGAAGCTCTGGCCACAAGCCGGGAAAAGCTGGAACTCGCGACACGCGCGGCCCGCCTTGGTCAGTTCGACTATTGGCCGCAAACCGGACAGCTTGAATGGGACGATCGCTGTCGTGCCCTTTTTGGCCTGCATCCCGGTGCCCCCGTCAGCTATGAAACCGCCTTTCTGGCGGGCCTGCATCCCGAGGATCGCGAAGGGGCCGACGCAGCGGTGCGCGCCGCGCTCGATCCGGCCGGCAGCGGCATTTTCGACACCGAGTATCGGACCGTCGGGATCGAGGATGGGGTCGAACGACATATCCATGCTCAGGGCCTGGCGATGTTCGAGGGCCAGGCCCCGATTCGCCTTATCGGTACCGTGCAGGACGTCACGGCCGATCGCCAGGCGCAGGCCAGTTTGCGGGAGGTCGAGGAGCGGCTGCGTCTTGCCGGACGGGCTACCAATGATGCGGTATGGGACTGGAACTTCAGCGACGATCATGTGACCTGGAACATCGCCCTTGAGCATGCCTATGGGCACAGGCTCGAAGATGTCGAACCGACCGGCGAGTGGTGGCTGGACCATATCCACCCGGATGACCGGCAGCGGATCAATGACAGCATCCACGCGGTGATCGATGGTAAGGGGACTGACTGGACTGACGAATATCGCTTCGCACGCGGCGACGGCAGCTATGCCGATGTGCTTGATCGCGGCTATGTTCTGCGTACGCCTGCCGGCGAGCCGCTGCGTATGGTCGGCGCGATGCAGGACATGTCAGCTCGCAAGGCTGTCGAGCGCCAGCTTGAGGAGGATCGTCGCAGGCTCATCGAGGAGGTCGAGACCAAGACGGCCGAGCGCGACAGGGCTGAGGACGCCCTGCGCCAGTCGCAGAAGATGGAAGCGGTCGGCCAGCTGACTGGTGGCCTTGCCCATGATTTCAACAATCTGCTGACGGGTATTTCCGGCGCCCTGGAAATGATGCAGATACGCATAGCGCAGGGCCGGGTCGGCGAGATCGACAAATATTCTGTCGCAGCCCAGGGCGCCGTGCGCCGCGCCGCTGCGCTCACCCACCGCCTGCTCGCCTTCTCCCGCAGGCAGACGCTCGATCCCAAACCGGTCAATTCCAATCGGCTGATATTCGATCTGGAAGAACTCATCCGGCGCACGGTTGGGCCGCAGATCGAGGTTGAGACCGTGGGCAAGGCCGGCATCTGGACCACCCTGGTCGATCCCAATCAGCTTGAAAATGCGCTGCTCAACCTCTGCATCAACGCGCGCGATGCGATGCCAGATGGCGGGCGCATCACGATCGAGACCGCAAACAAATGGCTGGACGACGCAGCAGCGCGCGAGCGCGATCTGGAACCGGGCCAATATGTCTCGATCTGCGTGACAGACACCGGCACGGGCATGACGCCAGAGGTGATTTCCCGCGCCTTCGATCCCTTTTTCACGACCAAGCCGCTGGGCGAAGGCACTGGCCTTGGCCTATCGATGATCTATGGATTCGCACGTCAGTCCGGCGGCCATGTGCGGATCTATAGCGAGGTCGGGACGGGTACGACCATGTGCCTCTATCTGCCCCGCCACTTCATGGAAGACGAGGAAAGCGAGGACGCGTCAGTCATTCCATCGCTGAGTGAGCAGGCGGCCAGCAATGAATCACGACGCGGTACGATCCTGGTGGTCGATGATGAGCCCACGGTTCGGCTCCTCGTTGTCGAGATAGCGCAGGAACTGGGCTATGATGTGCAGGAAGCGATGGACGGCCCAGGCGCCATGCGGCTGTTGCAAAATGGCGTGGCAATCGACCTGCTGATCACGGATGTGGGCTTGCCCGGCGGGATGAACGGTCGACAGGTTGCCGATGCCGCACTCAGCCTCCTGCCGGAGCTCAAGGTCCTGTTCATTACCGGCTATGCTGAAAATGCCGTCATCGGCAATGGCCAGCTCGCGCCCAATATGGCGCTCGTCACCAAGCCGTTCGCGATGGACGCATTGGCAAAGCGGATTGGCGATATGCTGCCCTGATCCCGCGAGGCGGCAATCGACCGAGCACTGCGCCGCCTCCAATATCAAGAGATCGTCAATCTTGCGGTACGACCGGCGGTCGGCCTGACAAGATTTTGCGGCTGAGTTTCAGGCAAGGCTTCAGGCCGCGACGGATCATGTACGGGGTCTTCCGCGTTCATGGGGCAAGCAAAAAGGACAGAGATGATGCTTGCCAACGCCCGCCGTGAAATCCTGACCCGCCCGATCTTCTCCCTCGTCGAGGCAGCCCTGCCCGCCCTTTCCGCTACGGAGAGCGAAGCGATCGAGGCTGGCAACAGCTGGTGGGACGCGGCCCTGTTTACCGGCAATCCGGATTGGGATCAGCTCCTTGCCGTGCCGCCCGCCAGGCTCACCGACGCGGAGCAGGCCTTCATGAATGGCCCTCTCGAACAGCTGTGCGGCATGATCGACGACTGGCGCATGACTTGGGAAACGCACGACCTGTCGCAGGAAGCCTGGGACTTTCTCAAGCAGGAAAAATTCTTCGGCATCATCATTCCCGAGGAACATGGCGGCCTTGGTTTTTCCAATTTCGCCCATAGCGAGATTGTCCGCAAGATCGCGACCCGATCCGTGTCCGCGGCCGTCACCGCGATGGTCCCCAACAGCCTGGGGCCGGGCGAACTCATCCTGCGCTTTGGAACCAAGGAACAACAGCACCACTGGCTGCCGCGGCTGGCGGATGGTCGCGAAATTCCTGCCTTTGGCCTGACCAGCCCGGAAGCCGGCTCCGATGCGGCGGCGATGATCGACGAAGGGGTCGTCTGCAAGGGTCAGTGGGACGGCGAGGAGGTGGTGGGCATCCGCCTCAACTGGCGCAAGCGCTATATCACCCTGGGTCCGGTCGCGACCTTGCTGGGCCTCGCCTTCAAGCTGCGCGATCCCGACCATCTGCTGGGCGGGCAGGAGGAGATCGGGATCACGGTCGCGCTGGTGCCTACCGACCTGCCCGGCGTGTCGATCGGGCGCCGGCATATCCCCTCGATGCAGAGTTTCCAGAACGGCCCCAATGAGGGCCATGACGTGTTCATCCCGCTCGACAACATCATCGGCGGCCCGGATCGCGTCGGCCAGGGATGGAAAATGTTGATGAGCGCGCTGGCGGCCGGCCGCGGCATTTCCCTGCCCTCCCTGTCTGCCGCCGCCGGCGCCTTCGCTGCCCATACGACCGGTGCCTATGCGCGGGTCCGCTCCCAGTTCAACCTGCCGATCGGCAAGTTCGAAGGGATACAGGAGCGGCTGGCGCGGATCGCGGCCAATGCCTATCTGCTCGATGGCGCCCGCCGCCTGACCTGCGCGGGGCTCGATCAGGGCAACCACCCCGCCGTCATTTCCTCGATCCTCAAGCTGCACGCGACCGAGCGCATGCGGACCGTCATCAACGACGCGATGGACGTGCATGGCGGCAAGGGCGTGATCGACGGGCCCAATAATTATCTGGGTAACCAGTATCGCGCGATCCCGGTCGGCATCACGGTCGAGGGCGCCAATATCCTCACCCGCAGCCTGATGGTATTCGGCCAGGGCGCGATCCGCTCCCACCCCTATCTGCTCAAGGAGATCCGCGCGGTCGCAGATGCCAATCGCGGGCGGGCGCTGGCGCAGTTCGACGATGTGCTGTGGAAGCATGTCGGCCACGCGCTCAAGACCGCGATCCGCGCTTTCGCGCGCAACTGGACCGGCGGCCTGTTTGCGCCGGCGCCCAAGGCCGGGCGCGCGACCCGCTATTATCGCCAGATGAGCCGCTATGCGGCGGCCTTTGCGTTCATATCCGACATTGCCTTCCTGACGCTAGGCGGTGAGCTCAAGCGGCGGGAACTCCTCTCTGCCCGGCTGGGCGACATACTGTCCGAACTCTATCTTCTTTCCGGCGCCCTCAAGCGGTGGGAGGATGAAGGGCGACAGGATGATGACCTTCCCCTGCTCGCCTGGTGCATGGACAGCGGCTTCGCGACGATCGAACAAAGGTTCGTCGAGATCATCGAGAATTTCCCCGCGCGGCCCGTGGGCTGGATGCTGCGCCTGTTCATCCTCCCCTTTGGCCGCCGTCGCCATGGCCCGACCGACCGGACCATCCGTCAGTGCGCGCAGATCATCCTGGAACCCTGCCCAGCGCGCGAACGGCTGATCGACAATGTGTTCATCGGCGGCCCGGAAGAACCCGTCGCCCGCCTGACCGAAGCCTTTCGCCTGATGGTCGACACCCAGCCGATCCATGACCGGCTGCGCAAGGCGCGGATCAAGGATTGGGCCAAGGCGCGCGAGCGCGGCCTGCTGTCGAGCGCAGAACTGGCGCAGCTTGAAGAGGCCGATCGCGCGGTCGCGGACGTCATCGCCGTGGATGATTTTGCACCCGAGGAGCTGCGGCGCAATCCCGCTGCATCGGACCTGGCACAGGCCGCCGAATGAGCCGGCCGGTCTATATTGTCGATGGCGCCCGCACACCGTTTCTCAAAGCGCGCGGCGGCCCCGGCCCGTTCACGCCTGTTGACCTGGCGGTACAATGTGGGCGCCCCCTCCTGCTAAGGCAGAAATTTGCCCCCGCGGATTTCGATCAGGTCATATTGGGGTGCGTCAACGTCATCGCCGATGAAGCCAATCCGGCGCGCGTCGCTGCCCTGCGTCTGGGCTGCGGGACGCAGACGACCGCCTTTACCGTTCAGATCAATTGCGGTTCGGGCATGCAGTCGATGGACACCGCCTACCGCTATATCGCCGATGGCGGCAGCGACCTCATCCTGGCCGGCGGTGCCGAAGCGCTCAGTCACGCCCCGCTCGTGTTTCGCCAGGATGCCGTCCAATGGTTCGCCGCGATGCAGGGCGACAAGACCAGCCCCTTGGCCTCGCTGAAAGCGGCCAGCGGATTTCGTCCCGACTTCCTCAAGCCCATCATCGGACTGGAACGCGGCCTCACTGATCCCATCACCGATCTTGGCATGGGCCAGACCGCCGAAATATTGGCGCACCTCTTCTCCATATCGAGGGCGGAGGCGGACGCTTATGCCGTCGAAAGCCACAAGCGTCTTGCCAGGGCGCAGTCGGAGGGATGGCTGGAGGGGGAACTTCTTCCTGCTTTTGCCAGGGATGGAACCGTATATTCCCAGGATGATGGGGTGCGGCCCGACAGCAGCACAGAAAAGCTCGCGACGCTGAAGCCGGTTTTCGAGCGCCCTTATGGGAAGGTCACTGCGGGCAATAGTTCGCAGATCAGCGACGGCTCCTGCTGGACCATCCTCGCCTCGCAAGAGGCGGTCGAGCGCCATGGCCTTATGCCCCGTGCGCGGATCGTCGACAGCCAGTGGTCGGCGCTTGATCCAGCCATCATGGGCCTGGGTCCGGTGCTCGCCTCGACGGCACTCCTCAAGCGCAACGGTCATGGATTGGCGGACATCGACCTGTGGGAATTGAATGAAGCCTTCGCTGCACAGGTGCTGGCATGTCTTGCGGCATGGGAGGACGAAGCATTCTGTCGCACCATATTGGGCCTTGAGGGGGCGGCCGGGCGCATCGATCCCTCGCGCCTCAATGTCGATGGCGGCGCGATTTCCCTTGGGCACCCCGTGGGCACGAGTGGCACGCGGATCGCACTGCATCTGGTGCAGGCGATGGAGCGGCTCGGGCTGAGGCGCGGCATCGCCACCGAATGTATTGGCGGCGGCCAGGGCGGCGCCATGTTGATCGAACGGCTGTGAAGGAGGCCATGATGAACGATCCTGTCTGGTCCTTTCTTGCCGATCGCGATCTGGAGACCGGTCCCGCGCCCCATCGCCCTGATGCCTTGCATCACTGGAGCTTCACGCGCGACGCCCAAGACATTGGCTGGGCTATCCTCGATCAGCAGGGAACGGATACCAATCTGCTGTCCCATGCCGTGCTTGAAGAGCTTGGCCATATACTCGGCATGATCGCCGACCGCGCGCCCAAGGCGCTGGTCATTCGATCAGGCAAGAAACAGGGTTTTCTTGCCGGCGCGGATATCAGCGAGTTTCGTGACATGCGCGACGAGGCGATGGTGCGGGACCGGATCGCCGCCGCACATGCGATCGTCGATCGGCTCGAAGCGCTGACCTTTCCGACCATTGCGGTCATCCACGGCTATGCCATGGGTGGCGGCCTTGAGGTCGCGCTGGCGTGCCATCAGCGCATCGCCATCGAAGGGACAAGGCTCGGCTTCCCCGAAATACAGCTTGGCCTGCATCCAGGTCTCGGCGGCACAGCGCGCTTTACCCATTTATGCGATCCGATCGCGGCGATGGAACTGATGCTGACCGGCAAGTCGATCGATACCAAGCGCGCGAAAGACATGGGGCTGGTCGATGCGGTCGTCCCTGAACGCCACGTCCACGCTGCCGTCATGGCCGCAGTTGCAGGAGAGATGGACCAGGGTCGGCAGGCATTGCTGGATCGATTGAAAGACGCCGCGCCAGTCCGCCATCTGGCGGCGCGGCAGATGCGCAGCCAGGCTGAGGCCAAGGCACCCTTGGCCCATTATCCCGCGCCCCATGCGCTCATCGACCTGTGGGAAACTCATGGTGGCGACCGGGAGGCGATGAAACAGGCGGAGGTCGCTTTCTTCGCGCATCTCATGATGAGCGATAGCGCGCAAAATCTCATACGCGCCTTCTTCCTGCGCCAGAAGCTCAAGGGACTGGCTGGGCCGGAAACGAAGACGATCGCCCATGTCCATGTCATCGGCGCGGGCGCGATGGGCGGCGACATCGCGGCCTGGTGCGCCTGGCGCGGCCTTCGCACCAGCATTTCCGATGTGAAGCCCGAGCCGATTGGCGCTGCTCTTGGCCGAGCCGCGAAACTGTACGAAAAGCTCGCCCATGGAGATCGGCTCAAGGTTCGCGATGCGCTGGATCGGTTGATCCCCGACCCGGATGGTGCGGGCATCGCCAAGGCCGACATTCTGATCGAGGCAGCCCCGGAAAAGGTTGATCTCAAGCGGACCCTCTATGCGAGCGCCGAGCCACGTATGAAGGACGGCGCAATCCTGGCGACCAACACCTCTTCCATTCCGCTTGAGCAATTGCGCGAGGGGTTACGCCATCCCGAGCGGCTGATCGGCATCCATTTCTTCAATCCTGTGTCGCGGCTCGATCTGGTCGAGGTCATCAGCCATGACGGGGTCGATCCGCAGGTCGAGGCAGGTGCAAGAGCCTTTATCGGCATCATCGGCAAGCTGCCGGCCCCGGCCCGTAGCGCCCCCGGCTTCATCGTCAACCGGATCCTTACCCCCTATCTGGTCGAGGCGATGACGATGATGGACGAGGGCATCGCGCCCGAGACGATCGACAGGGCGGCAATGGATTTCGGCATGCCCATGGGCCCGCTGGAACTTGCAGATCAGGTCGGCCTCGATATCGGCCTTGCAGTTGCCGCCATGCTCAAGCGAGAACTGGACTGGCCCATGCCTGCCACGCCGCAATGGTTGGCAGACAAGGTCTCGGCGGGTCAGTTGGGCCGGAAAGCCGGGAAAGGCATATATGCCTGGAAGGACGGCCATGCGGTCAAGAACAGCGCCCCGCAGCCCCCGCCGGAGATGGCGGACCGCCTCATCATGCCGATGCTCAACATGGCGGCCGCGACCCTGCGCGAGCAGGTGACCGACGATCCAGATATCATCGACGCTGCCATGATCTTCGGCACCGGATTTGCGCCCTTCCGCGGCGGACCGCTCCATTATGCCCACGCACGCGGGATTGGCGAAGTCAAAGCCGTGCTGGAAGGGCTGCGCGAAGCCCATGGCGAGCGGTTCCGGCCCGATCCGGGCTGGGACATGCTGCAATGAGGACCGGCGGGACCGGTCTTCTCGAACTTCGCTCGGCAGAGGAGGTCGCCGACCGCATCATCGCTCGCACTGACGGGCATATCGTCCTTGGCCTGCCATTGGGCCTGGGCAAGGCGCCTCATATCGTCAATGCCCTCTTCGCCCGTGCCAGCGCTGATCGCGCCATCAGGCTGCGTATCTTCACGGCGCTCACCCTCGAGCAGCCCTCGCTTGGCACGGACCTCGAGCGTCGTTTCCTCGAGCCCGTGTTCGAGCGGACAATGGGCGGATATCCGCGCTTTGCTTATGCGCAGGCGCAGCGTGCGGGCGAGATGCCGGCGAATATCGAGGTGAATGAATTTTTCTTCCAGGCCGGCAGCCGGCTCGGCAATGGAGATGCACAGCGCCACTATATTGCAGCCAACTATACCCATGCGATGCGCTATCTGATCGACCAGGGCGTCAATGTCGTTGCGCAGATCGTGGCGCGACGGGGAAACAGCTATAGCCTGAGCTGCAATAGCGACATGACCCTCGACCTGCTTGCCGAGCGCGATCGGGGCCGGGCCGATTTTGCCCTGATCGGTCAGGTCAATGACGAATTGCCCTTCATGCGCGGTCCGGCCGAAATCCCGTCCGATCGATTCGCAATCATTCTCGACAGCGCGCAGACACGCTTTCCCCTCTTCGGGCCGCCACGCCAACCCGTAAGCCCTGCCCAGCACGCCATCGGCGCCCATGTGGCCGCGCTGATAGCCGATGGTGGCTCGCTTCAGATCGGCATCGGCGCGATCGGCGACGCGATCGCCCACAGCCTGGTCCTCCGGCAGGAACGGCCCGATTCCTATCGCGCAACGCTCGACCGGCTGGGCGCTCCCAAGCCATGGGAAATGGGCCCGTTTGAGGAAGGCCTATATGCGCCGACCGAGATGCTGGTCGACTGTTTCCTCGATCTCATAAGGGCCGGCATCGTCAAGCGTGAAGTCGATGGCGCGATCGTACATGGCGGCTTTTTCGTTGGCCCGCGCAGCTTCTATGCCGCGTTGCGGGACATGGATGAGGATCTGCGCGATCGCATCCATATGCGCGAGATCAGCTATATCAATGCGCTGTTCGGCAACGAAGCGGCCAAGCGAAAGGCCCGGCAAAAGGCCCGCTTCGTCAACAGCGCCATGATGATCACGCTGCTGGGCGCCACGATCTCGGACGGGCTTGAAGATGGCCAGGTCGTCAGCGGCGTAGGCGGCCAGTATAATTTCGTCGCGCAGGCACTCGAACTCGACGGCGCGCGTTCGATCATCACCCTGCCTGCCACCCGGCGTCACAAGGGCGAGACCCAGTCCAATATCGTCTGGAGCTATGGCCATGAAACCATCCCGCGCCATTTGCGCGATATGGTCGTGACCGAATATGGCGTGGCGGACCTGCGCGGCCAAAGCGATGAGCAGGTCATCCAGCGCCTGATCGCCATCGCCGACAGCCGCTTTCAAGGCGAACTTGTGGAAAAGGCCCGGTCCGCGGGCAAGATAGCGCCCGACTGGGACATTCCCGAAGCGTACAGGGATAATCTCCCCGAGCGGATCAGCGCGGCCATGCCCAAGGAGACATTTCCGTCCTTCCCGTTCGGCACGGACTTTACGCAGATCGAGCAGCGGCTCCTGCCGGTGATGCAATATCTGGCAGACCATGCGACTAGGCCCGCCCAACTGGCCGCCCTGATTGCCCGCGGCCTGCGCGGTGGTCAGCCCGACGAAGCGGAATCGGCCGCGCTCGAGCGCATGGGGCTGGATGCGCCCCATGGCGTCAGGGAGCATAGCTATCGCGCGCTCATCCTGGGAGCCTTGCGCAGTGCCGGACAGTAAGGACAGGAAAGAGGCGACCGGGCCAGGCGTCGTTTCGACAGACAGGGGAATGGAGCAGATGAAGGACGGCAAGGATAGCCCGCACCCCGATCTTGACGCAGAAGAGGCCGCCCATGTCGAGGAGCGCAGCACGGGTTCGGCAAAGGTCGTCCATGAGGTCGTGCGGCTCCAGGGCGAGGAGGAGCTGGATCGCCCGATCCTTGCGCTCATGCTTTCCGGCCTGGCCGCCGGCCTCGCGATCACCCTGTCGCTCATGTCCGAACTGTTCCTGCGGGCAAGGCTGCCCGACACAGAATGGGCGCCCCTCATCTACCTGCTGGGCTATCCGGTCGGATATCTGATCGTGATTATGGGACGGCTTCAGCTCTTTACCGAAAGCACGGTCACTGCGGTTCTGCCCGTCGCGACCCGTCCGAGCCTTAGCAATCTGGGCAGGCTCGCGCGCCTGTGGGCCTGCGTGCTGGCTGGGAATCTTGTCGGCGTGACGCTCGTAAGCGCGCTGATGGCCGGTGAGATCATCATCACGCATGAACAGCGCATCGTGGCGCTCGATATTCTCGCCAAGCTCGAATGGCAGGACTGGTCGAAAACCCTGATGCTGGGCATTCCGGCTGGCTTCATCATGGCCGCGATTGCGTGGGCCTTGCCCAATGCCAAGGGCAGCGAATTCTGGGTAATCTTCCTCCTGACCTATGTCATCGGTCTTGGCGGCTTTTCGCATGTCGTCACCGGTTCTTCCCAGATCAGCTTCCTCTGGTTGAGCGGCGAGGTCAGTTTCCAGCAGGCCTGGTTCGGCTTCTCTCTGCCTGCACTCATTGGCAACATCATCGGTGGTAGCGGCCTGTTCGCGGTCCTGGCCCATGGGCAGATGCGAAGCGACCTTACCGAAGGGGGATAGCGTTCGGTTTCAACCGTCGCCGGCAGGCAGAACTGCGCGAAGAGACTTCTCGATTTCCCCGCCGCAATAGGCCTCGCCATAGCGCTTCACGCTTCTTGCCTCGAGCCTCGCCAGGGCAGGATGAGCGCGCAGACGCTGGACCAGACCCATCGTTGCCGGCGCATGTTGGGCGAGCATGGCAGCGATCGCGCCGAAGCGGCTGGCCATGGTGCCCCATAATGTCACGGTCACGATATCGGCCAGATCCGGTTTTGCGGTGCCGAGCATGAACCCCTTTCCAGCTTCAAGGCCGTTGCTTGTGCCGACAGCCTCCCAGATGCGCATCCATTTCACCAGCCGAGGAATAAAGCTGGCCCATCGATCCTCCGTCCACATCTGCCGGCCGCCATCCAGCGTAAGTTCGTCAATGATATCATTCGCGTCGTTGACGAGCTTGACCGTCAAGGCGCGGTCGCGGGCACCGCCATGCACAAGGGCAAGACGTTCTGCCAGATAGACCATGATTGCTGGCATCTGCGACAGGGCAAATCCGGTGTCATTATCAATCAGGAGGGGTGGTCCCATGAAGGGCACCGGCTGATCCTCCGAAGCCATTTTCATCAGCGCGGCGATCTCACCTTCATCATGTTCGTTCCAGCTCTTGCCCGCAAAGGCAAGCGCGGCCCGGATGAACTGTCCGCGGAATGGCAATGGCCAATAATAGAGCTCGAAATCCCTCTCCACCCTCATCCCTCCTTTACATCCGTGCCTGTGCCAGAAGGCTTTCCTGGGCATATTGGTTGCCATGAAAATCTTGCTGGCAACCTCCGGGCTGGAATGGTGCACAGGAACACAGTGGCGGAGTTCGCGTTCTCCAATATGAGCTATCAGCAGTTTCCAGCAGCAGTTTCGGGGGCCAGCCAGGCGATGAGACCGAAGCTTCGATGGGGGGCATAGCCTCAAAGAAGGTCTTCTCCGCCAATGATAGTGCAATTGCGCAGGGAGCTTGGGACGCATGTCGAATGAAATAGGTTCGGTTCGGCAATGGGATGAGGGGGACCTGATGGAAGCCTTTCTTCTCATCCAAAGCGAGCGCCATACCAGTGACGACCAGATAATTTTTGCAGAAATGCGGCGCCGTGCCGGTGGCGGCGCACGTGAGCAGCACGATGCTTCTAACCGGCCTCGACTGTGGAACTTCGAGCCGGACCGGCCTCTGCTCTGAGATATGGTCGCCAGCCCGGCGCGCGCCAAAGGCGAGGCGTTGCCGGGCCGGGACACCTCAACCCGCTGCAACCCCGTCAGGCGAAAAGCGGTCTGTCATTTCGGCGAGCGCCCGCCCACTCATCCAGGCGGATTGCGATCTGATCGCGCCCCCCACGCTTTGCGTCGTAAAGCGCTTCATCTGCCAGCCGGTAGAGCGTGCCAAAGTCAACGCGGGATGCCGAGGCCGTCACACCGATACTCACCGTCACCATGCGATTGCCGATGATGTCGCCATGGCTCAGATCGGCCAAGGTTCCGCGCAGGGTTTGTGCAAATTGCTCGATGTTCCCAACTTCAGCTCCTGTGACCATCATCGCAAACTCCTCCCCGCCCAGACGACATACGGCACAGGAGGAATTCTCATGCTGTGCGATGCAGCGGCCAATTGCTGCCAGAACGTGATCGCCAGCCTCATGACCATAGACATCGTTGATCGACTTGAACCAATCGACGTCGATCAGGAGCAGGGCAACCAGCCCGCCTGATACAGGCAAGCCTTCGAGCATCCTGCAGGTTCTTTCCATGAAACCCCGTCGGTTTGGCAACCCTGTCAGAACGTCACGGCGGGCAAGCTCATGGGCCTTAGCCTCTGCGAGACGGGCGACGTCTCGTTCCGTCCGCAACCGGGCATGAGCACGCGAAGCGGCAGCGGAGAGCCACAATGTTTGCCAGGCCGCTGCGAACAGGACCAGAATTTGCGATCCACCGCCCCAGAACATCGCGTCCGCATCGAAGAAGCTGGTCGAAGCAAGGACGATCATTGGCAGTGCCCAGGCCCCACCCAGGCGCCGCGCCGCGCTGCTTCCCCGTCGCCATGCCTGGCCGATACAGGATGCGACCGCCGCCAGATTGGCCAGGACCAGCAACCCCAGCAGATTGCCGAGCATGTCGAACGGCCCCGAACGCATCAGCGAAAGCGGGATGCCCAATGCGCACACGCTTGCGGTGAGGCCCAGGGCGGTGCGCCTCAACCCCGCATCGAGATGCTGTTTTTCAAGAGCAGTGACGGCGCTCAAAGTGGCGAGCGTGATGGCGAGACAGGAGAGACCAGTGCAGATTTGGGCCGATACCGCGCCCGCCATCGAGGGAAAGAAGAACAGATGAAGTTGCGACCAGCACGCCCCCCATATGACCATGCAGCATGCCCATGCGGCCTGCCAGCCGGCATGTTGCTGACGGACGGCAAGAGCCAGTGAGGCGTTATAAATCGCGCCCACAATCAGCAGAACGAGCGCAGCACCGGTCAAGGTAGCCAGGCCAGTTGTCTGGGTGGCTTCTTCACCACGCTCGACAAGCCTCATCCGAAGGAGATGCGCGCTCGCCACTCTGTCAAATCTCAAGGTGAAGGCCACGACAGGAACGTCGCGATAGGGCGCGCGGAACGCGAGTTGGCCGCCAGCTCTCCAATAGGTCCCGAAATTGCCGCTCCGGACATGTTGCTGCTCGACGGCACCGTCACGATAGATGAAGCGCACGACCAGCCGATCAAATCGAGAGCTGTGGATGATCAGCGACAGATCCTCATGATCGCGCGAGCCCTGGGGCAAGGCGGCATGGAGCCACAATGTGCCCTTCTGATAGCCATCAGGATCACCATTGCAGACAAAATGGGAGGGGCGCGTGTCGTCAGGGGCGATCGATCGGCTCACTGCATGACATAGAGGATCGCCAATGCGTAGCAATTCAGCGCGCGCAGGCTGAGCCCCGCCCAGGATCAACAGTGCGATCGAGAACATGGCGCAGCTAATCGCAAGCCTATGTCGGGATAGTCCCCTGGTCAGGATCCGCGCATTCATCGCGGCCCCTCTAGCATGAAAATGCGTGAATATACTGGGCGCATGGCCACTGGCTCACTTGCGGGCAGCGATCCGCCCGGCTCGCGTCAACGCTCACCATGGACTGACGGAGGCGGAAAAACATCTCACAATCACAAAACAAGAAATTTAATCCAAGTTAAAAAGAAAGGCCATCATGTTGCGGCGGACGGCTTCATGAAAATCCCGCCGCTAAATCCATGACGATATCGAAATAAATATTTCGAATGCTGCTCCATCCATGTCTTCTGCCTCAATAGACATTGGCGAACGCGCCCTGATAGTGTCAAAATTGCAACATAAGCATTATTGTTTTCGCACGCGGCAACCCCGGTGCATGCCCTTTAGTTTGAGCCTCGTGGAAATAATCAAACAGGGACGTACATCATGAAGAAGATCATTCTCCCATTGCTGGGCTGCCTGGCACTGCCGACTGCTGCCATGGCTCAGGACGACACCGCACCCGATGGCAGCAAAGCCTTCGGTATTGAACCCTATGTCGGCATTCTCGGCGGTTATCACACTTTCGACCGCGGGACCGAGTTCGGCAGCGTTCCGGGCGAGACGATCATGAACGGCGCCCTGATCAGCGGCATCGCGGGCGTGAATGTGCCACTCGGGCCGGTGTTCGTCGGGGTGGAAGGGAACGCCTCGAAGGGCTTTAGCGACATCGACTGGGAATATGGCGTGAAGGGCCGTGTAGGCGCCCGCGCAGGCGAGAGCGGTTTGATCTACGCCTCGGCCGGCTATCAGTGGGTCAATGGCAAAGGCGGCTGGCCCGACGAGAAGGACTGGATGTACGGTGCGGGTGTCGAAGTGGGGCCAAAGGAGATCGGCCTCGGCGGGGTCACTGGCAGCAGCGGCGTGCGCCTGCGCGTGCAGGTCGACACCTATGATTGGGACAGTTTCCGTCCCATGGCTGGCGTCATTTTCCACTTCTGAAAATTACCACACAGTTCCATGGGAAGGAATAAGACATGGCCTTCCCCCGGGACGCACAGGCTGATCGCGCAGCCGCTTCTGGGCCGCATGCGCCTTGAGTGGAAGATGGGCGCTGCCATGGGGTAGAGCGGGCAACTACAGCGGGCCCGTTCACCCATTCAGCCAGAATGTGCCGGGCTCATTCACATGATCTGGAGATTTTCTTCCCGCACCATGAACCCGTTGAATATCAAGGCGTTTTGAGTGGGCTACTGCGCTCTTTGCAGGATTTTGGAGGCTCGTGCATGACGATCGAAGTTCGCTTCCCCGATGGCAGCCGTCGGGATGTGCCGAGCGAGCTTCGTATCCTGCACGCAGACAGCGCGAGCGAAGAGCCTGCATTCTGGCATCTACCGCTCAACTGCGATTCCTATTGGCGTTTTGCGTTTGACGGCGTCCACTGGAATGCGCGCCCCAGAACGGGTAGCCTTGCCATGTTCCGTAGTCCGGGCATCGAGTGGTGGCGGGGCATCGTAACAATGTCGGACGAAGCGGCTTTGGGTCAGGAACAGTGTCTTCTGGTCGCCGTCAACGCCTGATGGCCTATGACTTTTCTTGAACAGCGCGAGGCGATGCGCTCACCATGGTGTCAGCATATTCTATGTGAGCCGCTGCCAGGCCTCTTCCATCGCATCGCGCAGTCGCGCCGCCCAGAAGGATTGCCCCTCGCCTTGGGAAATAAGGTCCTGCCTGACCTCGATTTCAGCGTAGCGAAGGTCATTTGAAAGGGCGTGGAAGGGCATGCTGTAATCGGTTTCATCCATGGCATAGGGAGCATTGTCGCCCACCTTGATCGGCAACCGGCGTAGCGCGTCCAGCAGGCAAATCGCAAAATCGATCCGGCCGGCGGCGTGCAGGACGCCCACCGACCAGGGGCGCCTCATCTCGTCCAGTATCGGGGTGAAACTATGGAGCGCGAGCAGGATTGTCTCCTGCCCCGCTGCCAGCCGAGCTGAGATCATTTCTGAAATGCCGGAATGATATGGAGCATGGATGGAGGTGACACGCGCCAGCCTGTCGATTTCGGTCAAACCCTGATTGCCACCGATATCGGTCCCATCGGACGACGCAGGTATCGCGTCGTCGCGCGCGGGATCGCGATTACAGTCGATGACCAATCGCGAATAATTCTGGAAGATGAAAGGGGCATCGAGGAGACGCGCCAATTCCAGGCCCATATCTCTCACGCCTATGTCGATTGCGATATGCCGAGACCAATCGGCCGGGCCTACGCCAAGATCACCCAGGGCCGAAGGAATTGCCAGCCCTGCATGATCTCCGGTCAGGAGGAACGGGGAGGAGCCGTTCGCGTTGATGACGGTGAAGGGCGCAGGATCGGCTGGCACCAGTAGATTCATGGTTTCTCCCTGCCCATTGGGAACTTCCTTTCATGCCGTTGCTCACAATCGAACATGTGACGACTTATCGCTATCAGCAATCGGTGTCGCTGGGCGAACATCGCATCATGATGCGGCCGCGTGAGGCCTTCGACCAGCGACTGCTCCGCGCGCGGCTCGATATCGATCCCCAACCTTGTGAATTGCGCTGGCTGCATGATGTGTTCGGAAATTCCGTGGCCATTGCTCTGTTCGACAAACGCACGTCGCAGCTGAAAGTCGCGAGCGCGGTTACGCTCGAGCATGCGCCCTTGACGCAGCAGCAGGTCGACGTCGAACCCTATGCCCGGCTTTTCCCCTTCACCTATTCATCGGAAGACATGCCCGATCTGTTGCGGTCGATCGAACGAAACCATCTCGATCCCGAGCGGATCGTCGACAATTGGGCCAGAGGTTTCGTCAGCAATCATGGTGATACAGCGACCATCGATCTCCTGACGCGGATCGCGACAGGCATCCAGCGTGACTTCACCTATGTGCCACGACATGAAAAGGGCACCCAATCTCCTATGGAGACGTTGCGCAAGCGGCAGGGGACCTGCCGTGACTTCGCCGTGCTGATGATTGAGGCTGTCAGGGCGCTGGGCTTCGCCGCCCGCTTCGTGTCGGGCTATGTCTATAATCCATCGCGCACCGAAGGGCTGGTCGGTGGCGGCAACACCCACGCCTGGGTCCGTATCTTCCTGCCCGGATCTGGCTGGGTGGAATTCGATCCGACAAATGGGATCATCGGCAATCGCGGCTTGATCCGCGTGGCGATCGCACGCGACCCGTATCAGGCGCTACCGTTGTCGGGCACCTGGTTCGGCCTGCCTGCAAGCTTTCTGGGGATGGATGTGAGCGTCAACGTCAGTCGTGCCGATCCAGAACCATTCTCCCTCTCCGGCCATGGCGCCATCAACAGCCGGCTTGCCGGCAATCAGGAAACGAACCCGACATGCTGATCCGGTGCGGCTATGATATCGAATTCTCGACCGAGAACCGGACGGCGATGATGGCCATGCTCAGCCTGCATCCATCGCGCCATCAGGATCTGCGAACGCCGCAGCGGCTGATAGCGGCGCCCGACATTCCGCTTTATCAATTCGAGGACGGGTTCGGCAATGTCGCCACCCGGCTCACCATCCCACCGGGCAATGTGCGCTTGTCATGCGACTTTGTGATCGAGGATAGCGGAGATCCCGACCAGCGCTCGCCCAGTGGTCCTCAGATGCCGGTGGAAGAGCTTCCAGATGCCGTCATGCCCTTTCTTCTGGGCAGCCGCTATTGCGAAACCGACCGTCTGATGGACGTGGCATGGGCTCAATTTGGTCATCTGGCCAGCGCGCGGGAAAGGGTGGAGGCGATCGTGGGCTTCGTGCATCATCATATTGAATTTGGCTATCAGCATGCGCGCGCCGACAAGACCGCCTGGAATGGCTATCAGGAGCGAAAGGGCGTGTGCCGTGACTTCGCCCATCTCGCCATAACCTTGTGCCGCTGCATGAATATTCCCGCTCGCTATTGCACCGGTTACCTCGGCGACATCGGCGTGCCTCCGGTAGATGCTCCGATGGATTTCAGTGCATGGTTCGATGTCTATATCGACGGCGCCTGGTATACCCATGATGCGCGCCATAACCGCCCGCGCATCGGCCGGATCCTGATGGCACGCGGGCGCGATGCCACCGACGTAGCCTTGACGACGGCTTTTGGCCCGGCAAATCTGGTGCGATTTCAGGTGCACACCCAGGAAGTAACCGCCCTTGACTGAGCAAAGCGACCCGCTTCTCCAACCCTGGCCTGGCCCGCTTGGCGCGCCACCTTTTGCGCGGATAGGTGATGACCAGTTCCTTCGCGCGGTCACGACCAGCATCGCCTGGCACAAGGCTGAACTTGATGCGATTTGCGAGCAGGTCGCGCCCGCGACCTTCGAGAATACGATTGCCGCACTGGAACGGTCGGGCGAGCCGCTCGCGCGCGTCCGGCGGTTGTTCTGGGCCCTGTCCTCGGCGAAGGGCACGCTGGCCATCCGCGAGGCGGAAGCTGAGATTTCGGCGCGACTTAGCGCGCATGCCGTCGCCATAAGCCATAATGCCCAATTGGCAGCGCGCGTCTTCGCAGTCCATGCTTCACGGCACGAGAGCGGCCTCACCCCGGAACAGGTCCGCCTCGTGGAGGATAGCCATGCAAGCTTCCTTAGAGGCGGCGCAGCATTGACGAGGGCTGGCAAGTACCGCTTTGCCGCCATCGAGGCTCGCCTGTCTGCCCTAGCAGTTCAATTCGGGCAGAATGTGCTTGCCGCAACAAATGCCTGGGTGCTCGATCTGGAGCAGAATGAGCTTGAGGGACTGCCCAGCGCAATATGCGAGGCGGCTGCGGCGCGAGCAACAGCAAAGGGGTTGCAGGACCGTTATCACATAACGCTCGATCGCACCGACCTGGAGGCATTTCTGACCTTTTCGAAGAGGCGCGACTTGCGCGAGGCCCTATGGCGGGCCTTCACCGCACGCTGCGACGGCGACCAACATGATAATTGGCCCATCATCGCCGAAATGCTCGCGTTGCGCAGGGAAAGGGCGGTCCTGCTGGGCTATGCCGACCATGCGCATTATGCGCTGGCCGACAGCATGGCGCATGATCCGGCAGCAGCGAGCGCGCTGATGCGCCAGCTGTGGGCGCCGGGCAAACGGCGCGCAACGCAGGAAGCTGCTGAACTGCAGGCATTGATCGATGCGGAGGGCGGCGATTTCCGCCTCGCGCCCTGGGACTGGCGCTTTTACGCGGAACAGGTACGACGCACCCGTTACGCACTCGATACTGCGGCAGCTGCGGAGCATTTGCGGCTCGATGCGGTGCGGCAGGCAGCATTCGACACAGCCGGCCGACTTTATGGCCTGAGCTTCTACAGGCGTGCGGACATAGAAGGCTATCATCCGGACGTCTGGGCCTGGGAAGTGAAGGAGAGCAACGGGAGCACTGTGGGTCTGCTCTTCACCGACTATCTGGCCCGCCCGGAAAAACATGGTGGCGCTTGGATGGGAAGCCTGCGGGTGCAAGAAGCGATGGATGGCGACGTGCGCCCGATCGTCTATCTGGTCGCCAATTTTGCCGCTGCTCCGCCACCCGACCGGGGTGCGACCCGCCTTTCGATTGATGAGGCGCGCACCTTGTTTCATGAATTTGGCCATGCATTGCATGGGCTTCTTTCACGAGTCACCTACCCCAGCCAGTCCGGAACTGCGGTTGCCCGCGACTTCGTGGAATTTCCGAGCAAGTTCATGGAGAACTGGATTGTCAGCCCGCAGGTGCTCGCCGATCTTGGGATGCCTGAAGATCTGATCAGCGCCATTCGCGAGGCGGAGGCTTATGGTCAGGGCTTTGCCACCGTGGAATTGATCGGTTGCGCATTGGTGGACCTTGCCATCCACCAGAATCCGGACGCTCAGATCGATCCTCGCGCATTTGTCGAGGCGCAGCTTGATGCGCTCGCAATGCCCCGCGCGGTCGGGTTGCGCCATCGCTTTCCCTATTTCACGCATATCTTTGATGGCGGCTATTCGGCTGCCTATTATAGCTATGCCTGGTCCGAAGCACTGGATGCCGACGCATTTGAGGCTTTTGTCGCGACAGGTGATATTTTCGACCCCGGTCTCGCATCGCGGTTCCGCGAAGAGATACTCGCCGCAGGAAATAGCCGCGATCCCATGGCGTCCTTTCAGGCCTTCCTGGGACGCGCGCCCGACGGAACGGCCTTGATGCGAGCAAGGCATCTTCTCGACGCTTGAACGCCCCTGGCGCGCGATCCGTTTTGCCGAGAATGAACCACGGGTTGAGGCCAATCACGCCTCGAGCCATCCGCCGCGCTGCACATGGCCTTAATGGTGATCGCATAGCGGAGAGAAGCGGGCTGCATGTCCTCATGCAAGGGTAGCAGACCCATCGAGGGGCCTTGTCAGGCGGCGATGGTCAGCGGGGTGTCGACATGCTGTCCGATCTGGATCACCTCATCAGTATGAACCTTGAACGAGGCCAGTCGCATCGGACCGAACGCCGTGGTCAAAGCGGTATCGGCTGCGTCGCGTCCGCACGCCATCAGGATGCGCCCTATGCGAGGGACATGATGCCGCGCATCGAAACTGTGCCACTCACCACCCAGGTACACTTCGAACCAGGCGTGGAAATCCATTGGGACATCAACCGGATCGACGCCGATATCGCCAAGATATCCGCTGCAATATCGTGCCGGAATGTTCATGCACCGGCATAGGGCCACTGCAAGATGGGCAAAGTCCCGGCATACGCCAACCCGCTCATTATATGCCTCCCAAGCGGTCCTGGTGCATCGCGCATATTGATATCCGTAGGTCAGATGCTGGTGCACGAAATCGACAATGGACTGCACACGCTGCCACCCGGGCGCGATATGGCCGAAATGATACCAGGCTTTCTGGCAGAGGAGATCGGTCTCGCAATAACGGCTTCCCATGAGATAGATAAGGACGTCCGAGGGCAAATCCCGAACTTCATGCTGGACTGCCGATGGACTTTGGCGATCGTGCAGGCCGCTATCGGCAATGGTGAAGTCACATGACAGGGTAGTGCGCCCTGCCGGCAGGGTCATGCGTGTGCAGATATTGCCAAAGCTGTCACGGTAATCATGGGTCGGGATCGGCGCGCCTGTCCTGATCCTGTGGGGGCTGCGAAGATCGGGAAACCTAGACGGTCGGATCGTGAGGAGGGAAATTAACGGCGTAGGAGCACCGGTTTCCAGGACCAGTTCATAGCCAGCACGAATGAGCATAACTGCCTTTCCAATTCGAGGCGCGATCTAGACATGAAAATCTACAGGTCATTCGATGGTTTCTTTGCCCAGAAATCATCCGACAAATGTTAAACCTTCATTATTTGATCAAAAGATGATCTATTCAATTATATTTGCAATAATTGGTATCCGCGTAGGGCTATATTACCGCCTGATGCTTTCGTTCTTCGCCGATGCATATCTCTCCCAACAGTCGGGACAGTTCATTCACCGAATAGGGTTTGTGCAGAAGTGGAAAGCCATGGCGGCTATCATCAGCCAGGACATGGCTATAGCCACTGGTGAGCACCACGGGGATTTCCGGCCAGCGCGCCCGGATCTGACGCCCAAGCTCCAGACCATCGATCCCGGGCATGACGACATCTGAAAAAACGATATCGATATTGGCGTGCGAACGCTCAAGCACCGCGATCGCCTCAGGAGCATTGGCCGCACGCCACGTCTTGTAACCAAGATCCTCGAGGAGCTGCGAAGCGAAGTCTCCGACCGGCTCATTATCCTCGACGATCAGAATATTCGCATGCTGGATGGCGCAACGTCCTGACGGCGTGACATCCTCCAGGGAATGTGGCGCGGCAGCCCGCGGCAGATAGAGGCTGAACGTCGTCCCGATACCCAACCGACTTGCAACGTCGATCTCGCCACCGGACTGTTTGATAAAGCCATAGACCTGGCTCAGTCCCAAACCCGTACCCTTGCCCACCTCCTTGGTCGTGAAGAATGGCTCGAATATATGTTCTATCTGCCCTTCGCTCATGCCCAAACCCTCATCCGTCACGGAAATCCTGACGAAATCGCCCCTGGCAGCCGCGAGGCCGCCGCGGGCCGGGATTGATCCGGCCGCTTCCACCGACAGGGTAATCCGTCCCTCTCCGTTCATCGCGTCGCGCGCGTTCACCGCCATGTTGATCAGCGCGGTTTCGAACTGGCTCGCATCGACTTCGACAAAACAGGAGGTGCAGATCGGGTCGACAACAAGGGCAATGCGCGAACCCACGACCGTTCGAAGCATATCCGCAACGGCTTCAACCTTGCGCGCGGCATTGAACGTCTCTGGTCGAAGGGCCTGGCGGCGCGCAAAAGCGAGAAGCTGGCTCGTCAGCTTCGCCGCACGGTCCGCGGTCTCCGAGATGGCATCAATATATTTCTTCTGCTTCTCGCGCGGCAGCTCGCGGGTCGCGAGAAGGTCGGCGGACCCACGGATGATGGTGAGAAGATTGTTGAAATCATGCGCAACGCCGCCTGTCAGTTGCCCGATCGCTTCCATCTTCTGAAGTTGGCGAAGCTGATCCTGAGCCGAGGACAGTTCGCGCGAACGCTCCTCGACACGCGCCTCCAGCGTGTCATTGAGCAGGCGCAGCTGTTCTTCCGCAATGGTCCGCTCCAGAAGGTCTGCGGCCTGCCGGGCGAGGATATCGAGCAGACGCAGGTCCCGCTCGGAAGGATGATGCGGACGATCCCAATGGGTGGAGATCATGCCGAGCAAGCGGCCGGTGCGCGAGAGAAGCGGCGTGGTCTGAGCCGAGCGGATGCCCGCGGCGCGAAACGCATCGAGGTCGGCAGTCCCGGCGATATCGGCCCATTTCTCGAAATCAGGAACAATGGCGCGCTGACCCATTTTCAGGGCTAGCGTGCAACTGCTGTAGGCTGCTGGACTGACCCACTGCCAGAACCCGACCGCTTCTGCCCGCAAGCCTCTGTGCGCCAGCAACTGGAGTTGCCCCCCATGTCCCGAAGGGTCATCGGCGGGGCAAAGGAGTTGCATCGTCCCGAACTGGGAGCCGGTGATGGCAACAGCGGCCTCCACGATCTTGCCATAGAGTTCGAACCGATCATTCTCGGCGATGAGCGTAACGCTGATCGCGTGAAGCAACTCGATATCGGACGGTTCCCTGGCCGGGCCCTGAACTTGCGACCCACGCGGCAATATCTGCGGCCCACGATATGTGACAGTCATCATCGCTCCCATGCCGCCATCATCGGCCGCGCTTCACGCCAAAAGAGGCATATGCACGAAAAGTTCCGGTGAGTTCTGGCCGCAGACATCACGCGCCCCAGTGCCGCGCGGTCGCTATCTAAGATTCATATTGATCCAGATTGGTCCTGGACATCTTCTCGCCTCCCGCCGGAACCCAGCCTCCCGCTTCCGGTTAGAGGTCTGTCTGCTGCGACAATCGCAGCCTATCATGCGCGTCAGGGAGAATTGATATGGCCGTTTCGGGTCCCAAAAGTGATGCTGCTCTGGAAAATGGTCTTGCCGATCACCAGCCCGGAGCTGGAAGTCCCGATTATGAGACGATGGTCGGAGAAGGCGGAGAGACGCAGCAGAGGTTGCAGGATGAGCGCTCCGGTGATGCCCTGACAGACAATTTCGGGCATCGGATCGCAGACAATCAGAATAGTCTGAAGGCCGGCGCCCGCGGTCCCACGCTGCTGGAAGATTTCGTACTGCGCGAGAAAATCTTCCATTTTGACCATGAACGCATCCCTGAACGGATCGTCCATGCACGCGGCTCTGGCGCCCATGGGATTTTCGAGTGCACCAAGGCCATTCCCGATGTGACCAAAGCGAGCATTTTCCAGAAGAAGGGTGCGAGCTGCCCTGTGTTCGTTCGTTTCTCCACTGTGGCCGGTGGCGCGGGTTCCGTTGATACACCGCGCGATGTGCGCGGCTTTGCTGTGAAATTCTACACGGAAGCCGGCAACTGGGACCTGGTCGGCAACAACATCCCGGTATTCTTCATTCAGGATGCGATGAAATTTCCTGACCTGATCCATTCGGTGAAAATGGAAGCGGATCGGGGCTATCCCCAGGCTGCGAGCGCCCATGACACCTTCTGGGATTTTGTATCGCTCATGCCCGAGAGCATGCACATGATCATGTGGGCCATGTCCGATCGGGCCATTCCTCGCTCGCTGCGGATGATGGAAGGATTTGGCGTCCACAGCTTCCGCTTCATCAACCAAGACGGCGACGGCAAGTTCGTGAAGTTCCACTGGAAACCGGTTCTGGGCGTTGCGTCCCAGGTCTGGGACGAGGCTGTCAAGACGGCAGGCGCCGACCCCGATTTTCATCGCCGCGATCTGTACGAAGCCATTGCCAGCGGTGATTATCCCGCCTGGGACCTGGGCGTGCAGATTTTCGATGAGGCTTGGGCGGCAGAACAGCCCTATGATGTGCTGGATGCAACCAAGCTGATCCCGGAAGAGGATATTCCTGTCGAGATCATCGGGCGCCTCACGCTCAATCGCAATGTCGACAATTTCTTTGCCGAGACAGAGCAGGTGGCCTTCCTGCCCAGCAACGTCATTCCAGGCATCGACTTCACGAATGACCCCCTGCTGCAGGGGCGGCTTTTCTCTTATCTCGATACGCAAAAGTCGCGTTTGGGAACGACCAACTTCCATCAGATCCCGATCAATGCGCCCAAATGCCCCTTCCACAATATGCAGCGCGACGGGTTGATGCAGACGCTGGTCCCCAAGGGGCGCGCCAATTACGAGCCGAACAGCCTGAACGAGGCTGGCGAGGATAGTGGTCCACGCGTTGCGCCCGAAACCGGCTTCACATCCTTTAGCGATAATGGAGAACGCAACGATCCCACTGACAAGATGCGGATACGTGCCGAAACATTTGCCGATCATTATAGTCAGGCGCGGATGTTCTATCTGTCGCAGACCGAGAATGAACAGGCGCACATCGCATCGGCCATTGTCTTCGAGTTGTCGAAGGTGGTGATGCCTCATGTGCGGCTTCGGGTTCTCTCGCGTCTGCGCAACATTGACGAGGATCTGGCGCAACGAGTCGCCGACGGGCTGTCGATCGCTCTGCCTGAAAAGGCGCCAGCAGCCCGAGACCTTGTGGAGATGCCCATCTCCGACGCTCTTTCTATCCAGAAGAATGCCAAGGATGGCTTCGCCGGCCGCAAGGTCGGAATTCTGTTTGCCGAAGGCTCCGACAAGGCGATGGTGGAGAAGCTCAAGACGGGCGTGGAGAAAGCAGGCGGCAGCGTCTTTCTGGTTGCGCCCAAAATTGGTCCCCTCAAGGTCAAGGGCGGAACGCTCGAAGCGGACGGCAAGCTCGATGGCTCGCCCTCCGTGCTGTTCGATGCGATTGCCTCCGTGCTGATGCCGCAAAGCGCGGAAATATTGTCGAAGCAAGGCGCTGCGGTCCAATGGTTCATGGACGCCTATGGCCATTGCAAGACCATCGCCCATTGCCCCGGCACGCAGATCATCCTCGACAAGGCGGGGGTGGAAAAGGACGACGGCGTCATTCCAAACGAGATGCTGCTGGACAAGGGCCCCAAGCGGCACTGGGCGCGAGAGCCGAAAATCCGCGATCTCGCCTGAGATCAGCTGCTAAGTCCGCATGCGCGCCATTAGTGCGCATGCGGACAATTCTGTGCTGAGCTGTCCGGGACGACAGATTCATTTCGTTGGCACATCCAAAGCAGCTGGCGCCGACATGAGGTCGGTGCGCGGCGCCAACATCTTAGCAGTCCTGAGGAACGTGTCAGGACGAGGAGGACCAGATGATTCAGCCCGAAGACGAAGCATGGATGCGCGAGGCTATCGCGATTGCGCGTTCAAAAGGGTCTGATCCTTCAACCTCCCCTCTGGGCTGCGTGATCGTGCTGGATGGGAGGATGATAGCCGGCGAACGCAATCAGACTCAGGAGTTACCCGACGCGACAGCCCATGCAGAAATGATGGCGATCAGGCGCGGTTGCGAGAATAGCGGTGACATGGAGCTGCGCGGCGCAACGCTTTATTCGACGCTTCAGCCATGTGGAATGTGCACGATGGCATCGATCTGGGCAAAGGTCGGAAGGGTCGTTTACGGCGCTGGAAGGCATGATGTTCATCAGATGTATTTCGAGGCAAGGCATGTCGACACGCTGGATTTCGTAGCAGAAGCCTATCGCGATGATATCTCGATAGAGGGGGGATGCCTGCGCGCGGAATGCGCTGAACTTTACTACCCGCCTGACGCAGATCTTTCGGAGGAGGAACAGGCCAACCTATAACATCATCATTTTCTGCCCAGATGGCGGCATGGCTCAATCGGGTCGGCTTGTTTCGACGATAAGCCAAGGGTATCGCGGAGCCGATGAAAGGGCCGGGCGTTGTGCGTGCGGATCAACTTATGGAGTTCTGATGCGCGCAATCCTCCCAGAGCAGCTGGCAAGCTATTTTGACAGCTCGCCTGTGGCTTTGTCGCTCGGCCGCGCAGAGGGCGATCATGAGCTGCTGTTGACGAATGAGGGCTTCAGGAACCTGACCGGCTATGCGACGAGCGAGATCGTCGGCCGCAATTGCAGGTTCTTGCAGGGACGCAGCCGGAATGAAGAGGCCCGCGCGCAGATACGGTCGTTCCTCCAGGACGATGGGCAGGCGAACGTGCGGACGTCCATCGTCAATTTCCGGAAGGACGGGCGCCCCTTCGTCAATCTTCTCTACATGACGAAACTTCGCGCTCAGTCGGGCCAGGTGCGCTATATTTTTGCGTCTCAATTCGATGTCAGTCGCACCCAGCCGGATCGACTGGCGGATTATGATCTCGACCTTGAGCGTACGCTTGACCGATTGAGTCCGGTCCTGGCGGAAAGCGGGATCGTGGTTGAAGGTTCGCTGATGACAATCGCGAATACGGTGGCCACCATAGCACAGGCCAAGCTCATATTGTCGGATCTGGACAATGGCGATTTCCTTTGAGCGGTGAGACGGCTAACCCCAGCCGGTTGCCGATCGTGGGCATCGGCGCTTCGGCGGGCGGGCTTGAGGCCCTGCGCGAAATGCTGGCGTCAGCCCGTGGCCAGACCGGCATGTCCTTCGTCATCGTTCAGCATCTTGATCCCAATCATGAGAGCATGCTGGCGCAATTGCTGGACCGCCACACGACCCTGGAAGTTCTCCAGTGCGAGGGTGGTGAGCAGATAGAGGCGGACAAGGTTTACATCATCCCTCCCGGTCGCGGCCTGGTCATACGCGAGGGCATGTTGGAACTGACCGACTTCGCGCAGCCCCGCGGTCTTCGCAGACCGATAGATGATTTCTTCATCTCCCTCGCGTCGGACAAGCAGGCGGATGCCGCCTGCGTCATACTTTCAGGTACCGGCGCTGACGGGACCATGGGCTTGCGTGCCGTGAAGGAAAATGGCGGGCTGTGTGTCGTGCAGGATCCTGAAACGGCAAAATATGATGGCATGCCGCTGTCTGCTGTGGGAACCGGACTGGTCGATTTCGTCAAACGTCCAAGCGAGATAATTCAATGTCTGGAAGGATTTTTCCAGCACCGTGCCACGGCCGAAACACCCGAACGGGAAGCTGCTCTGGTCGCCGATCATGTCGATGATCTGTGCAAGACACTGCGAACTGCGGTGGGCCATGATTTTTCGGGTTACAAGCGCACGACCCTTATCAGGAGGGTCGAACGGCGCATGCATGTGCTGGGGATCACGTCGGGCCACAGCTATCTTTCGCGGATAAAAAGCGACAGGGACGAATGTGAAGCGCTGTTTCGTGATCTCCTGATCAACGTCACCCGATTTTTCCGGGACGCAGATCTGTTCGAGCGTCTGAGGATCACGGTTATCGAGCCGCTGGTCGATCAGGCCGATGGCGAGGAAATCAGGGTATGGGTTCCAGGCTGCTCCTCTGGCGAGGAAGCCTACAGCGTTGCGATGCTCTTCGCCGAAGCTGCTCGCAAACGAAATATTCTGCCGGCATCCGTGCAGATCTTCGCTACGGATATTGATGAGCAGATGCTGCAGATTGCGCGCGAAGGAGTATATCCTGCGTCTGCGCTTGCAGATATTCCGCTGGCGCTGCGCGAGCAATATGCGATCCCTCACGCAGAAAGGTTCACGATCGTTCCCCAATTGCGGGACATGATCCGCTTCTCCAGTCATAGCCTGGTCAAGGATCCGCCCTTCTCGCGCATCGATCTGGTCTCCTGTCGCAATCTTCTCATCTATTTCGATGATCGGCTGCAGCAAACGGTCATGCCGATCCTGCATTATGCTGTTCGGCCAAATGGATATCTGTTTCTTGGACCGTCCGAAAGCGTCGGGAGATTCGAGCATCTCTTCCCGGCGATCGATCAGCAGGCGCGCCTTTTCCAACGCGCGCCTGGGCCACCCAATTATCCGATCGATCTGCCGGGTGGCGGCAGGCTCCGCGATCAACCCGCGACAGGTTCCGGCAACAGGCCGTCGGGTCGGTCGGCAAGCGATGAGACCATAGCGGTTCGTCGCCTCGTCGAGCGCTATACGCCCGCTAGTCTCGTGCTAGATCAGGATGGCGCCATCATCTCTGCCTATGGTCGGCTCGGCCGCTATTTTGATTTTCCGGTCACACGGACGGGAGGCTCGAGCGCGATTGGTCTCGCCCGCGCTGGGCTTCGCAACGTTCTTGGGCCGCTACTGCGCGAAGCGCGCGACAGTCGAAAGCGGGTCGTTGCGCGTGATGTGCAGGTCATGTCCGAATATGGCATGCAGCAGATCGATGTCATCTGCGATCCACTGACCGATGGCACGCTGCTTTTCGTTTTCCGCGACACGGCGCCTTTCCGCCCAGCGCTTGATCAGGATGTCGGCGAACTGGACGCAAGCGATGATCATCTCGATGCGTTGGAGGACGAGCTTCGTGTCACGCGGCACCGCCTGCGTACCGCTGTCGAAGAATTGGAGACGGCGAATGAGGAACTGAAAAGCTCCAACGAAGAAATGATGTCGATGAATGAGGAGCTTCAGTCCACCAACGAGGAGCTCACGACCGTAAATGATGAGCTGAAGTCAAAAGTTGACCAGCTGACTGTTGCAAATTCCGACCTTCGAAATTTCTTCGAGTCGACCGATCTGGCAGTGATTGTGCTCGATGGAAAACTTCAGATCAGAAGCTACACCGAAGCTGCGACGGCCCTTTTTCCGCTTCAGCCCAGCGACCGCGGACGACCATTGGAGGATGTCACGTCACGCCTTGCAGGGACGCTCTATCTTGA
This sequence comes from Sphingobium yanoikuyae, assembly GCF_034424525.1. Classification (NCBI taxonomy): domain Bacteria; kingdom Pseudomonadati; phylum Pseudomonadota; class Alphaproteobacteria; order Sphingomonadales; family Sphingobiaceae; genus Sphingobium; species Sphingobium yanoikuyae. The sequence goes on from NZ_CP139979.1 coordinate 4,607,902, forward strand.
TGATGCACGGTCCGTGTCAGAGGGGCATCCTGTGATCCAGAGGCGTGTCACGACCCGCGATGGCGCGAGAACCCTTTCGCTTCGAACATTGCCTTACAGAACCCAGAGCGGATCGACGGACGGCGCGACGCTCGTCCTGACGGACATTACTGACGCATTGTCTCTCGAGCGCGATCTTGCGGCCGAACGTGAGCGCCTTGGGATGGCCATTCGGGCAGGTGGCGTTGCAACATGGGAATATAATGTCGACACGGGCGAGGCGATCATCGATGACCATGGGCGTTCCATCCTGGGAATAGCGCCCGACATCGCTTCGACCGATGGTGAGCGGCGCCTGGCGCGACTGCATCCCGACGACCGTGAAGCTTTCGATGCAGCATTGGCGGAAGTTGTCGCGCAAGGGGGCGATTTCGAAGCGAGCTATCGCGTCGTCGAGAACGGCCAAACGCGTCGCATCAAGAGTTTCGGCAGGATCGTGAGCGATGGCTCAGTCCGTCATCTGGTCGGCGTCTCTATCGATGTAACGTCGGAATATATGCTCGCCGAGACGCGTGAACTGATGTTGCGCGAAATGAATCATCGCGTGAAGAATCTTTTCGCGATCGTGGGCGGAATGGTCTCCGCTGGGGCGCGGATTCATGATGATGTGCGTGCCTACGCCGCCGATCTGAGGGAGCGTATTGCAGCCTTGGGACGTGCGCATTCCCTTGCTTCGCCAACGGGGGAAGTACAGGCCATCAATCTGGAAGAGTTGGTTCGGACAACCATCGAACCCTATCGGGATCATGCAGCAATCTCGATCAGTGGACCTGAAATCCTCATCGCGCGTTCCTGCCTCTCGTCCCTGGCGTTGATGCTGCATGAATGGGCGACCAATTCGGTCAAATATGGGGCTCTGGGGGCCTCCGATGGGAGATTGAACATCGTTTGGAAACTTGACCATGATCTCCAGTTGACGTGGAGCGAAACGCGCCGGGACGCACTGAGCGAGGATGGCGACGTTGGGAGCGGATTTGGCACCCTGCTGGTCCAGACATCATCCCGACAATTGGGCGGGCATGTGGAAAGAGATATTAGCGACGACATGTTCACGATAAGCCTTACCCTGCCGGACAAGGTTCTGGCCGATGCCTAAGACGATCATGCTGGTTGAAGACGAGCTCCTGGTTGCCTTCGATGTACAGGACATCATTGAAGCTCAGGGCTTTTCGGTCGACGGCCCCTACATCTCTGTTAAGGATGCTGTCGCGGCGGTCACTGCGCAACTGCCGTCCTGCGCTGTGCTCGACGTGCGTTTGCAGGATGGCGAGGTCTTTCCGGCGGCTGATTTGCTCGAAAAAGCGGGCGTTCCAATCATATTCCATTCCGGGCATGCCGACGCCTCGGATCTCAAGCGGCGCTATTCCAAGGCTGCGGTGTGCGAGAAGCCCTGTTCGCCCGCGGCCCTGAGAGATACGATACTCGAGCTGCTCGCCGAATGAGCCCAATTTTTGCGTAGCGCTCCGCCACCATTTCCTCGCAGCACCTGACCACGCGCCTCAGGCCGTCGCAAGATGTCCCTGAAGGCGGAGATTTTCAGGCGTCGTCGGGGATGGTCGGATTGTTCGTTCCTGGCGCGCCGGGCATCAAGGCTCCGTCAGCATTCCGATCCTCCTCAGGTCCCGACCGTTCGCCCAGGGCGCGGTCGTCGGGCTGCGCCTCCTGACCGTGGATCGGCTGGTTTTTGGACTGCTCCTCCTGCGTGCGCCGCGCATCATTCGCGTGGTGACCATTGCCTTGCATAGTCGTGGCCTGCGGCTGCGCGGCTGCCGCGATAGCCAGGATGAATATCCACATGATGCTTCCTCTCACTTCTCCATAGTCGCTCTAATCTCCCGTGGAGCGACGTGGTTCCGGATTTTCTCCTCTTGCAGCCCCCAAACGGGAATCATGAGCAAGCGGCACACGCTTTCTATGGCTCGAATTTGTGCAGCCGTCGCGAAGCGCCCCGCGCAAAATCGGCAAGCAATTCGGCCTCTGCAACTCCTGTCCCATGCGCTCGTTTAGCGGCAGCGACTTATGTTGGAACGGGAGCTTTCATGGCCGGACGCACGCTGCTTCAGTTTTTCCACTGGTACTATCCTGATGGAGGCCAGCTCTGGGACGAGGTCGCTCAAAAAGCGGAGGATCTCAAGGAGTTGGGTGTGACGGACGTCTGGCTACCTCCGGCCTATAAAGGGGCTGCAGGCGGCTATTCCGTAGGCTATGACAGCTATGATCTTTTTGACCTGGGCGAATTCGATCAAAAAGGATCCATAGCCACCAAATATGGTGATCGCGCCGCGCTGGAACGGGCGGCGCATGCGCTGCACGACGTTGGCCTTGGCGTCATTCATGACGTTGTCTTCAATCATAAAATGGGCGCGGACGAGATGGAAACGGTCCATGTTCGCAGGGCCAATCCCGATAATCGGGACGAAGTGGAAGACCAAGCATTCCAGGCTCGCGCCTGGACCCGCTACGTTTTCCCTGGACGCCAGGGGCGCTATTCAGAGTTTGTCTGGGATGCCAGATGCTTCACCGGCGTCGACCATATTGAAGAACCGGATGAAGATGGCGTGTTCCGGCTCGTCAATGAATATGGTGATGGGGAATGGAATATCGAGGTCGACGACGAAAAGGGCAATTTTGACTATCTGATGGGATCAGACGTCGAGTTTCGGAACCGGGCGGTCTATGAAGAGCTCAAATATTGGGGCAGATGGCTGGCTGATCAACTGCCTTGTGACGGATTCCGTCTCGATGCAGCCAAGCATATCCCTGCATGGTTTTTCCGCGATTGGGTAGGGCACATGCGCGAAAGCGTCGGCGACGCGCTGTTTGTCGTCGCCGAATATTGGCATCCCGACATGACGGTCCTGCAAGCATATCTGGACATGGTCGATCGACAACTCATGCTTTTCGATGTCGGCCTTCTCCATCGTTTTCACGATGCGGCACGAGCCGGCGGCGATTTTGACCTGCGAACGATCTTCGATGGTTCGCTGCTGCATGCCGCCCCGGATCATGCGGTAACGATCGTCGGCAATCACGACACCCAACCGCTCCAGGCTCTTGAAGCACCCGTGGAGGATTGGTTCAAACCCCTGGCCTATGCCTTGATCCTGATCCTCGAACAGGGCACCCCATGCATCTTCTATCCCGATCTTTTCGGCGCACGATATGCCGATCAAGGTGGCGATGGGCACGCGCATGAGATCGTCATCGAGCCGGTGGCATGTCTGCCTCAGTTGCTCAGAGCACGGCAACTCTATGCCCATGGACCGCAAAGCGATCTGTTTGATGATCCACATTGTGTCGGTGTCATACGCCATGGCACCCAGGATCAGCCAGGATGTGTCCTGCTTGTGTCGAATGGCGAAGAGGCGAGCAAATCGGTCCAGCTCGGACCGGAGCATGCAGGGGCATCTTTCCATGATTTTCTGGGCCATCATGCTGAAGAGATAATCGCTGATGAAAACGGAAGCATCATCCTTAAGGTGCCCGGCGGCTCGATCAGTCTTTGGGTTCGCACATAACGCAATTTCCGTAATTTGCCTTCTTGGCCTTCGGCTCTTCTGGCAGCCTATTTCTTTCAATACAGGACAAGGTGCATCTCGAACGAACCGAGAGGCTGGCGGCGCCGGTTCAGGATCGGCGCGATGGCGGTCAGCGTAACTCTGGCGAGTCGTCGCAGACGGATAAGCGCGTTCTGCATCGCCCGGCCAAGTGAATGCAGCCCTTCAGGCAACGAGACGGGTCATGGCCTCACCCGGCTCTCCAGCCGGCTGTCGATCTTCAATGGCATCGATGACAGAAAACAGGTTTGTCACATTCTCATCGGCTTCGAATTCCGATCGGGACTGGGCTAATTGGCCATCGTTGATCAAAGCTTCGAGCGCCGTGCGAGCACGAGCAACGCGGCTTTTGACAGTACCGATCGCAGTGCCCATGATGGTCGCGGCTTCCTCGTAGGAAAAGCCACCCGCCCCGATCAATATAAGTGCCTCACGCTGAGGAACGGGGATCTGCGCGAGAGCGCGCACGACATCGGATAGCTCGACAATCTTCAACTGTTCCGCGGGCGCGGCAAGTAGTCTGTCTGCGACAAGATCGTCCCACGCCCCGACAAATTTGCTGCGCCGGCTGAGGCTGAAATAGTGATTGCGAAGGATAGTGAACGTCCATGCACGAAAATTGGTGCCGGTTATGAACCGCCCCCGCGCGCTCCAAGATTTCAGCATGGTTTCCTGGACCAGGTCGTCGGCAAGATCGCGATCACCACACAGACTGCGGGCAAAAGCTCTGAGTTGCGGCAGGACCAGCGTGAGTTCCCGCTTGAATGCTGTGTCAGTCAGCTTGTGCGGAGTCTCGGCGATTTGCGTTGCCGTCATACAGGCCCTTCGTGACGATGATGTAGCGCTGTGTCTGATAACGGGGTGGTTGACGATCTGTTCCGCTGGGGTCGGCGGGGCGAAGACCTGTCCGCCTCTGCGCCAGCCGCCTGTCGGCCATGGCAAGCCGGTGCGAGGCGCATGTTTACGGGGCGATCGGATCCTGCAGGGCCTCTGGCCGTTACCCCCTCATCTAACCCAGTCAGAAAAACTATTTCCAAAGGAGTCGCCATGTCGCTCAGCGACCGCACGATCGCCCTTCTCATCGCTCCGCGCGGTACGGAAGAAGTCGAATTTCTGGAGCCGATGAACGCCTTAAAGAGGGCGGGTGCGCGCGTTCAAGTGATCGGCCTTCAATCTGGCCAGGCACGCACCAATGTTCATGATCTTGATCCCGGTGGCGAATATGCCGTCGACATGACCTTCTATGAAGCAGATCCTGCATCTTTCGATGGCCTGGTCATTCCCGGTGGCAGTGTGGGTGCTGACAAATTGCGTGCCAGCCCCGAAGCGATATCCTTTGTCGAGGCAATCTTCGATGCGGGTAAGCCGATCGGGGCTATTTGTCATGCGCCCTGGCTTCTGATCGAAGCCAAGATAGCCCCCGGTCATTCGCTTACCTCTTATCCTTCGATCAGGACGGACATCGAAAATGCCGGCGGTCATTGGGTGGATGAGGAAGTCGTGATCGACGGTCAGTGTATCACCAGTCGCAGTCCTGATGATCTGCCGGCATTTTGTGCTGCGCTCGTCGACGCATTTGCAAACGCGTCATCGCGTTGAACTTTTTCTGGAACGGGCGGCGAACGCCGGCCGCCAATTTTGCAACAGGGTGAGGGTCAATGATTTTTCGTAAAAAGGCCATACAGGGTCGGGCATTTGGCCAGTCTCGTGATGAGGCGATGCAGGACGCGGTGAAGATCGGAATTGCGGAAACCGCAGCGCGTGCCGCTGTCACTGCGACAGTCACATTCGCGGTGGGTTGGCTCCTCAAGCGGACCTTCGAAAAAACGGTGGCGCAAAATGCGCAATCTGCCTGCAGGACAAAACCATCCATGGCGACCAATAGCCCTGCGGTGAGCTACAAACATACGCGAAAGCGGGCTGATATGGTTAGTCCGGACGCCTCCTGAAGAAAGACGCGCTGGAGTTTTCGAATGACCAAGGCTGAGCGATCTTTAGGCAAGGGTGCGACTGCCTGCGTGCAGCTTGACCAGAAAATTTCGAGTGAGCGCATTTCTTCGGATACAAAGCGGACATTGAGAAGTTATCGTTCGGTAAGTCATTGACTTGCGGCCCCCCTAGCCCTGCATCGAAAGATGCAGGGTTTTTAGTATCTGGCTTTCGTTGCGGCTCCCGCGTGATGCACCCGTGACCTTTTGACCGTGGCGACCGCGATCCAGTTCGCTCGGATCTCGGCCGGATTATCTGTGCGAAGCGTGAGTGATCCTTTGCACTCGACCCTTGTCGGGTGATGTGCGAATGCATTGATCATCCATTTTGCAATGCTGGACATGATGATGGTGTTTGCCGACTTTCTGCGAGGTCGAAGGCGTGACCTCCTGAGTGCCCAGGATCTCGAAGCGCTTGAAGCTGCGGTAGCTGACGTGCGAAACCTGCCTCCTCGCAAGACCTTCATCTCTCGCGATCAAAATATCACCATGAGCACCTATCTCATCGACGGCGTCATGTGCCGGTACATGGATGACCGGCAGGGAGAAAGACAGCTTGTTGCAGTGCATGTGGCCGGCGATTTCGTCGACCTTCATGGCTACCCGCTTGGTCATCTTGATCATGACCTCGCGACCTTGACCGCCTGTCGGGTAGCGTTGGTGCCCCATGTTGCGCTCGATCATCTTGTTGCGACGCGCCCGGCGCTTACGAAATTGCTCTGGTTCAGCACGCTCCTTGATGCTGCCATGCATCGCGAATGGATATTTCGCCTCGGGCGCCTCGATGCGATTGCGAGAGTCAGCCATTTCTTCTGCGAAACCGAGGCAAAATTGCGCGCGATCGGGCGAAGTGATGGATCGCATTTCATCCTTCCGATGACGCAGGCCGATCTTGGGGAGGCATGCGGAATTACATCCGTTCATATGAACCGGATGCTGCGGGAACTCAAAGATCGCAACCTCTTGGCGATGCATCGTCATGATGTTGAAATTCGCGATCGAAAAGGCCTGGCGCGGTTGGGCGAATTTGATCCCGCTTACCTTTTCCTCGACGACCAGAATTGACGGAACCGCCCTTGTCAGCCTGTCGTTGTCCGGGCTTGGAGAAGGAGCGAAAATATGCCAACCCCGGGTATCCATGAAGAAGCTGGCATCGCCTCAGCCCACGCCGGATTGATCATGCTGGATGGTCCCAACGGCATCGCCATAACGCTGACAGCCAGTGCAGCGGAGGGGACGGGTCTTTCCCTGTTGCGTGCCGCAGAACAGGCGCGTGAACAGTTGGAAAAAGGACAAACCGAAGATTTTGCGGAAGACTGAAGATAAAATCGTATTGATTTAGATCAATATGTCAGATCATTTCGGGTTTGCTCATTATTTTTATTGTTTCCGCAATGCAACTTTAGCCATTCATGCGGCTTTACTTTGCGGCTCGTGCGCTGGGGGAGGAACGAGGCCTATCTCCGTTAGAGGATAGCCGCATGAAGATCGCTCAAATCGCTCCCCTGGCTGAAAGTGTACCGCCCAAGCTTTACGGGGGTACCGAACGGATCGTCTCCTATCTCACCGAAGCTTTGGTGCATCAGGGGCACGAAGTGACCCTGTTCGCCAGCGGCGATTCACAGACTTCGGCCGAGCTTGTTCCGATCACGCCGGCGGCGCTGCGACTGACCCCGGGAATCGTCGACACGATCCCCTATCATATGATGATGCTTGATGCGGTGCGGCAACGGGCGGACGAGTTTGATGCGCTCCATTTCCATATCGATCTTCTGCATCTGCCGATGATCCAGGATTTCATCGGGCGCACCGTGACGACACTACATGGTCGGCTGGACCTTCCTGATCTGCCGCCATTCTATCGCTGCTTTGGCGATCACTGCCTGGTTTCGATCTCTGATCATCAACGGCAACCCATGCCCCCGGTCAATTGGGGCGCGACCATCTACCATGGTCTCCCGGCCGATCTGCTCACCCCCAGCCTTGGTGAAAATGAAGGTTATCTCGCCTTTCTCGGGCGTATTTCGCCTGAAAAAAGACCGGACCGCGCTATCCGCATCGCAGCCCGAGCCGGCATGGAATTGCGAATTGCGGCAAAAATCGACGCGGTCGACCGCGCCTATTGGGAGGAAGAGATCGCGCCTCTCGTCAAACTATATCCCAATATTCGCTTCATCGGCGAGATCAACGAGCGAGAGAAAGCTGATTTCCTCGGTGGTGCGAGCGCCTTGCTGTTTCCGATCGACTGGCCTGAGCCTTTCGGACTGGTGATGATCGAAGCCATGGCTTGCGGAACGCCGGTGATCGCCTTCCGCTGTGGATCGGTTCCGGAGGTCATCGAGGATGGGCGCTCGGGTTTCATCGTCGACAGCGAAGACGAGGCTGTCGAAGCGGTGAAACAAATTCGTCACCTCGAGCGCAAAATGGTGCGCGGCGTATTCGACGCACGGTTCACGGCTGACAGGATGGCTGCCGATTATGCCGCATTATATCATAGACTGCCTGGTGCGCGCACCGACGCAGCCTGGCTGCGTCGCCGGCGTGGCGAAGAATCGGAATTGCAGATCGTCGCATAGGAGCCGCCATGTCGCAGACCCAATCGCAGCCAGGGGTGTCGGGCATTGCAGGGGGACAGGCGCTGTCGCAGGCGCAAACCCAGTTCTTCATTCCTGCGACCGCCTCGTTGCATGAACGTCGCCCACGCACACTCAAGCATGGAGACAGCTTTGCTGTCTTTGATCACAGCGGCGACGCCATATCCGGGCCTGGTAGTCCCGAGGGTTTCTACCATCGCGATACGCGCCATCTTTCGCACCTGTACCTCACGGTCAATGGCATGCGCCCGATCCTGCTGAGTTCGGCGCTGCGGGACGACAATGCAATGTTGACCTGTGATCTGGCCAACCCGGACTTCATTGGAGAGGATGGGCGCGTAGAGGTGGAGCATGATCTGATCCATCTGCGTCGCAGCCGCTTTCTGTGGGACGGCGCGATCTATGAACGCATCATTGTCCGCAATTTCGACATTGCAGAGCGTCGGGTGTCGGTAGGCCTGTCCTTCGCTTCCGATTTTGCGGATCTGTTCGAGATACGTGGCATGACCAGATTGCGACGCGGCACCATGCACGAGCCGCAGGTCGGAGACGCCGATGTCCTGCTAGGCTATCGAGGACGCGATGACCTTGAACGCTCGACACATCTCCATTTTGATCCCGCACCCGCGCAACTAACGGCGGAGCAGGCGCTATTTGAAGTCACTGTTGGCCCCGGCAGTCGATCCACATTATTCGCACGTATCTCCTGCGAACATAAGAATGAGGTCGATCAACCCCTTCCCAAGCTCTTTCTAAAATCCCTGCGCGAGGCCATGCGTGCGCTTCAGCATGCGCGACGCCGCGCTGCTTCGATGCAATCGTCCAATGACCTGTTCAATGCCGTTTCGCGGCGTTCGGTTTCCGACATCTCGATGCTCTCCACCGATACAGAATTTGGGCCTTATCCCTATGCCGGCATTCCTTGGTTCAGCACCGTTTTCGGTAGGGATGCCCTGATCACTGCCCTTCAGACGATCTGGATGGACCCGGCCATCAGCCGAGGCGTGCTTGGATATCTCGCTGCGCATCAGGCGACGGATTTCGACCCGACAGCTGATGCCGAGCCAGGTAAGATTCTGCACGAAGTACGTCACGGCGAAATGGCCGAGCTGGGAGAGGTCCCTTTCCGTCATTATTATGGCAGCATCGATTCCACGCCGCTTTTCGTCATGCTGGCCGGCGCCTATTTGGAGCGCACCGGGGACCTTGAATATCTCGCTGGCTTGTTACCCAATATCGAGGCTGGATTGCGATGGATCGACACTCATGGCGATCGCGATGGTGATGGCTTCGTTGAATATGGACGCCTGACGGATCAGGGCCTGCAGAACCAAGGCTGGAAGGACAGCCATGATTCCATCTTCCATGTCGATGGCAGTATCGCCAGAGGCCCGATCGCTCTGGCTGAAGTTCAAGCCTATGTTTATGGCGCGTGGCAGGCGGCAAGCCTCATCTATCGTGCGATGGGCGATCTGGATCGCTCGGAAACCTATCTTGCCCGGGCTGTCGATCTCCAGCAGCGTTTCGACGCGTCTTTCTTCGACGCGGAACTGGGAACATATGTGCTCGCGCTCGATGGGCAAAAGCAGCCCTGCCGGGTTCGTTCCTCCAACGCAGGCCATGTCCTCTACACAGGCCTGGCACGACCAGAGCGCGCGCCCATAGTGGTGGCAACCTTGATGGCGCCCGCCTCATTTTCCGGCTGGGGCGTCAGGACGATCGCGTCGACCGAAAAACGCTACAATCCCATGAGCTATCATAATGGCTCAATCTGGCCGCACGACAATGCGCTGATTGCCGCAGGCTTTTCGCGATATGGGTTTCAGCGTCAGGCGGCGCAGATATTCGAAGGACTCTTTGCCGCTGCAACCTATGTTGATCTCATGCGGCTGCCTGAACTGTTCTGCGGTTTCCCGCGACGACGCTCCCAAGGCCCGACCTTTTATCCGGTCGCTTGCAGCCCCCAGGCATGGTCGGCGGCGGCCCCGCTATCTCTGATCCAGGCCAGTCTTGGACTGGCATTTGATGTCTCGTCCAACGAAATCCTTTTCCGCCAACCCACCTTGCCGACATTTATCGACCGGCTTTTCATCAAGGCGTTGCCATTGGGCCTGGCTGAGGCGGATATCATGCTTGAGCGTCTGGGAGATACGGTGGTCGTCAAACCGCAGCATCGGGACAGTCAGGTGAGGATTGTCAGTATAGCGTGATGAGCCAGTCCAAGGAGCGCACACAGCTGAGCCGGATGGCATCAGCCGACTATTTCACCCGCGCTCAAGATGCTGGTCCCGCTCAGCATATCAGCAATGATCGATCGGAATTTGGATGATTTCGCGCGAGCGTATCGACAATGGAGGATTGATCCTCTTCATCGCCATCTCGACGCTCGGGCTGGGTCTGATTGTTTCAGGTTTCATCTCGGCATTATTGTGGGCTGCTCTGGCGGCCCTGCTCTTTCAGCCGCTTTACAGACGTATCCTGTTCGACTGTCGCGGGCGACGCAACATGGCGGCGGCGTTGACGCTGCTCATCATTATCATAGCTGTCATCATGCCGGCCCTGATAATCGGGAGCCTCGTGATCGAGCAGGCAAGCGGCGTGTACGCAAAGATCAGAAGTGGCCAGATCGACTTTGTGACCTATTTCGGTCAGGTGCATGCTGCTTTGCCGATGCGGTTGCAGCAGTGGGTTGAGAATGCCGGTTTTGGCACGTTTGAGCGGGCACAAGCCAAGATTTCTCAGGCATTGAGCAACAGCGCGAGCATATTGACGCAGCGCGCATTGACCATAGGCGCGGACGCAGCAGCTTTCGTGCTTTCCTTTGGGGTGGGTCTCTATGTGAGTTTCTTTCTCCTGCGCGATGGGGAGGCGTTAGCATCGCAGATCATCACAAGACTGCCACTTGAACCGACCATAGCCCATCGGATTGCAACCCGCTTCGTGATCGTCGTGCGCGCGACCATAAAGGGATCGGGAATTGTCGCCCTGGCGCAAGGCATGCTAGGCGCAGCAACTTTCTGGATAGTAGGCATGCCTGCCGCCCTTCTATGGGGGGTGCTGATGGCGATTGCCGCCCTGCTACCAGCGATCGGACCTGCGATAATATGGCTGCCGGTAGCGACCTATCTGCTTGCTACGGGCGATTTTTGGCAGGCCGTCATCGTGGTTGCTTCCGGCGTCTTTGTGATCGGTCTTGTCGACAATCTCCTACGGCCCATGCTCGTAGGTCGAGATACCGGTCTGCCGGATTGGCTCATATTGGTGACGACCCTCGGCGGTATCGAGACGCTTGGCCTCAGCGGCATCGTGGTTGGGCCGATTGCTGCGGCCTTCTTCCTGACGGGATGGGATATATTGGCAGAGCAGAAAGCCGCTTCCACGCGAGACTGAACAGGGAATTGTTGGATTCCGCATAGCCCCCATGAACGCAAGATCGACCCGGGGGGAACGAAACGGCGATTGCCGCATTGTCGGCGAACCAATGGCGCGCCTTGCAGGATCTTCGATGATGTTCAAATATGTTGCGATCAGGCAGGAAAAGGGCCGCTGGCATATCAGCGCCGAGAGCGGCCGACCGGGCGATCCAGTCCTCAGTCTCGACAACAGAGGTTATGCCTCGCGCATGGACGCCCTGCAGGCTGCGATGATCTACGCGCAGGACAATCGCCTGGATATTGTTGAGATGGCCCTTTGAGGCGACCGGAAGCCTGCCACGATCTCTCTCCCCCATGCTCCGGTCGTTCGCGATGCTGTCCTTGCAGACGCGAATCGCGGAAAAAACTTGAACCGAAATCTGCGGCCCTATCGATCACCCACGAGATGAAAATTACGGCTTGCGAAGCCATCGGATGCAGGCCCCTCGCAGCGCGACTATGCAATCCGTCGCCGCAGCTTGGGACGGGGCTGCGATATGAGCCAGTGTCGGTCGAACTCGTCATTGAAACATCAAGGAAAAGGCATGATCTTTAAGTCGATCCTTTTCTCGCGTGATGGTTGGGTGCCCAATAATTCTGCCATCCCGGTCGGGCTGTACCTCGGAGTCGAGCCAAGCGAGAGGACGGATCTGGCCAAGGCCTTCGAGGCGCGATTTGCGAGCCATGGCTGGCTACCTGAGTGGCGTGACAAGATCTATGATTATGATCATTATCACTCGACTGCGCATGAAGTGCTTGGAATGGCCTCGGGTCATGCCACTCTCGCACTTGGAGGATCGGCCGGATTTGAAATTGCGGTGGCGGCCGGCGATGCGCTGATGCTGCCGGCCGGAACCGGCCACCGCGCAGTCAAGCAGAGTCGGGATTTCCTCGCGGTAGGCGCTTATCCTGTCGGGCAGATCTGGGATATTTGTTGCGTCTCGCCAAGTCAGAGCATGCTGGATCGAATCAGCAGCCTGCCGCCGCCCGAATATGATCCGGTCACCGGCAGCAGAATATATTCACCGTAAAAGGCGGCTCCTCACCGCAACGTGCAATGCCAAGAGACCAGAGCAAATCGGCACATCATCTGTCTGTAGCCTGACATCCTTCACCGTTACGAAGTTTGCTAACGGATTGGACCATTTCAGAGTAAGCGGTGTTTTCAGCCCACGGTGGTCCAAGGCATGAGTTCGGCGACGCCGTTCGCAGGATGACCGTTGGCCAGGCTGTTCAGCGTATCGGTCAGCCAGATGTGCGGGTTGATGCCGGAGAGCTTGCAGTTTTCGATGAGCGTGGCGATCACCGCCCAGTTGTCGCCGCCTTCGTCGGAACCGGCGAACAGGGCATTCTTGCGGTTCAGCGCGAGGGGCCGGATAGAGCGTTCGACGGTGTTGCTGTCGAGGTCGATGCGGCCATCCTCGAGGAAGCGTGACAGCCCATCCCAGCGGGTGAGCGCGTAGCGGATCGCTTCGCCGAGCTTGCTCTTGGCGCTGACCTGGCGGATGCGGGCCTCGAGATACTGGCGAAGATCATCGACGATGATGCGGCTGCGGTCATGGCGAACAGCCCGGCGTTGCTCCGCCGATAATCCTCGCGCCTCATCTTCGATGGCATAGAGCAAGGCGACGCGACGCAGCACTTCCGTTGCCACCGGCGAGTTGTCGGCCAGCTCGTAGAACTTGCGCCGGACGTGTGCCCAGCAAAAAGCGAGGCTGATCTGCTGGCGGCGCCTGGCGAGCGCGGCATAGCCGCCATAGCCATCGACCTGCAGGATACCTGCAAAATCACCGAGATGCGCTTCTGCCCGTTCGCCCTTGCGATCGGCTGCATAGACATAGGCGACCATCGGCGGATCATCGCCGCCCCAAGGTCGGTCATCGCGGGCATAGGCCCATAGCTGGCCGGTCTTGGTTCGCCCACGCCCCGGATCGAGCACCGGCGCCGTAGTTTCGTCCGCAAATAGTCGTTCTGATCGTCGCAATCGCTCAAGGATGTGATCGCGCAAGGGGCGCAGATACCAAGCTGCCCGTCCGACCCAGTCTGCCAGGGTGGATCGATCAAGCTGGATGCCTTGCCGGGCGTAGATCTGCGCCTGGCGGTACAGCGGTAGATGATCGGCGTACTTGGCGACCAGCACCTGGGCGATCAGCGCTTCGGTGGGAATGCCGCCCTCGACGATCCGCGCCGGTGCCGGGGCCTGCACAATGGCGCTCTCGCACGAGCGGCAACCGTAGCGCGGGCGGCGGGTGACGAGGACACGGAAGGTCGTGGGCACGACGTCGAGGCGTTCGGCTACATCCTCGCCGATCTGGTGGAGCGCGCCGCCGCAGCACGGACAGGCCTTGTCCTCGACATCGACGACCTGCTCGATCCGTTCGAGATGGGCAGGGAGCGAACCGCGGTTGCTCTTGCGGGGGCGCTCGGCGGGAGTCCGGCTTGCCTTGTCCCTGGCATGCTCGGCTTCAGCCAACGCCGTCTCGACTTCTTCCAGCGCAAGCTCGAACTGATCAGGATCGAACTGCTCTGACCGGCGTCCAAAACGGTGGCGCTGCAGAGCCTCGATGATCGCCTTCAGGCGTTCCACATCAGCCTGGAAAACCTTGAGCGTGTCGAGCTCGCGGGCCTGTTCGAGGACGAGCGCACGCAGCGCTTCAACGTCGTCGGGGAGGTCCGCTTCCATGAGCATGGCAGGCAGTGAATCAGTAGGCGAAGGCCCCGTCAACCGGCAATCTGCGGGACAATGGGACGGCGTCCACCGTGCACTCTGCGCCAGTCCAGACCCTCCAGAAGGGCACCGAGTTGCGCCGAGGTCAGGCGCATCACGCCGTCCTGGATGCCCGGCCACTTGAAGCCACCGGTCTCGAGCTTCTTGGCCATCAGACACAGGCCCGTGCCGTCCCACCAGACCAGCTTGATCCGGTCCGAACGCTTCGCCCGGAACACGTAGATCACGCCCGAATAGGGATCGCCGCCGTACTCGGCTCCGACCAGCGCGGCCAGGGCGTCAGGTCCCTTGCGGAAATCCACCGGGCGCGTCGCGACCATCACGCGCGCGCCAGCCCCAGGTCCTATCATCGCGTCGCCTTGAGCGCTTCGATCACCGCGGCAATCACACCGACGTCGGCACTGCGGCCGATCTTCACTGCCACACCGTCGATCTCCAGCTCGACAGCTGCAGCTGCTGCGCAACGTCGACGGCGGGGACGCCGCGTGGGAGCAGGACCGGACACCGCGCTGGGCTCGATTACGGCAGGCACGAACGCGACCGCTTCCGGCTCTTCCGAAGGCAGGATCCCCCCCTTGGCCTCGAGCTGCTTGCGCAAATCCCGCCGCCACGCGTAAACCTGAGAGGGATCGAGCCCATGCCGGCGAGCCACGGCACTGACCCCGTCCCGGCCCGAATAGCACTCTGCAACAATCGAGGCCTTCACTTCGGGCGGCCACTCTCGCCGCTTGCCCGCGCCCGTAAACACCTCGAACCGCTGCGCGCCCTTGCTCACAGGATCATCACCCGAGATTATCATAGTAGCAGCGCACTCCAGCCCAATCAGGGCGCGGAAACTCGGCGCTACGCTTCAAACGCGCAAGGTGGGGGCAGAACAGCGCTTACATTTCAGATCTTTGAGCGTTCATTGTGTCGAGGAGACCGGCCTGATGCAATTTTCCCCCTTAATGCACTTCGTTGAGGCGCCACCCTCTCCATTGCCGCACCTGGCCATTTTGGCGGACGCCGAAGAACTGCAGCGGTCGGACGACAATATTTCGTCCCGATCTTCAACCGGCCAACATGTCGCCATGGGTGGCGCCATTCTGCTAACGGCTCTCCTGTTCGCGCGTGGGCTGAGATGATTTATATTTGGACAGTTTCTACTCGATGAAAAAGGAACGCCTCTATGTTGTGGACAATTCTCCTAGTCCTTCTCGTTCTCTGGGTTCTGGGCGCGTTCGTCATTCCGGTCGGCGGTGGCCTGATCCATCTACTCCTGGTTCTGGCCGTAATCGTTCTGGTCTATCAGTTCGTGACCGGAAGACGGGCCTGATAGGAAAAACCGGGCGCCCAAAATTAGCGATGTGAACCAGCGGAATGTTGGGGGGCTAGGCGCGAGTAACCCATGCCCTTCAATGTTCATCAAAGGCGGGATTTCTGATCACTAACATTCTCTGGTCGATCGGAAAGTTTAAGCCACGGTGACGCCGAGCTACCATTTCTCTGCATCGTCGTTTCTAAAGAAATGTCTACCACCTCGAGAGATAGTAGCTATCCCGTCAGCGTGCTGCCGGCATTTCGATGGCCGGATCATGCCGCATCATGTCTGCGTGCGGAACCTGGACAGGCCGCTCTGTTGCTAATTCGTCGCGAACGGGAGTGTCAGAATTCGGCGCGAGGGCTTCGAGGTAGCGCATGATTTCTCAGCTGCACGGTCAAGGTCTTGCGCAGGATCGGATTTCGCAATATTCGCCAATCCGTTATCAGCTTTCCTCACTTGAAAATCCTTGTGTGGCATGCCTACCTTCTTTTTCCAGATATTTTCTTCATAACAATCCAGTGTCCATGCGGTTGCAAGACAAAGAATATACTCCAATTTTCAATGGCTCCCTCCGCAGCCATGAGTCGATTACTCAGTTTGAAAAAGATGGCGATCGATAGGCTGCTGGGTCGTCTTCTGCGCTCTCTAAACCGACATTTGTGCGCTGACGTATTGCTCAGTCTACCCAGCTTGTGGAAAGCCCTCCCGGTTGAATAGGCTGGCTTTTGCCAGACTTCGCTTCTTTCTCGGCGTTCGCGGATATCTTTAATCCGTCGGCGATCAGCGCGAGACACCGGAAATAGTGGCTCGTGCAGCCGCGGGCGAATGCTTTCGGGTGAGCGCAATCCAAGGTCAGACCGAGCCGGGCTTGCCTACCATCGATCAGGCTATTTGCCTCTTGAACGAGGTTGCATCAGCCTGTGCCCACCAGCGCGCAAGACGCGGATCGCGAGCGCCTTCGAGCAGTTCCCCAGGCTCAACGAATGGTTAGAGTTCATCGAAGGAACGCATCTCAACGGCGCTGATCCGCTGGCGCAATCCGTCCGGCGTAAACTCGTCAGGGGAATTGAGGCCGCATGCGACGACGATGTCATGCAGGGCCGACAGGGTGGATTGCTGGAACCGG
Source organism: Sphingobium yanoikuyae (assembly GCF_034424525.1). Classification (NCBI taxonomy): domain Bacteria; kingdom Pseudomonadati; phylum Pseudomonadota; class Alphaproteobacteria; order Sphingomonadales; family Sphingobiaceae; genus Sphingobium; species Sphingobium yanoikuyae. Next base: position 4,624,650 of record NZ_CP139979.1, read on the forward strand.
GCGACACGTTCTGCCTTCTCGGGAATCACCAGGCCTCTCTGACGGGCCGGTGACTGCGTCGCCACGCCGGTCGGACAGGTGTCGGTATGGCAGCGCATGGACTGAACGCAGCCGAGCGAAAACATGAAGGCTCGCGCCGCATTGCACCAGTCTGCGCCCAGAGCCGCATTCATCGCGATCCCCGCACCCGAACTGACCTTGCCCGACGCCGCCAGTCTGATCTTCCCCTTGAGATTTGTGCCGACAAGTGCGTTGCGCGCAAGCATCAGCCCCTCCCGCAGCGGCATGCCGACCCGGTCAGACAATTCGGTGGGAGCAGCTCCGGTACCGCCCTCGGCGCCGTCAATCACGATGAAGTCGATCAGGATGCCGGTCTCGATCATCGCCTTCACGACGGCGAAAAGTTCATGGGGGTAGCCCACGCACAGTTTGATCCCGACCGGTTTGCCGCCCGAAAGTTCGCGCATCCTTCCAGCAAATTCGACAAGCTGGATCGGCGTGGAAAAGGCGCTGTGCCCAGCGGGCGACAGGCAGTCCTCGCCCATGGGCACGTCGCGGGTTTCGGCGATTTCGCGCGTTACCTTGGCCGCTGGCAATAGTCCGCCATGACCGGGCTTGGCGCCCTGGCTCAGCTTGATCTCCGTCATCTTCACCGCGTCATGGGCGGCCCGATCAGCAAAATGGCTTGGATCAAACTGGCCTTGTCGGTCTCGGCAGCCAAAATAGCCCGACCCTATTTCCCAGACGATGTCACCGCCATGTTTGAGATGATAGGGCGACAGGCCGCCTTCTCCGGTGTCGTGATAGAAAGCACCGATCTTTGCGCCAAGATTGAGCGCCTCGATAGCATTGCTGCCGAGTGCGCCGAAGCTCATGGCCGAAATATTGAGGCGCGCCGCCTGATAAGGCCGACTGCATTGATCCGTGCCGACATGGACCCGTGTTTCCCTCGGGGCGTTGCGGGAGGGGGCGATCGAATGGGCAAGCCACTCATATTCGTCGGAATAGACGTCGAGTTCGGTGCCGAATGGATGGGCATCCGCCTCGCCCTTGGCGCGGGCGTAGACGAGCGCCCGTTCATCATGGCTATAAGGTCGCCCATCCAGATCACTTTCGACGAAATAGGCCCTGGCAAAGGGACGCAACCATTCGAAGAACCAGCGGAAGCGGGCGGAGGCGGGATAGTTTCGACGCAGGCTATGATGCGACTGGAACAGATCGGTCAACGCCAGGACCAGAATCGGCGCGAGCACAAGCAACAGCCACAGCGCATGGCGATGATGCCGGCCAATGGCCAGCGTTCCAATCGTGCCGACGAGCCCGATCAGCAGCAGCAGGTTTCGGGACAGCGGACGGTCGCGCGTCAATGCCGCGACCAGATTGGGTCTCTCGCTCACGAGAGAAGATTTCGGATCAGCCCGACCACATCGCGACCGCGTCCGTTGAGCACCGCCTTGGCCGAATAGAGCGCCATGCCCGCGACTTGCCCCACTTCGACCTTGGGCGGCATGACGAGTTCGAACCGATCCGTGACCACATCAAGCAGAGCCGGTCCGGGCGCGGCGAGCCAGTCCGTTACGGCCCCTTCAAGCTGGTCGGCTTGTTCAACGCGCCGGCCCCATAGCCCCATTGCCTCGGCCACGCGCGCGAAATCAGGATTGACGAGGTCGGTATAGGCCTCCAGCAGCCCTTCAACCTTCTGCTCGATTTCGACGAAATCGAGTGCGCCATTGTTGAACACCGCGACCTTGATCGGCAGCTTCTCCTGCACTGCGGTCAGCAAGTCGCCCAACAGCATGGCGATGCCGCCATCGCCCGACAAGGATATCACGGTTCGGTCGGGGAACGCCGCCTTGGCTCCCAAGGCCTGAGGCATGGCATTGGCCATGGTGCCATGGCTCAGGCTGATAACGGTGCGATTGCGCCCGGTGGCCGCGACATGGCGCAGGCACCATACCATCGGCGATCCACCATCGGCGGTGTAGATGCTATCGGCGGGCGCATGCCGTGAAATCATCTCGGTGAGATATTGGGGATGAATTGCCCCACCTTTGCCGATGGTCGCATGCTTGGCCTGATCCTCAACCGTTCGGGCACGATGCGCAAGGCATTCGTCGAGAAACGCGCGTTCGCTGCGCGATGCTATGCGTGGCAGCAGCGCTTCGATCGTCGCAGCAACATCGCCCACGACGCCAAGGTCGACAGGATGGCGTCGTCCCAGATGGCTACCATCTATGTCGACCTGGATGATGGTTGCCTTTTCGGGATAAAATTGCCGCCAGGCAAAATCGCAGCCCAGCAGCAGCAGCGTGTCGCAGGCCATCAGCGCATGATAGCCCGCCTCACCGCCGAATATGCCGGTCATCCCGACATTGAAAGCATTGTCATGCTCCAGGAAATCCTTGGCGCGCGAGGTATGGGCGACCGGTGCCTGGAGCGCGTGCGCCAAGGCAATGATCTGATCATGGGCGCCCTCGCAACCCGATCCACCGTAGATGGCGATCTTCTTGCCCTTGGCGATCTCAGCGGCGATGCGGTCGATATCCGCATCGGTCGGGCGTATGAGCGGACGGGCGGGATGAACCGCAAAGGGTGGCTCGTCGGGGGCCTTGGCGCTCGAGACATCCGCAGGTACGATCAGTACCGCCACCCCTTTCTTCGCCAGAGCGGCCTGGGCTGCCATCGCGGTCTTGCGCCGCGCCTGTGCGGGCGTCCTGATTTCTTCGCAGAATACGCTGCAGCTCTGGTAGATGGACCGGAAGTCGACCTCCTGTGGGAAGTCGAAGCCCAGCTCATCGCGAACGATCTGGCTGGCAATCAGGACCACGGGCGCGCGATTGCGGTGGGATTCGAACAGGCCATTGATGAAGTGGAGACTGCCGGGGCCGCAGGAGCCCGCGCACAGCGCCAATTCGCCGGTCAGCATCGAGTCTGCCCCCGCTGCAAATCCGCCCGCCTCCTCGTGGCGCACATGGACCCAGCGAATATCGCTTTCGCGGATGGCGTCAGTCACATGGTTGAGGGTGTCGCCCGGGACGCCGTAGCAGCGCCTAGCCCCGGCTGCCGCGAGCGTTTCCACGATTACCTGCGCCACTGTGGTCATGAACTGTTCCCCGATAGCATCTTGAGATGCAGGGGTAAGCGGCGAGCGGCACCCATGTTCCGTTACAAATGAGTTATGTTGAACGGCGCGCGGCCGTCTGGTGGCCGCCTGGCACCTCTTGCCGTTACAACGGGCTGCCCCTCATCAGCTGCGAGCCGATAGAAGCGCCGCACGTCATCAGGCAAGCGCGACGCTCAACGGGCCGTCCGTGGGCATCTCATCGATAGCGCCGCACTTGGGGGCAGTAGCCAGGGCATTGGCACTGGAGAATTTTGGCAGCGCCAGCAGGCTTAGCGCATAGCCGATGATGGCGCTGCCGCCATAACCCACAACCGGCGTCGGATAATTGCCCAGGGCAGCCGCCAGGATCGCGGCGAACCAGACGGCGCCGAAAGCGACATAGATTGCGCGGCTCTCGGCAGCCCGGCGCCAACCAATGACGGAAGGGACGACGAGCAGCATCAAGCCGCCCAATACCGCCAGTCCCGCAACGGCATGAAGGTCGAACGATGAATAGAGAATCTGATCGACATAGGGTATTGCGGGCAGTCTGTCGGCACGGATCAGCGTTGCCGCAAAGCTCGCGGCGCTGGCAGCAAGTGCGGTGCACACATGTCGATCGGGGCGCATGACTGCAAGCGCGGTTAGGCAGATCACGAGCATCGCCGCCATCGCGCGATCGGGCTGAAGCGCCATTGCGACCGCAGCCGCGACGATGCTGACAGTCGCGGGGACGTTTCGAAAACGCGAAAATGCGACGAGCATTGTCGGCAAGAGGATCAGACTTGGCTGCATCGCCAATCCGCCCCAATAAACCCAGCGCGCTATTCCATCGGCTTGGGAGCCGAAAAGAGCTGTTGCCAACAATGCGCCTGCCATCATGAGGTTTGCCCCGTCCGTCCAACCTTGCCCCGATCGGGCCGCGCGTTCCAGCAGCAGCAGCAGAGTCAAGCCGATGATCAAGGCGCCCAGGTTCACCCCAAGATAGCGCATCGGCGCGCCGGCGATCGCCATATAGGCAGTGCCGAGCAGGACAGCGCTGGTCAGACAGACGATGCCCAGCGCATGGGGACGACGTGTAGCGGCGTTGACGATATGCATGATGGTCGATCCTTCCGGACGGGAAACATGGTCACCAACAGGCGAGGCGAAGATGGTCAGCAGGCGGGATGCGACCGCACGCGGCATGAGCCCACATAGGCTGCCGAGCGTGAATAAGAGAGCCTTGCTGTCATCCGGGATGGCAGCGGCTTCGCAACGGATCGCCCATCCCCATCGCTGCAAAGGCGTGGGCAGCGTAGCTTGCAGCGCACGACAGGCCAGATCGATCAAGCGGCGACGAAGCCTTATGCTCATATGGTTGCCTGCCGGCTGCGCACGGCAGTTGTGACCGGATGACCGGGAGGATTGGCGCGGGCAAGCTGCACACCGCTCGCCGTCAACCGATAAGCGTGCCGTGGCGGGCGGCCAGCTTCAACTGGCTGCTGCCATTCTGCTTCCAGATGTCCCTGAGCTTCCAGGCGGATGAGGAGCGGATAGAGTGTGCCGGATTTCACATCAGCGCGGCGCGCCAATTCATATCCGTGCGACCATTGGCCATCGGCATCGAGCAGGATGGCAAGCACCATCCGGGCGCGAGAGGACAAGGAACGTGTTCGAGGCATGATCGATAGATCTACCTATATCGATTTATTGTCAAGCTTCAGTCGGAATGAGCATGGAAGCGCGCCAAAATGTTGCTCGAGATTGACCGATTGCCGATCGTCCCACTAAGTTCCGCACACGGAATTGATGACAGGCTTTTCGCACAACCTGAGCAGGAAAAGGCATGACGGAAGAAGAAGCTTACGCGCTCAGACTGCAATCCGTCGCCACCACCAAGCTGGCGCAGACCACGCTTGAATTCGCTATCAACATGGCACGACTGCAGGGATTGTCCCTCGATCTGGAAGGCGCTGCCCAAGCGCACCTCAATTGTGAACTGGATCACAGCCTCGACCCGAAAAGCCTGGCAATAGAAGGTGACGCGCGCATGATTGTCGCAGAGACGCTCCTCGCCTTCGCGCGCAAGTCGGGCTGCTGATCACAGGCCTCGCAAAAGATCTGCCGCTGCTGCTGACCACGCTTTCGGAGAGCGTGGCCAAAGCTCCATCCGATCCATCATTTTGTGCAGCACGGCATGTTACAGCCTTGCATGCCGCAGCCCCTAGGCCAGTTACTGGCCCAGCTTGAAAAGCCCATGGCGAAAGCTAACGGAACGGCACAAATTGTTGCTCGTTCATGTCTCCATGAAGCCATTCGCGCCTGCAGAACGTGTTCCCTATCTCCATGCCCGTCGCGACCTCAAAATGGCACGGTCGGCCCATGCTTATGTGTGGGGCAACACGGCACGTTTCTACGAATGGCTGGAAGATAGCAGGCTTGCCCGGATCGTCCCGGAAGGGCCCGCGATCTGGATCTGCGGGGACTGCCATCTTGGCAATCTTGGTCCGTTAGCGGATAGCGACGGCAATGTCGCAATCCAGATACGCGATCTTGATCAGGCGGTCATTGGCAATCCCGCACACGATCTTATCCGCCTTGGCCTGTCACTTGCGACTGCGGCGCGCGGTTCCGATCTTCCAGGCGTCATCACCGCTCGCATGCTGGAAGAGATGATTGCGGGCTACGCCGAAGCCTTTTCCCACCCGGACCAGGACGAGCGGGAGGCCCAGCAGGAACCTGATGCGGTGCGCACGGTTCGCCGCCGTGCTCTCAACCGCAAATGGCGTCATCTGGCCAAAGAGCGGCTGGAGGCGATTGAACCCTGTATTCCTCTTGGCAAGCGATTTTGGCCGCTCGATGAAAAGGAATATGCGGCCCTGCGCGATGTCGTGATCCATCCGCCTGTCAGCGCGATGATCCTGTCTCTCGATCATCGCGGGAAAGAACGCGCACCTGTCATGGCGGACGCTGCCTATTGGATGAAGGGTTGCAGTTCGCTTGGCCTTCTGCGGTTTGCCGCGGTCGTCACCTTGGAAGGAAAAAAGCGCACCGATCATGCGCTGGTCGATCTCAAGGAAGCTGTTCAACCTGTCGCGCCGATCGCGTCCGGAGCCTGCATGCCGGATGATCCTGCTGAACGCGTGCTGGCAGCAGCACGCGCCTTGTCTCCGCATCTGGGCGAGCGCATGGCCACAGCAAGGATGCTTGGACATTCGATCTTCGTTCGCGAACTGATGCCGCAAGACCTCAAGATCGAGGCAGAACAATTTTCTCGGGGCGAGGCCCTAAAAGCCGCGCGATATCTCGCCTTCGTTGTGGGAAAAGCCCATGCACGACAAATGGACAAAGCGACACGCCGCGCATGGCTCACGACTTTGCGCAACGGCCGATCGAACGGCATGGACGCCCCATCCTGGTTGTGGCGGGCCGTAGTTGCCTTGGCGGCGCGACATGAAGCAGGCTATCTCGACCATTGTCGCATTTATGCACTGGCGCGCTGAGACATCTTTCGTCTGGGAAGGATGCTCAGCCGTGCGGACGTGCCGACTGCGCTCGGTAAAATCACACTGATTGAGATTAAAGCGACAGCTGCGACCGGGAACGCCCCTCTTGGCTAGGGATTGTCCTTCTGGCGGGACAATATTTGTCTCGAGCAGATTGGAGAGTATCATGAGCATTGAAGGCAAGGCCAAGGAAGCCGCCGGTTACATTAAGGAAGAAGCTTTCGAGCATGGCAAATCGCCTGAAAGTCAGAAGAAGGCCCAGGAAGGCCGCGACCTTCGCAACGAAGGCCGGGTGGAAGATGGCAAGCTACCCAAGACCGACAAGCCCGGCACCGGCGACTGACGGTCCTCCAAGCAAAAATCGCCGCTCCGGTCCGGGGCGGCGATTTTCATTGGAGTGCCTCTATTTTAGCGGTTTGTAGCTGCATTTGAATTTCAACGGGCGGGCTGGCAGGCTCGGTGTCAAATGGATGTGGAACTGCTCTCCGACCATCGTGTCGAGCGCGAAAGCCTGCTCCGCCTCATACATGTCGTCACGATGGGCGTCCTTCCATCCAGCCACGGCCTCGATCGCCTTTGCCTTCGCCCGCGACAGGCTGGTTGCCACGACGAACATGTTGCGATGCTGCTCCGCGAAGTCCGTCGGGTCATACCCTCCCAGATTGACATAATATAGCCTCTCGGCGCCCGTCCATCGCTCTGGGCGTAAAGTGACATTGTAGCCATCGGCATGATCGATCTCGGCCCAGCAGTCTATGTGCAGCGTGCCTGGCGTCCCCCACCATTGCTCCCGCAATGCTGCATGGGTGTCCGTGATCGTATCAGCTACAACAAACCGCATATCGTGGATTTCGATATGGGCCCTGGGATGTTCGCCGCCCACATATATCGCAAAAAGCTTCATATCGGTGCTCCGGGCTGGTGCTCGGACCGTACAGGCGATCGCGATGGGCGTATCGCGATCGCACAAGCCAGTTCAGCGCCGACTACCAGGCCCATTTCATGGGAGCTGGTGATGCCCTGGACAAAGGGATGGCGACCAAGAATGAAAGGTAGGCTTAGACAGAATATGCGTCGCGCCGCCGGGTCGTCAGAGACAGGATGATAGAGCTCGTCGATTGCGACACCTTTGACGCTGCAGCCTTGCGTGTCTGCGGCATTTTGGACGATTTCTTGTTCGATCAAGGTTGGGAAGGGGAATGCGTCAACATTGAGTGGACGCTGTCCGGTTGCTTCGATGAACACAGGATAATGGTGATCTTCGCCATCAATCAACACATGCACACCGGAATCGGCTTGATGACTATCGATTCTGTAATTTTCTCCCAATGCCTTCACATCCAATTTTTTTGCCCGATGTAGTGCTATCAGGCGTTCGATGGAAAGGTGTGGCACTGTTGCATAGTCGTCGATGAATATCGGCTTTAGAAAGCGATCAAACCGCTCGAGTTCATCTTCATCAAGATGCGGAACGATCAGTGCCATCACCTCATGCATCCGCAAGATGGCATAGCGCCATGGAACGGTGACTTCCTTGGCGAAGTTGCGCTTGGCTTCTGCCAGGTTGGTCGCTGCCCACTCAAATGGATCGACGTTGGCGCGCTCTCCAAAATAGCGATCCGAAAACTGTTCGGGCGCGAGGTCTGCAAGCATGATGCGTTTCGCATAATCCGGGTCAGCCTCCTGCAGCTCCTGCCGGAAAAGCGCGTAGGCTCGACGGAGAATATCGCCTTCTCCATCCTCGATCAGGCTTGTGATCGCTGCTTCCGTGCAGATCGAAAGCGGTATGTAGGGGATAGTATGGTAGAAATCAGCTTCCGGAAGCAGGCCCTTGCGCGACATCATCGTTATCTGAAGCTTTTCATGGCCGGGCTTTGACCGATATGTCAGAGCTCCGCCGTTCCGGCATTCGAACTGACCGTGGGCGACAGCCAGAGCCACCGCGGCATCAATGGCCGTCAGTGAGCTTCCGCGCAGCCCAACCTTTGTAGCGGAAATCCGCTGAAGTGCGCTTGCCGGCCATGGGCTCAGATAATAGCCGGGTCGCACTTCGGGCTCTTCGGGCCACTGATGCCCGGTCGCCAGGACGACATAATCAAACCACTCGATTGACTGGGGCAAGCGGGCTGGGGCGATCATCAGCTTCAGGCTGTCTCCTTCAACTTCAATGTCGACTACCTTGGTTCGCGCGCGGACATGAACGTCGATCCCCTTCAACCGGGCGCGCTCGACCAGTTGGGTGAACTGGTCGAGAAAGAACCGGCCGAGCGCTACCCGCGGGTAAAAAGCCCGTTCGTCGATGCCTGATCGATCAATGCCGAGTGCGCGAAGCCGATCTTCATCCTGGCGGCCGAGCCAATCGATCAACGTTTCTGCCAGAGGCGGAATTTCGACGCTCGCAATGTTGGACAGCATGGCGGGATCATTCCAGCCTGGCCGATATGGGGTGCCCAGACCTGGCTGGGATTGCAGTTCAAATATGGTGATATTGGCGTCAGGCCGGCCTGGTAAATTGCCTAGGGCTTCAATCAGCGCGTTCAACGTATAGATGGTGGTCGGACCTGCGCCGACGAAAGCGATTGCGGTAGCCATGTCAGTGCAATTCCCGTGGCGCCATTGAGTGCCATGGCAACTGCCATAGTTGATGCGAATTAAGCTCTTTTCCTGTTAGCGCCACGCGGTATCGGTACCGTATGAGCTCGCAGAACAGGACCTCAAAGCCCGGCCTCCCGCCCTCCGCCACGACAGATCGCCTCAGCTGAACGCCGTTTTCACCACGGATGATGCGTCTAGCATGCGCGTCTTGCGCCGATATGAACTCTACCATCGTTTAAGGGCGCGCGCCGCCGCCATCGCAATTGCTCCCGCCGATCGGTCTACGCAGCTCATTCACTGGAACCAGATGCCCTTGCGGCTCGTAAATTGCCCTGTCGCCTCAGGAGGCAACCCGGACAATGTCCATCATTCCACTCAGCAAGGAGCGAACATGGCAGAGCGTCTCACCATGCAGGACCCGCGCGCGCAATATCCCAAGCCGCCATTTCCAGAGCAGCCGCAACCGGTTCCCGGCATCGCAGCAAACATGGATCCAAAGCCTGATCATGGCGAGGACAGCTATGTCGGTTCAGGAAAGCTCAAGGGCCGCAAGGCGCTCGTTACCGGTGGCGATAGCGGCATCGGCCGGGCTGCAGCCATTGCCTTTGCGCGAGAAGGCGCTGATGTCGCCATCTCCTATCTTCCAAGTGAAGAAGCTGACGCAAAGGCAGTGGTCGCCCTCATCGAGGCTGAAGGGCGCACGGCCTTGGCGCTACCGGGCGACATCACCGATGAGAGCTGGTGCCGCAAACTTGTCGATGAAACGCTCTCTGGCCTAGGCGGCCTCGACATCCTCGTCATCAATGCTGGTCATCAACAATATCGCGATGATGTGACAGCCGTGAGCTCGGAAGATTTCGACCGTACGCTCAAGACCAATCTCTATGCCATGCATTGGATCACGCAGGCGGCGGTTCCTCATCTACCTGCTGGCGCATCCGTGATCACCACCGCCTCGGTGCAAGCCTATGAGCCGTCGGCCATTCTCCTGGACTATGCCACGACCAAAGCCGGCATCGTCGCCTATACCAAGGCGCTGGCAAAGCAGCTGATCGAGAAGGGCATCCGCGCCAATGTGGTGGCGCCCGGTCCATTCTGGACCGTGCTGCAGCCCAGCGGGGGGCAGCCGCAGGAAAAGGTCAGACAGTTCGGCGGGCAGAGCCAGTTCGGTCGTCCTGGTCAGCCAGTCGAGATTGCGCCCGTTTATGTGCTGCTTGCCTCGCAGGAGGGCAGTTATATCACGGGCGAAGTCTATGGTGTGACGGGAGGCGCCGGTATCGCGTGATGCAAATAACGGCCCCGCATCACTGTGGGGCCGTTATGGCAGTGAATATCCGGGAACGTGCCTTCATGGAATGTATTGCCCTGGGCGTTGCCGGAAACCAGCTGGAAGGGAAGCGACCATTTGCGTCGTTCATGCTACGGTTTCTAAATCTGCAATCCGCCATCGCCCCTGAGACGCTGCTTTTCACCCTTCCCAGCGCTCGGAGCGCGCCAGCCGCCGGCCCGTGGTCAAGGTCTGAATGACGAAAAGAAGAATAAGAATAAAGCCTGCTGCCCCGACAAACAGGTCGAAGCCCGACAGGCGCCCAAAATATCCTGGACCAGAACCCAAAACCATCATCATCAGCGTGAGCGCGATAAGCATCAATCTCAATTCGGTCGGGCCCGCTGCGAGATATGACAGCTTGAACTCTCCCAGCACGCGCGCAGCAAGATAGGCGTGGATCGAGAGCAGCAAATATCCAGCAAGCGCCACCATCGCGATGTCCATGGTGACGAACGGACTGAGGCCGATGCCGGCAAGGATGAGTAGGGTCGCAAGCCCATCGCAACTATGATCGATGAAATAGCCATAGGAAGGACGCTCAATGCGGCGAAAGCGAGCGATGCTCCCGTCCATTGAATCCCCAAACCATTGGACGACATAACCAACAATGGCGAGCGACAGCCACGATGTGTGTAGATTGCTTGCCACATAGCCTATGAAAATCAAACATGCACCGAACATGCCCAAGGCCGTCAGGAGATCGGGGGTGACGCACTGCGGCATTTGAGCGCATAACCAGTTCAGCAATTTCCGCTCTTTCGCGGCAAGCCAATTCTCTTGGATGCGGGAAAGGGCGGCTAAATTCTTTAGGGGAATTGTCATAGTCCCTTATGAAGCCATGAGCCTCACTGGGCAATGTGAGAATGGCGATACCTCCCGTCACTTCCAAGGCATATGCCTGATGGCAGCTTGCGACCGATTCCGTTGTTCCCAGCGCCTCTTCAAGTTTGCTTAGGGAGAATTGGAAACAGTCCGCTATCTACCCGTCACTGCAATCACGCTCGGGTTTAGCTTCGAGACCCTTTGGGCAAATTATCTGGGAATCTTCCTGCTGTCGCGGCACCGCTCGGACCTCTATCTGGACGATCACTAGTCGGAGCCGGGGCGTCGGGCTCGTCGATGTCTGTGGTACGTATGGCAGGGCTTCCGAGCCCTTCCCCAGCGATTGTTGCGCTACTATCTCCCGGCGAGACCTTCTGGGCGGCCTTCCGGTTGGTGCGCTCGCCAGCGCCGGTGTCCTCTGGACCGTCGGTAGTTTTAGGTGTCGTGGGCATCATTGATATCCTTTTTCGACTCATCGTCGAAACAAACAAAGCGCGCGCGCAATTGGTTTCACGATCGAGGCGACACTGATCTCCGACCGTCCGCTCCCGACCGTCGATCGCTGTTTGCCGGGGCGCCCGGCGCCGGCCCCCTACAGCGGTTGGTCCACTTCTAGGCGGGAACGTTGCCCGGCGCGAACCAATCGAATTGTTTGATGCCGCCACTTTTTACCCTGCCAGGATGAAGGCCCAGCCTCATCCCAGACCAGCGTCTTTCCTAGCGCCAGCTGCAAGTGCCGGGGCCTTGGCCTGAAATATGGCCGTCTGAACTTGGCCGGTCCGCTCACCGATCGCAGCCACGAGCCTGTCGCGATCATTAGTGTATATGGTGGCGGACAGCTTTGCTCGGGAGATCCCTACATAGAAGGACTTCTGATCGACCAGGTTGGTCGCTCTGCTGTCGGCATGGATGATGACGTGGTCGGCGGTCCTGCCCTGCGCCGCAAAGGCGGTATCGACATAGGCATGGGCAATATGCCGGTCGCGGGCGGAATCGAGATGGAGCGTTTCGATCTTCCCTCGTCCAGTCTGGACCGTGGCGGTGCGCGCCTCTTGATCAACCGCAAGGACTTGCGCACGGGCGCCATTCACCCGCCCCGTCTCGCGGTCATTGCGGGTGAACCGGATCGTATCGCCGGCCTTGAGGTCGATCGGCTGGGCCAAGAAAGCCTGAGCATGACCTGCCCCCCATTGCCGCAGGCGCCAGTCCACTGCGCGCCCATCCTCGGCCCTGAGTGTGATAGCAGCCTTGAGCGGATCGATGCTTTCGACGCGATAGGCTTCTCCACGCGCCACCCCCTTATCGGCATAGTCACGAGTGAAGCTGACGACGTCGCCCTTGTCGTAACTCAGCGGAGCGCGTGCATCGACTCGGGTGAGCCCCTTGTTGGCGAGGCTTTCCACGGCAACGGCGGGACCGGTCAATATCTCCGATCGAGCGAGGGCGGCGCGAATGTCTGCGGTCAGCGCATCGCGCCCTTCGCGCGACGGCTCGATGATGAGGGTGCGGGCACGTCCTGTCTTGTCGAGCGCGGCATATCGCTGGGCGATGGCAGCAAAGCGCTCATTCCGATCCGCGTTTTCTATGACCTGCCCGCCACCTCGATCCAGCGCTGCCATGGCTTTTCTGGCATCCCCATCGATCGACGCCAGCACCGCTTCCTTGGTGGCACCATTGGTCTGTCGCACAATCTCGGCCAGCCTGGCGGTCTCCATGCCAGCGTCCTGCAATTGGGCAAAGGCCGCGCCCGCCTCGACTGAACCCAACTGCTTTACATCCCCGACAAGCAGGATGCGGGCATCATGCTTGGCTGCAAGCTCGAACAGTCGCGCCATATCGTGAGCCGACAACAGGGATGCCTCGTCAACGATCCACGCGGCAGGTCGGCCAATATCGCCACGCTGCGGTGATAACAGGTGTCGGGCCACGGTATCGCCATTTGTGCCCAGCGCCTGCCCAAGCACCATCGCCGCTGATGCGGTAGGCGCAAGTGCGGTGATCGACACGCCTCGCGCCGCAGCCTCACAGGCAAAGGTCGCCAGTACAGTCGTGGTCTTGGCCGTGCCGGCATAGCCCTGCAGAGCCGTGATCCGGTTGCAACTGTTCAGGAGCTGCTGGGTGGCAGAGCGCTGATCGGGGTTCCAGCCGAAACCCGCGCGCTCGGCCTGCGCTGCAGCGTTGGCAACCGCCTTTGCGGCCGCAAGTGGGGATGCGATCGGGGCAAGTCCCCCACGCCCGTCCGCCTCGATCCGCAGCATCCTGGCTTCGGTCTCGACATTCTGGCGGGTGGTGAACCCGGAAAATTCGGCGCCGCGCCGGTCGATATAGACACGTTCCAGCAAATCCCCCTTCTTCGTGGCCAAATCGATTGCGGCCCCGATCTGCTCGTAGCCGATCCGGCCCAGCCCGATCCGTCCAGCCTCCTGTCTCAAGGTGGCCTCGGAAAATAGCGACTGCCGCTCTCCCAGACTGGCGGCGGCATGGGCGACAGCGCGGGCTGCGCCATTCTCGCCCTCAAACGCCATCCTGGCGCGATGAGAAGGATCGGCCATTCTGGCCTGAGCCTCTCTTACCATCATCGACCTCACTTCTGCCCCAAAGCCGGTCTTGGCGGCCCTCTCCCGCCATTGCGCAACAAGTCCCGTCTGGTCGGCGAGGACTTTGGCCTCGCGCGTGTCGAGCGCGGCAATCTGCTTCTCCAGAGCGCTGGCGGCATCACGAGATGTTCCCCTTTCGACAAGCGCTGCCTCGATCTCGGCACTTCGGGTGCTGAACGCGTCAATGACACCGGCTGGCACATCCGTGATCTCGAACATGGACTCCTTGCCGGCATCGATCTCATAGCCGAGCTCTCGCACCTTCAAGGCCAGTTCCTGTCGATAGATGGCTCCAATCTGCTTTTGCAGCTGGTAGAGCGCGCGCGGTTCTAGGCTGCGCCAGCCACCATCTTCACCCTGCGTGGCATTCATGATGACATTGTGGGTATGAAGCTGCGGGTCCTGGGCACGGCTGGTGCCATGCTGGAAGCTGGCAATGACCAGATTGCCGGTCGCCTCGCGCGCAACGGTGCCGCCATCGCGTACACGGGTCGCGGCCATATGCCGTTCGACATGCGCCATCGCGATTTTCACGGCATGGCCATGGGCGTCAATCAAGCGCCGGTCGCCTGCCACCTGGGCCATGATCGACACCGACTTGGGGGCGCTCAAGGTCACGTCCCAGCCGGGACGGTGGTGAAGCGCGCCATCCCGAAAGGCGCCGAGCTGCAGATCGCCGATCCTGCCGTCCAGCAAGGCACGGAACTGGTCGCGGTCCACCTCCCCGCACAGACCCAGCGCTTCGGCGCCCTGGCCCTGCCAATGGGAGGGCGACAAACCGCCCTCGGCATAATAGTCATCGGCCTCATAATAGCTGCTCGCCTGCGCCGAGCTGGTCAATGCCGATACCGATGCCACCATCATACTGGCCCTTGGCTCTCGGGCTGGGTGGAAAGCGGTGACGACGCTGCTGGAGATGGCGGTGCCGGAGATATCGGGGACGCTGGCGCAGCTTTGCCCCAGAGCATGGTCGCCGGATCGGCTTCAATAAGCCGCGGCTGGCGTGGGGGGCCGCGCCGCGCGACATGATCGGCGGTCAGCCGGATTTTGGCTACTGGCAATCCGTCGGGCAGCAGCAAATAGCCATCATGCCGCGCAAGGCGCAGTTCGCTCTCGAAGACGGCCGGGCGGACTTCTCGCCGCTTGCCCAAGCTGATTTGGTGGCCCTCATCACCGTCTACCAGAATGTCGGCCTTGGTCCGCATTTCCATCTCGCACTCGCCGATGGTCTGGCTGGCCCATTTCCTCGTTTCGCTGTCGATGCTTTGCAGGAACAGCTTGCTGTTACAGCAGCCCAGCATGGCCTCGGCGATCTGCGGCCCGTAGCGGTGCTGCATCTGCCCCAGCGCCTGGAAGGTCAATATCACCGCCGCACCAAATTTGCGGCCCTCGGGCAGCAGCCGCGCCAGATTGTCGACGCGGGGCAGGTCGGCCAGTTCATCCAGCACGAACCAGATGCGCCGTGTATCGGAAGGGGGCAGGCCCAGCACGGCGCTTGCCGCACATTCCAGCCAACAGGCGAGCAAGGGTTTGGACGCTTCGAAATAGTCCTCCTTTCTTGGCACGAATATCCAGGGCCGCGCGCCGGAATGCCGATCGAGCCCGTTGAAGAAGGTGCGAAAGGCAAAGGGGCTCTCCTTGGCGCCCTCGGCGCGCAGGAACTGGATAAGGTCCGCCGCCTTGGCGAGCATGAAAAGGACGCTGCCCGTTGCCCGGTCGGCATCGTCGGCAAAGGTGCGTGCCGATGAACTGGTGGCGAGCCATTGCTTGAGATCATCCCTGGTCCGGTTTTTCAGGGCATGAAGCAGGTTTGGCAGAGTGCCATTCTTCTCTCGCCACAAAGCCCTGATCATGTTGGCGACAAGGATGCGGCTGGTATCGAGCCACACGTCGCTATCATGTTTCCCGGTTTCGGTGATCAACTGGTGGGCGATGCGGTCGGCATCGGCGGGATGGGCGATCTCGGCGAACGGCGACCAGAAGGCGCAGCGCGCATCGAACGGATTGAGGATGATATCGCCGCGCGCCGGATCGTAATAATGTGCGATGAACTCGCCGCTTGTGTCATAGACCAAAGCAGCTTCGCCACGCGCCTCGATACCGTCGAGCAATTGCCGCAAGGCTGTGGTCTTGCCGCTCCCGGTTGTGCCGATCATGGCCATGTGACGGGTTTCGAGGCGGGTGGGAATTGGTACCTTTCCAATCGAGAGGGTGCGGGCATCGGCCTGCCTGCCGGTCAGCCTGGCGAGTTTCTTCTCGTCCGCCACCTGCGTTCCGCCGATCCAGCGATCGGCCAGCAGGCGCTCACGTCGCCGGGCCATCGCATGACGCATGGCGATCAGCGCAACGAGCCAGCCAGCAAAGCCCAGCATGCTGCCGCCTTTGATGCAGGCCCAGAGAAGATCCACTTGGTGGTGGAAATAGGGATGGGCGATGATCTGGCGGGCCGATCGTCCTTCCTCGATATGGTCGGGATAGTGGACATCGATTCCCGTGTCCGCCTTCCAGGCCGATACGGCCAAGAGTTTGGTCCTGGCCCAATAATAGGTGCCGGTGGCCAGCATGCTGTCCTTGTTCAGCAAGATGGTCGGCAAGGACAGTCCGCCGATGGCGATAGAGGCCAGCATCACCAAGGCCTGCCGCTTGAGGCGCGCGCCCTCGATACCGAGATGATGCTTGCGCAGGGCGTCTGCATGGTCGCGGCGATCGTCTCGCCGGGTCATGATCGATGTTCCTGCGCGAGCCGCCGCTGCCGATCATAGGCGGCATGGATCTCCTGGGTGAGGACTTCGTCGCTCTTGCCTGCGCCGCTCGCCGCGCTGCGGGCGTAGCAATAGGCTGCGCAGGCGGTGAACAGCGTGCGGTCGAGCATATGCTCGAGGTCGATGACATGCGTGCCGACCGCTGCAAGTTCGGTCACGATCTCGCGGGTGTCGATCGCGCTGCCTGTTCCCTGGACGAGGGCGATCAGCCCCTGGTCCACGACCCGAGCGAGCATGGCATATTCGCTCAAGCCGCGCTGCCGGGCGAATTCGGCAAGGATGCGATGCTGGGCTGGAGAGAGCCGCACGGTTTGGGCCCGAGCGCTCATCGCACTACCTGTGACGAGATGCTATTTGCCATCGCTAGAAATGGCGCAATTGCGCCATGTCCGCGCCGTTGCGATTGGCGAGATGCTATCGGCATCCCGTCAACCCCGCAGAAATGCGCGATGCACCCGTGCGTGAGGTGTGTATCAAAATTGCTGGCTCGATGCGGAGCATCGCAGCCCTGGAACCTTGCCCAATGGGCGCCCCAATCAACGCTCGCCAGCATGACCGGCTTCGACCATGCGGCGCTCCGACCGGCAACTGCGACATGGGCGGTAGGACGATGGTTCATCGCGCCGAGCCAGTAGAGTGCCGTACGAAGATCGTCGGCAGCACATCCACAAAGCCATCCTCACCATGCAAATGAGCGGTGAGCGCGGAACGAGCAGCAGCGCCATCGCCCGGCGGCTTCATCGCGGCGATCCCGCCAGAGAAGAGGCGCGACGCGCGCCAGTCGGTCGGCATGGGGACAAACATATTGCGGGCATCAGCCTCGCGCCTTTCGGTGACACGAGCGACATAGGTGATGGTCTCGGCGGGCAGGGCACGGGCATATTTGCGGTAGGCGTCGACGCGCCCCGGCCCGGCATTATAGGCCGCCAGAGCAAGGCGTAGATCCCCATAGCGGTCGATCATTTCGCGCAGATAAGCAGCCCCTGCCAATATGTTGGCCCTGGGCTCATAGGGAGAGCTACCCAGATGGTGGCGTCTGCTCAGATAAGACCAGGTTGCAGGCATGATCTGCATCAGTCCCATGGCGCCAGCACGCGATGCGGCGCGCAGATCGCCTGCACTCTCTGCCGCCATGACGCTGCGGATCAGGTCCTCGGGAAGCGCGAAGCGATACGCGGCTTCGGCGATGATCAGGCCATGCTCTTGGGCGCGTGACGGCGCTGCGATGGCACAGCCTAGGAGGCCGGCCAGCAGAAAACAGGGCAGGCGACGGCGCATGATTGCGGATCTGGCAGTCATGGCTGCGCCTCCCTAGGGCGCGGCAGACTGCGCGACCAGAGCAAGGCATGGTCAGCGGGATTGCGATCGGAGCGCATGAGGTTTGCCCGGAGTGGACGAGAGAAAGACGGGCAATCGAGCAGAAGGGCGATAAAGGGGCCGGCCTTGTCGCTGGTGCGCGTCCAGCCGCAGCCAACGTCGATGCGCGCGTCGCCGCGTGCAAGGACGACATGCCAGTCCGGCGCTGTCGCGCTTGCCTTTCGCCCGGCGGGCAGGACTCGGATGTCGAGATCGAGGCTCAATGTCTGGAGCCGGCCGGCATAGCCGCCGATCACCTTGCGGAATTTACCGATATGCATCGATTATTCTCCTTGTCGGTCTGGGCTGTCGCATCGCGGCGCCACCGCCAGGGCGCATCGGGCGCGGCGCGCGTGAGGATTGGCGTCGCGATCCCGATCACCGTCCGGCTGGAAAGCGGACCGAAATAGCGACTGTCGAAACTGTCGGCCGGCGCATTGAGGAGAAAGAGTTCGCCCCTCTCGAGCGTGCGGCACCCAACCCAGCCTGGAAGTGCACGGCCTTCCCGATCCCGCGCGTGGGCGATCGAGCGGGCGATCCCATTTATGCTGATAATGCCTTGGGCGTTGCAGACACGGGCACCGGCCGTCGCTGCGACCCGCTTTAGTAGCGGCACATTTTCGCCTAGATAGCGACGCCGCACCATGAAGGCGGCAAGCCGTGGCGGCGGCATGACGGCGACGAAGGCACCGCGCCGCGCCCGTGCGCCGACATGGACGAGATAGAGCCCGACGGGCGCACTCGCGCTGCTGTTCCAGAGCAGGCGTGGCGCGGGTCCGCTGACTGCAATCATGGCAAAGGCGATGGCAAAGCCCGGCGCTGCGAGCAGCGTTGCGAGACGATAGAAAGCCCGGCTCATCGTCCGAGCGCCTTGCGTTTGCGCCACGCCACATGGCGCTCGGCAGTGTAGGCGCGTGGCTGCTCGCCCGCTGCAATCCGGTCGGCGACATGGCTCCAATGTTCGGGCACGACAGCGCAGGGATCGATGCCGGCCGCTTCGATGGCATCGATTGTCTCGAGCACCAGCTGGACCTTGGGCCCGCCCTCGATGCTGAGCCAGATTTGCGCGCCCGGGCGGACGAATGGCAGCGTCGAACAGGCCTCGCCCGGTATCACCGTGCACATGATGTCGATGCGCGATCGGATCGTGCCATAGTCGCTCGCCGACCACCGAACCAATGCGACAGGACTGTTGGGAGGGAAGCGCAATATGCGTGTGCAGCGCGAGTGGATCGTCTCGTCCACTGCGTTGCCGAAGCGGATCCAATGTTCGATGCGCTTTTCGATCCAGACAAGTTCGATGTCGGTGTGAAGCTTCTTGTCCGCCACGGCTGTGCCGGGGCCAGCGCGGTCCCGTGCTGGCGTCATCTTGCGTCTCGCTCACGGCATGGGGATGCGATCACCAGGCGCGCGGCGCACCGCGTTAGAAGGAATCTGGAAGATTCCTTCCTATTAGCATGGTTAGAGGGGGCGGGATTCCGGAAGCGATGCCAGCGGCTTATCGCTGGTCTCGGTTCCCGATAGGACGAGGATCGGGTTCCTGATAGGACGAGCCCACCGGTTCCCGATAGGACGAGGCGAAGTCGGCTCATCGCTGCTGGCTCGCACGGGTTCGGCGCAGGGCGCGCTCAAAGCCGCTGAGCGCGATCGGTGCGAAACTCAGCCGCTCGCGTCCACTGTCCCGGTCAATGAGGAGGTGATAGCCGGGCAGCGGCTGACGGCGGACAATGTCCCGCAGTTCGAAGGCAAAACGTTTGTAGGGTGACAGTACGCCAGACTTTGCGTGCAGATGGGAAAGGTCGAAACTCCAGCCACCAACTTGTCGGCCGCCATGCTTGCGCACGATTCGATAGAGCCAGCGCTCGAGACCTCCTGTAAGGCGAAAATAGGCGGGATCGATGGTCAGGATGAGCGCACGATCCAGCACAGCTGCATAGAACCAGTCTGGCAGGATCAGCTCGATGCCGAGGGGGCGGCCCTTGCCGTCGAGCCGCTCCTGCCATTCATTTATCCAGGAAAAGCGGTGCCGGCGGCGCTCATGCTGTTGTCGGATCGAGGTCGCGACACTGGTCGCCTGCAGCCGATCGAGCGCCGCCTTCAATCGGTCATAATTGTCGCGGCTGGTCCCGCGTCCGATATAGGTGAGTATCTCGAAGGGCGTGGTCGCCATGAGCCGGGAGGTCGGCCGGCCGGCGTCGCGGGCCTCCACCAGCTGGCTCGCTGCCCAGATCAGGATGTCGGCATCCCAGATCGTCGCCATGCCATGCTGATGCACGGCCTCGACCGATATCCAGGTCTGGCCCATTTCAAAGGCAATCGGCACGGTCCGAGGCGACTTGGCGAGGCTGAAGAAGGGCCATGCCATCAGATCCTGGGCATCGCGGGGCGGGATATTGCCGGGAATGGAACGGAACAGCTCGAGCTGCGCGCGGTCCGGCTCGTCCCGGACGGTGAGAGCGCTATGATGTGCCATCGGTTCAGCGCCGTACCGGGCCATCGAACCGGCGGGCGGGCAGGCAGACACCTGAACCCGGATCGGAGGTCGAGCGCCGCAAGCCGAGCGCTGCCCAGCTGTCGAGCGCGTCGATCGTATAGACGACGCGCCCACCAAGTTTGTGAAAAGCCGGGCCGGTGCCATAGCAGCGGTGCTTTTCGAGCGTACGCGGGCTGAGGCCGAGATGCAGGGCGGCGTCGGGTGTCCTGAGATATTGCGGCGAGGACAGGGCGCGATTGGCGCTCATGATCATTCTCCATCGAAGGTGGGCCGGGGATCGAAGATCAGCGGACCGTCCGGCGGAGGATGGCGAAGCGCGTCCGGCATGGTGGAGCGGCTATCTGGATCGCCGGGTTTTTGTCGCACCGCGTAGCGCTCAGGGGCGTAGGAGCCTGCGATAGCCGCCCTCCATCAATGCCCGGGCCTCATCGATGAGGCGCTGGGTGCGGCGGCGCTGGGACGAGGATTTCCATTCGCTGCCCTGCCCCACCTGCATGTGGGCATAGACATGGCTGCGCGCGATTTCGTGTGTCGTCAGCCGGGCTTCGTCCCGCGCGCCGGCAGCATCGAGTATGTCGAGCAGCATGGATAGGCGCTGGCGCTGAAATGACGTGGGGCAAATGCCGGGCGGCAATCGGTCGGCGCGGCCGCCCGCCGTGCGCCGCTCGAAGCGGCGCACCATGGCCTGACGAAGCGCGATCGCGTCGTCTCTGATGACCATATAGGCAAGTGATCTGTCGGCCGGCCCGGGGCGCAGCCACAGGCGGTGCAGACCGCCGCCGTCTGCCAGGACGATGTGACGCCCGTTTTCGAGCAGTTGATCGACCAGAATGTCAGGCCGCCCCTCGAAATCGGAGAGAGCAGGAGCCGCGCCCTCAAACGGCGCGGTGTCCAGGATGAGGACCGCCGGCGCCGCCTGCGGATGCCAGAGCGCGGGCTGCGCTGCGGCAAACATGTCGGGGGCACAGGGGAAAGCTCAGGCCCCAGCGCCGGGCCATCACCTCCCGCGCCGATGGCGCTTGTCCAGCTGGCAGGATGGCAAGCGCATGATATTCGGCGCGGTAGCGTGGGTTGCGGCGGAGAAATTCCTGCGCAAAGCCAGGCAGATCGAGCTGCTGGCGCCCTGCCGCTTCATTGCCACCCACGCCTGTTTGCTCTGCCATGGCGGGAAGTTGGCGTGGCGGCAAAAGCTCAGCCATTCCATCATCAGGGGGTCGCTATCCCCGCAAATGGGGACGGTTCGCCCCCTTGGGGGAGCGAACCTTTCCATAGTCAGTCCGCGCCACGGCGGGGCTGGCGGTTCCAGACCAGATCATGTTCGCCATTCTCGCCCTCGAAAAGTTGCGCGAAGATCGGAGCAGTGAAGCTGGGATCATCGAGTTTGATGGAGAGAAAGGGGCGATCTTCGTTGCGGGTCTTGACCCAGCCGGCACCGACTTCGGCTTCGCCGGCATAGATGCGGTGGGTGGGCGCATGTTCGCTGGTCGTGACCTGTTCGACGATGCGGACCGACTTGGCCAGCAGTGTGAGAGTGATGATCTGGCCCCGATATTCGCCCGAGACCTTCTTGAAGCTGCCGATCTTCGACATGATCCAGTCCTTTTCTGTTGCTCGAGCCGCGCCATTGCGGCCTCGATGCGCATGAGGGGCAGCAACAGGAAGGCGCCGCAGCTGTCAGGCCCGCAGCGCAAGCGAAGGACGGGGCCACAGCCGTTTCTTGGCTCGCGAGGAGCGACGCGAAGCGCCGCGGGGAAGAAACTGCGAGCGGCGCCATTGCGGCAAGCCTTCCAGCCGCAGGCGATGTTGGTGCAGATGCGCAGGGAAAGAGGCCCATGGCGCGGCACGAACGGGCAACGGACATGTTTGACGATCGGCAATGTGGGATGGGTCGGGGATCGGCGCGCACGGCTGAAGCCATGACTGACAAGCGCTCATCCTCGATCAGGCGGACATCAATCCTTGCGCCCAGCTGTCGCCGATGCCGGCAACGAGGATCTCGGCAGACCGGATCGGCAGCTCTGTCCCGTCCCCAAATCATTCTGCAGGCTTGCGCTGCCTGCTGGATTGCGCTCACCGCTGGCAGGGCAAGGATGATAGCGCAACAAGCAGGCGACCGGTATGGAGACGTGCAGCGATCGCGACCATGCGCAGCAAAATGGTCAGGGGCCACCCCTTATCCAATGAGGGAAGGTGCTCTCTCCCACCGCAGCGCACATCTGCCCGACGACCAGAGCGTGGCGGCAGGGCGCCGCGAACCACAATCCATTGCCGGGCTGTCAGTCGGCACGCCCCGGTCCACCAATGGCGGACCGGGACGCATCGATCAGGCCGGTGCATTCCAGATGATGACCTTGCGCATCGGGTCATTCCCCGGCGCATTGGCGATGTTGCCGTAGATGGTCCCGAATTCCGGGGCCGAGAGAACGACCGAGACATATTCGGCACCGGTCGACTGGGCGAATTTCCTCCAGCCAGCACCGAGCTCGAAACCATTGCTGCGGCTGATGATCCGGTAATCGGGCTCCGCCTCCTTCGATTTGCGGGCGTTGGGCACAACGGTGATGGGGGCACTGATGGTCAGGGTGGCGAGCGTGCCTTCAAGGCTATCGCCCTTGACGATGAGGTTCGCGACGATGGTAGCCATGATGTGATCTCCTTGTCTGCTCGGGACCATTCCCGATGTCCAAGCCCAGGGGGCAGCTGATTACCGACGTCACGGATGGCTATGGCATCCGGGAACCTCCTCGCGGGGTTGACGGCATGAGGTAATCACGCTGCTCCAAGGCCAGGATGAGGGAGAATGGGGCTGGGCAGACAGATGGCGTCAGGTCTGCCTTCACCATGCTCCGAGCCAAGATCCACAGCCTGTGGCACTCTCACAGCAGTCCTGAGAACCCGCGAGTGGACCTGGTTCGACTGTTGGGACAGGAGGGCGGCATGCTGGCACCAATGCAGGGATGATGCGTTTCTGGGCTATCTGATGTTGAGAGATGAGGATATGCCTGCAACCTCCAAGGCGCAGCAAAAGGCGGCCGGTGCCGCTCTTGCCGCCAAGCGCGGCGATCAACCCAAATCGAAGTTGCGCGGCGCTTCAAAGCAAATGGAAGAGTCGATGACCGAGAAGCAGCTCGAGGAATTTGCGAGCATAGCTCGCAAGAAGCTGCCCGCCAAGAAAGGCTGACATTGGCCGGTAACGACAACCAGGCGCTGATCATTGCCTGCCCGATGTGCGCGGTGCTCAATCGCGTGCCATCGTCAAAATTGGGTGTCGGCGGGAAATGCGGCAAATGCGGTGGCGATCTCTTCGCGGCGGCGCCGGTCGCACTAAGCACCAGTAATTTCGATGCGCACGCCTTGCGATCCGATATCCCGTTGCTGGTGGATTTCTGGGCAGACTGGTGCGGACCTTGCCGGCAGATGGCGCCAGCCTTTGCTGCGGCCGCTCCGCAACTGGAGCCCTGGTTGCGGCTCGGCAAACTCGATACGCAGGCCGACCAGGCAATTGCGGCGCGCTATGCTATCCGGACGATCCCGACAATGCTGATTTTGAAAAAGGGCAAGGAGATTGCCCGAGAATCAGGCGCAATGCCGGTACAGGCAATTGTCCAATGGGCACGGCAAGCTTTGCGTCCGGGCTGACGGCGCGATCCACTTGTGCCTCGGTTATCATAAAGACCGTGCGGGCGAAGATATTGATGGCGGGTAAAGTCGACAAAACTGCGGCTCGGTCAGAGCCTGGACGCAAAGCCGGCAGCGCCCGATTTCTTCCGTGTAGATGTCTGCTACCGAGGGCCTGTCCTGCGCCCCGTCAATAGGCCCCCGCCAGACATGCTGGCAGGGGCCATGAGGCCCAGGCCATGGAGAGATGTCGCTACGGCGTCTCTTCATTGTCCGAAAAGATATGCACGGCGTGCGAAGGCGGCATCACGTCAGTCCTTGTCGAGCGCCTTGGCACTCGAGAGATGCTTTTCGACCACAGGCGCTATTTCCCCAGCTGCCTGCTTGAGCGAGGCGATCGTGCCGTCCGCAGCATATTTGCGCATCAGCTCAAGAGCGTCTTCATGGGCATCGACTTGGCCATCAATATATTCCTTGTCGAACTCAGTGCCCTTGAGTGCCTTCAACTCCGCGAGATCCTCCGACTGATCTTTGGTCAGCGTGGCATTGGGCGTTATCGCGGGACTGGCCGTCTTGGCTGCGGCCTTGATCTTGGCGGTCGAATCCGAGTGGGCGGCGACCATCATCCTGGCAAATTCCTTCACCTCAGGAGATTGGGCATTTGTTGCCGCCAGCTTTGCGGCTTCGATCTCGAAGGCGTCGCTCTTGGCGGCCGCGTCCGCAAATTCCTGGCCCGTCGGCGTCGTCATGAGAGCCTGCTGGGCATTGTCGATTGCGTTGCCGGTGGAATTGACGGCCCCTGAAACGGCGGCGCCGGTATCGTTCAATGCGTTGTCGGCCTTTTCTTCCACTTTCGGGCTGCAAGCACCAAGCGCGAGGGCCGCTATCGGTGCGACGCTCATCCACAGATGATTTTTCATGACATCCTCCTCTTTGGATGTCGCTCGAACGTCCGATAGCCGACCGCCGTTCCGCTGACGGGGGCGATTCAAAGCATGTTTTGAAAATCCCGGAAAATCGATCTGCTCACTGCGAGGCGCAGCAGAGATCACGCCATGTTCAATGGCGCGACAAAATAAAAGCCCGCCCGGTTTGCGCCGGGCGGGCAGTAGCAGGCTAAAAGCCTCGGGTCGCTCATGAGCAGATACAAGCTTGCAAGCGAGTCGCCTTGTAAGAATCCGACAAGTCTTGGATACTTTCCGTTAGGGAATGCTTGTCTTTCATGCGTCAGCCCGCCTTGCCGGAAAACGGCGCTCCCAGCGATGCGCCAGGAACTTGCCGGTCCCAAGATCAATTGATGCGCTCAATAGTGGCAAGGCTGAGGCTTCCCAACCATGAAGATTTTCACCATCGGCTATGAGGGGGTGACCCAGGAGCAACTGATCGACGCGCTGAGAGCGGCTGGCGTTGAAGTCCTGGCAGATGTACGGGCCCTACCCCTGTCGCGCCGCCCGGGATTTTCGAAGAATATCCTAGCGGCCGGTCTGCGAGAGGCTGGCATCGACTATGTTGGTTTCAAGGCACTTGGGACCCCTGCGGCAGGTCGCGAAGCGGCGCGCAAGAGGCAGCACGCGCGGCTGGCGGAAATCTATTCAGGTCAGCTCGAACTGCCCGAGGCAATTGTCCAGGCAGCGCAACTGGTCGAACTGGCAAAGGGGCGTCCTACCGCCTTGCTTTGCTTCGAGCGCGATCCGGCAGGCTGCCATCGGACCTTGCTGCTCGATGCCGTCCTACCACAGGCTGATCGTGTCGACCTCTATCCGGGCTGATGGCCGGATCTGCTGTGAGAACCCCGCCGGCGCGATGTGGCGTAAGCTACGGCGGCCCGGTGCGGC
Organism: Sphingobium yanoikuyae; assembly: GCF_034424525.1. NCBI lineage: Bacteria > Pseudomonadati > Pseudomonadota > Alphaproteobacteria > Sphingomonadales > Sphingobiaceae > Sphingobium > Sphingobium yanoikuyae. The sequence continues at coordinate 4,650,650 of NZ_CP139979.1, forward strand.
GCCGAATTTTCGAGATTATCCTATTCGATTTCGGGAACCCCAGCGGACGGGCGACCTTATAGCGGCATGCGCACCGCATCATCCCTGTCCCTGACATTTGATTGCTGGAGCCTTGGGCTTGAGGCTTGGTCCGTCATTGGCATGCGGCTTCCCCGCCTGATGTCCGGAAACGCTTTAGCCATGGCCGAAGCGCAGTTGATGGTCAGAGAGAAGATGGAGGCAGCAGCGCTGCTCCAGTGGAAGTTCATGACCGGTAGCCTTGGCGCCTCGGCCCCTGCGATAATGAGCGCATCAGTTACCCATTATCGCAAGGCGGTTCGCAAGAATCGGCGGCGATTGGCGCGGCCGGCCAGAAAATGAGAGTGCGGCGGTATTTTTTGCAATCAGTATGAAGTGCGCTCGACCACCGCTGGCATGTTTGGCAAAACGCTCCCTCCCCCAGCGAAAGAGGATGCCATGACTGGAAATGAACTGATCGAAGCCGTTGCTGTCCAGCAGGGCGTCACCAAATCGGACGTGAAGAAGATTATCGACGCAGCCTTGGCCATTATTGCGGACGAAGCAGCCGAGGGCGAAGATGTCTCGATTGCAGGCTTCGGCAAGTTCAAGGTGAAGCAGAGCGCGGCCCGAGAGGGCAAGAATCCCCGGACGGGCGAACCGATGACGATCCCGGCATCGCGCAAGGTCGGTTTCCAACCGGCCAAGGCGCTCAAGGACAAGGTCAATAGCTGATAGCAGGCGCCCCGGCATTATGAAGCGGCGCGACAGTTTTCGTCCGTAATCAACGACCGCGGTGCGCCCTGTATCGGCACGTACTGATAGGACTTCCGGCGAAAGGCTGGCAATGCTGGTTCCAGCGCGCGCTGGATGATGTTGGACCTCGCAACGGGCGGGGCAAGGACAGTTCCGGCTGGAGCGGGATAAGGTCTTGCCCCGCCAGCCTTGAGGCGGGTCGCTTCGCTCTGAAAGGCAGGCGGGGCATCCAGCAGATTGGCGCAGTCCTTGCCGCCCCGTTGGATAGATTTGACTGTTAACAGCGAAATCTGAATGAAATCTGCAATGGCCTGAGGCCATCGAGTCAACCTCAGCCGGCCACCCACTGCAGGCAGGCTGAGGTCAACCGAGAGGGTCGAAAAACCCTGCACCGGTTGATGCAGGGCCAGTCGGGTCGCGCAAGCCGCGGAGACTTGCAGGGGGATAACTGCTTGGTCGATCATTGTTTCCACGAAATAATGACGCAATCGAAATTTATCCGCGATGTGCTTTGCCACCATAGCTGGCCCGAGTCGGGAAAGGCGAAATATGCGGGATCAGGTCGGGAACAGAATGGCTTGAGGGAAGGCCGCCGCGCGCGGCGGCCGCGATTTTTTTCTGGGCGCGTCAAGCCATGGGCAGCGTTTTTGCTGCCCATGGCCATTTGATCAGGCTGTGCTGGCCGTCGATCTTGGACGAGCGGCAGGCGACTCGACCTTGCAGGCGCCGTGACGCGCCGTGCTGATCCCGCCCAAACCACCGGCAGGGCGGGAATTAGGGGGGGCGGCAGGGTGCGAGCGGAAAGGCGCGCTCGAGCGGGCGTCGGCACCGTCAGGGCGCAATGGCAATGGAGCAGCTGCGCAGCAGGTTGCCACCGGTCGCGACGCGCCTAGCAGGGAGCGCCGGCCACTCCCGATTTTGAGAGGAAGCGGCCAGACCTACGCCGCCGCGCAGGCGCGGCGTCCGCAGCCCCCTTTCCTTGCCACCGGGATCGTGACCGCGAGGCATGAGATCATGAGGGTCTGGCTCGAGATCGGGAAAGCGAAATGAAGCTTGGCCGGCGATGGCCAAGCCGCCATCGATCGCCTGTCACATCATTGTCACAAAGCATCTTGAAACCGGCGGTCATTCGGGCAGAGTTGCGCCACGGACCAGGAGAGTCCTCCCGCTTCGGGAACAGAGGTTGCAGCCAAAGGCAGACAGAAACGCTCGCGGCGCGGCGTGAGGGACGTCGCCAACGGCCCGAGCCAGGAAAAGGGCGCCTTCATGACGTAACGGGTTGGGCCCGTCGGCATGGGCGCAGATCCCAAGTCATGAATCAGGAACAGATAGAGTCGCTCAGCAAGACCATTCTTCGTGCCCTGTCCGCAGACGCCCTTCATGAGGCGATGGACAGGATCGCCATAGCGCTAGGGTTTGACCGCTTTGCCCTCAGCGTCGACGTCGGCCTTGGCGGACATTCGGGCACATCAATGCTTGTGCACAGCTACCCGGCCAGCTGGGCGGATATCTGTATCGGCTTCAACCTCGCCCAGACCGATCCGGTCCGAAGAGCCGGCGAAAGCAGTTTGTCGGGCTTTCGATGGCGCGAAATCGAACATCTCATACCGATTACGCCGATCGAGCGGGTCACCTTCGAGACCGGGCGCAAACATGGCATGGTCGACGGCTTCACCGTCCCGCGTCACCTGCCCGGTACGGTCACAGGCAGTTGCACCTTCGTCACCGCCACAGAACGCCCGCTCCCTGAGAGGATGCTCATCATCGCTGACATATTGGGCGCCATTGCCATCGCCCAGGCGAGCCGGTTGTCGGGGTGGCGGCGCCCCATCAAGAAACCGCGCCTCACCGACCGGCAACGCGACTGCGTGCTCTGGGCGGCGCGGGGCAAGACCAACTGGGAGATCGGTCGGATATTGGGCATCAGCAAGGAGACGGTGATCCAGCATCTTAAGGAAGCGCGCGACCGCTATGATACGAGCAACCGCGCCTCGCTCATCCTTTATGCCCTGTTCGACGGGCTGATCAGCTTTTCCGACATATTCCGCTGGCGCGAGCGGGTCTGATCGACCGCACCGCCGCGCGATGCGCGCGGCGGTGCCATCCCCCTTTCTGGGTATAGGCGGGGTCGGGCTGCGATGATGTCATGCGTGCATGTTCAATCATGACAGGAACAGCACATGGCTTCCCCGATCATCCGGGACCCGCATATCGACGAGGATATGGTGCTCCGCGCCATGTTCGAAGCGCGCAAGCGGGTCTTCATCGACCTGCTCAAATGGGATCTTCCGGTGCTGGCCGACCGCTATGAGGTTGACCATTTCGACACGCCAGACGCGCAATATCTGGTGCTGACCGATACGGAATTGCATCATCGCGCCTCAACACGGCTGCTGTAGACAAACCGGCCCCATATCCTCGCGGACATCTTCCCGCATCTGTGCGCTGGTCCGGTCCCGACCGGCGACCATGTCCGGGAGATCACCCGTTTCTGCCTTGATCGCGACCTCAGGGCCGCTGAGCGGCTTGACGCGCGCAACCAGCTCGTGATCGCGCTTGTCGATCATGCCCTGGCCAATGGCATCGGCTCCTACACCGGCGTCGCCGAGCGCTCGTGGTTCGCGCAGGTCGCGACATTCGGCTGGCGATGCGAAGCGCTGGGCCAGCCGGTTCGGCATAGAGATCAGTTCCTCATCGCCCTGCACATCCATATCGATGCAAGCACGCCGTCCATGCTTGAACGGGCGGGGATCCATGCCTCGCTTCAATATCAGCTGAGCGCCCCACGCCATGGGAGGCGCGCATGATGCGCCTACAGGCTTGGGACATCAGCATGCGGGAGACGCTGCTGCGAGACGGCTACTGCGTCATCGAGGATGCGCTGCCGCCAGACGTCATCCATGCGCTCAATGCAGATCTTGAACCCAGTTTCGCCGCCACCCCGCTCTGCCAGGGACGCTTCTATGGCGAGAGGACCAGGCGCTTTGGCGGCCTGCTCAAGCGCTCGCGCGACGCGCAGGCGCTCGTCCTCAACCCGGTCATCATGGACCTGGTCGAGGCCGTGCTGAAGCCCGCCTGCGACCGGATCCAGCTCAATGTCATGCAGGCGATCGAGATACTGCCCGGCCCAGCCCAGCAATTGCCGCATCGCGATCATAGCATGTGGCAGGGTGCCAAGGGGGCGCATGAATATCTTGTCAATGTGATCTGGCCGCTCGATGCCTTCTCCCGCGAAAATGTTGCGACACTTGTCTACCCCGGCAGCCATGGCGAAGCCGGCATGGCCAGGGCTGGACAGGAGGAACCCATCGTCGCCCAATGCCCGGCGGGCAGCGCGATCTGCTTTCTTGGCTCGACGGCCCATGGTGCAGGCGCCAATATCAGCCAGAGCGCCAGGCGTGCCATCGTGGTCGGATACTGCCTTGGTTGGCTCAAGCCCTATGAGAATCATTGGCTCGCCTATCCGCCTGCAGTGGCCAGACATTTCAGTCCCGAACTTGCGGCGCTGGTCGGCTATGCCCAGCATCGCCCCAATCTGGGCAATTATGAAGGTCAGTGCCCGTCGATCCTGCTCGGTGACAATCTGCCCGACCATGTCGGTGCGATCGATGCGCTGCGGCCCGATCAGGAGGCGCTGCTGGCCGCGTATTTGGAAAGCGCTGGAGAAAAGGCATGAGCCCGGCCCATGTGCTCGAGCCCACCTATGATGCGCTGCGCCGGCGGCTGATTGCCGGTGCCTGGCCGTCGGGCTTTCGCCTCGAGGCGACCAAGCTGGCGATGGAGCTGGGCGTCAGCATCACCCCTGTGCGCGACAGTCTCAGTCGCCTTTCGGGCGAGCGGCTGGTCCAGGCCACGGCAGGGATCGGCTTCCATGTGCCCCGTCTCGATGCCGCCGATATCAGCCAGTTGCTCGACTGGCACCAGATGCTGCTCGGCATCGCGGTGCAGCGGCTCGAAACCAACCAGGCCGCGCTGACCATTCCCCATGGCCATAATGGCATCGCGGATCATAGCGCGATCCTGTTCGGTTCGATCGGCATGGCGGCCGGCAATGGCGAACTGGACCGGGCGGTCGCCAATGCGGCGGCGCGGCTTGGCCCCTATCGCCGTATGGAAACCGAATTGCTGGCCGACGCCCCAGCCGAAATCGAGCGGATCGACCAATTTGCGCACGCCGGGAGATGGCAGGCGCTCAAGGCGCTCCTGGAGCATTATCATGAACGCCGGCGCGCGATCGCGTCGCAATTGGCCCAGGCGGTTCGCGACAGCTGATTGCGCGCAATCGACGGGGCCAAGGTCAAGGCCGGCACGATCATCCTCGCGTTTCCAATCCCGGCCCCGATCATCGCTGAAAAAGCGTTTGGAATTGCAACGCAATATCGCCTGAGGGAAGATGCCCCCACCCCGAAGGCCGAGAGGTTCCAGACGCACGCATGACCGAGACGCAATTTGATCGGCTGACGCCTCGCGAGTGCCAATGCCTGCTGATGGTGCGCGATCTCAAAAGTTCGGAGGATATTGCCCGCGCCCTCAATATCAGGCCCGGCACCGTCAACACCTATATCCGCGACGCGGTCGTCAAGCTGGGCGCGCGCGACCGCCGGCATGCGGCCCTGCTCTATGCCGAGCATCTGGCCCGGATCGTGCCGCCATCTACCACTAGCGCCCCCGAGAAAATAGGGGGCGATTTGATAGGTCTAGCCGATCAGGCCGATCCTGCAGCAGCTGTGCCACACGCCCAGAACGCCATCGATCGGTCCAGGCCGGAGGATGGTCTTGAGGGCGAGAGGCGGTCCGTCACCCCGCCTCGCGGGCAGGTCAATCTCGGCCTGCTCGTGCGGGAAATTCTCGATGGAACGAGACCGGACGGGATGACGCTGGTTACGCGGTCGCTTCTCACTCTGGCGGTCGCGATCGCGATCGGCTTCTGCTTCTTCGCGATCAGCGCTGGCCTAGGCATGCTATTCAGCATTGCCGATTTTCTCCGCCGCCTCTCCCACTGAGCCTTCCCCACACCGGCATCACAGCAGGTGCGCCACGATACTGGCGCGAGGAGAATGCGCATGTCCAAGCCGACCGACCATCCGCTCCATAGCGGCATCATGACCGTCGCTGCGGCAATCCAGCTGGCCGAGAAGTCTGCCGACAGCGGCATCGTCTCGACGGCCGAGCTCATCATCGCAACGATCAGGGTCCAGGAAGATCAGGGTCTTCCGCCCGGTATTGCCGAACCGGCGCTCGCCAAGCTGCGGCGCGCGATCGATGCCCATATGGAAAGCCGAACAGCGATCGTGGAAGCCCATGCCGAATATGGCCGGATCGCCAAGCGCTTCGGGGCCACGCCAGAAAGCTTCGGTCCGACCTGGCCCTGCCAGCAGGCCAAAGCGCCCTCTGCGCCTGTCGCCACGCTTGCAGCCGCCGCCTGAGCCCGATTTGCAAATGAGGGAAGGCCAGCCTTAATGTGGACAAGCGACCATGATCCTGCTGGCCTTCCTCATCCTTTCGGCAATCTGCTGCAGCTATGCCCTGGTGCGGGGCGGCAGCCCCGAGCGGCTGACCGCAGGAGTTTTTCTTGCAGGCACCTTCGCCTCGATCATGATTTCCATCCATGCGCCTCCCCCGCCAGAGGGCTTCCAATCGGCGATCTTCCTGGTCGATCTCGCCATGCTGATCGCGCTGGGGGCGATCATGCTGTTCGCGCGCCGCTACTGGCCGATGGCGATCACGGCCTGTCAGCTGCTGGCGGTGATGGGCCATGTCATCCGGTTGCTCGATCCGCAGATCGTTCCTGTCCTCTACTGGATCAGCACCGCCTTCTGGGCCGTGCCGCAGATGCTTTTCCTGGCGGCTGCCACCGCGCGGCATCGCAGTCGGCTCCGCCGCCATGGCGTCGACCCGGCCTGGTCGCGCCGGCCTGCCGCCGACCACGCCGGGTAAAAGGCACAAGCCCAGCGCAGCGGCATGTCGGGCCAAGAGCCGGACTTATCCACAGGTCAGACCTGCGTCATGCCGGAAACAAGGCGAGATGACCGATCAACCGCGCAAGGCGCTCCGACCTGGCAACATGGCGGCGCCAGGAAAGCCTGCCAGGATGCTAGCCGGCACCAAACGGCGGCGCGTGCCCCGAGCCCCTACTCCTTTGGAGGACGAGATGGGTGCAAGATTCATCCGATCGATCGGCGAGATGCGCCGTCGCCGCGCTGATCATGCCGCGCTTGTCCAATCGGCTGAACCGGCATGGGATATCATGCTCGACATCTATGCCTGCGCCCTTGAACGGATCGACCTCTCTGTCACGGCGGTAGGAATTGCCGCAGGGATTGCGCCGGCAACCGCGCAGAGATGGATCAAGAAGCTGGCAGCGCTCGGCGTCATTGAAAGGCTTGCCGATCCCCGTGATCGCCGCCGCAAGCTGGTGAGACTATCCCCGGCAGCGCTGGCGGCCATGCACCATTGGCAAACTGAAGCGCGCGCGATCTTGGAACAGATCGTACGTCGTGAAGAGCCATCGTGACGAACGGCCGGCCCCTCATTGCAGCCGCCCTGCGGACTAAGCTAGGATAGGATGATGCGGACCGATCTGGATCATTTGCCCGGCGACAAACAGCGCGAGCTCGAACGGGTCGTGCGGATCATCTTCGAGGAATTCGAGGATGCGCTGGCGCTCGCCAACCATGGCTGGAAGAAGCGCGGCCGGATCGAGAAGATCATTCTCTATGGCAGCTATGCCAGGGGCGGATGGGTCGACGAACCGCACACCGCCAAGGGCTATCAGTCCGACTATGACATTCTCATCATCGTCAATGACAAGCGGCTGACCGAGCGGGTCGACTATTGGCTCAAGCTCGAGGACCGCTTCAATCGCGAACTGGCGATCACCCACGCGATCCGTACCCCGGTCAATTTCATTGTCCATACGCTGCAGGAGGTGAATGACGGTCTGGCCCATGGCCGCTATTTCTTCATGGACGTGCGCGAAGACGGCATCGCGCTCTATCAGGTCGAAGACAGCGAGCTCCATGTTCCCAAGCCAAAGACGCCCGACCAGGCGCTTGCCATGGCACAGGAATATTTCGAGGAGTGGTTTCCTACGGCAAACCATTTCCACGCGTCCGCTTTGCATTCCGCGTCGCAAGGTTGGCTAAAAAAAGCGGCATTTGACATGCATCAGGCCACTGAACGGCTCTATCACTGCGTGCTGCTCGTCACGACCTTCTACACGCCCCATGTCCATAATATCGGATTCCTGCGCACACAGGCGGAGCGGCTGGATCGCCGGCTGGTCGATGTCTGGCCGCGCGAGCGGCGCATCGATCAGGCACGCTGGGAAAAGCTCAAAGAGGCTTATGTGAAGGCCCGCTATTCCAAGCATTACAAGATCAGCGAAGCGGAACTCAGCTGGCTTGGCAGACAGGTCGAGGATCTGGGCTGTGTGGTGCATGAAGTCTGCGCCGAACGGATAGCCGAGTTGAAGCGGACTGCCGGCGTTCTCGCCCGAACATCCAGGACCTGATCATTCGGGCAGTTCGCCCTGCTTGCGGATGGCGTCGGCAATGATCATGGCGAGCGACTCCTCCGCACGGACACGGGCGCCTAAATCCTTCGATGTCAGATCCTGCCGGATCCAGATCGGGGCGCGTTTGATCACGGCGAGAATGGCGGCCTGTACGAATTCACTCATATGCGCGCCTATGCCGGGCCTTGGCTATCGAGGCAACGCATCGGTCTCACACATCCGTGGGGCGCGGCGATGCGGGTGCAAAAAACATGATCCACTATAGTGAGTGGGCCGCCGCCGGACACGGATACCGCGCTTCTTGCCTTTGCTATCCCCGATGTCTCGACGTCATGTCCCTGCAGCGGAAAGAAGATTGCACTCAATATGCGCCGATTGGCTGTCCTTTGCGCTAGCCAATTGGCGACTGAGAGAAAGCGCAGGCCGATAGGTACTGGCTCTCAAACCCTCAGCTGCACATCATCGACGGTTTGGCCAACTGGCTTCGACCGCGGATCTCAAGAGCTTCGCTCCCTGCACATTAGTTGCCCCGGTAAGTCGAGTATCCATAAGGGCTGACTACCACCGGGACATGATAATGGCCCTCTTTGTCGGCAACGCGGAAGGTCAGGACAATTTCAGGAAAGAAGGGATTTGCAGACGCATCGGGATATTTCGACATATCGAATTCAAGGCGGTAGACGCCCGTGTCGAACAGGCCGCCATCGTCGAAGCTACGAACACGACCATTGGCATCCGTCGTTGATTTGGCCACTTGCTGCCAGACGCCATCCGCCGAGCGCTTGGACAGTGCAACAGGCACGCCCTTGCCGCCGGTGCCACGTGCAAGGTCGAGCACATGCGTGGAAATTTCAGCGGCGGTGGCCGGGAAGACGCTGCACCCATAGATTGAGGCGAATACGGCCAAGGTAGCTAGTTTCATGGTGACCTCCCCGAAAAGCGATGCTCTTTTCCAAAATACGTCCATTTGGCTCACGTCCTCCCGCCCGATGCTCAAAGCGGGCTGAGTGCGTCCAGTTCCCGCTATGAGAAATGTCGAAACGCGCCATCATTGGCGGGTGATGCGTACCAGATTCCAGTCATATCCCAACCGTTTGACGCGCTCGGCAAGCTCGGTTTTCATCTGGTCCGAAGGATGTTGGTCACGGGTCAGTACCCACAGATAGCGGCCGCTGGGTTCTCCGACGATAGACCAGCTATAGTCATCGCCATGATCCAGCACCCAATAGTTGCCATAGAATGGGCCGAAGAATGATACCTTGAGCTTGGCGTTGCCGCTACCCTCGACCAGCTTGGCCTTGCCGACCGATTCCTTCCATTTCGATCCCCGGCGTCCACGGTTGACGACCCGGACGGTGCCGTCCGGATTCATCACATAGTTGGCTGTGACGCCGTCCATGTCCTTCTGAAAAGGTGCCTCATATCTGAATTGCTCGAACCAGAGCCCCATATACTGTGCGAGGTCGACGGCTTTGGCGGGGGCGGGTACATTAACGTTACCAACTGGTCCGGGCCGCTGGATGAGCGCGCATGCGCCTAGTAGAGTCGTGGCAGCCAGCAGGCTGCCGATAACCAATTTTCTATGCATCTTGCTTTCACGATATGTTGGAATTTGCCTGCTATACGCACCGAATGTTGGATGTTTCCGTGAAGGAGGGAGACGCGCCGCTCGTACCACTTTAGTCTGGCAGCCGGACTCCGTTCCACGCGAACAGCCCGCCACTGTCTTGCGGTGTAAGCCCATCGAGCACATCGAGCAGCCGCTCCGCAGCATATTCCGGCGTGAAGATTTTTCCGGTCGAAATGCGGGCGGTGAAGGGAGCGGAAAGGGCGCTCCTTACGGTGCCGGGATGGAGGGCAGCGGCGATGGCCTGGGGATGTGTCCGCCCCATCTCGATCGCGAAATTTCGGATCATCATGTTCAGTGCTGCCTTGCTTGCCCGATAGGCATGCCAACCGCCAAGCCGGTTATCGCCGATCGACCCGACCTTTGCTGAGAGCACAGCGAAGATGGCGCGTCGATCTTTCGCAAGCCGTGGCAGGACATGTTTGGCGATGAGAGCGGGGCCGATAGCATTTATCAAATAGCTTCGTGCGAGTGCTTTGGCGTCCAGGGCACGCATCGTCTTTTCCGGAGCGATTGCCGCCACCTGATCGTGCAACATGCCGGTGCAGACAAATATCAGGTCGAGCGAGCTTGGCAGAGTTGCTGCTGCCGCGGCAATCGACGCCTCATTCTCCAGGTCGAAGCTGAAGGGCACGCAGTCCGGGGCCGGGACAGATCGACCTTTTCGCGAGCCGGTGTGGACCGAACTGAACCGTCCACCTTGCGCGAGACGGAGCGCAATGGCCTGGCCGATCGCGCCACTCGCGCCGAATATCGCCGCCGTTGCGGGTCGGGCCAGATATTTGCCTGTCTCATTTTGCAAAGCAGTCATCGTGCGACGGCTCCATTGACGCTAGCGTCGATCGGTTGCGACAGCATTGTGTCAGCAAGCAGGACGCCCGAAAGCCATGCGCCCTCGACCGTCGGTGAATGACACCAGTCTCCGCAGGCACCCAAGCCTATGCCAGGATTCCAGATGATCCTGCTCGACTGCGCATAGGGCTGCGAGAACCGCCAGCGATGGGCCTTCAAAAATGTGGGGGCAGGGAGCCTGATCTGGAAAAGTCGCGCAAAGGCGTCGAGAAGATACGCGGCAGCCTCAGGCGGCGACCATTCCAGATGATCCTGGGACCAGTGGCTGTTGGCGTGCAATATCCAACATTCACCATCACCCCTTTCAGGTTTGGACCTGTTGCATGCAACCATCGAGAAAATATCGACGTTGGTAGCGAACGGCGTTGGTACATCCAGTTGATGCGGAAATTCGACCATAACCGCCCAGCAAGGTGAGGACCTGACAGACGCGGCCTCGCGCGCAGCTTCGAGATCGTGAAGAGACAGCAGTGGTGCCGCCTGCTCAGCCGGAACGGCGATCACCACCGTGTCGAATGGACCTACGCAATCTCCCTCTGCCTGGATCATCCAACTTGAATCTTCCCTGACAAGAGATTGAACCCGGAACTCAAAATGGACGTCAAAACGCCGGCTTTGCTCGCGAACCAAGGTGGCCATTGCGGGCACCCCTACCATCGCATTCCCTGGGCCGTCGCTCCAACGCGCAACCCAGCCAGCCTTTCGCCAACGCCCGACTTCAGTTCGGAATCTGGGATCCCTTGCCGTGAACCAAGGCGCTCCCAAATCCCATGATGATGATCCAATTGCGACCGTTGTGAGCCTGCCACCGGGACGATGCCCCTTGTCGACGAGCATGATTTCACCGCAATGACGCAGCCGTCCTGCGCAGGCCAATCCTGCAATGCCAGCCCCGATGATGCCAATGCGAGGCATTTTATTGAGACTGCATGAGTGTCATGATCTCCCTACGGCTTGTGGGATCATCGCGGAAGCAGCCGAGCATCTTGCTGGTCATCATCGTTACGCCATGGGTACGTACACCGCGGCCGGTCATGCAACCATGACTTGCCTTGATGATGACAGCGACCCCATGGGGCTTGAGATTGTTCCAGATACAGTCCGCAATTTGAGCGGTAAGGCGCTCCTGGACCTGGAGGCGCCGGGCATATCCGTTCAGAACACGGGCCAACTTGGATATGCCCACGACCCTGTCCTTGGGAAGGTAGGCTATCGAGGCGGTTCCCGTGATTGGCGCAAGATGATGCTCACAGTGGGACTGGAAAGGGATGTCACGCAAGAGGACTATTTCATCATATCCTCCTACCTCATCGAACGTGCGAGAAAGATAGGTGGCTGGATCGATCTCATATCCGTTGCAATATTCTTTCCATGCACGCGTCACGCGCGCAGGCGTATCTCGAAGGCCTTCACGATCAGGATCGTCGCCCGTCCATCGCAGAAGCGTTCGGATAGCATGGTGAACTTCTTGGGGAGCTGAGAGAGGCTCTGGACCGCTTTTCGAGCTATCCTCATCGATAGGGACGAACCCGGCAGTAACGAAATTCATGACAGCTCTCGAATATCTGGCCGCCTGCCCCTTGCAAGCGATGCGAAGAGGGCATGCTAGTCAACTGAACAGGGCTCTGCGATATGACCAAATGGGAAGGAGTTGCAGTGACCAGAATATCGGATCCCAATTCTCTGATTTGCAACAGCCAGGTAGCGGCCGTGGTCAGCGATCCTCGGCGCGCCGACAATCCTATCGTGGCCTGCAATCCTGCCTTTGTTGAGTTGACGGGCTACTCCCAAGAAGAGGTCATAGGCCGAAACTGCCGGTTCCTGCGCGGTGCCGGAACCGAGGCCGAGCAGACGGAGATGTTGCGCGACGCTGTAGCCCAGGTGCGACCTGTCATGGTCGAGCTGATTAATTACCGTAAAAACGGCACCCCTTTTCGCAACGCTGTAATGGTTGCGCCGCTTTTCGATGACGAAGGCGAACTGGAATTCTTTCTGGGTTCTCAGATGGCCATCGACGATCGGCCGGTCAGCCGCCATCAGCAGGCACGCATGCGAATTGAAAATCTTAGTGGCCGTCAGCGTCAAATAATCGAGGCGCTTGCCCAAGGGCGCCTAAACAAACAAATCGCGTTCGAGCTGGGGGTTACCGAGCGGACGGTGAAGATGCACCGCGCTGCCGTTCTTCGAACTTTGGAAGTGCGGTCGGTGGCAGAGGCAATCCGGATTGCGATAGAAGCTGGCCTCTAGAGGTCGCGCCGCGCAGCGAACCGGGCCAAAGTCCTCAATCGGGCAGCGCTTATGCCAAACGGCTCCAGAGCGCTATCGCATGCGCGCAGGAGCGCTTCCACTTCAAGAGCTGTAGTTTCTGCTCCCAGGACCGTGACGCCGGTCTCCCGGCTTTTATCTTTGTCCTTGTTTACGGCCTTTCCGACAATGGCTGCATCGCCCTCAGAATCGAGGAGGTCGTCCCTGAGCTGGAAAAGAAGGCCGAGGTCGGTAGCATAGGACTTTAACGCGCTGCGCGTTTGCGCATTGCTTCGGCCCAGCAACATGCCTGCTTCCACTGCGAACCGCACAAGTGCGCCAGTTTTCCGATTGAGGCAATCGATGAGCCCTTCTCGTGAAAGGTCTGCTTCGGGATACAGATCCATCATCTGACCGCCGGCAAGTCCATCCTGACCGATGCATTTCGCAAGGCCCAGAACAAGTTCGCTGCGCACGGCCGCATCGGCATGGGTGCGCGGATCAGAGAGAATTTCAAAGGCCAGTGCCAGCAGAGCATCGCCCGCCAGGACCGCTGTGGCCTCGTCGAACCGACGATGAACGGTAGGTCGTCCTCGCCGAAGATCGTCATCGTCCATGCAGGGCAAATCGTCGTGGACGAGGGACTGAGCATGTACGCACTCAATTGCCGCAGCGACACGCAGTGCCGAACCCCGGTCACCCCCCAACATTTCAGCCACAGCCAGGGCAAGAGCGGCTCTAAAACGCTTTCCTCCTGCCGTAGCAGCGTAGCGCATCGCGTCGGCGAGACGAATATTGCGTGTGGGGCAGTCACCGATCGCATCCATCAGCACCGTGTCGACTGCTGCACGATCATCAGCCAGAATCTTGGGCAGATGCGGAGGGGCTTGCTCGGTCGTTACCACTGAAATGGGTCGAAATCGGATTGATTCTTCCGGTCCAGCCATTTCCTCGCGCAAGAAGCCAAGGCCATCAAGCCAGGAACATATTTCTTCAATCGCCTCGTCCGGGGCGGATGCGGCTGCGCTCAACCCTATTGTAGAGGCTTTCGCCAGTGGAATATGAGCCAAATCTTCAGCATCTTCGATCAGAAACGCCTGCGGACAATCAGCCGCCAGCGCCGCTTCGACCAGTCGGCGCGCATTCGAAGATGTGGGATCTCCAACAATCAACATGATATCGCAACGCGGCGCTATTTGCGTCACAGCAGATTGCCGGTTTGTGGTTGCATAGCAGATGTCGCTTGAACGCGGACCGACGCAATTGGAGAATCGAGCCTCTATCGCCTCGATCAATCGAGCTGAATCGGCGACTGAAAAGGTCGTCTGGACGGCGTAAGCTACTGGCGTTTCAGGTCGTGTCCCACGGGGTGGTGTAGGAAGGTTTCTCTGAGAGGGTGGCCACCGTCGATCTTCTGGTAGGGTTCGGATGCGAACTCGAACCTGGAGAAGAAGACGATGACCGACGACAGAATGGCCCTTGTTGAGCTGATTGAGCAAGGGGCAGACAGCGATTTGGTGCGCGATATGCTGGCATTTGCCGCCGAGCGCATGATGGATCTGGAGATTGAGGCCAGAACGGGTGCGGCTGCGGGCAGTCGCAGCCCGGCGCGGCTCAACCACCGCAACGGCTATCGCGAACGGGGCTGGGACACTCGGGCCGGCCGGATCGAGCTGGCGATCCCCAAGCTCAGGAAGGGCAGTTACTTCCCGAGCTTCCTTGAGCCACGCCGCACGGCTGAGAAGGCGTTGGCGGCGGTGATCCAGGAAGCCTACGTCCACGGTGTCTCGACTCGCTCGGTCGACGATCTGGTCAAGGCGATGGGCGCCAGCGGCGTCTCGAAGAGCCAGGTGAGCCGTCTGGTGGCCGAGATCGACGAACGGGTGAACGCCTTCCTGCAGCGGCCGATCGAGGGCGAGTGGCCCTACCTGTGGATCGACGCCACCTACCTCAAGGTCCGCGAGGGCGGGCGGATCGTCTCGACGGCGGCGATAATCGCCGTCGGCGTCAACACCGATGGTCGGCGCGAGGTTCTGGGCGTTGCCACCGGCCCTTCAGAAGCGGAACCCTTCTGGAAAGCCTTCCTGCGCTCGCTCGCCGACCGGGGACTTCGCGGGGTAAAGCTGGTCATCGCGGACGACCACAAGGGGTTGCGCGCCGCCGCCAGCAAGGTGTTCGCCGCGAGCCAGCAACGCTGCCGGGTCCACTGGATGCGCAATGCGCTGGCACATGCCGCGCCCAAGCAGCGACCGGCAGTCATCGCCATGATCAAGACGATCTTTGCGCAGGAAACGGCTGAAGCGGCTCACCAGCAATGGGAACAGGTCGCCGATGCCCTGCGCGAGAAGTTCCCGAAGCTGGCCGACATGATGGCCGGATCGCGCGAGGACGTGCTTGCCTACATGACCTTCCCGAAGGAGCACTGGGCGCAGATCGCGTCGACCAACCCGCTGGAAAGGGTGAACAAGGAGATCAAGCGAAGGGCCGATGTCATCGGCATCTTTCCGAATGACGCCGCCGTCGTCCGCCTCGTCGGAGCACTCATGCTGGAACAGAATGATGAGTGGGCGGTGTCACGCCGTTACATGACGCTGGAAACCCTCGGCTCGGTAAGCCATAACCCCATTGTCAGCCTGCCAGCTCTGGCTGCCTGACCCGAACCTGATCCTACTGCGGATCGACGGTTCCTACACCACCCCGTGGGACACGACCGGCGTTTCATCTGGCAGGGGGAGGGCGCTGACACTGGCCAGATCCGCTACTATCGAAATGGCGTCAGGGGGCAATTGTCCAGTGGTTCCGATTATCTCGGGATGGTCCGCATGGCCGACGAGCAAGACGTGGCGGCCTTGCGAATTCCATTGAGCGACCTCGGAATGAATTTTTGCGACCAAAGGGCAAATGGCATCCACGACGCGCAAACCACGTTTATCCGCCTGCGCTTTCACGGCGGCTGCACTTCCATGCGCGGACAATATCGTGACTGCGCCTTGAGGGATTTCGCTCACATCCTCAACAAAAACGGCGCCTAATTCCTCAAGCTGCTTTAGCACCCTTCGGTTGTGCACGATCGCATGGCGCACATAGACAGGAGCACCATGGACATGCAGCGCGTCCTCAACGGCTGCAATCGCACGTCGTACGCCAGCGCAAAAGCCACGCGGATTGGCCAACAGCACCCGTCTGGGCTCAGGAGAAAAAGCCTGATCTTCTCTATCGTCTGGTGCGCTGATCATCGCCTCATCCTATCTATCTGACATATTTTCAGTTTTTGGCTTTGAATACCATACTCCCCTTTGGACAGGTTGTGGCACTCCACCAATTCCATAGCGATGCCTTGAACCAGCATTCCTCAAACCAAGGCGATACATGATGTCATCAAAGCCTTCTGCAATCGTCATCGGATCAGGCTTTGGGGGACTTGCGCTTGCAATCCGCTTGCAAAGTGCCGGTATCGGCACGACGCTCATCGAGGCACGCGATCGCCCAGGCGGGCGAGCCTATCGCTGGGAAAGAGAAGGTTACATATTCGACGCCGGTCCGACCGTGATTACCGATCCGGCCTGCCTGGAAGAATTATGGATGCTTTCAGGCAATCGAATGGATGAGGATGTGACCCTCAAGCCGGTGAGCCCCTTTTATAGGCTTGTCTGGAACGATGGCACACAGTTCGATTATTCCAATGATGACGCGCTGTTGGAAAAAGAGATTGCCAAGCTCGATGCGAAAGACATCGAAGGCTACCACCGGTTTCTGGACTATGCGCGGTCAGTTTACCAGGAGGGCTACGTAAAGCTGGGTGCAGTCCCATTTCTTGATTTCAAGAGCATGTTGAAAGCGGCACCCGCCCTTGCCCGGCACAAAGCATGGCGGTCTGTCTATGCAATCTTATCGAGCTTCGTGGGGAACGAAAAGCTACGCCAGGCCCTGTCATTCCACACTTTGCTGGTCGGGGGCAATCCGATGAGCACGAGTGGCATCTACGCCCTTATCCACCACTTGGAGCGGGAGGGAGGAATATGGTGGACGACTGGCGGCACAAACGCACTCGTCGATGGGATGGTGGCGCTTTTTGAGCGATTGGGCGGAGCGCTCATGCTGAATGAACCGGTACGGGAAATTTTACATGAAGGGCGTCGCGTAACTGGCGTGGTCACGCAGGATGGACGTCGCATTCATGCAGATCAGATCGCCTCCAACGCGGATGTTGTCAGCACCTATAAAATGATCGTCGGGTCTTCTCACGCATTGAGGAAAAGGCATTCACTCGAAGCTAAGCGATTTTCTCCCAGTCTTTTTGTTTTACATATGGGAATTAAAGGAAATTTTCCGAAAATCGCGCACCACTCGATTCTATTTTCCGATCGCTACGGTCCCTTATTGGACGACATTTACAAGGGGGGGCGCTTGCCGAAGGACCCGTCAATCTATTTGCATAATCCCGGAGCCAGTGACGCAAGCGTGGCTCCTGCCGGCAAATCGGTCTTGTACGCGCTCGCCCCTGTGCCGCATTTGGGCGCTGCGGCAGTCAATTGGGCGGAGGAGGGCGACCGCTATCGCCAAATCATCATAGGCCGCATTCGCGACCTGTTGATCCCCGATATCGAGGATCGGATCGAAATCTGCTTTCACTATACGCCGGAAGATTTCCAAAGGGATTTGGACGCTCATCTCGGTAGCGCTTTCAGTCTAGAACCGGTGCTGACGCAGAGCGCCTGGTTTCGAGCACATAATCGTGATGACCGATTTGAAAATCTTTTCCTGGTAGGAGCAGGTACCCATCCCGGCGCGGGCATCCCGGGCGTTGTCGGAAGTGCCAAAGCGACTGCAGGGCTCATGATGCAAACCGGGAGGCCCTGAGGCCCGTGTGAACATTGCTGTTCTATAGGCCTACAGAGCTCTATCGCTCACGCTCTATGGATGATCCGTTATCTTTCCAGCGCCAAGATCTGCTGCTCGGACAATAATTGCTGTTTCAGCATCCCGTAATCGACATCCTGCACGCTCCTGCCCTCCCGGATCGCGATGGATGCCGCAGCAGCGGCCGATTGGCCAAGGATCATGAAGACGGGCTCCATTCGGATCGAGCCATAGGCAATGTGCGATGCCGACAAGGCGACCGGGACCAGTAGGTTGGTCGCTTCCTGGCGCTTCGGGATGATCGCATCATAGCTGATCGGATAGGCGCGTTCAGGGCTGACCTCGATATTCCCTTCGTTGCGCGCAAAGCCTCTTGCATCGACGATCCGCCGGACATTGTGCGAGTCCATATTATATGATCCCATGCCGACCGGCCTGGGCGTCGCCTTCGTGCCGCGCAAATGCGGTTCGGCCATGACAAAGTCCGAAACCATGCGCCGCGCTTCGCGCACATAAACTTCCCGCGGCCAGTTACCATTGCCGGTGAATTCATCCTTGCACAGGCCCCAGCGCGACATTTCGGTGCGCGTCTCGGCCGGTACGCCAGGATCGTTTGCCATGAACCACAGCAGCCCCTGCTGATAGTCCACATGCTCCTGAATGATGGCAGCCCGTTCGGTGTCGGTTCCCTCGGGATAGCGGTAATTCATGCCGATATCATCGAAGGAGAAGGCACCGAAATTGTTGGTGTCGGTCTTGCCGTTGGGGATGCGATCGAATTTGCGGAAAAAGTCGCGATAGCCCGCATCCATATAGCGTTTGAGCAACGCATATTGGCGCGGATCATAATGGCGCGGCCTGGGAAAAGGCGTGCGGTTGGCTGGCACGTCGGTCAGGCACATGCGGAATGTATAGGCCTGTATGCGATGGTCGCCCGTGCCGTCCGGCGCGATCGGATCTGCCGTTACCCGCGGCAACAGGCCGCTGCCGGGCTTACCCGGGACGACATAGGGATCGACGTCCAGTGTGAATTGATGATTGGTCGTGTTGGCCATCTGGACGCCGTTCAACGTCTCGCCGTAGGTGGCATTTGCTTCGCGCCCGACCGCAAAGCCCACCCCTGCCCCCGCCATCAGATCGCCTTCATAGCTGGCATCAATGAAGACATGTCCGGCAAAACGACGACCAGTCCCGGAACGGAAGGCGACAACCCGACCGGCTTTCACCTCCACGGCCCCGTCCCGCCGATCGATCGGCTGGGATCGAACGACGGTAACACCGGCCTCCTTCAGCCAGGCCTCGTAAATCCCCTCAGCCACCTTGGGCTCGAACTGCCACATCGCATCGTCATTGACGAAATTCTCGGCGTTCTCCGGACGCCTGGCAAAGGTCCAGGCAGCCGGATCATCATAATGACGCTTCACCCGCCGATAAAATTCGAGCGAGAGGCCACCAATGGCGCGATGATTGCCGGTGTCGGACCAGCCCAGGCCATTGGTCGTCATGCCGCCGACATAGGCGTCGCGACAGACGAGCAGCACCGACCGGCCCAGCCGCCGTGCCTCGACCGCCGCAATGACGCCGGCCGAGGTGCAGCCATATATCACGATATCCGCCGGTGTTTGTGCAACCGTGCTGGCGTCGGCCGCGCCGGCCAGCAGAAGGGCCGCGGCGAGCATGGGGCGAAGCGCCTTGATCCTGCCAGCCATCAGAAAGTCGCCGCCACGCCGAAGAAGAAACGGCGGTCCTCTCGCAGCGAACTGAGCAGGCGCGCCGGATCCTGGAGATATTGCCGTTCGACGGACCGGGTGAGATTGATGGCCTCTGCCGTCAGGCGGACGGTCTTGGTGAGGTTGATCTGGGCCGAAGCGTCGAGTTGCCCCCTGGCCTGCATATAGGAGCTGCCGCCCGATGCGGCGCTGCCCTGCCCCTGCAGATATTTGCTGCGGTGGATATAGGCGACCCGGAAGGACAGCAATTCGTCCTCATAATAGCCGATGAGATTATAGCTATGCTTCGACAGGCCCGGCAATGGCAGGCCGCGTTGGGTCGCCTCGTCTACCAGCGGCGTCTTGCTGTCGACGAAGGTATAATTGGCCTGAATGCCGAGATTGTCGAAGGGCGCCGGCAGGAAACGCAGCGCGTGCTGATAGGCCAATTCGAATCCCTTGATGGTACCCGACTTGCCATTGACCGGCTGGGTAATCTGGAACAGGTCGTCCGGCCCCGTCGACAGGCCGGGCACGAATTCGGGCCGGGTCGTGTTGATGGTGAAGGAACTGACGTCCTTGTAGAAGCCGGCAAGCGTCAGCGCACTGGACGGTGCAAAATACCATTCGAGTGTCGCATCATATTGCGTTGCCTGGAACGGCCGCAGGGCGGGATTGCCACGCGATCCCGTGCGGGCGACGATGAATGGAATGAAGCTCACCCCGACATCGTTAAGACTGGGACGCGCGACCACCTTGGCAGCGGCAGCGCGGAACATGAGGCTGGGCGACAGCTCGAGCGAGAGGTTGGCGCTCGGCAACCAATAGTCGAAGCGCGATTTCGACGCGGTTGCCTGTGTGTCCGACAGATAGCCCGAGGATATGCGCTCGATACTGATATAGCGCACCCCCGCATTGCCGGTGATCGGTATCGATCCGACCTCGCTCTTGAAATTGGCCCGGACATAGAAGGCGAGCGTGTCCTGATCCACGTCGCGGATCGACACGCGGCCAAGCGGGATCGTATCGGCGCGAGGGATCGGCAGGCCAAATGCATCGCGTGCAACATCCTTGTCCACGGTCCCGGTCAGCAAGTCGCGTGGGAAATCGCCCGAGGCTCCAGGAAAGAAGCTGCTCATGCTATTGTCATAATTGAGCCCCGGCATCTCATCGACGGTGATGATGCCATCGCCATTCTTGTCACCAACGGCCAGCAGGCTTGCCGCGGAGGGGACGCTTTGTGGCGATTCCGAATAAAATTTGATCTTCTCGTAGCGCGAGCCAACCTGGATCGAGCTGAGCAAGCCCCAGTCGGTGCGGATGTCGAAATCGACACGGCCGTCATAGCCGCTGTTGTTGGTGATATTGTCGCCATCGAAGATCGATGCCAGCTGATATTGCGCCGGATCGTTACGGTCGAAATTGGTGTCGAGCGAAAGGTTGGGCACCGGGCCGCCCCCCGAGAAATCATAGCTCGCATTGGTGACATTGCCGGCACGCGGGACCACCACATAGGTGAAGGATGCGCCAGGGCCACCATCCGTGCCCTTGCCCTTGCTGTAGGAAGCGTCCGCCGACATCTTCACGACATCACCGTCATATTTGGTCGAGAAACCAAGATTGGTGGATCGGAACTCGGTCGGCTCGTCATAGATGAGCGGCCGCAGCGTCACGCCGGTGAAGGTGCCGCTGACGACGGTGCCATGTTCGTCAGCAACAGCATCGACGTCATTATTATTGAAGAGAATCTGGTAATTGGCGCTGTTGCGTTCCCGTTTCAGCCGCGAATAGGTGCCGTCGAGAATGATCTCCCAATTGTCGGCAGGACGAAACTGCAGCGAACTGTTGAGCGTCAGGCGCTGCTCCCGCCGATCATAGATGCGCGCCATGAAACGATTCGGCCGGAACAGGCCGGGGTCGTCGACGCCGTCACCATCGCCGTCGATGGCATCAGTACGGGTCCAGCCGCCGGAATCGAATGACTGTCCCTGGGTATGGGTGTTGGAATAGGCGATGCTGGCAAGGACGCCGAAGCGATCGTCGAAATTCTTCGAGATGAGGGCTGAGCCTCGGTAGCCAAGATGATCGGCCTGGTCGGTATAGGCACCCTGAAGCCGCCCGCTGATGACAAGGTCGTCAAGGTCGAGCGGACGCTTGGTCTTGAGGTTCACGGTGGCGCCAAGCGCCCCTTCGGGCATGTCGGCGGTGGGAGACTTCGAGACGACGATGCTGCCGATGATTTCCGGACTGATCGATTCTAGCGACGCACTGCCACCTGCACCCGGCCCCAGGAAGGTGCGGCCGTTGATTTCCAGGCGGTTCTGGGAAATGCCGCGGACGGTGAAGTTCGAGCCATCGCCTTCGCGCCGCGTGATCTGGACGCCGGTGATGCGGCTCATGGATTCAGCGACATTCTGGTCAGGCAGCTTGCCGATATCCTGCGCCGTGATGACATCGACGATGTTGCTGGCGCGGCGCTTCACATTGATCGACTGCTGCAACGAGCCGCGAATGCCGGTGACAATGATGTCCTGCGCCGCCTGATTGTCGGAAGAGACTATGTCATCTGGTGCAGCGCCCGCCGCTTCACTCCCCTGTGGATTGGGCTCACCGGCCGGCATCATGGTGAAAGCGGCTGCCGGGGTCGGACCGACCTTGCCTCGCTTGAGCACGATGGCGCTGCCGACCCTGACCATGACGAGATCCGTGCCTGCAAGCAGGCGCTGAAGCGCCTGCGACACATCCATTGCCCCTTTGATGCCGGAAATGGTGACACCCTCAGCTGTGGGGGCCGACACCAATATTTCGATACCCGCCTGTCTGGCAAAGAGCGGGATGCCGGTGCGCGCCGGTTGCGCGGGGATATCGAATCGCCGGACCTGGGCCGCCGCCTCTGCAGGCGAAGCCATGCTCCAGGCCAGGCTGGCTGAAGCCAACATAAAATAGGCGCGCGAAGCTCTCATACATCCTCCCCTGTCTGGCGCCCTGTTTTCTGGTGCGCTCTCGACCATCAAGAGACGGGCGGGTCGGTTTTCCGTCAGCTGCCTGCGATCTTTTTTCGCGAAAGGCGAATTTCCTCGGCTGTCATACTTACCGAAATATCGAGGGAAATGGCCAGGGTCCGCGCAAAACCTGCCGGATTATCGATCCGGAACAGGCCGACCAGCTTCTCATTGGCAAGGCTTGGGTCGGACAGCACCAATTGCTGCTTGTTGTAGCGATTGAACCGGGCAATGGCGTCAGACAATGTGTCCCCTTCGAGCGCGATTTCACCCGCTCGCCAGGCGAGCGACCTCTCTATCGCCTGCGGTGAATTGCCAGTGGCGGGAACCAGCGCGCCCCGCTCGAAGGTCGCAAAATCCCCGGCCCTGAGGATGGTCATGGCCCCTGCCCCGTTACGGGCCCAGGTTGCCACGATCCCCTCGGTCACGGCAATCTGCACGCCATTTTCGGTCCGACTGACGGAAAAGGCCGTGCCGATCGCCCTTGCCTGCGCAATGCCGGCATCGACGATGAAGGGACGCCGTCGGTCCTTTGCAACCTGAAACCAGGCCTGACCTCTTGCCAGCGTGACGCGTCGGCTTTCCTCGTCGAGGGCAACCCGCAGGTCGCTACCACTGTCGATCGTTGCGACCGAACCATCTTCGAGCGGAAGACGCCGAATTTCACCGCGCTCGGTCGCGATATGCTCCCCCGTCCAGCGCGAAAACCCGACCATGCCCGCGATCGCCGCCGCCATGGCACCACCGACCCCGGCCGCCATCCATCGACGCCGCGTCCAATGGGAGCCGTGCTCCGGCCCGGCGTCGGCAACAAGCGCTTCCTCCGCCAGGGCCAGGGCAGCCTGCGCACGCAGCAGCGCCCCGGCATGGAGCCGGTCCTGTGCGAGCCATGCGTCAAGAGCGGCCTGTTGATGCGCATCCAAGGGATGGCGCATGGCCCAGTTGGCAGCTGCCTCGTCAATGCTTTCGCGCACGGACACCTCCGCTGCTCGAAGGCTGTTCCTGTTCGGGCTCGGTCAATGTGCGAAGAATGGTTCTCAAGCCGCGGCTCGCCTCATTCTCGACAATGGTTTCGCTGATGCCCAGCGTCTGGGCAATCATCTTCTGGCTCAAGCCCTCGACCCTGCGCATGATGAAGATCCGGCGGGCACGGTCGGACAGCTGTGCCAGCGCCGCCTGTACCCTGGCCAATTCCTGGCGTCCCTGCGCGAAGCGCTCGGGCGTCAGAGGATCACCTTCCTCTTCCCAACCATCAATGCCGGACGCAGTCTCGATGCGAACCACCCGCGCCCGCTCCACCTGTCGTTGCAATATGTGTCGCGCCATCGTGAAAAGATAGGCGCGCGGCACGGCAACATGCGCGACATCGGGCAGCTGGGCCAGACGGCAATAGCATTCCTGCACGATATCCTCCACATCGGCCGCCGCAAGCACACGCCGCCGCAACCAGCTCCGCAGGTCACGTTCATGGGGCAGAATTTCCCGTGCTACCCATCTGGCAAGCGCGTCGCGTTCCGTAGTTTCTCTCCTCTCTCGTTGCCAAGAGCCATGGAAGAGGCATTTCCGTCACGGTTAAAGCAATTTTGTGGCGGAGAAACAGATACGCGCCGATAGGTGCACATACTCGAACAATCTCCGCAAAAACTGACTGACTATCCCGATCCTTCGCTGCCACCCGATGGGATTTTTTCGCTTCTTTCAGCGGATTGTAGGTTCCAAGCGCTCATGTGAGATCAATGAATTGCAAAGGGAGATGATAATCCGATAAATTGCGGTAACTATCGGACATATCCCAATTGCCGTACTCTGGAAGCATGATCCATTAGGGCCGTGTCGAAGATGATTATTCCCGGTGACATGATGCAGACTGACCTGCCCCCCGAAAGATCCCTCATTCTGATGTAGAGTCTGTCCACGAGAAGGAGCAGACGCATGAGGAAGCGCCGTTTTACTGAGGCGCAGATCATCGGGATGATCAAGGAGCAGGAGTCCGGGCTACCGACGGTCGAGATTTGTCGGAAGCATGGGCTGAGCACGGCGACGTTTTACAAGCTGAAGGGCAAGTACGGCGGGATGGAAGTGTCCGATGCCCGCCGGCTCCGCCAGCTTGAGGAGGAGAACGGCAAGCTCAAGCGATTGCTGGCCGACAGCATGCTCGACAATGTGATCCTGAAGGATCTGTTGGGAAAAGTCTGACGACACCAGGTTTGCGGCGAGACGCGGTGCTCAAGGTGCTGGGGCTCTATCCGATTTCCCAGCGCCGGGCCTGCGTCCTGATCGGTGTCGATCCCAAAATGGTCCGGCGCGAACGCCCGCCGGACCACGGAGCCATCCGGACTGCGATGCGTGAGGTCGCAGGCCAGCGCCGTCGCTTTGGCTATCGCCGGATCGGCATCATGCTGGAACGCCAGGGGATGACTATGAACCACAAGAAGCTCTACCGGCTGTATCGTGAGGAAGGATTGTCGGTTCGCCGCCGTCGTGGGCGCAAACGGGCGCGTGGCAGCCGCACACCGATGCCCGTGCCGCTGGTTCGTAAGCGCTGTTCTGCCCCCACCTTGCGCGTTTGAAGCGTAGCGCCGAGTTTCCGCGCCCTGATTGGGCTGGAGTGCGCTGCTACTATGATAATCTCGGGTGATGATCCTGTGAGCAAGGGCGCGCAGCGGTTCGAGGTGTTTACGGGCGCGGGCAAGCGGCGAGAGTGGCCGCCCGAAGTGAAGGCCTCGATTGTTGCAGAGTGCTATTCGGGCCGGGACGGGGTCAGTGCCGTGGCTCGCCGGCATGGGCTCGATCCCTCTCAGGTTTACGCGTGGCGGCGGGATTTGCGCAAGCAGCTCGAGGCCAAGGGGGGGATCCTGCCTTCGGAAGAGCCGGAAGCGGTCGCGTTCGTGCCTGCCGTAATCGAGCCCAGCGCGGTGTCCGGTCCTGCTCCCACGCGGCGTCCCCGCCGTCGACGTTGCGCAGCAGCTGCAGCTGTCGAGCTGGAGATCGACGGTGTGGCAGTGAAGATCGGCCGCAGTGCCGACGTCGGTGTGATTGCCGCGGTGATCGAAGCGCTCAAGGCGACGCGATGATAGGACCTGGGGCTGGCGCGCGCGTGATGGTCGCGACGCGCCCGGTGGATTTCCGCAAGGGACCTGACGCCCTGGCCGCGCTGGTCGGAGCCGAGTACGGCGGCGATCCCTATTCGGGCGTGATCTACGTGTTCCGGGCGAAGCGTTCGGACCGGATCAAGCTGGTCTGGTGGGACGGCACGGGCCTGTGTCTGATGGCCAAGAAGCTCGAGACCGGTGGCTTCAAGTGGCCGGGCATCCAGGACGGCGTGATGCGCCTGACCTCGGCGCAACTCGGTGCCCTTCTGGAGGGTCTGGACTGGCGCAGAGTGCACGGTGGACGCCGTCCCATTGTCCCGCAGATTGCCGGTTGACGGGGCCTTCGCCTACTGATTCACTGCCTGCCATGCTCATGGAAGCGGACCTCCCCGACGACGTTGAAGCGCTGCGTGCGCTCGTCCTCGAACAGGCCCGCGAGCTCGACACGCTCAAGGTTTTCCAGGCTGATGTGGAACGCCTGAAGGCGATCATCGAGGCTCTGCAGCGCCACCGTTTTGGACGCCGGTCAGAGCAGTTCGATCCTGATCAGTTCGAGCTTGCGCTGGAAGAAGTCGAGACGGCGTTGGCTGAAGCCGAGCATGCCAGGGACAAGGCAAGCCGGACTCCCGCCGAGCGCCCCCGCAAGAGCAACCGCGGTTCGCTCCCTGCCCATCTCGAACGGATCGAGCAGGTCGTCGATGTCGAGGACAAGGCCTGTCCGTGCTGCGGCGGCGCGCTCCACCAGATCGGCGAGGATGTAGCCGAACGCCTCGACGTCGTGCCCACGACCTTCCGTGTCCTCGTCACCCGCCGCCCGCGCTACGGTTGCCGCTCGTGCGAGAGCGCCATTGTGCAGGCCCCGGCACCGGCGCGGATCGTCGAGGGCGGCATTCCCACCGAAGCGCTGATCGCCCAGGTGCTGGTCGCCAAGTACGCCGATCATCTACCGCTGTACCGCCAGGCGCAGATCTACGCCCGGCAAGGCATCCAGCTTGATCGATCCACCCTGGCAGACTGGGTCGGACGGGCAGCTTGGTATCTGCGCCCCTTGCGCGATCACATCCTTGAGCGATTGCGACGATCAGAACGACTATTTGCGGACGAAACTACGGCGCCGGTGCTCGATCCGGGGCGTGGGCGAACCAAGACCGGCCAGCTATGGGCCTATGCCCGCGATGACCGACCTTGGGGCGGCGATGATCCGCCGATGGTCGCCTATGTCTATGCAGCCGATCGCAAGGGCGAACGGGCAGAAGCGCATCTCGGTGATTTTGCAGGTATCCTGCAGGTCGATGGCTATGGCGGCTATGCCGCGCTCGCCAGGCGCCGCCAGCAGATCAGCCTCGCTTTTTGCTGGGCACACGTCCGGCGCAAGTTCTACGAGCTGGCCGACAACTCGCCGGTGGCAACGGAAGTGCTGCGTCGCGTCGCCTTGCTCTATGCCATCGAAGATGAGGCGCGAGGATTATCGGCGGAGCAACGCCGGGCTGTTCGCCATGACCGCAGCCGCATCATCGTCGATGATCTTCGCCAGTATCTCGAGGCCCGCATCCGCCAGGTCAGCGCCAAGAGCAAGCTCGGCGAAGCGATCCGCTACGCGCTCACCCGCTGGGATGGGCTGTCACGCTTCCTCGAGGATGGCCGCATCGACCTCGACAGCAACACCGTCGAACGCTCTATCCGGCCCCTCGCGCTGAACCGCAAGAATGCCCTGTTCGCCGGTTCCGACGAAGGCGGCGACAACTGGGCGGTGATCGCCACGCTCATCGAAAACTGCAAGCTCTCCGGCATCAACCCGCACATCTGGCTGACCGATACGCTGAACAGCCTGGCCAACGGTCATCCTGCGAACGGCGTCGCCGAACTCATGCCTTGGACCACCGTGGGCTGAAAACACCGCTTACGCTGGTTCCGGGTTCGCGCTGGTCGATGGACTTTGTCTCCGACACGTTCGGTGCCTCACGCAAGTTCAGGATCTTGGCCATCAATGATGATTGCTGCCGGGAGAACCTGTGCCTGGTAGGTGAGCTGCAGCGACGTCGGCTGATCCCTTAACTGCTACATGTCCAGGAAGCGTTCTACACTCAGCTTTCTACTGCCCTGAGGGGCGGAATTTCGGTGAGCTAGCGTTGATCATGGTTCAATGATGCAATTGCGAATCGCATATCGAACAAGGTCTGCCACATTTCGTAAGTCGAGGCGTTTCATCGCTTCCAGGCGATGTGCCTCCACGGTTTTGACGCTCATGCCCAAAACTTCAGCGATTTCCGTGTTTCGCCGCCCTTCAGCGATCTGCTGAACAATCTGACGCTGTCGTGGGGTAAGCCGCCGCAGCGGGATTACGCTTTCGTCCAGCACGCGCTCGACCAGGAACTCGCTCGCTTCTCCTGAAAAGAAGGGTTCGCCTTTGAGGGCATGGTCCATCGCCTGCTGCCAAACCGACGGCCCTTCAATTTTTGAGAAATACGCTTTGCAGCCTGCACTCAGGGCGCTGGCAATTGTGGTTTTGCTACGCTGCAGAGTGAACATCGCGATGTAGATGGAGGGAGTAACCTGTCTCAATTGCGTTGCGTAGTGCAGCTCATTCTTCAAAGGGGGAGGGCAATCAAGAATAGCGATGTCGGGGGCGTAATCGCGCGCCATAGCAACACCATGTACGCAATCTACTCCTTCTTCGACAACTTCGAAGCGGGAATCTTTCCGCAGAAGCCGGCACAGGACGTTTCGCATCTCTATGCTATCGTCGATCACCAATATCTTAGCGCGGTCAATCATCGTGACGAACTCTCCCAGGCGGGCCCAATCGATTGCCCTCGAACGGCCGCCATGCTCTGGATGGTAAATTCGCTTTAGACTCGCTGCAATCTCCTAAAATCACAGCGGACTGAGCATTTTTCTTCCCTGCTCTCCGTCCTTGATACTGAAGCTAAGATTGAAATCGGCGTCTACCGCCGACCCAAATTATACCTTCAGAGACAGAGTTCGGCTCCTCAGGCGCAGATCTTCCGTTTTTCCAGCGGCTCGCGACCAACTTCCCTCAGGTCGAGCGCTCATTTCTAGCGTGATGGTCCCTTGGATAGGGTAATGCGTACCGTGATCAAGTCGCCTTCGGCCAGCTTTTCTGCTTTTCTCACGCTCGCCTTGATGGGTAGCATGTAGCCTTGGCGGGCCTTGCTCGGAAAAACCGATGTGCGCCAACAAGTTTTGCTGATGGCAGCCTCTACATAGACTGATCCCCAAGCCGCTGAGTGACCAGACGATGCTACACGGATGGCTTCCGCGACGTAGCCGTCGATCGTCAGAAATGACGGCTGGCCATCCTTGCCTTCCCCGCGCCACAACCAGATAGGACCGGCATGCTCTCAAACTGTTTCGTCGGGTGAGACGTCTCCGCCCAGTTCCTCGCGCAGGAAGCGGATCAGCTCAGGGTCTGTTGGGCCATCGTTCGTTTGCGCCACTCGATCATTGGCTGTGCGCTCGTTTGATGCAACCCGATCTTGCGCTATCGTTTCGTCTAAACCAGTAGGCACTATCGGCGCGCTCCTCGCGCGACTGGACGACTTCGAGGTCGGCGCCAACGTGCGGGTCACCCTCCAGCGGGGGCAAGCTACGCGCGAGGTCAAGATCGCGCTTCAGCCGGACGAGCAGCTGCCACCAGACGCGCGCTATCGGAAATCCTCCCGCGATTCGCAGGTGCCGTGACGTTTCATGCGTTTCGAGAAAGGGTCAGGCATCGATCGGCTGGAGGACTTCTCCCGTTTCATCGATCAGGAATGAGCCATCGGTGCGGCGCGTGACGGCAAGACCACTATCCAGGATGAAATCGATTTCCTCGCCCCTTTCCATCTGGACGATAGTGTGTCGCCGGCCACTCTCGCCAGCTGCAGGCAGCCGTTTCGTTACGCGCCAGTGCATCGCCAGGTTCCTTGGCCTGTCCCATAGATTGTTGCTGACAGAGAAAGGAGCCCCGGCGGCTGGCTCGAGGCTCCCCTGTCCATCCTCGCGAGCTTCCGCGAACGGGGCGGACGACCATGGAACGCAGATGGGCGCCATCGGGTTTCCGGCAAAAGCTCGCTGCCGGTAAGCGGCGGGCACTTGCGCGGATCGTCCGCATCGGACTCTCGCTCAAGCGGCTTCGCGCTCTTCCGCGTGACCCGAGCAGGCCGCCATCTGGTCCTTGACCGCCAGCTTCAGTTTCTTGAGCCGGCCGATCAGGAAATGGCGCGGATGGAGACGCTTCTCCTCTTCGCGGATTTCGGCTTCGAGACGCGCATGTTCGCGCTCGAGGTAGCGCAGATAGTGGTCGTTCATCGTCGAGTTCCTCATGTTCGATGATGGGGCCCGGCCGCAGCCGGGCCCTTCGTCTGTCAGTACTCCATTTCCGGCATCGTGGCCCTGGCGCCCTTGTCATCCTTGGGCGCTTCGGCGACGAGCGCCTCGGTCGTGATCAGCAGCGAGGCCACCGAAGCTGCGTCTTGGAGCGCGGTGCGGACCACCTTGGCGGGATCGATCACGCCGGAGCCAACCAGATCTTCATATTGGCCGGTGGCGGCGTTAAAGCCCCAGTTGTAGTCTTCGCTCTCCAGAAGTTTGCCGACGATGAATGCACCATCCTCGCCGGCGTTGTCAGCAATCTGCCGTGCCGGCGCGCGCAGCGCCCGGCGGACAATGTCGATACCTGACTGCTGGTCGTCGTTCGCGGCCTTGATGCCCTCGAGCGCCTTGAGCGCGCGCAGGAGCGCAATGCCGCCGCCCGGCAGGATGCCCTCCTCGACCGCGGCGCGGGTGGCGTGGAGCGCGTCGTCGACGCGGTCCTTCTTCTCCTTGACCTCGACCTCGGTTGCGCCGCCGACGCGGATCACCGCGACGCCGCCGGCGAGCTTGGCCACGCGCTCCTGAAGCTTCTCGCGGTCGTAGTCGCTGGTCGTTGTCTCGATCTGCGCCCTGATCTGCGTGACGCGAGCGTCGATGTCCGAACGCGCGCCGGCGCCATCGACGACGGTGGTGTTGTCCTTATCGATGATGACCTTCTTGGCGCGGCCGAGCATGGCGATCGTGACGTTCTCGAGCTTGGTGCCGAGTTCCTCGCTGACGACGTTGCCGGCCGTGAGTACCGCGATGTCTTCCAGCATCGCCTTGCGGCGATCGCCGAAGCCCGGCGCCTTGACCGCCGCGACCTTGAGGCCGCCGCGCAGCTTGTTGACGACGAGCGTCGCCAGCGCTTCGCCCTCGACATCCTCGGCGATGATCAGAAGCGGCCGGCCCGACTGCACCACCTGCTCGAGCAGCGGGATCAGCGCCTGGAGGTTCGACAGCTTCTTCTCGTGGATAAGGATGTAGGGATCCTCAAGCTCGACCTTGAGCTTCTCGGCGTTGGTTACGAAATAGGGCGAGAGATAGCCGCGGTCGAACTGCATGCCCTCGACGGTCTCGAGCTCGGTCGCAAGGCTCTTGGCTTCCTCGACGGTGATCACGCCCTCGTTGCCGACCTTCTCCATCGCCTCGGCGAGAATGCGGCCGACTTCCTCGTCGCCGTTCGCGGAGATGGTCGCGACCTGGGCGATCTCGCTATTGGCGCGGACCTTGCGCGCATGGGCTTCAAGGTCCTTGACCACGGCGCCGACGGCGAGGTCGATGCCGCGCTTGAGGTCCATCGGGTTCATACCTGCCGAGACAGCCTTGGAACCCTCGCGCACGATCGCCTGGGCGAGCACGGTCGCGGTGGTGGTGCCGTCGCCGGCCTTGTCGTTCTGCTTCGACGCGACCTCGCGCAGCATCTGCGCGCCCATGTTCTCGAACTTGTCCTTGAGTTCGATCTCCTTGGCGACGGTAACGCCGTCCTTCGTGATGCGCGGCGCGCCAAACGACTTCTCGATGACCACGTTGCGGCCCTTCGGACCCAGGGTCACCTTCACTGCGTTGGCAAGCGTATCCACGCCGCGCAGCATGCGATCACGCGCGTCCGACGCAAACTTCACTTCCTTGGCAGCCATTGCCTCGTCTCCTTTCTTCGAATTCATTCCTGGGTGTTGAGGGGACAGGCCAGCCTCACGCCGCCTGCTTGAGCTCTGCCTTGGGCTCGATCACGCCGAGGATATCGTTCTCCTTCATGATGAGCAGATCCTCGCCATCGATCTTGACCTCGGTCCCCGACCATTTGCCGAAAAGGACGCGGTCGCCGGCCTGGACTGATAGCTCGACGAGCTTTCCGGCTTCGTCGCGCGCTCCCGGACCAACGGTGACGACTTCGCCTTCCTGCGGCTTTTCCTTGGCGGTGTCGGGGATGATGATGCCGCCCGAGGTCATCTCCTCGGCTTCGATGCGGCGGACGACCACACGGTCGTGCAAGGGGCGGAAATGCATGCATAACCTCCAGATGCAAAACTGAGATGTGATAGGCCCGGCGTTCATTCGAACGTCAGGTGACGCGGAATTAGGAAAGCTCATTTTTTGCGTCAAGATGGTGCGCGAAAATTTTTGGCACTCGCAGGCATCGAGTGCCAGGTGCCGACTTATCGAGTTGTTGTTGGGTCAATTTCCCTCTTGACGCGAATCGCCGGCGTTCCAAAATTTGCCGAGTGGGCGCTGCGCCCGCAGATGAGAAAGGAGCGACACCAAAGGAAGGAGGCAGAGCCATGTCGCAGCCATTTTCCCGCTATCTTCATCCCTTCGACGTTGCGCACAATCCGAGCCTGGAGCCCGAAGTGAAGCGCGCCATTCTGGCATCCTGGGCGTCCGACCGTTCCGCGGTGCGCGACCATCCCGGCCTGCGCAAGCCGCCCGGCGCCAGGCGCGCGGTGCCGATCGATGACATCCTTGCCGCCATGCATGCGATCGACAAGCCCGCGGAAGGTCCCCGCGCTTCGCCATGAGCCGCCGGGATTTTATCGTGCAGCTAAAGGGCCATCGGCTGACGACGGCACAAATCCACTACTACCGTCCCGATGCGCCCTCGCTGCTGCAGTTGTTCGTTTGGCAGGAGTACGATCTCGCGCCCGACTTTCCAAGGCTGTTCGCGTTTCTCGAGCATTGGCGACGCGAGATCGAGGCCCCGCTCCACTCGATGTGCATTTCCCATGAGGGGATGATCCGCCCTACCGAGTGGCGCGCGGTCGATGGCGTCATCGATATCCGGTGACGCGCAGTCTGCTCAAGGGGTGGCGCAAGCCGAAGCCGGACGACGTGCCGGTACGCCTGCCCTTCAGCCACATCATGGAATTCGCGATGGCGCTCCTGTCGATCTCGCCGCACGAGCTGCGAGCGCTGGGCTTGACCTTCGCCCATCGCAAGAGACTTCTCGATCACATGCTGGCTTGTGGCCGTGCAGCCGAAGGCATCGAGCCGAACAAACTGACCACCAAGCAGATCGAGCTGCGCTTGCCGAAGGGGGACCTTGCCCGCTTGCGCATTTCGCGGTGCGCGAACTGCCCAAGGCGGCGAGCAACGCGGCGGTTATCGACCGGGTGCTCACCGCCCTCGACGAGGCATGGCATCGACACGAGCGTCCATCGCACGCTGCATGCTCTGGCGAGCAGTCCTCGCCCACCTGAAGTGCGCCTCTACCTATGCAGATTTGCGATCAACCTCCTCATTGGCGGCCATGCTGGCGCAAGGGAAATTGCCGCAGCACAGAGCATGCGGGCCGGTGGGCCAGCAGCAAAGCACGGGCCCCAAGGCATCGGGGATAGCAAGACGGATTTGGCCTAGCGACGGCTCCGTCCGGCATTCGAAGTCAAGACCCTGCCTTTGGCAATATCGCTCGGCCGAGGCGCGGTCAGGAAAGCGCAGCTCGATCGTCGCGAGGGGATCGCCTCCGCCGGTCCAACCCGTCAGCGGGTCGGCAACCGGGCCCCAGCGCGGCGCAAACCTGACCCGCCATCGATTTTGGCGGCGTCGGCCGCCACTTGTCGCTAAGGCCAGCGGCTCGATGATCGCCTGAGCACCGAGCGGGAACGAGGTCGCACCCGCCAGGGCAACCGCCTGGTTGTCGTTAGCCGAAGGCCCGGACTCGAAAGTCCGGGCCCTGCCGTCAGCGGGCGCAGCCATTGACGGGAACCCGGCGGATGTGCTGCTCCGCCGCCTCTGTCCTCGGCAGCGTGACCGTCAGCACGCCGTTTTTGAAGGTGGCTGCGACCTTGTCGCGTTCGATGCCCCTAGGCAGGCCGATGCGGCGCTCGAAGCGGCCATAGCTGCGCTCCGAGTAGCCGCGATCCTTGTCCTCGACTTCGGACTTCTTTTCGCCACGCAAGGTCAAGGCGCCGTCCTCGACGAAGATCTCCACGTCCTTCTCGTCGAGGCCCGGCAGTTCCGCCGTTACCCGAATCTCCTTGTCGGTCTCGCCCAGCTCAAGGTGCGGCCATCCTGACATGCGGTCGAAGCCGGCGAAGGCGGGCATGCCGAAGTTGCGAAAGACATCGTCGAAGAGACGGTTCACGTCGCGGTGAAGCAACTGAAGCGGATGGGTTTCCCTTTCCCGCTCGGCGCTGACCGGAACGGGCAGCCGGTTTTCCTGCCGGCTCCAGGGAATGAGATCACGAATAGCCATGATGACATCTCCTTTTCTGGCTGGATGAAAGGCTGAACCTGCCGGACGCCGCGTGCGGGGGGTATCGGAAGGCGGCGCCGGCAGGCCGATGGGCGCGGGATCAGGCCGGCTCGGCCGCCTTTTCCTTCACTTCGCCCAGTCGCTTGTCGTTGGAAGCGGCGCCGAAGATCTCGATGCGGCGCGGCTTCATCGCCTCGGGCACGACACGAGTCAGCTCGATCGACAGGAGGCCGTGCTCGAAGTTCGCATTCCCGACCTCGATGAAATCGGCAAGCTGGAAGCGCCGCTCGAACGCCCGGGCCGCGATACCGCGATGCAGGTATTCGCCCTTGTCGGCGTCATCGGCACGCTTGCCGGTGACCGAGAGCAGGTTCTGGTGCGCGACGATCTCGATATCCTCGGGCTTGAAGCCGGCGACCGCGATGGTGACGCGGAAATTGTCGTCGTCGATCCTCTGGATGTCGAAGGGCGGATAGCCATCTTCCTCCCGCGCACCCGCTTCGAGCAGGTTGAACAAACGATCGAAGCCGACCGTCGAACGGCGATAGGGCGTAAAGTCAAAGTTCGGTCTCATCTCCAAATCCTCCAAATGAAGCAATTCGGGCATGAGATGCGCCAGTAACCAAGAGCCGGCGCTCTCATGTGTCCAACCGGACCCGGTTTGGCGTCCGGTACCGGTGAGCTAATTTTGGTCGCGCGGCTTTCAAGATAGTGCGGCCAAAAAATTTTTGCGGCGCGCGCAGATTTGCTCAGGCGCTGTGCTCAGCCGGGGAACCGAACGCCAGCAAGACCAATTTACCGGGCGATTTCAATCCAAATAGAGGTAATGTGTTCTCATGAGGTACCGACTGCTGCGCGATGACGACCGCTCGGTGGCGACGACGAGCGAGGATCTCGAGGGCGAACTGGCCGCGACGACGTGGGCTCGCGCATGGCTCGAAGACCATGCCGATCACGATCGCTACCGGCTCGAGCCTATGGGCGGTTCGCGGCCCATGCTGATGATTCGAACGGTCGCCGGACATGGTACGCTATTCCGATTGCTGCAGAGACGGAACGCACCTGAGCTTGCCGAACGACGCGCAAATTTCGCGTCAGGACGCGGGACCACCCTCTTCGTAGATCGGGCCGAGCGCTAGCCAGCGTCCGCTGCGCGAGCGCTCGATTGGTGTGCCGCACCAGTCGCACAGCGCCGAAAGGTCGCCGCCCCGCTTGCGCCGGCTGACCGAGATTATCGGCGGCCGGTGCCGTCCGATGAGACAGAACAGCAACCGCGCGTCGATCATGCTGGCATTGCCTCGTCATGCCGCGATCTCGCTTGATGCCATTACCGATCACTGCCGCTTTCCTGTCGCCCAATAAAGATGGCAGGGCGGGATGTTCCTCCATTCGTAGCTTTCGCGCAGGCTCGCGAAATGACGCCTCAGCAGCGGACGGATGGCGGTGCGCATCTGGTAGGCCGCCAGCGTGCCGCACGGCGACATGGCCCGCACCGTCTCGCGCATGATCGCCTCGGCGTCGCCCGGCTCGAGCGTCGAGAAGGGCAAGCCCGTTAAAATACAGTCGGCCTCGCCCAGTCCATGCTCGGCAAGGTGGCGATTGACGTCCTGCGCCGTTCCTTGAACGACGATGAGCCGGCGATCGTCGCAGCGCTGCCGCAAAGTTTTGACGAATCTTTCGCCGGTCTCAATCGCCAGAAGAACGGCATCGCGCCGCATGCGCTCCAGCGCTTCGAAGGTAAAACGCCCCGTGCCCGGACCATATTCGACCAGAATGCTGATGCGCTGCCAGTCGAGCGGGGCGAGCATGCGGCGAACCATGCGCGCGCTCGCCGGGACGGCCGAGCCGACCATGCCGGGATTGCGCACAAACTCCGAGACTGCCACCCAAGCTGAATCCTGCGCCATCGCTCTCTCCTTGCAACCGTGACAACGATACTCGCGGCCAGTGGTTCGCGGGGAGGAAGCAGTACCTCGAACTGCGCCGGTGGCGATGATGGTCGTGCTCATCCTGTTCGGCGATTCGCTGGTCCATGGCCTCCTCTCGCCGCTCGGCTCGGCCTAATGGGCGGCGGCCATTGCTATCATCATAATCGAGCGATTGCCCGCCGGGCTGATCGGCATGACCGCTTTCAGGGCGGCGCGGCACGAGAAGTCGATGCTGACCTTTTTCGGCCTCCTAGTGTCGGATCGTTTTACTATATAGCTTATGGGGTCGACGACGGTCCGTTTGCCGGTTGCCACCGGCTGCGAACCCCTGCGGATTGTCGGCCCCTTGTCATCCTGCCGGCCAAACGATCGATGAATATCGGGTTCTGACAAGAGCTGTCCTCCGATCCATCGCTTGCGAACGGCAGCAAAGTCCCAGTCTCGGCCATAACCGGACCGACAGCTCGTAGGCGCGACACTTTTCCAATTGAACGGCATGCATGGGCGCGTTGCCGCCTTTCAGCATGAGGCTTCTACAGGTTAGTGAATGGCCGCTTTGCTGGTTCGGTTTCTCCGAAGCCGAAATTCGGGAAAGTCCCATTTGCCGTCATCACAGCCGGCGTTGCCATCAATTGATATCCTAAATCAATTTGTCGAGCGTGATCGGCAAATCACGCACGCGTTTCCCAGTCGCATTGTAGATCGCGTTGGCGACCGCCGCCCCCGTACCGGTGATGCCAATTTCGCCGACGCCGCGCGCGCCCATGGGTGTGTGGGGATCGGGTATGTCGGTCCAGATGACATCGATTTCGGGAACGTCCATATGCACGGGCATATGATATTCAGCGAGGCTGGGGTTCATGATCCGTCCGCTCCGCTCGTCGAACTGTGCTTCTTCCATCAGCGCGAGGCCCAGGCCCATGATGATGCCCCCCCTGAACTGACTCGCCGCCGTCTTGGGATTGAGGATGCGGCCGCAGTCGAACGATCCCAGGAAGCGAGATATGCACGGTTCACCCGTAATCATGTTGACCCGCACTTCGCAGAACATGGCGCCGTGGCTGTGCATCGACCAGTGCATGGTCTCGAGCGGCATGGGCGGCTCGGCTTCGATGACGACGGCGTCGCGCTGGGCGCGCGAGAGGATCGACGTGTAGCTTTCATACCGCGATGGATCGTCCAGGCTGGCTAGGCCGCCATCCCGACTTCCCACCTCTGCCTGTTTCAGCCCAGCCAAAGGCGAGTCATTTCCTGCCAGAGCCAGCAGTTGCGCAACCAGCTTATTGTAGGCCGCAATCACCGAGGCGCCGATCGATGCAGTCTGCTGCGATCCGCCTGCAAGGACCAGCCCAGGCAAGGTTGAGTCGCCATAGTTGAATTGGACGTGTGACATCGGCAGGCCCAGTCGTTCAGCTGCCACCTGTGTCTGCGCCGTAGCCGTACCCATGCCCATTTCGTGCGCGGCGATGTCGATCGTCGCATGGCCGGCGCGAGACAGGGTGATGCGGGCTGCGCCGCCGGGCATCCGGTAATAGGGATAGGTAGCGGTGGCGCATCCCATGCCGATCAGCCATTCGCCTTCCTGGTGCATGCGCGGCAGAGGGTTGCGTGCGCTCCACCCGAAGCGCTCGGCCCCGTCGCGCCATGCCTGATCAATATGCCGCGCTGAAAAGGGCAGACCGGATATCGGGTCCTTCTCCGGCTCGTTGCGCAAGCGGAGCTCGATGGGATCGATACCGAGCTTCTCGGCCAGTTCGTCCATCGCGCATTCAAGCGCGAAGGTGCCCACCGCTTCGCCCGGCGCGCGCATGAATGTGTTACTGGTCATGTCGATCTCGACATGCTGGACGTCCAGCAGGATATTCTCCGCGGCGTATGCGCTGCGCGTCGGGAGGATGAATGGTTCGGGCATGACATTGTGCGATGTCTTGGCCGTCACACCGCGATGGATGAGTGCGGTGAGCTTGCCCTCGGCGGTCGCGCCCAGAGCAACCTGCTGCTCGGTCGGCGAACGACCACCAACCGTGCGGTAGACACCTTCTCGGGTCAGCATCAATCGGACAGGTCGCTCGACAAGCTTCGCGGCTGCGG
Source organism: Sphingobium yanoikuyae (assembly GCF_034424525.1). Classification (NCBI taxonomy): domain Bacteria; kingdom Pseudomonadati; phylum Pseudomonadota; class Alphaproteobacteria; order Sphingomonadales; family Sphingobiaceae; genus Sphingobium; species Sphingobium yanoikuyae. Next base: position 4,688,869 of record NZ_CP139979.1, read on the forward strand.
CCGCAATGATCTGATGCTGCCACAGCGTCTTACTGCCGAAACCGCCGCCGACATAAGGCGATGTGATGACGACCTTGTCCGCGGGTAGATCTAACACCTGCCCCAGCGTCCAGGCCGAATGCGCGACAGCCTGCTGCGCGTCATGGATGCGGAGTGTGTCGCCCTCCCACGAAAGCGTGACGGCATGAAGTTCGATAGGATTATGATTGTGGCGCGGCGTCGAATAGGCCGCGTCGATCTTGACGGCGGCCTTTTCGAACGCTGCCTGCGCATCGCCCACCTCGTCATGCAGCGGCTGGCCCATGAACTGCGATTGGGTGGTACCCCTGGCGATCGCCGCGTGGAAGTCGGTCTCCGCCGGCTCGGCCGCATAGGCCACATCGATCAGGCCAGCGGCATGGTCCGCTTGCTCCTGCGTGTCAGCAAGTATGATGGCGATAGGCTGACCGTTCCAGTAGATCTTCTCATCCTGTAGGACGGGAATGCTGTCGCCCGCAGCGGCCTTGGGATCACTCATGAACAGGGGGGCAGGCTTTAGTCTTGGCGCGTTACGATAGGTCATCACGAGCAGGACGCCGGGCGCGCTCTCAGCCCTTTCGACATTGAGCGAGGTGATGCGGCCTTTCGCGATCCTGCTGTAGACGATGGCGGCATAGACCATGTTTTCCAGAGGAAACTCCGCCGCAAAAGGAGCAGCCCCCGTCACCTTGAGTGGCCCGTCGATGCGCGAGACGGGCTTGCCGACATGACCATGCTGGTGACGGATGAGCGGATCGGGTTCGCCTCCCGGCATCCAACTATCTGGCGCGAGCGCCACTACCTTCGCCATCGCGCCCTGCATCAGGCCTTGCGCCAACGCCTTGCCGCTATCGATCAGGCTCATGCCATGTCCTCCATCAACTGCGTGAGTACAGCGACCATCGTCCGCTGCGCGAGCGCGACCTTGAAGCCATTGTCCCGGAGCGGCCGGGCATGGGACAGTTCTTCCGAGGCTGCCTTGATGAAGGCATCCACCGTTGCAGGTGATCCACGCAAAAGCGCTTCCGCTCTGGCTGCACGCCACGGCTTATGGGCAACGCCGCCGAGCGCCAGCCGGACGTCCCGCACATGCCCCTGTTCCACATCGAGGACGGCCGCGACGGACACCAGCGCGAACGCATAGCTCGCCCGATCACGGACCTTGCGGTAGGTTGAGCGCGCAGTGGATGGCACGGCTGGCAGTTCGATTGCGGTGATGAGTTCGCCCTGCTGCAGATTGGTGTCGATATCGGGTCGCTCGCCGGGCAAGCGATGAATGTCAGCGAACGCAATCCTTCTTTCGCCGTCGGGTCCTCGCACATGCACAGCGGCGTCTAGCGCAGCCAAGGCCACGCACATGTCCGATGGATGGGTGGCGATACAATGATCGGACGCGCCAAGAATCGCATGATTTCTGGTGAAGCCGCCAATCGCATCGCAGCCGCTTCCTGGGATGCGCTTGTTACATTGCGTGCCATCCTGGTCGTAGAAATAGAGGCACCGGGTGCGCTGCAGGATGTTGCCGGCGACGGTCGCCATATTGCGGATCTGCGCGCTGGCTCCGGCGACGATCGCGCGGGAAAGAAGGGGATATCGTTCGCGGATGGCGCGATGTTCGGCCACCGCAGTGTTGCGCGCCGCAGCGCCGATCAGCATGCCGCCATCGGATTGCTCGACTATGCCCGTGTCGAGACCTGTCACATCGATCAAGGTCGATGGACGCTCGATATTTTCCCGCATGAGATCGACGAGGTTTGTTCCTCCGCCAAGATAGCGGACACCGTTACCGGCCTGTCGCAGCGCCTCGTCGGCGTTGGCGGCGCGATGATAGGTAAAGGGGATCATTCGGTGACCTCCGCAAACGTCTCGAGGATCGCATCGACGATGCCATTATGCGCGCCGCAGCGGCACAGGTTGCCGCTCATCCGCTCACGAACCTCGTCGCGCGTCATCCCTATGCTGTCGGTGTCGAGCGCGTGCGTTACGTGACTGGGAACGCCGCGTTGCAGTTCGGCGGCCATCCCGACTGCAGAGCATATCTGTCCCGGCGTGCAATAGCCGCATTGGAAACCGTCATGCTCGACAAAGGCCTGCTGAAGCGGGTGCAGATTGTCGGCCGTTCCCAAGCCTTCGATCGTGATGATCTCCTGCCCCTCATATTGAACGGCGAGCGCGAGACAGGAGAGGATCCGCTCCCCATTTGCCAGCACGGTGCAGGCGCCACATGCTCCTTGATTGCAGCCTTTCTTCGATCCGGTGAAGCCCTGATTCTCCCGCAGAAAGTCGAGGAGGGAAACACGAGGGTCTCCAGGACACTCGGCCAAGGCGCCATTTACAAGGATGCTCATCCATCACACCCCATAGTCGGGTGCGTAAACGATGTAGAAATGCGCGGATCGAGGTTTCGGGCCCATCGACAGCATTTTCCAGATGCGATTGCCGATCGGGCTCTCATCAATCAGTCTGGAAACTACCGCCCGCATAAGCGATGATCGACATGGTGGTGCCACCTTTCTGGAAGCAGAAATGCGCGGTGGCACGTCAGGAATTCAGGGCGATAGTTGACAGACCGACCAGCGGGATAGGTTCAGACCTTTGTGTCCGACTTGCCTAAGCTCGAGAGCCGTAGCCTTCCAAATGGATCCAGAATCGAATTGCTGGATCATGCGTGGAGACGCGCTAATGGTGCGTCCATGCGCAAACTCATTCTACCTCTAATCCTTCTCTCGATCACCTCGCCGGCTTTTGCCTGGGGGCCCATCGGCCACCGCGTCACCGGTGCCATTGCCGACCGGAACCTGAGCGGCGTGGCCCGCGCCAATGTCCAGCTTCTCCTGGGGGACGAAGATCTGGCACAGGCGGCGACCTGGCCGGACGACATGAAATCCGACCCCGCCGATTTCTGGCAGAAGCAGGCCAGCCCATGGCATTATGTGACCGTGCGCGAGGGCGACGCCTATACGAGCGCCGACGCGCCGCCCGAAGGCGACGCGATGAGCGCGCTTGCCCGCTTCACCGCGACGCTGCGTGATCCTGCGGCCTCAATGGACGACAAGCGCCTGGCCCTGCGCTTTGTCGTCCATATTATCGGCGACCTGCATCAGCCACTTCATGCCGGCGGCGGCAACGACCGGGGTGGCAATGACATGAAGGTGAGCTGGTTCGGTCGCTCGACCAATCTCCATTCGGTCTGGGACAGTGCGATGATCGAACAGCGATCGCTCTCCTATTCCGAACTCGCCGACTGGCTGGCGCGCGCGATCACGCCGCAGCAGATCATCGCCTGGAATGTTCGCGATCCAGGCACCTGGATCCGCGAGAGCATCGCGCTGCGCAAGACGATCTATCCCACCGATACCAGCCTGTCCTGGGACTATGCCTATCAGCACCGGGTCGAGCTTGATGATCGGCTCAAGCGCGGTGGTATCCGCATCGCCGCCTATCTCAACTGGGTGTTCGAGAATCCGCAGGACCAGAACCCGTCCCAGGCTCAAACTCCCCGCAAGCCCGCAAGGCACAAATGACATGCCACTCGGCACGCGGCACGAACTGATCGGCATCCTGCTTGGCGGCGATCCCTATACCGTGCTGCGTGTCGCTGATGGCGGGGAATGGCGGCTCGATTGCCCCAGATCCTGCCGGCATCTTATTGGCCAGAAGGTCCGGGTCGTGGGAACGAGATCCGATTTCGACATGCTCGATGTCGAGCGGATCGAACCCGCCTGAGCCGTATGGGCGGCCCGCCGCCATTCAGCGAAAATCCCGTGTCTTGACCTTGATGCCCTCTGTCGGCTGGCCCGGAATGATGCCCGAGCCAAGGCGCAGATCGGGATCGTAAAGATCGCGGGCCCCGCGCCCGAGCGGCCTGTTCGCCGCATCGCGGGGATCGGGAGCCATGGCGCTTCTGACGATATCGGCGCGGCTGACCTGATAGATGCTGGCGACATCCGCCCGCTGGCCGACGCTGGCGAGGAGAGGCGAGAGATCGTCGAGCCGCTGGGCGATGAGATGGATGACCTCGCCCTCCTTCTGGACCTGACCGCGCACGCCCATCATCGAGGCGCCCAGCACCACGCGGCGATGCTTCTCGAAGAGATTGGGCCAGACGACGAGATTGGCGACATCGGTCTCATCCTCGAGCGTGATGAACATGGTGCCTTTGGCGGAGCCCGGCTTCTGGCGCAGGAGAACGAGACCGGCGAGATTGACCCAGCGCCCGTCGCGAATGTCCCTGAGCGCGGCGCAGGTCACCATCTTCCGGCGCGCCAGTTCGTCGCGCAGAAAGGCGAGCGGATGGGCGCGCAGCGAAAGTCCGATCGCGCGATAATCCTCCACCACCTCTTCGCCTTCGCCCATCTGCGGGAGCGCCACCTCCGGCTCGATCGCTTCGGGGCGAAGCTTGCCCGCCCTTGCGTCAGCGGCGGCAAAGAGCGGCAAGGCTTCTTCGCCAAGACCCTTCACCTCCCAGAGGCCGGCGCGGCGCGAGAGCGCCAGCGAACCAAAGCCACCGGCATGGCCGATCCGGTCTAGCGCGCGGCCGCTGACGCCGGCGCGGCGCTGGATTTCCTCGACACTGGCATAGGGTTCGTTGCCACGGGCCAGGACGATCGCGGCGCCATCTGCATTTTTGAGCTCGCGCGCATAACGCAGCCCGATCCTTAACGCATGATAGCGGCCTTGGGTCGGCTCGAGCGTGCAGTCCCAGCGGCTGTGATTGACGTCGATGGGGCGGACCTCGACCCCATGCTGGCGCGCGTCGCGGACGATCTGGGCGGGCGCATAAAAGCCCATGGGCTGGGCGTTGAGGAGCGCTGCGCAGAAGACGTCGGGATGATGGCATTTCATCCAGGAAGAGGCATAGGCGATGAGCGCGAAGGATGCGGCGTGGCTTTCGGGAAAGCCGTAGGAGCCAAAGCCCTCGATCTGCTTGAAGGTCTGTTCGGCAAAGTCGCGCTGATAGCCGCGCGCGATCATGCCGTTGATGAGCTTGTCGCGGAAATGGGAGACCCCGCCGGTCAGCTTGAAGGTCGCCATCGCCCGGCGCAGCAGATCGGCCTCCGACGGCGTGAAGCCCGCGCATTCGATCGCGACGCGCATCGCCTGTTCCTGGAAAAGGGGCACGCCCAGGGTCTTTTCCAGCACCCGGCGCAGTTCTTCGGTCGGATAGCTGATCGCTTCCTTTCCCTCGCGGCGACGCAGGTATGGATGGACCATGTCGCCCTGGATCGGGCCCGGGCGCACAATCGCCACCTCGACCACCAGGTCATAGAATTTGGTGGGCTTGATCCGCGGCAGCATCGCCATCTGCGCCCGGCTCTCGATCTGGAAGACGCCCAGCGTATCGGCCTTGCGGATCATCGCAAAGGTTTCCGGATCATCATGGGGAATGGAGGCCAGGTCCATGACGATCCCCTTGTCATCCTCGAGGAGAGCAAAGGCGCGGCGCATGCAGCCCAGCATGCCTAGACCCAGCACATCGACCTTCATGAAGCCGAGCGCATCGATATCATCCTTGTCCCATTCGATGATCTGGCGATCGGCCATGGCGGCGGGCTCGATCGGCACCAGTTCGTCGAGACGCTCAAGCGTCAGCACGAAGCCGCCGGGATGCTGGGACGTGTGCCGCGGCGTATTGATGAGGGTGCGGGCGAGCTCGAGCGTCAGCGCCAGGCGCTTGTCGCTCGTGTCGAGATTTAGCTCCTGCGCATGTTTCGCCTCGACGCCGTCGCGGGCCCAGCCCCAGACCTGACTTGAAAGGCCCGACAGCATGTCTTCGCTGAGCCCCAGCGCTTTGCCGACCTCGCGCACGGCGCCGCGCGCGCGAAAGCGGGAGATGACGGCGGTCAGCGCCGAACGTTCGCGGCCATAGGTTTCATAAATCCACTGGATCACTTCCTCACGCCGCTCATGCTCGAAATCGACGTCGATATCGGGCGGCTCGCGCCGCTCGGCCGAGACGAAGCGCTCGAAGAGCAGTTCGGATTTGACCGGATCGATCGAGGTGATGCCGAGCACAAAGCAGACCGCCGAATTGGCGGCGCTGCCGCGCCCCTGGCAGAGAATATCCTTCGAGCGTGCAAACTGGACGATCGAATGGACGGTGAGGAAATAGGGCGCATAGGCCAGATCACCGATCAGCCGAAGCTCATGGGAAAGCTGCTCGCGGACATTGTCGGGCACCCCATGAGGATAGCGGCCCGGCGCCTTGGTCCAGGTGAGGCGCTCGAGTTCCTGCTGCGGGGTAAGGCCGCTTTCTCCGATCTCGTCGGGATAGGTGTAGGTGAGCTGACCAAGGTCGAAGTGGCAGGCCCGCGCAATCTCGACGCTGCGGCGGAGCGGCGTCAGGTCGCCCAGATAGCGGGTGAAGAGCCGCTCCATTTCCGCGATGGATTTGAGATGCCGGTCGGCAAAACGCTCGCGGCGCTGGCCCAGCGTATCGACCGTGCATTTCTCGCGGATGCAGCTCACCACATCCTGCAGCAGCCGCCGCTCGGGCGCATGGTAGAGAATGTCGCCGGTGGCGACGGTCTGGACCCCGGCGCGCGCGGCGAGGCGGGCAAGGTCGCGCAGTCGGGTGGCATCGCGCGGCCGGCGCCGGATCGAGAGGGCGAGATAGGCGTGGGGACCGAAGATCGAGCCAAGCCGGTCGAGCGCCTCCTCGCACGCCGCATCGGCGCGATCGGGCACCAGGATGCCGATCACCCCTTCCACCCAGTCCGCCACGTCCGACCAGTCGAGATGGCAGCTGCCCTTGCCGCCACGGGCCTTGCCGATGCTCAAAAGTCGGCAAAGCCGTGAATAGGCCTCCCGGTCCGTGGGATAGACGAGCAGGGACGTGCCGCAGACAAGGTCCAGGCGGCAGCCGATGATCGCCCGGCAGCCGGTAACCTTCTGCGCGTCCCAGGCTCGCACGGCGCCGGCCAGACTGTTGCGATCGGTGATGCCAAGGGCTGGCAGGCCGAGCAGTGCAGCGGCCGAGAACAGCTCTTCGGGGCTGGAAGCGCCACGCAGGAAGGAGAAATGGGTGGTGACCTGCAGCTCGACATAGCGGGCGCCCTCAAGCTCGTCTGCGAGATCATGCTCGGCCATCATGCAAAGGCCCCGTGGATGAACCAGCGCATCGGTCCGGTGGACGCCTGTTCGCCATCGCCCATGCGGAACAGCCAGTAGCGCGCGCCGCTTGACGTCTCGACCTGGAAATAATCGCGCACGGCATAGGGTGTGTCTGCCTCATGGCCGCCCTCTCGCCACCATTCGCCATGCAGGCGCTCTGGCCCATCGGCCTGGGCGATCCGATGGCGCCGCCCCCGCCAGACGAACATGGCAGGCGGATGATCGGGCAGCATCGCCATCACATCGACCGGCTCTGGCGGGACCAGCATGCGGGCAGGCCGGGGAAGATCATCGGCCCAGCCAGCGCCGCCGGCCGATGACAGCGGCGCAACATGTCCGACTTCGCGTTCGGGCATGCTGCTCGCGCGCGGCGCCGAGCGATAGAGGCTGCGCGCGCCAAAGCGATTGGCGAGCGCATCGACGATCGCGGTGAGATCCGGCCCGCGATCCTCGCCAGCCAGAACGCTCCCGACCTGCGCGGCCGCCATGGGCTGGGTGAGCGACGCGACCAGCGCCATCGCCTCGATCCCCATGCCCGGATCAATCGTCTCGATCTTCTGGGAGAGCAGCTTTGCCAAATGACGCACATCGCGCGAGGGGGAAGCAGTCCCGACCCGCACGGCCAGTCGGGCGCCATCGACCCGCTCGAAATGAAGGTCGAGCCGGCGCGCGCCTGTCCCCGCGCGCAGCAGGAGGCGGGCAAGATCGGTGCAGAGGTCCGCGATGACCTGGGCGATGGCATCGGCGGTACCGATCGGCTCGAGCAGGCTGCGCCGCACGCGCGGCAAGCTGGCGCGGTAGATCGGATCGATGGGTTCGGGCACCTGGCCCAGGGCCTGGTCGAGCCGTTTGTAGAGCTGCCGGCCGAACCGCTTGGCGAGGGGCGCACGCGGCGCGGCGATCAGCTGCTCGATGCGCTCGAACCCCATGCGGCGCAGTTCGCTCGCGGCGCCCGGCTCGATGCGCAGCGCCGACACCGGCATGATCGAGAGCGCGGCGCGCGTGGCGCCGGGCTCGATGATGTTCGGCCGTCCTGATGGCACAAACCGTGCCACCGCATGGGCGCAACCGGGCGTGTCGGCGACCGCGACCTGGCAGGCGAGGCCCGAGCCACTGACCCGGCGCATCATGTCCTTGAGGAGTGGCACTTCACCCTCGAAAAGATGGGCGCAGCCGGTAATATCGATCCACAGGCCATCAGATGGATCGGGCGCGACGATCGGAGAATAGCGCTTTCCTGCCCACAGAGCGAGCCGGCGCAGGCCCTCAAGATCGCCCTCGGGATCGGCATCCACGACGTCCAGGTCCGGCGCCAGCGACCGGGCGCGCGTTACCGTCATGCCGACGGCTATGCCAAGCCGGCGCGCCTCCTCGTCCACGGCCGCGATCAGGCGGCGGCCATGGTCGGCATGGGCGGTGACGAGGGGCGGTGCGCCGCCTTCAGGCGGCCTGCCGGCTTTGCGACGGATACGATCCGTCGACCAGCGCGGCAGGAACAGCGAGACAACCCGTCTCATCGCTTCCCTCTACGGTCCAGATTTGGGGTTCGGTGCCGCGCGCGCGCTCAAGCGCCAGCGACCAGCGCGGACGCGCGAGACCGGGAAAGCCCAGCGCCGGGCTGGGCACGGCCCGCACCCGCCAGCGGGTCAGCGCGGCGCTGCCCTCGGCCTGGCTTTCCGGGGGCATGGCGCGGCGAAAAACCATGGCCAGCACGCCCGATTGTTCGGCTGCCAGCTGCAGCCGGCGCGAAGCGGTCAGCGACATTTTCCGCAGTTCCCCGACGACACCACCAAGGCCGGGGTGACGCAGGCATTCCTCCATCGCGATGAGGACATTGGTGTCATTGCCCGCTTCCACAAAGATGACCCGATCGGGGTGGAGCCCGGCGAGATGCAGGGCCGGCGAAAACAGGTCGCGCCAGTGGAGGCACCAGATGATCTGGCCCCGCGACCGCGCGAGAATGCCGGCCAGGAAGATGGTGGCGGCCGCATCATCGGCGAGATCGGGACTTCCCGCCACCTCATGGAGAGCGCCGGTCGCGATACCGCCACCCGGCAGATGATGGTCGATGGCGTCGATACCGAAGGGCAGCACCGGGTGCCGACCGCCCACAGCTTCGACCTGCGCGATGCGCGCGCGCAGTTCGTCGAGGATGGCGGTTCTGGACATGGGCGGTAGGGACTCGAAAATATGTTCCATATTTGTTCGCTCCAATCTGCCACTGGAGTCAACGGCATTTCGTTCTTCATATGTTCTATGTTAGGAAGATGGCTTCGAGTCCCTCCAGGAGGTGAGGTCATGTCACGGCTGCATTGCGCGCGGGCGAGCATCGCCGAGATCGCGGCGCATTTCGGGATCGATTCCTTGCCCTCGATCACGGTGCCCGAGGAGACAGTCGAAGGGCTGCCGGGGCTGGTTGTCTTCGAGAAGAGCGGCCGGCGCCTCTTGCGGTCCATGACATGGGGTTTTCTGCGCCTGACCAAGGATATGCGCGCGCGCGGCGAAGAAGCGGGGCGTATCGGCCTTGTCGCAGATCTCACCAACCCAATGTGGGAGGAGATGGTGGTCGATCCGCGCTATCGCTGCCTTATCGTGCTCACCCATTTTGCCAATCCCGATGGCGTGCCCGGTGCCAGGACCAGGACCTGGTTTTCGGTGAAGCGCCAGCCGATCATCGCCTGGGCCGGCTTCTGCCGAAACCTGCTGAGCGAGGGGCCGGTCTATGCCGGCATGACGATGGAGGCCAATGCCGCGATCCCGCCGACCAATGACCGAATGCCGGTGCTGCTCGACCCCCATGACTATGACGCCTGGCTGCGTGGCGGTATCCAGGATGTGATCCGGTTTCAGTTCCGGCCACCTTTTGCAGCCGAGCGAATGAACGTGCAGCGAACCGAGGATAGCTGGCGCAGCAAGGCACCGCCGCCCGGAACGCAGGCGCAGGCGCTTCTGCTGTAGTCGGGGCGAGAAGTTTGCCGGCTATCCTGCCAGACAGGCGGCTTTCCCGTCTCTCGCGCCATGATAGGATGAAGCTGGAATCACCAGCTGCTCCAGCGGCTTCGTTCGAACAGGAGGTCAGCCATCTGCAATCTCTACACCGAGCGTCTGAGCGCTGCCGAGGTGGCCGCCCATTTCGGCGTCGCCAACCCGGTCATGTCCAATGCCGGTGACGAGGTCTATCCCGGCACGCCGGGCCTCGTGATCCGGGAGGAAGCCGGGCAGCGCATCATGCAGTCGATGACCTGGGGCTTCCCGTTGCGCCTCAAGGGCATGGCCCCGACGGCAAAGCCCAAGCCTGTCAACAATATTGCCGATCTCGCCAAGCCGATGTGGAAAGGCCTGGCGGCCAAGCCGCAATGGCGCTGCCTCATCCCGCTGACGGCCTTTGCGGAAGCGGAAGGCGTGAAGGGCGCCAAGACGCGGACCTGGTTCAATGTGAAGGGACAGCCGATCTTTGCATGGGCGGGGCTCTGGCGCGTGAGCGATGAATGGGGGCCTGTCTATTCGGGCGTAATGACCGATTGCAACGAAGCCATCCGGCCTGTGCATGATCGCATGCCGGTGCTTCTCATGCCGGAAGATTATGAGCGGTGGCTTCACGGCTCATTTGATGACGCGGTGTCATTTCAGGACCGCTGCTTTCCCGATGCGTTGATCGAGATGACGCGCACCAGCGAGCTCTGGGTGAAGAAGAAGGCGGTGGCCGAGGCTCCGTCACTCCTATGACCCGGGAGATGGAACGTTGGGCCGCGGCTCTCGCCGTTGATCGCCAATATGGCACCGGAGCAGCGGAGTTCATCGCAGGGCGCGTGAAAGCCCTTGCCATTGCGGGGGATGAGGCTGGCGTGCTGCGCTGGCTTGCGATCGCAGACTGCCTTGACGCTCTTGCCGCTGGCGGCACCATCCAGTGACATGATTGGCCGCATTTGGGGCCAGCCGCCGAACCGGTATCAACTGCCGCCAATGGCTCCGGCACGAAGAATCGTCGACGATATGGGCCGTGTGCGATCAGCGTCCTACGCCAGCGCCTGTCTTTCTTCGCCACAGCTTCATGATCGCAGACATCTGTTGAAACCCGCCATTTTCTGCGTCTCTTAATCATCCCATCGGCGGTCCGGCATCGCCATCAGATGGGAAAAAGCATGTCTGAGACCGCGACAATAGCTGTCAGAAAGCCCCAGCGCAGCGCGCGCATGCTGCAGACCGCCTTGGGGCCTCATATCGGGCGGTGGCTCCAGGATCCGGCCGTCATCGAGGTCATGCTCAATCCGGACGGTCACCTCTGGGTAGATCGGCTGGGCGAGGGCATGTCCGACAGCGCCATCAGGCTGGCACAAGAGGATGCAGAACGCATCATTCGCCTCATTGCCCATCATGTCGGCGTGGACGCACATTCAGGATCGCCGCGCGTGTCGGCAGAACTGCCGATAACGGGAGAGCGGTTCGAGGGGCTGCTCCCACCGATTGTCAGGGCGCCGACCTTCGCCATTCGCAAGCCAGCGACCGCGATCTTCACGATCGACGACTATGTCGCAGCGCAGGTGATCACGCATGAACAGGCGGCAGTGCTGCGGCGTGCTGTTGCCGACCGTGCCAATATCATCATTGCGGGCGGCACTGGGTCGGGCAAGACGACGCTGGCCAATGCCCTTCTCGCCGAAATCGCCAAGTCGCCGCATCGGGTCGTCCTCATCGAGGATATGCGTGAGCTGCAATGTGCCTCGCCCAATCTGGTCGCCATGCGGACGAGGGATGGCATAGCATCGCTGCAGGATCTGGTGCGCTCGGCCTTGCGTCTGCGCCCTGACCGCATCCCCATTGGCGAAGTACGCGGGGCAGAGGCGCTCGATCTGCTCAAGGCCTGGGGAACCGGCCATCCCGGCGGCATCGCGACGCTTCATGCCGGTTCCGCCCTCGGCGCGCTCCGCCGGCTCGAACAGCTGATCCAGGAAGCGGTCGCCACGGTGCCCAGCGCACTCATCGCAGAAACCGTCAATCTCATCGCGGTCCTTGATCGCAATGCCCAGGGCCGACGCCTCACCGAACTGGCCTGGGTGACAGGCCTTGATTCCGCGACCGGCAATTATCGCCTGATTTCTCATGCTTCCAGCTCAGGAGAAGATTCATGACCCATCCCCTCAATCGCTACGCTTCGCGGATGCGTGCCATGCCCGCCGCAGCCTGCATCGCCTTGATGCTGATAGCGGCGCCAGCAAATGCCAGCGGCTCGTCCATGCCATGGGAAGCACCGCTCCAGTCGATCCTTCAGTCGATCGAGGGGCCGGTTGCCAAGATCATCGCGGTCATCGTGATCATCGTCACGGGGCTCAGCCTCGCCTTTGGCGACACATCGGGTGGCTTCAGGCGGCTGATCCAGATCGTCTTCGGCCTCTCCATCGCCTTCGCAGCATCGAGCTTCTTCCTGTCCTTCTTCAGTTTCGGCGGTGGGGCGCTCATCTGATGCAGGACCATGACACCACGCCCGGCTTCCATGCGCCTGTCTATCGGGCGCTGGGCGAACCGATATTGCTGGGCGGGGCGCCGCGCTCGCTGGCGATCGTCAATGGTACGCTGGCAGGTGCGGTCGGACTTGGTCTTCGGCTCTGGATATTGGGCATCGCCCTGTGGGCCATCGCCCATTTTCTCGCCGTCTGGGCCACGCGCAACGACGCACAGTTCGTGGAGGTGGCCCGCCGCCATCTCAAATATCCCGGATGGATGCAGCCATGATGTCATTGCGGGAATATCGATCGACGTCGGCCTGCCTGGCAGACTTCCTGCCCTGGGCGGTGCTGGCGGCACCGGGCATCGTCCTCAACAAGGATGGGTCGTTCCAGCGTACGGCCAGGTTCCGCGGCCCGGATCTCGACAGCTCGACGCCCGCAGAACTTGTTGCCGTCGCGGCGCGCATCAACAATGCGCTGCGACGCCTGGGATCAGGCTGGGCGCTGTTCGTGGAAGCGCAGCGTCTGCCCGCGCAAGCCTATCCCCAAGGCCTGTTCTGCGACCGGGCATCGGCTCTAGTGGACATGGAGCGCCGCGCGCAGTTTCGCGAGGCCGGCGTCCATTTCGAGAGCTTCTATTATCTGACCCTGCTCTGGCTGCCACCGGCCGAGGAAATCTCGAGGGCGGAATCCTGGCTTTACGAAGGGCAAGTGAAAGGCGCACTCGACCCACTGACCCACCTGCGAAATTTTGCCGACCGGACAGATCGGCTGATCCATCTGCTCGACGGCTTCATGCCTGAAGCCCGATGGCTGAAAGATGGCGAGACGCTGACTTTCCTCCACAGCTGCATTTCGACCCGGCACCAGCGGGTTCGCGTTCCCGAAACACCGGCCTATATCGATGCGCTTCTTGCCGATGAGGGCCTGTCCGGCGGTTTCGAGCCGCGCCTTGGCGAGCATCATCTGCGCACCCTCACCATCACCGGGTTTCCGACGTCGACCTTCCCCGGTCTCCTGGACGAGCTTAACGCGCAGGCCTTTGCCTATCGCTGGTCGACCAGAGCGATCATGCTCGACAAGAATGATGCGACCAGATTGCTGACCCGAATCCGGCGGCAATGGTTTGCCAAGCGCAAGTCTCTTGCCGCAATCCTCAAGGAGGTGATGACGAACGAGCAGTCTGTCCTGCTCGACAGCGACGCTGCGAACAAGGCCGCTGATGCAGACATGGCGCTCCAGGCGCTGGGCGCCGATCATGCTGGCATAGCCTATGTAACGGCGAGCGTAACGGTATGGGACCGTGATCCGACCGAGGCATCGCACAAGCTGCGGCTTGTGGAAAAGGTGATCCAGGGGCGTGACTTCACTTGTTCGATCGAGCGCGTCAATGCCGTCGAGGCATGGCTGGGTGGCCTGCCTGGCCAGGTTTACGCCAATGTCCGCAGGCCTCCCATAACCACGCTCAACCTTGCGCACCTCATTCCGCTGTCCGCGGTGTGGGCAGGCGCCGCGCGCGACGAACATCTCGATGGTCCGGCGCTTCTCTATGGCAAGACCGAGGGATCCACACCCTTTCGCCTCTCCCTTCATGTCGGCGATGTCGGTCACACCCTCGTCATCGGCCCTACCGGCGCAGGTAAATCGGTACTGCTCGCCATGATGGCCATGCAGTTCCGTCGCTATGCCGGTAGCCAGATATTCGCCTTCGATTTTGGCGGGTCGATCCGCGCCGCCATCTTAGCAATGGGCGGAGACTGGTGCGATCTAGGGGGCCAAATTGATGCAGGTCAGGAAGCCAGCCCAAGGATTGCGCTTCAGCCACTGGCTCGGATCGACCAGCCGGCTGAACGAAGCTGGGCTGCGCAATGGATTGCTGCTCTTCTTGGAACGGAAGGCATTGCGCTCGATCCGGCCGACAAGGATCATCTCTGGACGGCGCTCAATTCGCTGGCATCGGCCCCTATCGCCGAGCGCACGCTGTCGGGTCTGGCAGCGCTCCTTCAGACCCAGCGCCTCAAACAAGCATTGATCCCCTATTGCGAGGGAGGCTCCTGGGGCAATTATCTCGATGGAGAAAGCGAAAATCTGGGATCGGCATCGGTCCAGGCTTTCGAGATCGAAGGTCTGGTCGGCTCCTCTGCCGCAGCGCCCGTGCTGGCCTATCTTTTCCACAGGATCGAATCGCATCTCGATGGTCGTCCGACCCTCATCCTGATCGATGAAGGCTGGCTGGTGCTCGATCATCCGCAATTTGCCGAGCAACTGCGCGAATGGCTCAAGACCTTGCGCAAGAAGAATGCGAGCGTGGTGTTTGCCACCCAGAGTCTTTCGGACATTGATGGCTCCGCGATTGCGCCGGCCATTATCGAGAGCTGCCCAACCCGTATCTTCCTGCCCAATGAGCGCGCCCTAGAGCCGCAGATCACGCAGATATATTCTCGCTTCGGCCTCAATGATCGCCAGATCGAGATATTGAGCAGGGCGACGCCCAAGCGCGACTATTATTGCCAGTCCCGGCGCGGCAATCGCCTGTTCGAGCTCGGTCTGGGTGAGGTCGCACTCGCCTTCACCGCCGTCTCTTCCAAGCAGGATCATCGCTCGATCAGCGACATCCTCGATCTGGTCGGACGGGAGCAGTTTGCCTCCAGATGGCTGACAAAAAGGGGCCTGGACTGGGCGGCAGACCTTCTCGCGCACATCGATATTGCGCCACCGGTGGATCCTGATCCGCAGATCCCTCCCCATGACGAGGAGCCTCCGCAATGAAGAAGCGCTTTGTCCTGATCGCTCTGATGGCGCCGATGGCAATCATGATCCCGCCGGCTGCGCATGCTCTGGTGGTCTATGATCCGACCAACTATGCCTCCAACGTCCTGCAGGCGTCCCGGGCACTTCAGCAGATCAACAATCAGATTCAGCAGATTCAGAACCAGGCCACATCGCTTCTTAATGAGGCAAGGAATCTGACGAGCCTTCCGCTTTCGACATTGTCGACACTCCAGGCACAAATAGGCCAGACCCGTCGCCTGCTCGCGAGTGCGCAGCGCATCGCTTATGATGTGCAGGACGTCCAGAATGTCTTTGCGACCCGCTACTCGGGCGCCGCGCTGCGCGGCGATGCTGCCCAGATGGTCGCGAATGCCGACGCTCGCTGGCACGATAGCGTCGACGCGTTGCAGGATGCCATGCGCGTACAGGCCGGCGTGGTCGGCAATCTTGATGGCGCGCAGTCGAGCATGGAGCGCTTGATGGTGGCGAGCCAATCAGCAACCGGTGCCTTGCAGGTCGCGCAAGCAGGAAACCAGATGTTGGCGCTCCAGGCTCAGCAGCTTGCCGATCTGACGGCAATATCTGCGGCACAAGGCCGGGCTCAGGCGCTGGCGGCCGCGCAGCAGGCGGCGGTCGAAGCGGAGTCGCGCGAGCGTTTCCGTCGGTTCCGAGGCAATTGACATGCGGCGGCCGGGCATCGCCATATTATGCTGCGCTGCCGCGGGAATGATCGTTGCGCTGACAATGGTCATGGCGCGCGACCGAGCGGCCGAAACATCAGCCACGGTCCGTCCACAGGAGGCCAATGCTCCTGCCGCGCCGATCCCGCCCCAGTGCCGCACGGTCGCGCAGCCGGACGCAGCATGCCTGGCGATCTGGGAAGAGAGGCGACGCCGCTTCTTTGCGTCGGATCGCCCGCGATGACCGACACAGGCGTCATCGACGAGTTCCTCCTCGTCTTCACCACCTATATCGACAGCGGTTTCGGCTTGCTGGGTGGTGAGGTCGGCTTCCTCTCCTCCAGTCTCATCGCCATCGATGTGACGCTTGCCGCCCTCTTCTGGGCGTGGGGCGCCGACGAGGATATCCTCCAGCGCCTTGTCCGCAAGACGCTCTATATCGGCCTGTTCGCCTTCATCATCGGCAATTTCTCAACGCTTGCGACGATCCTGTTCCAGAGTTTTGCGGGATTAGGGCTCAAGGCTTCGGGAAGCGGACTTGCGATCGGCGATTTTCTGAAACCCGGTACGGTCGCCGCCACTGGCCTCGATGCTGGCGCGCCGCTGCTCGATGCGACGGCCGACCTGTTGGGTCCGGTCGGTCTCTTCACCAACTTCGTCCAGATCATGATCCTGCTCCTTGCCTGGCTGATCGTCGTGCTCGCCTTCTTCATCCTCGCGATCCAGATTTTCGTGACGATCGTGGAGTTCAAGCTGGTGACGCTCGCGGGCTTTGTCCTGCTCCCCTTCGCCTTCTTTGGTCGAACTGCTTTCATGGCCGAGCGCGTGCTTGCGCATGTGATCTCGTCCGGGATCAAACTGCTTGTCCTTGCGGTGATAACCGGGATCGGAACGAGCTTGTTCGCACGCTTTACGACCGCTGGCATCCCCGCCGAACCGGACCTTGCACAGGTGATGTCGATAGCCCTTGCTGCATTGACGCTCCTGGGGCTGGGCATTTTCGGTCCCGGCATAGCCAATGGGATCGTCTCGGGCGGTCCGCAGCTTGGCGCCGGGAGCGCAGCGGGTACGGCGGTCGCAGCGGCGGCGACCCTGGCAGCTGGCGGCGCGGGTGGAAGGCTGGCAGCCGGCGCCATCGGAAGCGCGGCAGGCAGCGCGGCAGCGAGCGGCGCCCGGATCGCTGGCGCCGCAACGCGGGCCTATTCAGCCGGCGCCAGCGGGAAATCCGGCGCGTCCGCGGTGGGCGGTGGTCTGGCAGAGGTTGCAAAGAGCGCTGCGGCATCGCTGACCTCGCCGCTGCGCAACAGCGCCGCCGGCCTCAAGGACGGTTTTGCCCAAGGACGTTCAGGCGCCACAGGACAGCCTTCAGGCGCGATCGCCCAGGAGGGCGCCGGCCATGTGCCGCATTGGGCCACGGCTATGAAGCGGCGCCAGATGATCAGCCACGGCGCCACAGTCGCCAGCCAGACGCTCAAAAGCGGCGACAGCCATGGTGGCGGCGCCGGCCCGGATATCAGCGAAAGGAACTGACATCATGTTCCAGCGAACATCGGTCCATTATGGAAAGTCGCCCGAAGCAGTGACCCCATATCAGCGGGCCGCTCAGGTCTGGGATGACCGGATTGGTTCGTCACGCGTGCAGGCGCGCAACTGGCGCCTGGCTTTCTTCGCCAGCCTCGCTCTCTCGACGACGATGAGCATCGGGCTGCTGTGGCAAATGGCGCGCGGAACCGTGACGCCCTGGATCGTCGAGGTCGACAAGCTTGGCCAAGCGCAGGCGGTGGCACCCGCAACGCGCGACTATCGCCCGACGGATCCCCAGATCGCCTTTCATCTTGCCCGCTTTGTCGAGCAGGTCAGAAGCCTGCCGACGGATCCCATCATCCTGCGTCAGAACTGGCTGCGCGCCTATGACTTCACGACCGACAGGGGGGCGGCAGCACTGAGCGAATATGTGCGGCGCGATGATCCTTTCACCAAGGTCGGGCGAATTCAGGTGGCAGTCGACATATCGAGCGTCATCCGCGCCTCGGACGACAGCTTCAGGATCGCCTGGGTCGAACGACGCTATGAGCAGGGCATATTGAGCGACACCAGCCGATGGTCGGCAATCCTGACCGTGGCGCTCCAGCCTCCTCAATCCGAGGACATCCTCACCAGAAACCCGCTCGGAATCTTCGTCGATGCCCTCAACTGGTCAAAGGAGTTCGGACAGTGACAAACCCTCGCCCCTCCCTGGTTGCCGGCAGTGCCGTCCCCTTGCTGGTCGCGTTCATGGTCGCGCCTCTGTCGATTGCGCCTGCATATGCGCAGGACAGCGGAGAAATGGCAGCGGCAAAGCACTCCTCCAACAACGCCACAATCAAAGTCGTGCCACTTCCGGTTCCCATGCCGCTGCCGGGGCAGCTCAAGCCTGTGCCGCATGCGGTCCGGGCGCTGCCGGCTGCGCCCCAGCGGGATGTGAAATCAGCCAACGCAGCGGCTCGTATCCAGCCCAGTCAGGGCGATTATGTGAATGCTATGCAGCGCTATGCGTTTGCAGATGGCGCGCTCTATCAGGTCTATGCTGCGCCCGGGCAAGTTACCGACATCATGCTACAGGAAGGCGAGGAGCTTGTAGGCGCCGGTCCGATCGCCGCCGGCGACACTGTACGCTGGATCATCGGGGACACCGTAAGCGGGAGTGGTTCTTCGCTGCGCGTTCATGTGCTGGTGAAGCCGACGAGAGGCGATATCGCCACCAACCTCATCATCAACACGAACAGACGCACCTACCATCTCGAACTGAAGGGGACGCCATCGACCTACATGGCATCGGTGTCCTGGACTTATCCACAGGATGCGCTGTTCGCATTGAAAGCTGCAGCGGCGCAGGAAAGCCGCAATGCGCCGGTCGCGACGGGCTTGGATCTGGCATCCCTGAACTTCCGTTACCAGATAAACGGGGATCTGCCTGCCTGGCGCCCGCTGCGTGCGTTTGACGATGGCCGTCAGGTCTTGATCGAGTTTCCCTCGGACATCGCGACCGGCGAAATGCCACCGCTTTTTGTCACGGGTGCATCAGGATCGGCCGAGCTCGTTAATTACCGCGTGCAGGGGCACTTCATGATCGTCGATCGCCTTTTCAGCGCAGCGGAACTGAGGCTTGGGGACAAGAAAACCAGCAAGCTGGTGCGCATCGAACGGATCGACCCGAAGCCAGTTCATCGGGCAAGCCGATAATGAGCAGCGCAGAAAATAGCAGCAAGCCGGCCGATAAGGTCGAGGACCAAGTCGGGATCGATAACGACGACATCCCGCCCGCCAATGTATCAAAAGGCAAAAATTCTGAGGCGGTTGCGTTGCGGGCGGCCTCGCCGCCGGCCATGCGTCTGTCCCGGAAAGCGATCGGGCTTCTGGCGGCCGTCAGTTGCATCTGCATTGCCGGAACATTGATCTATGCCCTGCGGCCAAAGACGATCGAGCGCGTCGAAAACATACCGGTCTCGCACGGCCGCATCAAAGCCGAAACCATTGCCTCAGCACCCGACGACTATTCCAAAATTCCCAAATTGGGGACGCCATTGACCGACGTCCCGGGACAGCCGCTGCTTGAAGCGGAACAACAGCCAAGTCTGACGAACCCCGGCCGCTCGCCACCCAGCGATGAGCGCCTGACGGCGCGCCAGCAAGAGCGAGAGCGCCAGAGGAGCATGCGTGAGGCCGCGCTATCGAGCAGATTGTTTCTTGCCTCAGCGCCGACGGTTGCAAGGGCGAAGGAACCGGACGGGGTGCTGCCAGCGGAGGCCAGAGCGCCCCGGGATCCGAGGGCAGAAGCTGAAAGCCAGCCCCTCCAGTCCCGAACCACCGATACGAATAGGCGCACGTTTCTGGCGCCGGTCGCTATCGCCGAGGCAAGCACACAGCGCGTTGCGAACTCGGCATCGCCCTATGTCGTGCAGGCGGGCAATGTCATCCCCGCTGCGCTGATCACAGGCATCCGATCCGATCTTCCCGGCCTTATCACCGCGCAGGTGACGGAAAATGTTTATGATAGCCCGTCGGGCCAGATCCTGCTCATCCCGCAAGGGTCTCGGCTGATCGGCGAATATGATAGTGCGACCGCAGCGGGACAGCAGAGGATATTGATCGCCTGGGACCGCCTGATTTTTCCCGACAGCCGTTCGATTCTGCTCGACCGGCTTCAGGGCGCCGATCAGTCCGGCAGGTCGGGCCTGCAGGATGGTGTGGACAATCATTGGGCCGGCTTGCTCGGCGCAGCATTCATCTCGACCCTGTTGAACATGGGGACCGAGGTTATGGCCGACGATGACGGAAGTCTCGTGCGAGCGCTGCGATATGGCACGCAGGACAGCATCAGTCAGGCAGGCCGACAGATCATCGGGCGGCAACTGACGATTCCTCCGACACTCACCATCAGACCTGGCCATCCTCTGCGCGTGATGGTGAAGCGAGACATCATATTGGAACCATGGGAAGGGCAGAAGTGATGGTCAAACTCAAGCTAGGACCGATCGAGGATGATAAGCCAGTCAAAATCTCGGTCGAACTTTCCGCTGCGGTACATCGGGATCTGACGGCTTATGCGCGCATCCACGCTAGCGACACAGGACTGACCCATCCCATGGCAATTGAGCGGTTGATCGGCCCGATGCTGGAGCGTTTCATGGCCAGTGATCGGGGTTTCAGAAGAGGATGATGCCCAAACGGCCTTCGACAAACTTCTGCGTGATAAAATAATCCCAAGAAATGAGTCTGGTGCAGCAGGTTACTGTCCAGCAATCAGACTCTCACTTTGTCCCTGCCGCAACCGATGATGGGAGGTGTGAGCATCAGGATGCGCCATTTGCACTGTCTCCAAGCAGTGACCTGAGCCTTTCGACCGGTTGGCCAGGCTTCATAACAAGCGGCAAGTGAGGATGCCGCGCTTGCAGTTCTGGAGGAAGTCCGGCAGCGCTGTACACTAGGAACGGTATTGCGCTTTCTATCAGCAAAAGTGCTAGAGGCGTCACATCGCGATCCCGGAGATTTGCGTCAACGATGGCAGCGTCAATCTTGGCCTGGGTAAGGAAATTGACGGCTTCACTGACGGCTGAAAACGGCCCGGCAACTGTACCGCCTACGGCTTCTACATTTTCGCAAAGCGCCATTGCAATAAGCGGATCATCCTCGACGATCAGCACGCAGAATCCTGATAGCATATGTTCTCCCTTGCAGCGGGAGCACAATGTCTCTCAGTCGGTGATGCGCCGAACATGTCACCGATAGGCTGTAAGCGGATTGATATGGATTAAGTTCCGAAATTCATTTTATATTTCAGCGACTAATTGTGGTGCCCCTATATTGTTGGTCGAGACGCATTGGCTATTTCCCGCCAAATCGCAGTCTCCAAGGCTACACCGTGCGGTATAGCCTTCCTTGCCATGCCTCCAAAAGGCAGGCATGGTTCGGTGTCACCGCGTAATCGACGCCACTTCGGTTTACGGCGCGCTTGATCCAGAACGCGACAGGAATTCCATGAACTATAGCGGAACGCGCATTGCGCGGTCGTCGCCCCCTGCCTCCAATGACGCCTGGAATGGCAGAGGCGCATCCCCAGAAAGGAAAGGAGTACAGGAAAACGGGGCAGGATCGGACAAAAGCCTCCCGATAATTACGGTCGATATTGCCGATATTCCGGGCGGTGGCCAGCTTCACCTCCTCCAGTGTGGGACAGAGTTCTCGATCCAGTTCGGCGATGATGAGTTGATGGGCAGCCGGGATCATGAATCCGAAAAGGCTCTCGCAAGGCTGACCCAAGAGCGTCTTGCTCAGCGCGATGGCAATATTTTGATTGGCGGCCTCGGCATGGGCTTCACGCTCGCGGCTGCGCTCGACGCCTGGTCACAAAGCGCGACCATCACGGTTGCCGAGCTCGTGCCCAAAATCATAAGCTGGGCTAACGGACCTCTGATGCACTTGTTCGGTACCAATCTGACAGATCCGCGAGTCAGAATTCAATTGGCCGACGTGTTTGATGTCATTACCCATGAGAAGGATCGCTTCGATGCCATTCTGCTCGACGTCGATAATGGTCCAGACGGTTTCATCAGAAAAAGCAACGACAGGCTTTATTCGACCGACGGCTTGGAAATGGCCTATGCGGCACTGAAACCGGGCGGCCTACTGTCGATATGGTCAGCCTACAGCGATGACGCATTTGCCGAAAGGCTGGAGCAGGCCGGATTCTGTCTGGATGAGATTTTGCTGCCAGCCTTTAGCGGCAGCGCCGAACGCTGGCACAATATCTGGTTCGCCGCCAAGGCCGGGGCCTGACAGTCCGTACCAGCTTTGCAAGCATGAGACCAAGCCTGCCAGGCTTCCATTCGCGACAGCGCGCGACCGGGCTTGGCAGGCATCGTCGTTCTCAGGTCAGTAAACCGGAGACTCACATTTGAGTTGTCGTGATGGCACTTGGCCGGGTTAGTTCAGAATTGCCACTGCTGTAGAGGCGTTGAAGCCTCTTCGCGTTGCAACACGGAAATGATCTTCGCATAGGCACGAGCCAAATCCTCGTGCCTTGCTCTGATCGCAGGATTCTCCGCAAGCTCAGCATGCTTTAACTCGGCCAATCTCCGGCGGTTAAGATAGTCGAACCGACCCATGGCCATATTCATCGTGCTGACGGCGGATGGTGACGGGCCACATGCGATCGGGAGCGTGTGACAGATCCTTCGATCAGCTTACCCTTCATCAAAGCGCGAAGCGCATCGGCATCCCGTGGGTCAAGCAGAACGATCCGCACGCCACCGGAGTCAAGCGCCTCGAGAACCGAAATCCTGAAGCCGTTTTTTTGACACACCAGCCGCACGGAGTCGGCTGACTCCATGATGTTTATGGCCCTGCTCATATCCGACCATCCCGCTGGTCATTCAAAGCGAAAGGGGCTGAACCATCGGGACGCTCTGATCGATAGGGGTGCACATGTTCTCGAATGCGCTGCGCATAACGGTTGGCCAAACGCTGATGCGCATGGGATGCAGCGCGGCAATGCGCGCTTTGGGCACGCAGCAACTCTTCCTGCTCGCGCTTGAGCAAATAATTTAGATCTTCCACAGATGGGCTCCCTCAGCTGGCAAGCGGGAGCACGTTGGTCTCTCTGTCACGGCGAATGCTTGCAGCAAATTTCGCGCAATAATTGTGTTTATCAAATAATATTCTCAAAGTCCATGATTTAATTTATAAATCACATGAAAAACCTTAAGAATTATTGGATCGACATAGCAACGATATTTTATAAAATATAATGCATGATATTTGAGATCAAATATGTAGAACGCTCTTAATTATTTTAAAAATAATCATATTATACCATATTCACTTTGATATCTATTTAACATCATAAGACGTTTTATAGATTTTCATAATTCACCGATCTTCAGATCGTCCCCATCATCCAATATGCTGCTCCTCCACTCTGTTCGAGAATTCGGCATAATTGGTTGGCAACCAAGAAATGCGCTCGCTCACCTGGCGCTGACAGCAAATGCAGCGCCCGCTCATGACCATGGATGGCCTGGCGGGCTGCCTTCCCCTGCCCATCCACGCCTGTTTTGACGCCGGCCCAATGGAACTGCCTTCATACCCATCGCCTTGACAGTGGAGATGACGGTGCTGGACTGCATCCCAAGCTTGTTGGCTTATGGTCGGGTTCCGCATATTCATCAGCGCGACCTTGCGCTGTTCGTGACCCAACCCTTGGCCATCGGGCAACGATGCGCGGATGCTTAAGCGCAAAAGCATCAATGATAAATCTGACAATATCTATCAGAGTTCTTCGAGAATTCGCTTTACCGCCTCAAGCCCCGAAGAGCTTTTTACCGCGATGTCTAGTGGTCGGCCGCCGAGGCCGGGCTCTTCGCCGTTCAGAAATGCGATGGCGGCCTGAGAGCCCAATCGGGCTATGGCAAGTTCAAGAATATGCCCTTGGCGCTCGATCTGATCCGAAGATAGATATGGACCGTCGAACCGTCTTCCAGCCCGCTTAATCAAGATGCTCATCCTTTTTTCGCATCTTGTCCAGCGCTTGTCTTTTGCGGTCGATCTGGACCAGCAAAGCGCGATCAGACATGATCTGCCATGCAGCTTTTGACCGCAGGCAGCGCTCTTTCACATTCGCCAGATTGGTTTCCTGCGCCTCTTTGTCACATTGTGCGACGCGGGCCAGGTAGAAGTCGATCGTGGCGGGCATGTCGATCTCCTGCGAGTTGGATGTCGTTGCGACGGACGTCAATCGATCATTTCAGCGACAGCCCTGCGCAATTCGCGCACGGGCAGAGTGCCCAAAGGGACGTTTTGGTAAAATGAACGCGGCGTTTTGCCAGTCGCGGGCGATAATTTGGCATGAGCCATATTCGAACGGATACTGAGATTCATGATATTCCTGAAACACGCATCTTGGCGTGTGATGTAATGAAAAAGTCTCGCTCAACGACGTCTTTCGCCGGCACATAAGGCAAAAGAAAAAAAGCCGGAGCATTAGGCCGCTGTCACTTGGCCGGGGGCAATTGCCCATATTTAGGGCAATTATGTGATACTTAACCGCTATCCGATGTTTAAGCAAAGACAAGACGGCAAGCCAGCGCGACGCAATGCCGCGCTGGCAGTGTAAAATAGAAACTCGACTTCGTAATTTACGCGGCTTCCAGGTTCACGGCCGACTGCTTGCCCCGTCGATCTGCTTCGACTTCGTAGCTCAGACGCTGATCCTTATGGAGCGTTATCATTCCCGCACGCTCTACGGCAGAAATATGGACAAAACTGTCCGGACCGCCGTCCTCGGGGGCGAGGAAGCCGTACCCCTTGTCAGAATTAAAGAATTTTACGGTGCCGATAGGCATGGGCGTTCCCTTCACGAAAACAGAGAATCCACCCGCGGAATTGCAGGTGAAGCTGATAGCGCAAGTAAGGAAACGACACCCAAATAGGATGCAAATTTCGTCGCAGGCGACGTTAAGCACTATTGAAAATATATTATATTTTGGAAATGTCAAACGAACAATTTAATATTGGTTGAAATAAGGAATTTCCGATATAAATTTCACTGCTATCGGGCAATAATGATTATTATAATTATCGCTACGGACGTTTCCAGTTATATTTCAGGCACTATGGATGTGTCTCCAAAATGGTTCTGAAGAAACCGCATTCCCCACTGAATCTGTTGCCGCTCTCATTCTTGAGCATGGCGAATATGGGACTTTATCGAAGATTTGCTGCAATTTCGCATGTCCGTTTGACGACACGGCAGAGCAGTCGACGAGCGTCGGAATGGGTGCATGGCAGCGAAGGGATAATCCCCTTGGGTTGCGAGGAGAATGCAGGTCTGCCGCTTTGATCGAGACCTCAGACAAATATGCAATCACTGGCCGCGAAGGGCCAGATAGGTATCAAAGTGGGGGCAATTTATCTTGTGCAACAAGATATGTCGCAACAGTCTCCTTCTTCCACAAAGTCAATTGTGGATGGTGACCGGGCGACTGGCCCGCATGTCCAGGCTGAAAGGCTAAAGGGGTCAGTGCCTGTGCCCAACGCACGCCCTCACTGCTCGGTCACTATTAGCGCATCCCCGTGGCATCGGGATAATTGTTCATAGATTATAATGTAATTATAAAATGGATGGTGAATTGTTTCCGTGAAATCTTTCGAATTGCGACATGGAGTCGCTGATTTGAAGGAGAATGACCATGGAACGTGATGCACATTCGCAGGATATCGTCGATTTGGGAGATGCAGTCGAACTCACCCGCGGCGTTCTGCTGATCGGCCAGGATGATGGCAACGGCACGCTGTACAAGGCTTCCGGCATTTCCGACGAAGACTGAAGGTCGAAAGGGCGCGCCGCTCATTCAAAGCGGCGCGCCCTTTTGATTTGCGGAAGGAAACGGCAATGCGACAGATAGGACGAGATTTACATGCCTGCCTGATCGGACAGACGCCCGTAATTCTCAATATTGCGAGCGGGCGATATCAGCTTGTCCGCGGACCAACCAGAGACCATCTGACCGCCCTCCTCGCAATGAAGCCAAGCGTTGAGGACATTGCGGCCTTGGTCCGAGCAGGACTGCTCGATCCAGCCACGATGGACGCAGAATGCGCAGCGGCACCCGTAGCTCCGACATGCAGTCATCTGGATCTGATCAAGTTCAGGCATGGTTGGCTGTTGGCACCAGTGGCACTTGTTGCATTGTCCATTGCTGTGATTCAGGTCCGTCGCGACGCGCTGCGGACCATCTTGGATCGCGTCGAGGAGGGGGCAGGAAAGCCGCGGTTGACACTGCCAATCTTCAGCGAAGCCATGGTCGCCGCTGCATTTCAGCTCGTGCGGCAGTTTCTGCCGCTCGATAATCACTGCCTTGCGCGCAGCATCGCCATTTCGCGGATGTTGCGACGCTTCGGACACCAGGCGACCCTGGTGATTGGCATACAGTTGCCGATCGCGGCGCATTGTTGGGTTCAGTGCGAAGACAGGCTGATGGCCGACAGAGTCGATCGGATCGCTGCTTTCGAACCCATCCTGGCGAGATGAGTGCGTCGCGCTATCTGGCTTATGTCCGCTGCGCGACTGCCGGATCTGAAGGTGCAGCGACAGACCAGATGTCAAAGGTGCCGCTCGCGGTGCCTATCAGTCTTTGGACGTCCGACCCTGTCGTGATGATCGGCACGCAGGGCGCGATAATCGGGCATCTCTTTACGAAGGCACTACCCAGTCGGCGGATCAAAGAGCTCGACGCGGCCGAGACCAATGCGGCCATCATAACCCATGGGCAAAGTCTGATACGCGATTATTGGGGTAGTTATGTCGCCATCTTCCAGATTGCTGGCGGCGACATCGTCATAATCCGCGATCCCTCCGGTGGTCTGCCGGCTTTTTGGAGAGAGATTGACGAGGGCATCGTAATTGCGCCTCAGGTAGGCACATCTCCCTTCGCGGCATCAGATGGAATATCTGTCGACCTGGACGCGCTGCTTGTCCACATGTGGCATCCGTTCCACGCTGGCGAACAAACATGCCTCTGCGGAGTGCGGGAAATTGTGCCGGGCGGGCGGCTACACATCGGGCCGTCAAAGCAGCGCTCGGACCTTCTCTGGCAACCTTGGGACTATATAGCCGGTCGTGCGCGCCTTGGCCCTGCCTCGATCGAACATCTGCGCGCCACCGTTCTTGACGCGATCAAAACTTGGGCTGGTGAGTTCGCCTCGATCTCGTCGGGCATGTCGGGTGGACTGGATTCTTCGATCGTCTGCGCAGGACTCGCCGGGGCAACTTCTTCGCCTCGGGGCTTCCACATGAGATGGACCGACCGCGAGGGTGATGAGACGTCCTATGCGCAGCTTGTTGCTCAAGCGCTCGACATGCCGCTCGACATCTTTCCTTATGACCTGGGTGCCATTGATGTTGAGCAGCCCATTGTCGCACATGCTGCGCGTCCGCTGATGGCCCATTATGCCCAAAGCACTGCCAAGGCCCAGGCCATGGTTGCAGCACAACATAATATTGCGGCGTTCTTCACGGGCCATGGCGGGGATAATGTCTTTGGAATGACACATTCGATTGTGCCGATCTTCGATCGCTATCTGGACGCAGCGGGCGCCAAGGCTGTTATCGCCTCGATGCAGGATGTTTCGAGATTGCACGACGCTTCCTATGCCACCATTCTGGTTCATATCTTGCGGCATCTCGCACGTGGTCCGCGCAAAGCAGCGCAAGGCACTCCTGGCTTTCTCAACATCGAAAGATTGAATGCGGCGAAGGAGAGGATCGCTATCCATCCTTGGCTGACACCGCCCGAGGGCCTCGCACCCGGCGCAGCCGCGCACATTCGCGCATTATCCCGAGCTGTAGGCTATGAAGGCTTCCATGACCGGCGCGTCCAGCCACCGACAATCGCGCCGTTATTGGCCCAGTCGGTCATGGAGGTCTGCCTGGGCATACCCAGCTGGCAATGGGTGGAAGGCGGGATCGATCGCTCCATGGCGCGCCGCGCCTTTTCCTCCGATCTGCCGCCTGCCATTACCGCCCGCCGGACCAAAGGCGGGCCGGCGGGCTTTCTCGACCGATATTATTGGGACAATGAGCGCAAGATATTGTCCTTCCTCAAGTCCGGCTTCCTCGCTGAGCATGACCTCATATGCGCTGTGCCCCCGCCGGATGCGCCGTCCGGCAGACCGGCCTATGACCGAACGCATGCCCGCCGCCTGCTTGGTCTTGCCGGGGTGGAAAGCTGGGCTCGCCAGTGGGCCGGCTAGCTCGGCGATCATCGATCGCCTGACTTTGGCCGCGCAAGCCGCATGGCCTCCCATCGCGCGCGTCGCGCGCCATCCGGTTCAGTTGAGGGTGGAAGATCCCGTAGCCAATAATCAAACCACTCCAGATTCTCCGCCATGGCGCCCAGCTGATTTGAGGGCAGATGGAAAAAATGCGTCTCGTCCGACGCCCAGCTCTCTCCGGGATAAAGTGATATTTCCGAAGGGATCTGCGCAGCGCGCAATGCCTGATGGAAATCGATCGCGGACTCATGTGGTTCGGCGATCTGCTGCAGCACCGGCGCCTGAGCGAAGCGCGCTCGATAGGAAGGGGCCAAAGCGGCATAATTTGGCTGCGCAACAGGCTCGCCGGGAGCCCCGCCATAGATAGCCCGGTAGACGCATTGGTGCGTGCGATAGCTGGTTGGTTCGAGGAAACCCCCATCGCCGCTGGATGCAACTGAAAACAGATCAGCCTGGGTGACGGCGACATTCGCGATCTGGGATCCGTAACTGTAGCCTGCAATGCCGACATGCCTGGGATCGATCAGGCCTTCGGTGTCAAGCGCATGCAATATTACACGGAAGCTCTCAATCTGATTGAGCCAACCCAGGCGCTGTATTTCCGCAGGCGGTGTTGTCCCGCCGCACATGTTGCGATCTGCCGAAGCCTTTTCCAGTTCGTCACTTTGCGAGACGTCGGGCTCATTGGCCAGTATGACCATATATCCGCGTTCAGCGAAGAGCTGGATCGGATAATCCCATTGTATATCCTTCGACCCGAACCGTTCGTCGGCGTCGGAACCATGCGTAACGAGCACAGCGGGATAGCGTTGCCCGGATTTATACGTCCGGGGGTAAATGATCAGATTTCGCGCGCGGTATCCATAGGCGTTTGTCAGAATGCGGGTCTCCACGCGAAGCGGCGTAATCGCATCATGTCGCGGCGACAGGGGCTGAAGCGCTTCGATCCTGCCCGTGCCGACGGTGACCCGTACGAAGGATGGCGCTCGCGTTACCCCTTCGCGCACGCACACGCCTTCGGACAGTCTGGGCGTAAAACTGCAATGGGTCAGGCTTTCAGGAACCTCGATCCGCGCCACTCTGCCAGCGGTATCTAGGCGGATCAGGCCATAGCGGCCCGCGCTGGTGAAGCGGACAGCTATGAGAGCCATACTCCCGTCTGGAGATCGCCAATGTCCAGGGGATCGAGCGTCCGACAATGTGGCATCAAGCCCCCCATAGTCGATCAAGCGGCCATCGATTGTTCGCTCTCTCAAGCGACGCTGCTGGTTGACGCGCTCGATCGCGACCGTTCCGCCATGAGGTCCCGTGATGCGATCGGCGAACAGCGCGGGCCCTTCGTCAAGAGGTCGGCTTTTGCGATCCTCGAACCGCCAGCGGTAACGCTGGATATGGGGCACATTGAGGTTGTCTGCCTGGAGTGCATAGTCGAGTGCATCATCGTGCCAGATCGGCATGCCGCCCAGATAGCGCCCAACCCGGTCGGGGCCGACAACGTCAGCGATCCAGAGCGGCGGACCACCATCCTCCTTCATAAAGAAATGTGTCGTGACCCTCGGGCCTCGTCGCCGATAGATGGTCAGCCGCGTGACGTCTTCATCATGCCGGATTTCTCCTTTTTCGTCCTCACCGCGCAGCAGTGAGTAGAAGAGTCGACGCCCGTCGGGTGACCAGTCATAATAGGCAAGACCAAAGCGTACTGGCCCGGTGAAGCCATAGCCGAATTGTGCACCATCGGCTGACCCGACCAGGACTGGCTCGGGATTGACGACAAGGGCTTGCATGGCGCCGTCGGCCCCGAACTGATAGAGCTGAACGCCTTGTCCCTGATCGATCAATAGGCTCCAGGCCATTTTGCCGGGAACGGCCTGGAGCCTTTCCATCCAGATGGAACGGGCAAGGATCCTGTCTCCATCCGGCTGGAAGTTGGTCACATGGAGTTCGAACTCCGTGCGGTTCTCCTTTCGGTTTGCGACCCGAAGGATGTAGGCAAGCGATCGTCCGTCATCGGCCAGCGCGGTGCCGGCCACAGCGGGGATCGCCAATATGTCGTCCATGGTCCAGAAATGGCCTTGAGCCGCGACCGCACGGCCCACCATCGGCTGTGCCGCCGCGAGTGTCAGCAAGATGGCCAGGCATGTTCCCGCGCGCATCAGCATCACCACGACCGGCGAATCTGGATGGAGAGAAAGCGTCCAATTGGGGAGTAATTGGTCGTATCGAAGGGCGTGTCATAACCAGAGCCTGTGACGATCAACGGGGGCTTGGCGTTGAAGACATTCTGCATATTGGCGCCCAATTCGAATCCGCCTCCCATCTTGGCGATGGCGGAAAGATCGAGGGTCGCGAGCGCGCGCAGGCGGTAAGCTGGCAGACTCCGGTTATCGAGGATGCTTGAACTCAGATTGGTGAATGCAGAGAGGGTGAGCCGCGGTGTGACATAGCTGGCACCGACGCGGCCCTTGAGCTTGGGCGGGTTGAATATGGTGCCGGAAAGATCGACCGTCGGCAGGCCGTCGAACAATTGCCTGCTGCTATCGATCCAATTGCCATCGAAGCTGAGATCGAGCGCCTCGCGATCCGGGTCTCCGATCAGGTAGCGCATGGAAAGGCTGATGCCTTTGTAGATCTCGCGTGCCATGTTTCGGTCACGGCCATCCAGAATTGCGACGACCCGGCTGGGATCATAAGTGCCGGTCGTGCCATTCTGCAGACCGATCGCTGCACCGCTGATCAGCGACTGTTGCAGGGAGGTGGACGGGTCAAGCGTGACGAGGCTGTTATAGATCGGGTTGTTGAGCACGCCGATCGCAGACGTCAGCGGCGTTGCAACACGATCGGTGTAATCAAAATGGAAAAAACTGATGCTCCCGGTGAATTCGGGATGTTCGACTGGACGGAATTCCGCCGAGAAGGTCCAACTTTCCGATTTCTCGGGTTTCAGGTCTGCGTTCGCGCCCCCCAAGATTATCATGGTCGAGTCGGCTGGAAAGCCCGTGGCATATCTGGCGGTCTGATATAGGACGGCGGAATAGCTTCCATATCGCTGATACAGGGTCGGGAGGCGGAATGAGCGGCCCCAACTACCCTTTATCGCCAGGCCATCAAATGGCTCGTAGACGATCCCCAATTTTGGAAGCGCGACGGAATCTGTGCCTGAGTTCGCCTCGTAGCGGAATGCTCCCGTCAGCCGAAGCGCACGCCCCAGCCGGGAATTCTGCGCTGGCGAAAGGATCGGGACCAGCAGTTCGGCGAAACCAAATCCGTTTTCACTGTGCTGCTTAAAGGCGTTGCTCGTGACGCCCAATGTGGTGGTGGTCAGTTCGATGCCGGTACGGCGATAGCCGCCGCCCAATGCAACGCGAACCTCGCCGGCAGGTAGGCTGAAAAGCGGGCCGTCGCCGTTCAATTCGATCGACTGGGCATCATTGTCATATTGCCGATAACTTGCCCCATAAACCGAGCCGCCCGCGAAGATGTCCGAATGAGTCTGGGATTTGTCGGCGCCGAACGACGACAGGAGATGCAGATTCCAGGATGCGCCAAGGCTGGCCGTAAGCGACGGGGCGACAAGCCACGACCGGGTGTCTGCCCGGACCGCCGCGCCGCTGGCGGTGTGCGGCTGTCCCTCAAGGAAGCCGGCGATCACATCTTGCCTTCCGTCCTTGTACATCAGGTCGACATTGGCCTTCAGCTGACTGCCAATGTCCTGGAAGAGGCTTATCAGCGCGCTATCGCGCCCGAGCCTGGGGTAAAGCGATGAATCCGTCGCCATGCTTCTGGCGTAGGAACGGCTCGATGCTGGAATGTCGGAGTTGGACGAATGGTCCAGAACGGCGATAATTCCGCCTCCGGCCCACTTGGCGCCACCCGTCAGATTATATTGCTGCTGGAAATTGCCGCCATCGGTCGCCCCCCCGACTCTCGCCAGCGCGCTAACGCCTTCATAGTCGCGCTTCAGAATGACATTGACGACGCCGGCTACGGCATCGGCGCCGTAAATCGCCGAAGCGCCGTCCGTGATGATTTCGACACGATCCACTGCGGTTGCGGGAATGGCGCTGATGTCGACGGCAGAATTAAGACCGGTGTAGCTGAGGCGGTTGCCATTCAGCAGCGTCAAAGTGGCATTTGGACCCAGGCCAAGCAGATTGGGGGACGATGATCCGTTGACGTTGACGTCGCTGTTGCCCTGACTTGTGCCGACACCGGGGTTCTGCCCTCCGCCAAAATTCACCGGCGAACTTCGGATGACCTCACCGAGGTCCGCTTGTCCGCCGCGGCGCATGTCTTCGGCCGTTATGACGCGAACGGGGGCCGACGGCGGCGCCCCGGTAATCCGGCTGCCGGTGACGGTGATGATGTCCCTCGAATTTTCATCGCTGATCGATTTCGAGCGGATGATCACGGCTCCATCCACGATCTTAGCTTCGAGGTCGGTGGTTTTGAGGAGCCGACCAATAGCTTCACTCGGGGTCAGATTGCCTTTGAGCGGGGCAGCGGCAACGCCCTCGATATCGCTGGCAGACATGTAAATTTCCCAGCCAGCGCTCGAGGCAACGGCGCGCAGAGATTGGTCAAGCGTCTGTGCGGGCAAATCGATGACGATAGCCGGATCGTCCTTGGCCCATGTTGCGGGGATTGAAACAACCCCTGCCGCGCCAGCCATGAGCAATGCAATCGTTTGAACCTTCGTGACGGACATTGTTCCCCCCAATGCGTTTGCCGACCCGCCACATCGGCGCGTCTGGGGGGATTGACGCTGCAATTGGTACGACCTTAGTCGTCCATCAAAATTTTTTATCTCTTGCGCAGGTGAATGGCGCCTTGGCGGTGGACTGCAGCAAGTCCGAAAAGAGAGGCGATCCTCTCGGCAAAGCGGTCGCTATCCGTAATATGGAACCGTCCCGAAACCAGCAGATTGCCCAGGGGTGGCTCATCGAGCTCGATCGGCTGCCTTGCATATCGATTGGCATCCGCAATCACCTCCGACAGGGGCGCGGAATGATATTCGGTCCAGCCATTAGGCCAGTCACGCCGATCGGTGTCGTCCTGTCCGACCGCAATTGGTGTGAAGTCGCTTGCAAGATAGCCATAGCTTTGCCCGGCCTGCATCTTTGGGGCTGCCCTCTCCAACACCGCGGGGCGCAGCAACCTGCGCAATTCGACCTCACCCGACAGGACGGCGACCTCGATTTGACCATCGGCAGCCATATCCACATCAAAGCTTGCGGCATTGGCCGTAAGTTCGCCTGAACCAGCCTCGACGATGAAGGGGCGAGGGTCTGCGCTCACGGCTATACGAGCCTTCCCTTCGAGCAGCCGGATTCGACGTTCTCTGCTCGTCATTGCAACTTCGATCTGGCTGGCGGCGTCGAGCGTGAGATCGGAACCGTCGGCGAGCGCCACGGTGCGGATCTGATGCCGCGGCGCACGCATGCGCGCCGGCGCAGCTTCCTCGTTGATAGCGGTCCGCAGATGCTGGTTCGACGTGAAGGTCGCACCTAGAGCTATTGCCAGCGCAAATGCTGCTGCAATTCCCAGGCCGAGGAAAAATGTGCGGGAATGTAACGGCTTCTTTTTGCCATGGCGGACAGATGACTTCAGTATCTCTGAAGCCTCGAAATGATGTCGAGCCCGCTCATAGGCCCGTCGATGATCGGCAGACTGATCCAGCCATGCGTCGAGATCCGAGGTATCCGCCCCCGGTTCACGAGCGCGCAGATTCAGGAACCACGCGATAGCTTGTTCTTCGATGGCATCGCAGTCGACGCCATCGTCGCCATCCAGGTCGCTCATCGCGCCGCGTCCACGTGGCGGCTGATATGCGCGAGCGCCTTCACCATGTGATATTCCACCGTCGCGACGCTGATTTCCAATCGCTCATGGATTTGGCGATAGCTCATTTCATCCACCCGATGCATCAGGAATACACGGCGGGTCTTTTCGGGAAGCGTATCGACGGCATTCTCGTAGAGGCGTAGGAGATCGGACGCCTCTAAATTGAGGCATTGCTCTGGCTGCGCGACGACATCTCGCTGCTCGTCGAGTGGAAAGATGACGACATTATCACGTCCTATCTTTCGGGCTCGATCGATCAGCAAATTGCGGGCGATTCGTTTGACGAACGCGGCAGGATTTATGAGCCGTCCCGCCTGCTCGCTGCTTGCGGCGCGCACGAAGACTTCTTGGACAAGATCAGGTGCGGCATCCCATCCGGCGCGTTTGCCCAGATAACGCAGAAGCCCGGCTCGCTCGGTCTGGAAAGTTTGCGCAAGGCTTTCGGCCGGCGGAGAAACGGCGTCGGATGCCGGCGTCCCATCGGCGGGACTATTGTGGCATCCAGAGGATACGGACCTAGGCGGACGATGGCACGGGAAAGGGAATTGAGAGGGCACAAGTCAAATCCAGGCGACAGCAACTGCCATCGGGCAGCCGCCCGACTGTTTGCTTTCCCCTGCGCTATGCCGCGGTTCGACATGCCACTGTCATCTCTAGGCGGCCGTCCGTCCTTCGTGGACCGACGTAAATTATGCTTGGCAGGTATGCTTGCGAGGCACTCTTCGGATTTCCTCACGTCACGATGATGGCGGCATGTAATCGATTGCGCAAGGCAGCCGGTGCGATAGGAGACTGGTAAACTGTGATGGAAAAAGCACAGCGGAACCTAGCCCCAAACATGCTTACCATGCGCTTACTTTGCGATTTTCGAAGGAAAAATAAGCGGTTTCGATCGGCCCCGGCGGGCCAGAATTCTTTGATTTTATTGAAGAATTCTGGAGCGGGCGAAGGGATTCGAACCCTCGACCCCAACCTTGGCAAGGTTGTGCTCTACCCCTGAGCTACGCCCGCTCTTGGCGGCCGGGAGAGTGTGTCCCTCTCGGCGGGTGGCGGCGAACTAGCAGTGGTTTCCAAAGTCGGCAAGGGCTGAATTGCAGAAAAATGAAAAACTTTTTGAAAAAGGAAAAAATCCCCCGTTTTCCGGGGGTTTTGGTGGTGTGATTAAATTGGCGGGTGGCGCCGGGGCGAACGCGGCTGTGGATCGGCCCATGGCGAATCGTCGAATCATGCCGCCTTTGGCCATGGTGTGCATGTATCTGCGCGATATTGGTGATGGCAGGGCAGGCGGTGGTCGCGGCTTGACAGTGCAGGGCGCGACTTCCTAGTCCCCGATGCAAAATCGGACCAAGGGGACGCGCTTCATGAAAATCCTGCCGCTGCCGTTGATGCTGTGCGCGTTGCCCGGCGTCGCCGCTGCCCAGGCGCCCGATGTGACGGCGGATGAGGCCGCGTCGATCGTGGTGACGGGCACGGGCCTCGCCCTGCCGCCGGGGACGCCGGCCTATGGGTCGGTGGTGATCGACCGGGATCGGCTTGAGGATGCGGCGTCGGGTCGGATCGAGAGCGTGCTGGCCGATGTCGCGGGCTTCCAGCAGTTCCGCCGCTCCGACAGCCGCGCCTCCAACCCCTCGAACCAGGGCGCCACCCTGCGCGCGCTGGGCGGCAATGCGTCGAGCCGGACGCTGGTGCTGCTCGACGGCGTGCCGGTGGCCGATCCCTTTTTCGGCTATATTCCCTTCTCCGCGCTAGTGCCCGACCGGCTGGCGCTGGTGCGGGTGACGCGCGGCGGGGGCAGTGGCGCGTTCGGCGCGGGCGCGGTTGCCGGCACGATCGAACT
Organism: Sphingobium yanoikuyae; assembly: GCF_034424525.1. Lineage (NCBI taxonomy): Bacteria > Pseudomonadati > Pseudomonadota > Alphaproteobacteria > Sphingomonadales > Sphingobiaceae > Sphingobium > Sphingobium yanoikuyae. The sequence goes on from NZ_CP139979.1 coordinate 4,724,883, forward strand.
GGCCAGCGCCACCCGCGACCAGATGCCGCACGTCGGCGCCAGCGCCTTCTATGGCAGCAGGGACGCGAGCGAACTGTCCGCCAGCATCGCGCCGGATCTGGGCAATGGTTACGTGTCGCTCTCGGGGCGCTGGGACCGCGGTGACGGTTTCCAGACCACGCCCCGCGACCAGCGCGTTGCCGCCACCGTGCCCGCCGCCTATGATAGCTGGTCGACCAATTTGCGCGCGGTCGCGCCGATCGACGCGACCTCGGAAATCCAGTTTCGCGGCACCTTGTTCCAGGACAACCGCACGCTGCGCTTTGCCGGCGCCGACAGCATGAGCCAGGGCCAGGACGCCAGTATCCGCTATATCAGCCGGGGGCGTTGGCAGGTCGATGCGCTCGCCTATCTCCAGGCGCGCAATTTCTCGAACATCGTCATCTCTTCCACCAGCTTCCGCAAGTCGCTCGACCAGCGCAACACCCCCTCGACCGGGATCGGCGGCAAGATCGAGCTGCGCCCGCCGGTGGGCGAGGATCATGTGCTGCGCATCGGCGTGGATAGCCGCTTTGCCACCGGCGACATGTTTGAAGATGCCTATAATGCCGGCATCGCCACCAACCCGCTGACAGCGCGCCGTCATGCCGGTGGTGACCAGATCACGTCCGGCATCTTTGCGGAGGATGACTGGACGATTGGCAATCTTGTCCTGACCGGCGGCGTGCGGGCCGATCGCTGGTCGATCCGCAACGGCTTCTACAAGGCGGTCAGTGCGGCCGGCGTGGTGACGCAGGACAGCGCCTACGCCAATCGGTCCGACTGGGAATTTTCCGGTCGGGCCGGCGCGCTCTACCATGTGAGCGATGCGGTGGCGCTGCGCGGCGCGGCCTATAGCGGCTTCCGTCTGCCCACGCTCAACGAGTTGTATCGCCCCTTCGTCGTCTTCCCGATCACCACCCAGGCCAATGCGGACCTGAAGCCCGAGAAGCTGAAAGGTGTGGAGGGGGGCATCGACCTGACCCCGGCATCGGGCGTGCAGCTCTCCGCCACGCTTTTCTACAACCGGCTCGACGATGCGATCGCCAATGTCACCATCGCCACCAACACCCGCCAGCGGCAGAATGTGAACGCGATTCGAGCCAAGGGCGTGGAGTTGACCGCCAGCGCGCAACTGCCGGCCAATTTCTCGCTGCTCGCTTCCTATGCCTATAGCCGCTCCAGGGTCGATGCGCCGGGCATGGCGTTCGACGGCTTCGCGCCCGCGCAGGTGCCGCGCCATTCCGCCAGCGCGACGCTGGCCTGGGCGCCCAAGGCCGGGCCGGAACTGTCGGCCACGCTGCGCTACACGGCCAAGCAATATGAGGATGACCTGCAGAGCGACGTGCTGCCCGATGCGCTGACGCTGGACGCCCTCGCCCGGTTGCCGATCGGCCATGGCATCAGCCTGGTCGCGCGCGGAGAAAATCTGTTCGACGAGGATATCGTCACCCGCAATGCCGGTGGATCGATCGATCTGGGCACGCCCAGGACGCTCTGGATCGGCGTCACCGTGCGCGGTTGAGCCGATTCCCGTCGCGCAGTTTCTTGCCCTCGCCTGGTTGCTGCTGGCGAACCTGATGGCCTTCATGCTGTTCGGGTTCGACAAGCGCCGGGCCGTGCGAGGGATGGCGCGAATCCGCGAGCGGACCTTGCTGCTCTGGGTGCTCGCAGGGGGGGCGCCGGGTGCATTTGCCGCGCGCCGCCTCTTTCGTCACAAGACGCGCAAACAGCCTTTAGTTCGGTGGCTATGGCTGATCGCCGCGGCGCAGGCGCTGGTCCTCGCCGGATGGGCGATGATCTGATTTTTCATCTGTCGGGGGGAGAAATGGTGCTGCCGGCGAGGATTGAACTCGCGACCTCAGCCTTACCAAGGATGCGCTCTACCACTGAGCTACGGCAGCACTCTATTTCGTCTCCGTCGCGCCGTGCGCTTCGGAGGTCGCGCCTATGGCCGCCCCATTGCCTCCTGTCAAGGCGGGTTGCGGCAGATAATGCATTTTGCTTATGCGCTTCATCATGAGCGAGACCCCGGACGAAAAGAAAGCAAGGCTGGCGCAGGCGCTGCGCGACAATTTGCGGCGTCGCAAGGCCCAGAGCCGCGATGTGGCGCGGGAAGGGGCTGAGCCCACCCCCGCGCCGGAATCGTCCAAGGACTGATTCGGATTAGAGCGGCGCGCAGGCCGACTGGAGCCAGGCCAGCGCCTCGCCTTCGAGCTGCGGGCCGACCACGGCCAGCACCTGCGCATGATAGGCGTCGACCCACGCGCGCTCACCGGCATCCAGCAGGTCGGTGGCGATGGCGTTGCGGTCGATCGGCGCGAAGGTCAGTGTCTCGAAACCCAGCATCGGCTTTTCGCCGCCGGCGATCGCCCGTTCCTCGACCAGCACCAGATTCTCGATGCGGATGCCATATTCGCCGGTCTTGTAGTAGCCCGGCTCGTTCGAGAGGATCATGCCCGCCACCAGCGGCTCGTCGCCGCCGCCGAAGGTCGCGATCCGCTGCGGCCCTTCATGCACCGACAGGAAGCTGCCGACGCCATGGCCGGTGCCATGGGCATAATCCAGCCCCTGTGCCCAGAGATACTGGCGCGCCAGCACGTCGAGCTGGCCACCGCGCGTGCCAAGCGGGAAGACGGCGCGGGCCAGCGCGATATGCCCCTTCAGCACCAGGGTGAAGCGCTGCTTCATCTCTTCGCTAGGGCTGCCGATGGCGATGGTGCGGGTGACGTCGGTGGTGCCGTCGCGATACTGGCCGCCCGAATCGACCAGGTAGAAGCTGCTGGTCTCGATCGGCCGATTGGTCTTTTCCTCGACGCGATAATGCACGACCGCGCCATTGGGGCCGACGCCGCTGATCGTGTCGAAGGACAGATCCTCCAGCAGGCCGGTATCCTTGCGGAATGCCTCCAGCCGGTCCGAGGCGGAGAGTTCGGTCAGGCCGCCCTTGGGCGCTTCCACCGCGATCCAGTGGAGGAAGCGGCTCAGGGCTGCGCCATCGCGCGCCTGCGCCGCCTTGTGGCCGGCAATCTCGGTGTCGTTCTTGATCGCCTTGGGCAGCACGGCGGGGTCGCGCAGGCTGAGTATCTGGGCGCCGCCGGCGTCGAGCGCCTCGAAGATGGCGGCAACGGCCCGCTCGGGGTCGGCGACGACGGTCTTGCCCTTGAGGTCGGCGAGCGCATCGGCAAAGGCGGCGCGGTCATGGATGCGCACCGCATTGCCCAGATGCTTGGCAACCGCCTCGTCCATCTTTTCCGGCGCGACATAGAGGTCGGCGGTCGCATCGGCATGGACGATGGCATAGGCCAGCGCGACCGGGGTGCGCTCGACATCCTTGCCGCGGATGTTGAAAGCCCAGGCGATCGAATCGAGCGCGGAGAGGACGGCGGCATCCGCCTTCTTCGACACCAGCCAGTCGGCGATATCGGCACGCTTCTCGGCTGCATTCTTGCCGGCATAGCGATCCTCATGGACCACCAGCTTGGCGTCGCTGGGGGCCGGGCGATCGGGCCAGACGGCGTCGACAGGATTGGTGTCGACCGCAACCAGCTGCGCGCCCTTCTGGGCCAGCGCTTCGGTGGCCTGCTTCACCCAGGCGCGGGTGTGCAGCCAGGAATCATAGCCGATGCGCGCGCCTTCGATCGCATGGTCCTTCAACCAGGCGGCGATCGAAGTCTGCGGCACGCTTTCATATTGCCAATGGGCGCCGTCCACCTGCTCGCGCACCTGCAGCGTGTAGCGGCCGTCGACGAAGATCGCGGCCTCCTCCGGCAGGACCACGGCGCTGCCTGCCGAACCCTGGAAACCCGTCAGCCAGGCGAGCCGCTGGGCATAGGCGCCGACATATTCGCTCATATGCTCGTCGGTCAGGGGGACCACGAAACCATCGAGCTTCTGGCGTACCAGCTGGGCGCGCAGGGCCTTCAGGCGATCTTCATAACTGGACATCGAACTTCCCTTGGATCATTCCGGCCTCTTGCGTTGGCCATAATGCCGACAACATAGAGGGGCCGGCGCGCTTATTCCAGCGCAGCCCCCGTCTGGACCATGGATAGTTAATGACCGATCAAATGCAGCCGCCCCTGTCCCCGCCGATCGCCGAACGCCGCCCGCACAGTTTCGCGCATCATGGCATCACGGTGGACGATCCTTACGCATGGCTGCGCGACCCCGGTTATCCCGACGTCAAGGACAAGGATGTGCTGGCCTATCTGGAGGCCGAGAACGCCTGGTTCGAGGGCGCGATGGCGCCGCACAAGCCGCTGCTCGACACGCTGTTCCACGAGATGAAGGGGCGCATCAAGGAAGATGACCAGTCGGTTCCGCAGAAGGATGGCGACTATATCTACTGGCGCGCGTTCGAGACCGGCGCGCAATATCGCAAATGGTATCGCAAGCCGGCAACAGGCGGTGACGACCAGCTGATCCTGGACGAACCGGCGCTGGCGCAGGGCCATGACTATTTTCGTCTCGGCGCCATGTCGGTCAGCCCGGACGGCCGCTATCTGGCTTATGCCATCGACACCAATGGCTCCGAACGGTTCGAGGCGCGGATCAAGGATCTCTTTTCCGGCGAAATCCTGCCCGAAATCATTCCCGACACATTGTCGTCGCTGGTGTGGACCAGCGATTCAAAGGGGCTGCTCTATGGCCTCGCCAACGAGAATTGGCGGACCGACAATGCGCGGCTGCACTGGCTGGGCCAGGATGTGGCGAGCGACGTCGAGCTGTTCCATGAGGATGATGAGGGCTTCCGCGTCTCGATCGGCCTCACCTCATCGGAAAAATGGATCGTCATCGCGACCGGCGACCATGTGACCAGCGAAACCTGGCTGATCCCGGCCGACAATCCGACCGCGACGCCGTTGCTCGTCTCCGCGCGCAAGGCCGGCCGCGAATATGATGTTGATGAGCATGAGGGCACGCTCTACATCAAGACCAACGACACCCATCCCAATTTCCGGCTGGTGAAGGCATCGCTCGACGCGCCCGACCAGTGGAATGAAGTGATCGGCGCCGACGCCCATTTTTACCTGACCGATTTCACCTTGTTCAAGACCTTCTACGTTACAGAAGGGCGGCAGGACGGGCTCGACCAGATCGAGCTGCGCGATTATGCGACCCATGCGGCAAAGCGCATTCCGTTTCCGGAAGCCAGCTATTCGGCGAGCCTCGACGACAATCCCGAATATGAGGTGACGAAGCTGCGCATCGGCTATGAATCGATGGTCACGCCCGACACCATCTATGATTATCATCTGGCAACGGGTGAACTGGAGATACTCAAGGTCCAGGAGATTCCCTCGGGCTATGACGCCAGCCGCTATGCCACCGAGCGACTGATGATCCCGGCGCGCGACGGCACGCAAATTCCGGTGTCGATCGTCTATCCCGCCGACTTCCCCCGCGACGGCAGCGCGCCGCTGCACCTTTATGGCTATGGCGCCTATGGTCTGGCGATGGAGCCGGGCTTTTCGACCAGCCGCCTGTCGCTGCTCGATCGCGGCTTTGCCTTTGCCATCGCCCATATTCGCGGCGGCGACGATATGGGCCAGCAATGGTATCTGGACGGCAAGCTCGACAAGCGCACCAACACCTTCACCGATTTCGTCGATGTCGCGAAGGGGCTGATCGATCTTGGCTATTCGGCCAAGGGCAGGATCAGTATTTCGGGCGGATCGGCCGGCGGCGAGCTGATGGGCGCGGTCATCAACTCCGATCCCGACCTGTGGGGCGCGGTGGTGGCGCATGTGCCGTTTGTCGACGTGCTCAACACCATGCTGGACGAGACGCTGCCACTGACGCCGGGCGAATGGCCCGAATGGGGCAATCCGATCGAGGATGAAGCCGCGTTCCGGACGATCCAGTCCTATGATCCCTACACCCATGTCAGCGCCCAGGATTATCCGCCGCTGATGGTGACGGCCGGGCTGAACGACCCGCGCGTCACCTATTGGGAACCGGCGAAGTGGGTAGCGAAGCTGCGCGCCACCAAGACCGACAGCAATATCCTGCTGCTCAAGACCAATATGGGCGCGGGCCATGGCGGCAAGTCGGGCCGGTTCGAGAGCCTGCACGAGACCGCCGAGGAATTTGCGTTCATCCTGTGGCAGCTGGGAGTGGAAGGCTGATGGCGTCGAGCTTCACCAAGCAGTTCACCGCACGGCCCGAGCATATCGATGTGCTGGGCCATGTGAACAATGCGGTGTGGGTGCAGTGGATGGAGCAATTGTCGGTCGAACATTGGATGACCGATGCCGACCCGGCCCATGTCGACGCCTATATCTGGGTCGTGACCCGGCATGAGGTCGATTATCGCGGCAACGTGACCGAGGGCGATGTCGTGTCGGGCCGCACCTGGATACCGGAAGGGCCGCGCGGCGCGCGGTTCGACCGGCTGATCGAGTTCACCGGACCGGACGGCAAGGTGAAGGTGTCGGCGAAATCCACCTGGGCGATGATCGACAAGGAAAGCGGCCGGCTGATGCGGGTGCCGGCCGAGGTAGCCGCCAACTTCATCGAGGGCTGAGCCGGCCCAGCTTCAGCGGGCGCTGACGGCCTGTGACAAAGCACGGGCCGCCTGCACATAGGCCGGCCCGCCGCACACGGTCCAGGCCTGGGGCAGGCTGATGCGCGCTATGTCGCGCAGCACGGGATGGTGCAGCATTTCGGTGCCCTGGTCGGTGATCCGGTCGGTGGCGCTCTCGACGATCAGATAATCGGGCCGGGCGGCGACCATCTCCTCCAGGCTGACCTGCGCGATCGCCGGCTTGCCAAGATCGGCGGCCAGGTTGCGCAGCCCCGCCCGCGTCATCAGGTCGTCGACCAGCGTGCCGGTGCCGGTCATGTAGCCGCGCCGCTGATAATAGGCCGCGACCTTTGGCTTCGGCGCGCGGGGCAGGGCGGCAAGCTCCCGGTCCATCCGCGCGATCATCGCTTCGCCGCGGTCGGCATGGCCAGTCGCCTGCGCCACCGTGCGGATCGAGGCGACGATGTCGGCATAGCTGTCCGCGCTTTTCAGGTCGACGGCGGGATAATGCTGGGCTTTGAGGATCGCGATCGCCGGATTGCGCCGCGCCGGCATGCCGATCACCAGATCGGGATTGGTCGCCAAAATCTGTTCGGCCGATCCGTCGAGGATGGGCAGGCCCTTCGTTACGGCCGCCACCGCCGACATCTGTCGATCGGCGGCATTATGGGTCAGGCCGGCAATCTGGTCGCGATCGGCCAGCGCGACCAGCAACTGGTCGGCGCACAGGTTGAGCGACACGATCCGTTGCGGACGTTTGCCTGCATTGGCAGGCTGGCGCGCGGTGGCCGCCCATAATGTGGCACCGCCGATCAGGGCGATCATCAGGGCGATCATCCCCTTGCCGGGGCCGATGGGCGCAAATATCCGCATGGCCACCTCCCTTAGCCCGCGCGCTCCGCCAGGCAAGGAAGATTGACGCTCCAGTCGGGCTCGCCTATCGCCCGGACTGCGACAGGTTCCCCGGCAGCGGGGATGAAAAGGGAATGGGGTTCAAGACCCCGGCTGCCCCTGCAACTGTGAGCGGCGAGCTTTTGTGCCACATGCCATTGGGACCGCAAGGTTCTGAGAAGGCGGCATGAATCAGCGATGACCCGCGAGCCAGGAGACCTGCCCGTCGCGGTCGTCCTTCGCGCGGACAGGGTGTGCCGAGCGGACGGGGGTGAACCCGCGTGGCGACAGGTGGACCGCAAATTGCGGGGACCATGTCGCGCCCGGCCGGGCACCGATATCGTCCCTGGGATGCGGTACCTCGTCCGGGGGCTTATGTGTTCAAATATCTGACTTTCTGTTCTTTCCTTCTCTCCACCACCGCTTTCGCCGAAGAGGCGCAGCAGGCGCCACCGCCCGATGCCGCCGCCGATGCCGGGGCCAGTTCGATCCTCGTCACGGCGACCCGCCTCGCCACGCCGGCCGATCAGGTGCCGGCCTCCGTGACCGTGCTCGACAAGGCGGCGATCGACCGCGCGCAGGATCTGGGCGTCACCGAATTGCTGTTGCGCGCGCCCGGTGTCAGCATCTCGCGCAATGGCGGCTATGGCACGGCGACGTCGCTGCGCATTCGTGGCGCGGAATCCGACCAGACCGTGGTCGTGATCGACGGCGTCAAGCTCAACGATCCGTCCTCGGCCGGCGGCGGCTATAATTTCGCCAATCTGCTGGTCGGCGACGCCTCGCGCATAGAAGTGCTGCGCGGTCCCCAGTCGACCCTGTGGGGCAGTCAGGCGATCGGTGGCGTCGTCAATGTCGTCACCGCCATGCCCGAACAGCCTCTGGAGGGTAGCTTCGATATCGAGGCGGGGTCGCGCGACACGGTCAGTGCCCGTGCGGCGCTGGGCGGCAAGACCGGCCCGGTCAACTGGCGGATCGGCGGCCAGAGTTTCACCACCGACGGCATTTCGGCGATCAGCCCGGCCTTTGGCGGCAAGGAGAAGGACGGCTACACCAACCGCAGCGTCACCGGCCGGGTCGAGGTCGCGCTGGCGGACGGGATCAGCGCGGACCTGCGCGGCTATTATTCCGATGGCCGGGTCGATTTCGACGCGACCAGCGCGGACAGCCCGGCCTATGGCACCAATCGCGAATTTGTCGGCTATGCCGGCCTTAACGTCGCACTGCTCGACGGCCGCTTCCGCAACCGCTTCGGCTATGGCTATACCGACACCGATCGCGACAATTATGATCCGCGCAACCAGCGCAAGCAGACGTTCGACGCGGCGGGGCGCAACCAGCGGCTCGAATATCAGGGCAGCTTTGCCATTGCCGATGGCTGGACCGCGCTGTTCGGGGTGGAGAATGAGAATAGCCGCTTCCGCAGCGTGTCGCCTTCGGCGTCGCTTTCGGTGCCGATTCCCGACCCGGCCCGCGGCAAGGCGGAGATCACCAGCGTCTATGGCCAGCTCAATGCCCAGCCGATTACGGGCCTGACCCTGACCGGCGGGCTGCGCTACGACGATCATAACCGCTATGGCGGCCGGACCCTCTTTTCCACCGGTGGCGTCTGGGCGCTGCCGACCGGGACGGTGCTGCGCGCCAGCTATGGCGAGGGGTTCAAGGCGCCGACCCTCTATCAGCTCTTTTCCGAATATGGGAATCAGGCGCTCGACCCCGAACGCGCCCATGGCTGGGAAGCGGGCGCGGAGCAGCGTTTCTTTGGCGAGAAACTGCGGCTGGGCGCGACCTGGTTCGACCGGACCACGACCGACCAGATCATCTATAATAGCTGTTCCACCAACTCGACCGATCCGCTCTGCTTCACGCCCGGCACCACCACCCGCCGCTATGGCTATTATCTCAATGTCGCGCGCGCCAAGGCGCATGGGATAGAGGCGCAGGCGGCGGTCGAGCCGGTCAAGGGGCTGACCATCGACGGCAATTATAGCTGGACCGTGGCGGAGGATCGTTCGGACGGCACCGCGAACGAAGGCAACTGGCTGCCGCGTCGGCCGCGCAACAGCGCCAATGGTTCGATCAGCTATGCCTGGCCCTTCGGCCTTACCACCGGCGCGGCGGTGCGCTGGTCCGGCCACAGCTATGACAATGCGGCCAACACAACGCGGCTGGACGATTATACGCTGGTCGACCTGCGCGCCGAATATGCGCTCACCCCGGCGTTGCGCCTGTTCGCCCGCGTCGAGAATCTCTTCGACGAGAACTATATGACGGCCTATCGCTATGGCACGCTTGGGCGCAGCATCTATGCCGGCTTCCGGGGGCGCTTCTGATGCTGCGCCCCGTCGAACCCGGCCCCGCCATCGTCGCCTGCAATACCTGCCGTCATTCGGCGACGATGCGGGAGGATGCGGAGGGCATGCGTGGCGGGGCACGGCTGGCGGAGGCGCTGCGCACGGTGCAGGCCTCCGACCCGCGCTATGCCGCCGTCGCGGTGCAGGACATGCCCTGCCTGTTCGCCTGCCAGGATCATTGCACCGTCCATCTGCGCGCGCCGGGCAAGGTCGGCTATGTCATGGGGCGGTTCACCCCGGATGCCGATGCGGCGCGCGCGATCCTCGATTATGCCATTGCCTATGCCGCCAGCGAGCATGGCCGCGTCGCCTTTCGCGAATGGCCCGAAGGGGTGAAGGGCCATTTCATCACCCGTACCCCGCCGGAAGGATTTGTCGTCGAATGAGCTTCGCCTCGATCACCGATTTCGAAAATGCCCTGGCCAATCTGCCGCCGGCCGAGGAACTGGCCAGCGCGGCTGCACGCGCGCGGCAGGCGGAACTGACCAAGCCGCTCGGCGCGCTCGGCCGGCTGGAGGATGTCGCGATCTTCATGGCAAGCTGGCAGGGGCGCGCGGTGCCGCGCCTGAAGCGGGCGCGTGCCGCGATCTTTGCCGGCAATCATGGCTTCACCGTCCATGGCGTCAGCGCCTATCCCGCCGCCGTGACCGCCCAGATGGTCGCCAATTTCGCCGCCGGTGGCGCGGCGATCAATGCGCTGGCCGGCGTGGCCGGGCTGGAGCTGGCGGTCCGGTCCATCGATCTGGACAGGCCGACGGCGGACTTCACCATCGCGCCGGCCATGACCGAGGAGGAATGCCTGACGGCGTTGTCGATCGGCGCGGCGGCCGCCGAAGAGGATCTGGACCTGCTGGTCGTGGGCGAAATGGGGATCGGCAATTCGACCGCCGCCGCAGCCCTGAGCGCGCGCAGCTTTGGCGGCGCGGTGCGTGACTGGGTTGGTCCCGGCACAGGCGTCGATGGCGAGGGGATTGCGCGCAAGATCGCGACGATCGATCGCGCGCTGGCCTTCCACGCCGCAGCGCCGGACAGCGCCTTTGAAACACTGCGCCGGCTGGGCGGACGCGAACTGGCGGCGATTGCCGGCGCGGTGCTGCGCGCCCGCCAGCTGGGCGTGCCGGTCCTGCTCGACGGTTTCATCAGTTGCGCCGCGATCGCGCCGCTGGTGGCGCAGGTGCCGGCCTTTGCCGACCATTGCCTGGCCGGTCATTGCTCGGCCGAGCCGGGCCACGGCCTGCTGCTGGAGCGGATGGGCCTTGAACCGCTGCTGCGCCTCGACATGCGATTGGGCGAAGGCAGCGGTGCTGCCGTGGCGGCCAATATCGTCCGTGCGGCCGTAGCCGCGCATAGCGGCATGGCGACCTTTGCCGAGGCGGCGGTGTCGACCGCGACATGATGGGCATGCCGCTCCATCTGCTGCGGCATGGCGCGCCCGAGACGCCCGGCCTGTTGCTGGGGCGGACCGACAGCGTGCCGACGCGCGCGGGCATCGATGCCTGTCTGGCGCAGGCGGAGGGGCTGGAGATCGAGATGATCGTAACGTCCGACCTGCAGCGTGCCCGGCAGGCGGCAACCGCGATCGGCGAGCGCGCCGGTTTGCCGGTATGGGTCGATCCGCGCTGGCGGGAACTGGATTTCGGCATCTGGGATGGTCTGGCCCCGGCCGATGTCGATCCCGAGGCGCTCGCCCGTTTCTGGCAGGATCCCGATGGCTTCGCGCCGCCGGGCAGCGAGGGATGGACGGCATTGCTGGGGCGGATCGCCGATGCGGTCGAGGATCTGCCGCGCGTGCCCACATTGGTGCTGACCCATGGCGGGGCGATGCGCGCGGCGCTGGCCCATCTGTGCGGGTTTAGCGTGCAGCAGAGCTGGAGCTTCGGCCTGCCCTATGCCGCCTTGCTGTCGCTGGAACGCTGGACCGGGGAGCCGCCGCTCGCCCGCATCACGGGCCTGCGCCCATGAAGGGGCTGGTCCTTGCCATCCAGTTTCTGACCCGCCTGCCGATGACGAAGGTGACAGCGAACGAGACAGACTTCGCACGGTCGATCCGATGGTTTCCGGCGGTCGGCGCGATTGTCGGTCTATCTGTCATGTTCGCCGTCAATCTTGCTGTTCGCATCGATCCCTGGATCGGGGCGCTGGCCGGGCTGCTCTGCTGGGTTGGCGTGACCGGGGCGCTGCATCTCGACGGCTTGGGAGACATCGCCGATGCCTGCGGCGCGGTGCATAAGGGGCGCGACCGGCTGCTGGCGGTGCTGGCCGACCCGCATGTCGGCAGTTTCGGCGTGGTGGCGATCGGCCTGCAACTGATCGTCAAGCTGCTGCTGCTCCATGCGCTGGTCGAGCGGGGCATGATGTTGCCGCTGCTGCTCATTCCCTTTGCCGCGCGGATCGGGCCGCTGCTGTGGGCGCGGATGCTGCCGCCGCTGCATGCCGGGCTGGGCGCGCGCTTTGCCGATGCCGTCAAAACGATCCACATCGCCCTGTGGATAAGTCTGTTGATAATCGCCGCCTGGTGGCTGCCGGCCCTGCTCGCGGCGCCGCTGCTGATGCTGGTCTGGGGCCTGTGGCTGAAGCGCAGGCTGGGCGGCATTTCCGGCGATGGCCATGGCGCGGGCATTGAACTGGTTGAAAGCGGGCTGCTTTTCGTCGTCCTGATCGCGGGCGGCACGACATGACGACGCGCTGGACCTGGCATGGCGGCGGTGTCGCGGCGGCGAGCGCGCATTTCGGTGGCGCGCCCGAAAGCTGGCTCGACTTATCCACAGGCATCAATCCCCATGCCTGGCCTGGCGCTGCCGAGCAGGCGATCGACTGGCGCGCCTTGCCCGACGAGCAGGGACTGCGCGCGCTCGAACAGGCGGCGGCCGATCATTTCGGCGCCGCTGCCGATCATGTCTGCGCGCTGCCGGGGACAGAGGTGGGCCTGCGCCTCGTTGGCACATTGCTCGACGGTTCGGTCCGCCATGCCAGCCCGGCCTATCGCACCCATGGCGCGATGGTGCCCGGCGCCGCGCCGGTCGATCTCGGCCATCTGGACGAAGCCGACGGGCAGACGCTGATCCTTGCCAATCCCAATAATCCCGACGGGCGCGTCCATGGCGTGGCCGATCTGCTCGCCCTGCTCGACCGGCGCGGGCCGGACGGCTGGCTGGTGGTGGATGAGGCCTTTGCCGATGGCCATCCGGGCATCAGCCTGGCGCCCTTCGTGGCCGACGATCGCCCTCTCATGCTGCTGCGCTCCTTCGGCAAGTTTTTCGGGCTTGCCGGCCTGCGCCTCGGCTTTCTGGTGGCGCCGCGTGCGATCATCGCGCGGGTGCGGGACAGGCTGGGTGCCTGGCCGGTGTCGGCTGCCGCCATTGCCATTGGCACGGCCGCCTATCGCGATAGAGCTTGGATAGAAGCGATGCGCGATCAGCTGCAGCGGGAGGCGCAGGCGCTCGACGCGCTGCTGCTGGGCCACGGTTATCAACCGATCGGCCAAAGCCCGCTCTTTCGCCTGATCGAAACGCCCCACGCCATGGCCCTGTTCGAGCGGCTGGCAGGGCAGGCGATTTTGACCCGGCCCTTCGATAGTCAGCCGCATTGGCTGCGCATCGGCCTGCCGGCCGACGCGATGGGCCTGGCCCGACTGGAACGGGCGCTGCGCCATGGCTGATCCGGTTGCGTTGCTGGCGCTCGCGCTCGATGCAGCGGTCGGCTGGCCGGCGGCGCTCTATCGCCGGGTCGGCCATCCGGTCGGCAGCTTTGCGCAGCTCATCGATCATTGTGCCGCGCGTTGGAATGATCCGGCGCGTAGCGCTCTCGCCCGGAAAATGGGCGGGATTGCAACGTTGTTACTTTTGCTGTCGGTCGCGGGCGGTGGCGGATGGCTGGTGCAGTATCTGCTCCGTCTCTGGTTGCCGCAGCCGTGGAGCTGGCTGCTGATCGGCCTGCTGGCCTATCCGGCGCTGGCGCTGCGCAGCCTCTATAGCCATGTCCGCGCAGTCCATCACGCGCTGGCGGCCGATGATCTGTCGGCGGCGCGGGAGGCGGTCGGCATGATCGTCGGTCGCGACACGCAATCGCTCGATGAAAGCGGCGTTACCCGCGCCGCGATCGAGAGTTTGGCGGAAAGCTTCTGCGATGGCGTCGTCGCGCCCTTCTTCTGGCTGCTGTTGCTGGGCCTACCGGGCGTCTGGGCCTATAAGGCGGTCAACACCGCTGACAGCATGATCGGCCATCGCGAAGCGCCCTGGGGGCCGTTCGGCTGGGCGGCGGCGCGTACCGATGACCTCATGAACCTTATCCCGGCGCGGCTGGCCGGTTGCCTGCTCTGTCTGGCCGGGGGGGGCGGCTGGCGGGTGATGTGGCGCGACGCGCGCAACCATGCCTCGCCCAATGCTGGCTGGCCCGAAGCGGCGATGGCGGGGGCACTCGACCTGCGACTGGCCGGGCCGATCCGCTATGATGGCGTGCGCCATGACAAGCCCTGGATCGGCAGCGGGCGAAGCGAGGCCGATCCGCTCGACCTACGCTGGGCGCTGGCCATCTATGTTCAGGCCTGCCTGCTGCTCTGGCTGGTGGCCGGGTTGCAGGCGCTATTTGCTGGAGACATGATATGACAAGCAGCCTGCTAGTGCTGGGCGGCGCGCGATCGGGCAAGAGCCGCCATGCCCAGGCAGCGGCGGAAGCGCTGCCCGGCGCGCACGTCTTCATCGCCACGGCCGAGATTTGGGACGCGGAAATGGCCGACCGGATTGCCCGGCACCGGGCCGATCGCGGGCCGGAATGGGAAACAGTGGAGGCGCCGATCGAGCTGCCGGGCGCGATCGCGGCGGCGCGGGGCAAGACCGTGCTGGTCGATTGCCTGACATTGTGGGCCAGCAACATGCTGCTGGCGGATCGGGATGGCGAGGCCGCGGCCGACGCGCTCTGTGCCGCGATCCTGGCCCATGACGGGGCGATCATCCTGGTCGCCAATGAAGTGGGATTGGGCATCGTGCCCGACAATGCGCTGGCGCGGCGCTTTCGCGATCTGGCCGGCACGTTGAACCAGCGGGTCGCGGCGGTGGCGGGTCGGGTCGTTTTTGTCGCGGCGGGCCTGCCGCTCGCGCTCAAGGGGTGAAGGGGCGGCGAACCGCCCCCTCGCTCGATTAGTCGCGCAGCAGTTCGTTGATGCCGGTCTTCGACCGGGTTTGCGCATCGACGCGCTTGACGATCACGGCGCAGTAGAGGCTGGGGCCGGGCGTGCCGTCGGGCAGCGGCTTGCCGGGCAGCGAGCCGGGGACGACGACCGAGTAGGGCGGCACTTCACCCATGAACACTTCGCCGGTGGCGCGGTCGATGATCTTGGTCGACATGCCGATGAACACGCCCATCGACAGCACCGACCCCTTGCCGATGCGCACGCCCTCGACGACTTCCGACCGGGCGCCGATGAAGCAGTCATCCTCGATTATGACCGGGTCGGCCTGCAGCGGTTCCAGCACGCCGCCAATGCCGACGCCGCCCGACAGATGGACATTCTTGCCGATCTGGGCGCAGCTGCCGACCGTCACCCAGGTGTCGACCATCGTGCCTTCATCGACGAAGGCGCCGATGTTGACGAAGCTGGGCATCAGGATGACATTCTTGGCGATGTGCGATCCGGCGCGGGCGAAGCTGCCCGGCACAGCGCGGAAACCGGCGGCGCGGAAGGCGGCCTCGTCCCAGCCGGCGAACTTGCTGGGCACCTTGTCCCACCAGTGGCCGGCGCCCGGACCATTGTCGATCATGACATTGTCGTTGAGGCGGAAGGAAAGCAGCACGGCCTTCTTCGCCCACTGGTTGACCTGCCAGCCGGCTTCGGTCGGCTCGGCAACGCGCAGTTCGCCCTTGTCGAGCAAGGCCAGCGCCTTGTCGACCGCCTGGCGGACGTCGCCCTGGGTCGACAGGTTGATATTGGCCCGGTCCTCCCAGGCGGCGTCGATGATCGCGATCAGGTCTTGGCTCATGGTCTTTCCCCAAAAATATCCGCCAGGAACGGCGTCAGATGGTCGGTTTCAAAATCGATGAAATCGGGATGATGGTCGTGATTGCCGGCTTCCGATCCGTTATTGACCCAGATGGTGGTCATGCCGATCGCCTTGGCGGGCTTCAGATTGCGGGCCATGTCCTCGAAAAAGGCAGCGCGGGTCGGGTCGACGGCGTGGACGCTGCACAGTTCCGCATAGCCCGACGGATCGGGCTTGGGCACATAACGGCAGGCATGGATGTCGTGGATCAGCTCGAACGCGCCGGCAAGGCCCAGCCGGTCGAGCACGCGGCCGGCATAGGTCGCGTCGCCATTGGTGAAGATCAGCCGGCGGCCGGGCAGGGCGGCGATATGGGCGTTGAGGGCAGTGTCGACCGCCAGCCGCTCCATCGAGATGTCATGGACATAGTCGAGAAATTCGCGCGGCTCGATGCCATGATGGTGCATCAGCCCCGACAGGGTCGTGCCATGCTCCATGAAATAGCGTTTCTGGACGATCCGCGCCTCGGCCGGGTCGCAGCCCAGCAGGCCCTGAATATATTCGCCCATCTTCACGTCGATCAGCGCGAACAGGTCCGCCTTCGCCGGATAGAGCGTATTGTCCAGATCGAAGATCCAGGTGTCGACATGGGCCAGGTCCGCGCGCATGGCCGGGCCCTAATCCCCGGCGGGGATTAGGGCAAGGGCGCAAAGACCCCATGGATCGGCCGCATCAGCCGCAGCCGGGCGCTTCGCTGTCGTGATAGAAGTCCTGGACCGCAGCCCAGGCGTCCTCGGCCGTCTCGACCCAGGTCAGCAGGTTGAGGTCATTGTGCGAAATCACGCCCTCATCGGCCAGCGCCTCGAAATCCACCACCTTGTTCCAGAAATCCTTGCCGAACAGCAGGATCGGGATCGGCTTCATCTTGCCGGTCTGGATGAGCGTCAGCAGTTCGAACATCTCGTCGAACGTGCCGAAGCCGCCGGGGAAGACCGCGAGCGCGCGGGCGCGCAGCAGGAAATGCATCTTGCGCAGCGCGAAATAGTGGAACTGGAAGCTCAGCTCTGGCGTGACGAACAAATTGGGCGCCTGTTCATGCGGCAGCACGATGTTCATGCCGATCGTGGTCTGGCCGACATCGACCGCGCCGCGATTGGCCGCTTCCATGATCGAGGGACCGCCGCCCGAGCAGACGACGAAGTGGCGGCAACCCGCGGCGTTCACCGGATATTGCGCCGCGATCCGCGCCAGCTTGCGCGCTTCCTCATAATAGCGGGCCTTCTTGCCCAGATTTTCGGCAATCTTCTTCTGTTCGGGCGTGGTGGCCGCGTCGATGCGCGCCTGGACCTGATCGGGTTCGGGAATTCGGGCAGAGCCGTAGAAGACGAAGGTGGATTCGATCCGCGCCTCGTCCATCAGCAACTGGGGTTTGAGCAATTCGAGCTGGAACCGTACCGGGCGCAGATCCTCGCGCAGCAGGAACTCATTGTCCTGGAAGGCGAGCTTGTAAGCGGCGCTGCTGGTCTGGGGGGTTTCGATCGCCTTTCTGGCGTCGTCCGCTTCCTGGCGTGCGGGGCGGAATTTGCGTTCTTCAATTTCTTTCTTGGTCATTCCCAACAAGCTAGGCGCGGCAGGTGACAATGCCAAGACCGTTAGCGGGAAAATCCGCCAAGTTGGCTATTTCCGCTCAGCGGCAATAGCCGCCGCCTTTGTGATTCCCGCTCAGCGGCAGAAACCGCCGCGACCGCCCATGTCGAAATGGAAATGGTCATGATGGGCGGCGTTATAGTCGGGCGACAGCACCGTGTTGAACCGCTTGCAGGCGCTGGCATGGACCACTTCCAGAAACTGGCGGGTGCGCTTGTCGCCATGCCAGTCCTTCTCGACGCTGATCCGCCGCCCGTCGCTCAGGACGAAGGCGGATACATCGATCGCATTGCTGTGGGCATGTTCGCTGAGCTTGCCGCTGCCCGCGATCGGCCGGCAATTATAGGTGCCGAATGTCTCGATCTTCTCGATCTCCGCGCCCAGGATCAGCCGGGCGGCGGGCTGCACGGCATAGCGCGACCAGGCGGCGAAATTGGCGGCAAGGTTGCAGGTCATGGCGCCCAGGCCCGAGGTCGGCACACCGATGTCGAGCAGTTTGACGCTGCCGATCGCGCTGCATCCGCCACCGAAATTCTGATCGGGCAGGGGGGTGAAGGCGACCGACTGGGATTGCAGCTTGGCGAAGCATTGCCGGGTTTCGAGCGGCGGCGGCGCGGGCGGGGTGGTCGGGCGCGCGCTCTTCACCGGTTTGGATGCACGCGCGACTCGCCCCTTGGGCACCAGGTCGCCACTGCAGGCGGCCAGCATGCTCGCCATCGTCGCGGCCAGGGCCGCGCTGCGCCATACCGAATATTTCGTCGCCCGCTCTACCATCAATCCCGCATTTACCACGGCTTTCCGGGCCGATGGGTTAACGGCGCTGTCATTTCGTCGCATTTTGCTGCGGCTTGACTCTTTTTCGGAAATCTTTAGGGCGGCCGACGGGCCACGCGGTCCCAACGCCGCGCGTGCTCTCTGCAAGGAGACGCATTACATGACTGATCTGACTGCCGTTGACGCCACCATTGCGCCTGTCGCAAAGCCTGCCAACCGTCCGGCTCGCCCCTTTTTCTCTTCCGGTCCCTGCGCCAAGCCTCCGGGTTGGGATGCCGCCAAGCTGGCCACCGAGTCGCTCGGCCGTTCGCACCGCGCCAAGATCGGCAAGACCCGCCTCGCCTACAGCATCGACCTGATGCGCGAGCTGCTGAACCTGCCCGACACTCACCGCATCGGCATCGTGCCGGGTAGCGACACCGGCGCCTTCGAAATGGCGATGTGGACGATGCTGGGCGCCCGCCCGGTGACGACGCTGGCCTGGGAAAGCTTCGGCGAAGGCTGGGTGACGGACGCCGCCAAGCAGCTGAAGCTCGATCCCACCGTGATCCGTGCCGACTATGGCCAACTGCCCGATCTCACCACCGTCGACTTCTCGAACGACGTGCTCTTCACCTGGAACGGCACCACCTCGGGTGTGCGCGTGCCCAATGCCGACTGGATCCCGGCCGACCGCGAGGGCCTGACCTTCGCCGACGCCACCAGCGCGGTCTTCGCCTATGAGATCGACTGGACCAAGATCGACGTCGCCACCTTCTCCTGGCAGAAGGTTCTGGGCGGCGAGGGCGGCCATGGCGTGCTGATCCTTGGCCCCCGCGCGGTCGAGCGTCTGGAAAACCACACCCCGGCCTGGCCGCTGCCCAAGGTGTTCCGCCTGATGGCCAAGGGCAAGCTGGCCGAAGGCGTGTTCAAGGGCGAAACCATCAACACCCCGTCGATGCTGGCTGTCGAGGACGCGATCTTCGCGCTCGAATGGGGCAAGTCGCTGGGCGGCCTCAATGGCCTGATCGCGCGCAGCAACGCCAATGCGGCGGCGCTGGGCAAGATCGTCGCCGAACGCGACTGGCTCGGCCATCTCGCCGTCGACGAAGCCTCGCGCTCGACCACCAGCGTCTGCCTGACCGTCGAGGGTGCCGACGAAGCCTTCATCAAGGCCTTCGCCGGCCTGCTCGAGAAGGAAGGCGCGGCCTATGACGTCGCGGGCTATCGCGATGCCCCGGCCGGCCTGCGCATCTGGTGCGGCGCGACCGTCGAGACCGCCGATATCGAGGCGCTCGGCCCGTGGCTCGACTGGGCCTACGCCCAGACCAAGGCTGCCTAACTTCATTTAAATTCCGATCGCCCTGAGCGAAGTCGAAGGGCTCGGCCGACCGATAGGGAGGCCACTTCGCTTCGCTCAGTGGAGGGCTTCGACTTCGCTCAGCCCGAACGGTTACAGATATTCCAGAAGGATATTTCCATGCCCAAGGTTCTCATTTCCGACAAGATGGACCCCCGCGCCGCCGCGATCTTCCGCGAGCGTGGCGTCGAGGTCGACGTCATCACCGGCCAGACGCCGGAAGAACTGGCCGCGATGATCGGCGCCTATGATGGCCTTGCCATCCGCTCCTCGACCAAGGTGACCAAGGCGATCCTGGACGCCGCGACCAACCTCAAGGTCATCGGCCGCGCCGGCATCGGCGTCGACAATGTCGACATCCCGGCCGCCTCGGCCCAGGGCGTGATCGTGATGAACACGCCGTTCGGCAACTCGATCACCACCGCCGAACATGCCATTGCGATGATGTTCGCGCTGGCCCGCCAGATCCCCGAGGCCAATGCCCAGACGCAGCAGGGCCTGTGGCCCAAGAACGGCTTCATGGGCGTGGAAGTCACCGGCAAGGTGCTGGGCCTCATTGGCGCGGGCAATATCGGGTCGATCGTCGCCAGCCGCGCGCTGGGCCTCAAGATGAAGGTCGTTGCCTTCGACCCCTTCCTGACGCCGGAACGTGCCGTCGAAATGGGCGTGGAAAAGGCCGATCTCGACACGCTGCTGGCGAAGGCCGACTTCATCACGCTGCACACGCCGCTGACCGACCAGACCCGCAACATCCTGTCGAAGGAAAATCTGGCCAAGACCAAGAAGGGCGTGCGCATCGTCAACTGTGCCCGTGGCGGCCTGATCGACGAAGCGGCGCTGAAGGATGCGCTGGATTCGGGCCATGTCGCGGGCGCCGCGCTCGACGTGTTCCAGACCGAGCCGGCCAAGGAATCGCCGCTGTTCGGCACGCCGAACTTCATCTGCACCCCGCATCTGGGCGCATCGACCGACGAAGCGCAGGTCAATGTCGCGCTGCAGGTGGCTGAACAGCTCAGCGACTATCTGCTCGATGGCGGCATCACCAACGCGCTGAACGTGCCGAGCCTGTCGGCCGAGGAAGCACCCAAGCTCAAGCCCTATATGGCGCTGGCGGAAAAGCTGGGTAGCCTGATCGGCCAGCTCGAAGGCGATGCCATCACCGGCGTGGCAGTCGAGGTCGAGGGCCATGCCGCCGAGCTGAACCAGAAGCCGATCACCGCCGCGGTGCTGGCCGGCCTGATGCGCGTCTATTCGGACACGGTGAACATGGTCAACGCGCCCTTCCTGGCGAAGGAGCGTGGCCTGGACGTGCGTGAAGTGCGCCATGACCGCGAGGGCGACTATCAGACGCTGGTGCGCGTCACCGTTTCGACCGAAGCGGGCGACAAGTCGGTCGCCGGCACGCTGTTCGGCCATGCCCAGCCGCGTCTGGTCGAGCTGTTCGGCATCAAGGTCGAAGCCGATCTCGACGGCCACATGCTCTACATCGTCAACCAGGACGCGCCGGGCTTCATCGGTCGCCTGGGCTCGAAGCTGGGCGAGTCGGACGTCAATATCGGCACCTTCCACCTGGGCCGTCGCAACCAGGGCGGTGAAGCCGTGCTGCTGCTGTCGGTCGACGGCACCGTCACCGAACCGCTGCGCTGGGCGATCTGCAACCTCGCCGGCGTGAAGCAGGTGAAGTTGCTGCGCTTCGCCTAAGCTGACCTAAATATCTGCCGTTCGGTTCGAGCAGCCCTTCGACTGCCTGCAAGGCAGGCGCTCAGGACAGGCTTCGAGCTTGTCGAGAAGCGTTGTCGAGAACAGTTCTCGACAAGCTCGAACCGAACGGGGGTAGGGGATGGCCTAACCCCAAAATTCCGCTAAAGGGCCTGTCCCATGACCATGATCCCGCCCGGCCTTCTTCCTGAAGGACTTTCCGATCGCCTGCCGCCGCAGGCCGAAGCTTCCGCGCGCCTGGCGCGCCGCGTGCTCGATACGGTCGCGACCCATGGTTATGAACGGGTCATGCCGCCGCTGGCGGAGTTCGAGGATACGCTGACCCAGCGGCTCAAGTCGATGCGCGCGCAGGATCTGGTCCGCGCCGTCGATCCGGTGTCGCAGCGCACTTTGGCCTTCCGCCCCGACATGACCGCGCAGGTCGGTCGCATCGCCGCCACCCGCCTGCGCAGCGCGCCACGTCCGCTGCGCCTGTCCTATGCCGGGCCGGTGATCCGCCAGAAGGCGAGCCAACTGCGCCCCGAGCGCGAGAAGATGCAGCTGGGCGCCGAACTGATCGGCAGCGACAGCGCCGCCGCTGCGGTCGAGATCGTCAATATCGCGATCGAAGCGCTCACCGCAGCCGGCGTTACCGGCATCACCATCGATTTCACCTTGCCCGACCTGATCGACGCGCTGGCTGCTGGCCCGTTGCCGCTGGGGGCGGAGGAACTGGAAGCCGTGCGCGCCGAACTGGACGCCAAGGATGCCGGCGCGCTGGTGGCGATCAGCCCGGCCGCCGCCGCCTATCTGCCGCTGATCGAGGCGACCGGCCCCTTCCATGCCGCGATGGAACGGCTGGAGGCGTTCAGTGCGCAGCTGGGCGGCGCCATCGACAGCCGAATCGCGGGCCTGCGCGCCATTGCCAAGCCGATCGGCTGGGACATCACCCTGACCCTCGACCCGACCGAACGGCACGGTTTCGAATTCCAGAACTGGTTTGGCTTCTCCATCTTTGCCGAGGGTTTCATCGGTGAGATCGGCCGTGGCGGCAGCTATGCCATTGCTCGTGCTGGCGAAACGGATGAGCCCGCCATGGGCTTTTCGCTCTATCCCGATCCGCTGATCGACGCGGGCTTTGGCGACGAACGGCCCAAGCGCCTGTTCCTGCCGGTCGGCCATGATGTCGTGCGCGCGGCAGCGCTGCGGGCCGAGGGCTGGCACACGGTTGCGGCCCTGGCGGACGGCGAAGATGGCGCTGCCCAGCGCTGCTCGCACTGGCTGGATGGCAGCGAGCCCCGCGCCTACTGACCGAACAGGCGACGCAGCCAGGCGTCCACGATGCCGGTGCCGGCATAGTCGGCATCGCCCATCTCGCGGTTGATCTGCATATGGCCGCGCAGCCCGCGTCCGGGGAGCGCATGGATATCCACTGGCGTGCCGGCCTTGCGCAGCGCGGCGGCGAGCGCATTGGACTGGGCGGTGCCGTCGACCCGATCGACATGGAGCAGCAGGAAATCGGGGGCATTGGGCTTTGCCGCCTGCAAGGTCGGCGATAGCGCCTTCTGCCGCGCCGGATCGGTGCCGAACGCCTGTTCATAGGTTTTCGCCATGAATCGGCCGCCCTGCGCCATCTGCGTTGGCACGTCATAAGCCGCGCCATCCAGTGCGATGATGCCGCGCACGGCATCGGGCTTCAGCGCGGCCTTGGCGAAATAGCGCATATCGGTGCCGACCAGCGCGACGAGGTGCGCGCCGGCGCTATGGCCCATCAGAATGATACGGCCGGGGTCGATGCCCAGCGTTACCGCCTGGCTGCGCAGATGGGCGACCGCGTCTGCGACGTCCTGTGCCTGCTGCTCAACCGTGGCATCGGGAACCAGCCGGTAATTGATCGAGGCGAAGGCATAGCCCAGGCCGGTATAATGGGGGGCCTTGGCCGCGCCGGTGGCATTGTCCTTGCTGCCGCGTTTCCAGCCGCCGCCATGGACGAAGATAACCAGCGGTGCCTTCGTGCCCTTGCCCGGCCAGAAGTCGATCGCCTGTAGCGGATCGCGGCCATAGGTCATGGCCTGCGGTGCGGCGGCGGTCTGGGCCTGCGCGGCCAGCGGCGTGCCCGCGAGCAGGGAGAGAATCAGGATGGGAATCAGCCGTCTGCGCATATGGATCGTCCTTCGCTGCCCCTGCGACGCCATGATCGCGAGGGCGCATCGCGCCGTAAAGTCGGCACCTGGTATCAAAGTGTAATGTGTCTCCAACCTTGACGCATCGGCCATGCCCGGCTAACGCGCGCCCCGCACAGGGCGTACCCCGCCCATCCTATTCCACCGGCATGCCGAGTCCCGTCGAAGGGCATGGCCGGTCCGCGCGGCGGGCGGAGGAGTGTATCCATGGCAAATGTAACCGTGATCGGCGCCCAGTGGGGTGACGAAGGCAAGGGCAAGATCGTCGACTGGCTGTCGGAGCGCGCGGATGTCGTCGCCCGTTTCCAGGGCGGCCATAATGCCGGCCACACGCTGGTCGTCGGCGAGAAGGTCTACAAGCTCTCGCTGCTGCCGTCGGGCATCGTGCGCGGCACGCTGTCGGTAATCGGCAATGGCGTGGTGCTGGACCCCTGGCACTTCCGTGACGAGGTCGCGAAGCTGAAGGGCCAGGGCGTCGAGATCACACCGGAAAACCTGCAGATCGCCGAAACCTGCCCGCTGATCCTGCCCTTCCATCGCGACCTCGACGGTCTGCGCGAGGATGCGTCGGGCGCCGGCAAGATCGGCACCACCCGTCGCGGCATCGGCCCGGCCTATGAGGACAAGGTCGGCCGCCGCGCCATCCGCGTGTGCGATCTGGCCCATCTCGACGATCTCGACCTGCAGATTGATCGGCTGACCGCGCATCATGATGCGCTGCGCGCCGGCTTCGGTGAAGCGCCGATCGACCGCGCCCAGCTGATGGCCGACCTGACCGAGATCGCCGCCTTCATCCTGCCCTTCGTCAAGCCCGTCTGGCTGACGCTCAACAAGGCGAAATCGGAAGGCAAGCGCATCCTGTTCGAAGGCGCGCAGGGCACGCTGCTCGATATCGACCATGGCACCTATCCCTTCGTCACCTCGTCCAACACGGTGGCGGGCACGGCGGCGAGCGGCACCGGCCTTGGCCCCAATGGCGCCGGCTTCGTGCTGGGCATCGTCAAGGCCTATACCACCCGCGTCGGTTCCGGCCCGTTCCCGACCGAGCAGGAAAATGACGTCGGCCAGCGCCTGGGCGAGCGTGGCCATGAGTTCGGCACCGTCACCGGCCGCAAGCGCCGCTGTGGCTGGTTCGATGCGGTGCTGGTGCGCCAGTCGGTCGCGGTTTCGGGCGTGACCGGCATTGCGCTGACCAAGCTCGACGTGCTCGACGGCTTCGAGGAACTGAAGATCTGTGTCGGCTACAAGATCGGCGACCAGAGCTTTGATTATCTGCCTGCCCATGCGCAGGACCAGGCCAAGGCCGAGCCGATCTATGAAAGCATCGCTGGCTGGAGCGAAACCACGGCCGGCGCGCGCAGCTGGGCGGAGCTTCCGGCACAGGCGATCAAATATATCCGCCGTATCGAGGAACTGATCGGCTGCCCGGTCACGCTCGTGTCGACCAGCCCGGAACGCGACGACACCATCCTCGTCCGCGATCCCTTCGCGGATTAAGGGGCATGGCCGGCGAACGCTTCGAGCGGCACAAGCAGCCCTGGACCCAGGATGAGGTCCAGAAACTGCACACGCTCGCCAAGAAGGGCATGGCGCTGAAGGCGATCGCCAAGGCGCTGACCCGCAGCGAGGAATCGGTGAAGACCCGCGCCAAGCAGGACGGGCTGTCGATCGCCAAGCTGCGCTGAGAGATTGAGAGGCCGGGCGGAAACGTCCGGCCCTTCCTCATTTCGGGGCGTGGCGCTCGACCGGCAGGATGGCCCCGTCCTTGGCATAGGTCAGCGGGGCGATGGTGATCGAGCGCCGATGATCGCCACCGCCGGGCAACAGCCTGTCATGATAGAAGAGCCAGCTCTTGCCGCCCCGCTCGACGATCGCCTGATGATTGGTCGAGATCGGTAGATAGTCGAGGATCACCCCGCCATAAGCGAAGGGGCCGAGCGGCGAGGCGGCGGTGCCATAGATGATCTGGCCGGGCCAGCCGGTCGAGAAGCAAAAATAATAGCGGCCGTCATGGGCGTGGAGATAGGGCGCCTCGCCATATTTCTTCTTGGGGTCGCTGGCCGGCAGTCCGGTGACGACGACATCCATGATCGGACCATCGACATGGATCATGTCGGGCTTCAGCCGCACAACCTTGGGCACGCGGGTGCCGAAATAGAGATAGGCCTGTCCGTCCGTGTCGATGAAGACGGCGGGGTCGATCGGCTCGGCGCCGGCATTGGCGTCGCGCGCCTTGTCGATCAACGCGTCGCCGCGCGCGTCGCGATAAGGCCCCTGGGGGCGGTCGGCCACCGCAACGCCGATCCGGTCGCCGCCGATCGGCGCATAGAAATAATAGCGTCCGTTGCGTTGGGCGACTTCAGGGGCCCAGGCTTTGGCATCGGGGCGTGCCCATTGGAAGGTGGTGACGTCGAGGAAGGCGCCGTCATCCTGCCAGCTTTTCATGTCGGTCGAACTGTAGAGGCGCCAGCTTGTGCTGTCCCAGTAGCGGCCGGAATTGGATGCGTCGTCGGTGGCATAGAGATACCAGCGATCGTCGAACCAATGCGGCGACGGATCACCGGCAAAGCGCGGGCTGATCGGCTTGCCCGGTTCGACCTCGCCATTGGCCATCAGCAGGCCCATGCAGGCCAGCAGCGCCATCCTCTTCATCCGCATCCTCCCTGATCGATATCTGATATGATGATGGCGTTCCGCCATGTGAAATGCAATTTCGCATCATGAAATATTGAAAGATTAGAAGGCCGGCTGGACCCGATCGGGGCGGGATGCGACAAGTCTGTCGACATCCAGACAGGAGGCTCCGCATGGCACTCGACATCCTCGTCCTCTACGGTTCCTATAGGCGCAGCCGGCTCGGTATCCGGCTGGCCGACTATTTAATCCGCAGCTTTGAGGGGCTGGGGCACAAGGCGGAACTGGTCGATGCCAAGGCGGTCGGCCTGCCGATGCTCGACCTGCGCTATAGCGACTACCCGGCCGGCGAGGCGCCCCCCGCCATGGCGCATCTTGCCGAGCGTCTGTCCGCTGCCGATGCCTTCGTCTTCGTCGCGGGCGAATATAATCGCGGCATGCAGCCGGGTCTCAAGAATCTGGTCGACCATTATCTCAAGGAGTTCGACCGCCGGCCGGCCGCGATCGCCAGTTACTCGATGGGGCGTTTTGCCGGGGTGAACAGCCATGCCGACTGGACGGTGACGCTGTCCGCCATGGGCATGGCGGTGATGCCGGAGCGGCTGAGCGTCGGCCAGATCGGGCAGGTGCTGGACGAGCAGGCCCGGCCCCAGGGGGAGGGCGGCGCGGCGCTGGATCGGGGCTTTGCCGGTTTCGCCGACACGCTCATCTGGTGGGCGCAGGCGGCGAAGGCACGGCGCTGATCTCCTCGCGCGCCGATATCACCGTCGCGGCCACCAGGTCGCCGGTGACGTTGAGCGCGGTGCGGCACATGTCGAGCAGCCGGTCGACGCCCAGCACCAGCCCGATCCCCTCGGGCGGGATGCCGACCATCGCCAGGATCATCGCCACCACCGGCAGCGACCCGGCGGGCACGCCTGCCGTGCCGACCCCGCCCAATATGCAGACCAGCATCACCATCAACTGCTGGCCAAGGCTGAGGTCGACATGGAAGAATTGGGCGAGGAACAGGACGGTGATCCCCTCGAACATCGCCGTGCCATTCTGGTTGGCGGTGGCGCCGATGGTGAGGACGAAGCGGGCGATGCGGCGCGGCAGGTGCAGCTTCTCTTCCGCAACGCGGATGGCGGTTGGCAGGGTGGCGTTGGAGGAGGCGGTGGCAAAGGCCATGACGCTTGCTTCCTGCACGGCGGCGAAGAAGCGCAGCGGCGATCGGCGCGCCGGCAGGCCGATCAGCAGCGAATAGATGCCGAACATCTGGATCGCGAGCGCCAGCAGCACGACCCCGACATAGGCGGACAGGCGCAGCAGCAAGTCCCAGCCGAACTGGGCGGCGAGGTTGAACATGAAGCAGGCGATGGCGATCGGCGCCAGGCGGATGACGATCGATATGAGGCGCATCGTCACCGCGAACAGACCCTCCATCGCGTCGAGCAGCAGCTTCGTTTCCTTCGTCTGCACCAGCACCAGCCCGATGCCGAAGAAGAGGGCGAAGACCATCACCGCCAATATGTCATTGTCGGCCATCGCCGCGATCACATTGTCGGGGACGATCGCGATCAGCGCCTGCATGCCGGTGGGCGTGTCGGCACCGCGATCGAGGATCGCCTTGGCCCCCTGGCCCGCATCGGCCAGCAGTGCGCGCGCCTGCGCCGGATCGACGCCGCTGCCCGGTTGCAGCAGATTGACCAGCGCAAGGCTGATGACGACGGCTATGCCCGACACGATCAGCGTGTAGAGAAGAGTGCGCAGCCCCACCCGGCGCAGCGAGCGCATCTCGCCCATTTCGGCGATGCCGACGATCAGCGCGGAGACCAGCAGCGGGATCACCAGCATGAACAGCAGCCGCAGGAAGATTTGGCCGATCGGGCCGGTGAGATAGCGGGTGACCGCATCGATCCAGGGCGCGCCGGGGGTTACGGCATAGGCGACCAGCCCGGCGGCGAGGCCGATCAGGAAGCCGGCCAGCATCTGCCATTGTAGCGAGAAGGCCGCGCGCCGGCCCGCCAGTTCTTCTGTGCCCGAACCACTCATGACCTCTCCTCTTCCTCCCGACCAACGAGCCATGCGGAAGCGGGTTGCGCGGCCGGCAATATTTCGTTTCGTTAGGGCATCGACGGAGCATAGCCGCATGCTCGGGCGTTGGGCCGGTTCACCAGAAGGAGTCTTGCATGATCGTTGATGCCGTCCCCAGCATGCGCCGGATCGCATCGGAAGTGTGGAAACCGCTGACCGCGCTGTTCGTGTGGGACTGTGCGGTCACGGCCGCTTATTATCTGTTGCCGTTCAAGGCCCCTTCGCTGCCGCTCACCATTTTCGGTTCGGCCCTCGCCCTGTTCCTGGGCTTCCGGTCGAACAGCAGTTACCAGCGCTGGTGGGAAGGGCGCACATTGTGGGGGGCGATGATCAACGCCTCACGCAGCCTGGCGCGTTCTGCGCGCAATTTCCTGCCCGACCCGGAGGCCCGCGACCTCAAGCGCGAAATCGTCAAGCGCCAGATCGCCTATGTGAATGCGCTGCGCTGCCAGTTGCGGCGCCAGACGATCGGCGAGGATGTGACCAAATTCCTGCGCGAGGAGGACAAGGGCAAGGCGCTGGCGCGGGCCAATCCGGCCAATGGTCTGCTCGACAGCACCGGTCGGCGGATCGACATGGCGCGGCGGGAAGGCTGGATCGATACCATCCAGCAGACCCAGATGGAAAAGGTGCTGGTCGACATTGCCAATGCCCAGGGCGGGATGGAGCGACTGAAGAACACGCCGCTGCCCTTCCAATATCGACTGCTGCCGGTGGTCTTCACCCATCTTTTCTGCATTTTGCTGCCGATCGGGCTGGTCGAGACGCTGGGCCTGGCCACGCCACTGGGATCGACGGTGGCGGGGCTGATGTTCATGGCGGTGCTACGGATCGGCGATGATCTGACCGATCCCTTTGCCGACAGCGTGCATGACGTGCCGCTGACCGCGATGTGCCGGACGATCGAGATCGACCTGCTCCAGTCGATCGGCGATCCGGCGCCAGATCCTGTCACGCCGGTGCGTGGTGTCCTGTGGTAAGGTAACAAAAAGCCCCGCCGGCATGATGCAGGCGGGGCTTTTTCTTTGGCATTGAAGCGCGGGCTTATCCCTTGCGGTCTTCGTCGACCATGTCGGAGGCCAGTTCCAGCCCGGCCCGGCCATGGGACGGGGTATGGGCCGGCGCCTTGGGATGGGGCACGTCGACCGGCTCCTCCACCTCCAGCATACCTTCCCACTTGGTGATGACCGAGGTGGCAATGGCATTGCCCAGCACGTTGGTGGCGGTGCGGCCCATGTCCATGAAATGGTCGACCGCCAGGATGAAGGCGACGCCCTCGACCGGCAGGTCGAACTGGCCGAGCGTGGCGGCGACCACGACCAGCGAGGCGCGCGGCACGGCGGCGATGCCCTTGCTGGTGACCATCAGGACGAGCAGGATCGTGATCTGGGTCGCGATCGGCAGGTCGATGCCATAGGCCTGGGCGATGAAGATGGTCGCGAAGGTCGCATACATCATCGAGCCGTCGAGGTTGAAGCTGTAGCCCAGCGGCAGCACGAAGCTGTAGATGCGGCGCGGCACGCCGAACCGGTCGAGCTGTTCCAGCATCTTGGGATAGGCGGCTTCCGACGAGGCGGTCGAGAAGGCGATCAGGATCGGCTCGCGGACATAACGGATCAGCTTGAACATCCGCTTGCCGAGGAAAATCGCACCCGCGCCGAACAGCAGCACCCACAGGCAGATGAGGGCGATGTAGAATTCGCCGACCAGTGCGCCATAGGTCTTGAGCACGCCCAGGCCCTGCACCGTCACCGACGAGGCGAGGGCGCCGAACACGGCGAGCGGCGCGACCCGCATGACATAGCCGGTGACCTGCAGCATCAGTTCGACCAGCGCTTCGATCACGGTGATGATCGGCTTGCCCTTTTCGCCGATGGCGGTCAGCGCCACGCCGACGAACAGCGAGAAGACGACGATCTGCAGGATCTGGTTGTCCGCCATCGCGCCGATCATCGACGTCGGGAAGACGTGCAGGATGAAGTCGCGGAAGTTGAGCGCTTCGGTGTTGACGCCAGCATCCGCGCCCGACCGGACGAGGTTGAGGCCGGCACCCGGCTCGAAGAAATTGACGAAGATCAGGCCCAAGGTCAGCGAAATGAGGCTGGCGATGATGAACCAGGCGAGCGCGCGCCCGCCGATCCGCCCCAGTGCCGCGCTGTCGCCCATATGGGCGATGCCCGCGACCAGCGTGGAAAAGACCAGCGGTGCGATGATCATCTTGATCAGATGAAGGAAGATGTCGGCCAGAAGGTGAAAATAGCCCGCCACATCCTTGGCCAGCGCTTCATCCCCGCCGACCCAGAGATTGGCCACGAAGCCCACGATCACGCCCAGGACCATGCCTGTCAGGATGTAGGCCGTCAGTCGATTTCGCATTATATTCCTCTAGCCAGCGAGCGGTCCGCCCGCGCATTCATTCTGTTCTGCTGGGTGGTGACACCTAACAGGCGCCCGGCCAGCCCGCAATCGGGCAGGCTTGGACTGTGCGGGGATAGACGAATGAGCCACCATATTCCGCGCCCTGTTTTACGGCAGGACAATGGCATGGTGCTCGCTCAGGGGTAGAGAAGCCCCTCGTTCCAGGCATTTTCCTGGCGGGAGAAGACGCGCCGTTCATGCAGGCGATGCTCGCGATCCTGCCAGAACTCGATCCGTTCCGGGGTCAGGCGGAAGCCCGACCAGTGGGGTGGGCGCGGCACCGGGCCACCTTCGAACCGGGCGCGCACCTCTTCATAGCGATCCATGAAGACGGCGCGCGAGGGCAGCGGGCGGGACTGGTCGGAGGCCCAGGCGCCCAGCTGGCTGTCGCGGCTGCGGGTGGCGAAATAGGCGTCGGCGGTGGCGTCGTCGACCGGGCCGACACTGCCCTCGATCCGGATCTGGCGGCGCACCGACTTCCAGTGGAACAGCAGGGCGGCATGCGGATTGGCGAGCAGGTCGCCCGCCTTGCGCCCTTCGAAATTGGTGTAGAAGATGAAGCCGTCGGGGCCATGGCCCTTGAGCAGCACCATGCGGACCGACGGGCGGCCCTGTGCATCGGCCGTGGCCAGCGCCATGGCGTTGCTGTCATTGAGTTCGGTCTCGCGCGCCTGCGCATACCACTCGTCGAAAAGGGCGAAGGGATCGGTCATGCCCCTGCCTTAGATTCCCGGCACCGCACTGTCGATACGGATGCGCCGCAGCTTGAACGAGGCCCGGCCTTCGGCCACATAGGGGCGATATGGCCGTGATGCGGCAAATACCGGTTTCAGCATAACAGGATGATAGATGGCGGATCCCTATTCCACTCTGGGTGTGGCGCGCAGCGCGAGCGAAGCGGAGATCAAGTCCGCCTATCGCAAGCTGGCCAAGCAATATCACCCCGACAAGAATCAGGATAATCCCAAGGCGGCAGAGAAATTCTCGGCCGTGACCAACGCCTATGACCTGCTGTCGGACAAGGACAAGCGAGCCCGCTTCGACCGGGGCGAGATCGATGCCGATGGCAATCCGACCGCGCCCTTCGGCTTTGGTGGCGGTGGCGGCGGGCGTGGCCGTCCCGGTGGGTTCGAGTTCAACGAGGGCGGCGCCGATTTCGGCGATATTTTCGAAGGCCTGTTCGGCGGTGCGGGCCGTCGCGCCGGGGGAGGCGGCGGCTTCGGCGGCTTTGGTCGCGGCGCGCCGCCCGCCAAGGGGGCCAATGTCGCCTATCGGCTGGCGGTGCAGTTCGTTGATGCGGCGACGCTGGCGCCGCAGCGCATCACCCTGCAGGACGGCAAGACGATCGACCTGAAGCTGCCCGCCGGGGTCGAGACCGGCACGCAGATGCGCCTGACCGGCAAGGGGCAGCCGGGCGCGGGCGGTGCGGGCGACGCGATCGTCACCATCGAGGTGAAGTTGCATCCCTTCTTCAAGCGCGACGGCGACAATGTGCTGCTCGATTTGCCGATCACCATCAACGAGGCGGTGAAGGGCGGCAAGGTGAAGGTGCCGACCGTCGATGGCCCGGTGATGCTGGGCGTGCCGGCCGGCACCACATCGGGCAAGACGCTGCGCCTGCGCGGCAAGGGCTTTACCGGCAAGGACGGCCAGCGCGGCGACCAGCTTGTGACCTTGCTGATCGACGTGCCTGCCGATGATCCGGTGATCCTCCAGCTGGTTGAGGATTGGCAGGATGGTCGCGCGGTGCGGACCCATCTGGGCGTCTAGGACGTTCGGCAAGGGTGCCGCTGCCTTCCCCCTATAGTCCGGAGTCGCGCCGCCATATGGCGGCGCAGGCGCAGGAGAAATTCCATCGCCAGATCGATCGGGTCCGGCCGGGATCGCGCAGCTTCGAGATCGCCAAGCGGGTGATGGTAGGCGTCTATAGCGACGGGTTCATCCATGCGGGGAACCTGGCCTATCTCTCGCTGATGACGCTGTTTCCCTTCTTCATCGTCGCCGCCGCCGTCGCCAGCGTCTTTGGCCGCACGTCGGACGGGCTGTCGGCGGTGAATGCCTTTCTCTATACCGTGCCGCGCGGCGTTGCCGATGTCGTGCGCCAGCCGATCAGCGATGTGTTACAGGC
Source organism: Sphingobium yanoikuyae (assembly GCF_034424525.1). Taxonomy (NCBI): domain Bacteria; kingdom Pseudomonadati; phylum Pseudomonadota; class Alphaproteobacteria; order Sphingomonadales; family Sphingobiaceae; genus Sphingobium; species Sphingobium yanoikuyae. The sequence continues at coordinate 4,757,547 of NZ_CP139979.1, forward strand.
GCGTTCCGGCAATCTGCTCTGGTTCGGCGGTCTGGTGGGGCTCTGGACCGTGGGCAGCCTGATTGAGACGATCCGCGACATATTGCGCCGCGCCTATGGGACGAAGAGCACCAAGCCCTTCTGGCGTTATCGGCTGGCGTCGGTCGGGATCACGCTGGTCAGCGTGCTGGCGGTGATGTTCGCCTTTTCGATGCAGGTGATGATAACGGCGGTGGACCAGCTGCTCCACCGGCTGCTGCCCTTCGCGGATGAGGCGATCGCCTGGGTTTCCTCGGCCAAGCTGGTGCCGATGGCGATATTATGCGTCGCGCTCCACTCGCTCTATGTCTCGCTGACCCCGTCGCTCTACCGTGACAAGCGCTTTCCCAAATGGCCCGGCGCCGTCGCCACCGCGCTGTGGTGGTATGCCGTCACTCTGCTATTGCCGGTCACATTGTCGATGCTGGGCGGCTATGACCGGACCTATGGCAGTCTGGCCGGTGTCATGATCACCCTCATTTTTTTCTTTCTCGTGGGGCTTGGCGTGGTAATTGGCGCCGAATTGAATGCGGCACTGGCGGAATTTCCGGAAGACGAAGCAGCCGGCACCGTGCAGGACAAAGGGAACGGAACGACGATATGACAGGCTTGATGGCGGGAAAGCGCGGGCTCATCATGGGGCTGGCGAACGACAAGTCGCTGGCTTGGGGTATTTCGCAGCAACTGCATGCGCAGGGCGCGGAACTGGCCTTCTCCTACCAGGGCGAGGCGCTGGCCAAGCGCGTCAAGCCGCTGGCGGAACAGCTGGGTTCGGACTTCCTGATCGACTGCGACGTATCCGACATGGCGAAGCTGGACGAGGCCTTTGCCGAGATCGAGGCGCGCTGGGGCAAGCTGGACTTCGTCGTCCATGCGATCGGCTTTTCCGACAAGAATGAGCTACGCGGCCTCTATGCCGACACCAGCCTCGACAATTTCCTGATGACCATGAACATCTCGGTCTACAGCTTCGTCGCCGTCGCGGCCCGCGCGCGCAAGCTGATGAAGGAAGGCGGCAGCCTGCTGACGCTGAGCTATTATGGCGCGGAAAAGGTCATCCCCCATTACAACGTCATGGGCGTGGCCAAGGCGGCGCTGGAAACCAGCGTCAAATATCTGGCGATGGACCTGGGCCCGGAAAATATCCGCGTCAACGCGATCTCGGCCGGACCGATCAAGACGCTGGCCGCCAGCGGCATCGGTGATTTCCGCTACATCATGAAGTGGAACGAGCTGAACTCGCCGCTGCGTCGCAACGTGACGATCGACGATGTCGGCGGTGCCGGCCTTTACCTGCTGTCGGACCTCGCTTCGGGCGTGACGGGTGAGATCCACCATGTCGACGCGGGCTATAATGTCATCGGCATGAAGGCCGAAGACGCGCCCGACATCGCGCTGGACAAGTAAGAACGACGCGACCGGATTGGAACGGATATGAGCTTCAACACATTCGGTCGCGTCTTCCGCTTCTCGACCTGGGGCGAGAGCCATGGGCCGGCGATCGGCGCGATGGTCGATGGCTGCCCTCCGGGCCTGGCATTGAGCGAGGCGGACATCCAGCCCTGGCTCGACCTGCGCAAGCCGGGCACGTCGAAGTTCACGACCCAGCGGCGCGAACCCGATGAGGTGCGCATCCTGTCGGGCGTGTTCGAGGGCAAGACCACCGGCACGCCGATCAGCCTGATGATCGAGAATACCGACCAGCGATCGAAGGATTATTCGGAAGTCGCCAAGGCCTATCGCCCCGGCCATGCCGACTATACCTATGACGCCAAATATGGCTTTCGCGACTATCGTGGCGGTGGGCGCTCCTCGGCGCGCGAAACCGCCAGCCGGGTTGCGGCCGGTGCGGTGGCGCGGCTGGTCATCCCGGAAGTCGATATCTTCGCTTATGTAAGCGAGATCGGCGGCGACGCGATCGACTATGGCAATTTCGACGCGGCGCAGATCGGCCAGAATCCCTTCTTCTGCCCTGACGCCGAAGCCGCGGTGCGCTGGGAAGCGCTGGTCGATGGCGCGCGCAAGGATGGCTCGTCGCTGGGCGCAGTGGTCGAATGCGTGGCCAGCGGCGTGCCGGTCGGCTGGGGCGCGCCGCTCTATGCCAAGCTGGACAGCGAACTGGCGAGCGCGATGATGAGCATCAACGCGGTCAAGGGTGTGGAGATTGGCGACGGCTTCGCCGCTGCCCGGCTGCGCGGCGAGCAGAATGCCGATCCGATGCGGCCCGGCGCCGATGGCCCGGTCTTCCTGGCCAATCATGCCGGTGGCATCGCTGGGGGCATTTCGACCGGCCAGCCGGTCAAGGTGCGGATCGCCTTCAAGCCGACCAGTTCGATCCTGATTCCGGTCGAGACGGTGACCCGCGAAGGCGATGCGTCGGACATCATCACCAAGGGCCGTCATGACCCATGCGTCGGCATTCGCGGCGTGCCGGTGGTCGAAGCGATGATGGCGCTGGTGCTGGCCGACCAGAAGCTGTTGCACCGCGCCCAGTGCGGGGCCGACTGACGCGCCGAACCGCGCCAATCGCGCGCCGAATATGCAAAAGATGCGAGACGACTCACCCATGTTACGCTAGGATGACATGGTCACCCGCGGGAGGGTGAGCGGCAGAGCGTAAGCCTGGGGAGCGTCAGCACGCTATGCGTGGATTGACGGTCAAAACGTCCCCTGACGCCGCGACACGGGCCAGCCATGCAACCATGGCTGGCCCATTTCGTTTCACCTCCGTTAGAGACGCGATCACGCGATCGAACGGGGGCAAGACGAGATGCATTTCATCACCGCGCTATTGGGCATTTACCGCGCGGAAATCGGCCTGGTCATTCTCGCCTGCATGTTCGTCGCCTTCGTGCGCGAACGCTATTCTCCGACCGTCGTTTCCGTGCTGGGTGCCTGTGCCTTCGCGCTGCTCGGCCTGCTCGACGAGAAATCGCTCTTCTCCGTCTTTTCGAACAGCGCGCCGCTGACCGTGGGCGCGATGTTCGTGCTGTCGGGCGCGCTTATCCGCACCGGCACGATCAACCGCATCGCCGATCTGGTCATGGTGCGGGCGCAGAAGCATCCGCGGCTGGCGCTGGTGGAGGTTGCGGTGGGCACGGTGCTGCTGTCCGCCTTCCTCAACAACACGCCGGTCGTCGTGCTGCTGATCCCGATCATGTTCCGGCTGGCGCAGGCGACCGCCTATCCGGTCAAGAAGCTGCTGATCCCGATGAATGCGGTGGCGGTGATGGGCGGCTGCGTTACCCTGATCGGCACATCGACCAACCTGATCGTCGCGGGCATCGCGGCCGAACAGGGCATGCAGCCCTTCGGCATTTTCGATATCACTCCCTATGGCCTGGCCGGCACCATTGCCGGCGTCATCGGCCTGGCCTGCCTCAGTTTCCTGCTGCCCAGCGACCCGCCCTCGATTGCCGGCGAGAATGGCGGCAATGTGCAGGAATATCTGACCGAACTGGTCGTGACGCCGGACAGCGAGGTGGTCGGGCGGGAGATTGGCGAGTTGTCCGTGCTCGGCCGCTCGGTCACCTTGATCGGGCTCAAGCGGGCGGGCGAGATACGACGCCACGACCTGGAGCAGGAGGAACTGCATATCGGCGACCGGCTGATCGTCCGCGCCGATGGCACGGCGATCATGACCCTGCGCGAATCGGGCGATTTCGAACTGGGCATTGCCGCCGATTCCGAAACCTCCGCGCGCGAGGGCACGGTGATCGAAGCGATGGTCGCGCCCAGTCATCCCTCGATCGGCGAGCGGTTGATCGACATTCCCTTCCTCCATGCCCTGCGCGTCCGGTTGATCGGCATCCATCGCGCCCGCCATCTGCCCGGCCCGGACCTGGCCGATACGCGGGTGCGCGGCGCGGACCGGCTGCTGGTGGCGGGCAGCGATGACGCGATGCGTTCGCTGAAGGACAATCCCAATCTGATCGGCGTCGACATCAGCCGGACGCGCGCCTTCCGCCCGCGCAAGGCATGGATCGCGATCCTGGCGATGGCCGCGGTGGTGATCCTGTCGGCGCTCGACGTGATCGGCATCGGCCTGGCCGCCTTCATCGCGGTGGGCGTGATCCTGGTCACCCGCTGCATCGATGCGGAGGAAGCCTGGGCGGCGATCGACGGCGATGTGCTGATCCTGATCTTTGCCATGCTGGCGGTCGGCCTGGCGCTGGAACAGGCGGGCAGCGTCGCGCTGATGGTCGGCTGGATCACGCCGCTGATGCAGGTCGCACCGCAATGGAGCCTGGTCTTCATCGTCTATTTTGCGGCGCTGATCCTGTCGGAACTGCTCAGCAACAATGCGGTCGCGGCGCTGCTGACCCCGCTCACCATCGCGCTGGCGCATCAGCTGGGAACCGATCCGCGTCCGTTGGTGATTGCTCTGATGATCGGCGCATCGGCCTGTTTCGCGACGCCGATCGGCTATCAGACCAATGCGCTTGTCTATGCTGCGGGCGATTATCGCTTCGCCGATTTCGTGCGCATCGGCGTGCCGCTCAACTTGATCGTCGGGGTTGCGGTTTGTTCGGCGTTGGTCATTTTGGGCTAGCGTCGCGCCGTCTATCGCCGTTCGCCCTGAGCGAAGTCGAAGGGCTCACCCGACCGACGGGAGGGCACTTCGCTCCGCTCAGTGGATGGCTTCGACTTCGCTCAGCCCGAACGGGATTTTAAACGTACCTGCCAAGGGACCAATTGCCCGCATCCGGCCCTGTCGGCACAGATGCGGGCCCGGCATGAAGGCGGCGATCCATCAGGAGTATCGCCATGACCCGCCTTCGCTTCACCCAGGTCGACGCCTTTGCCGACGCGCCCTTCACCGGCAATCCGGCGGCGGTGATGCCGCTCGACGCCTGGCTCGACGATGCGGTGCTGCAGGCGATCGCGGCGGAAAACAACCTGTCGGAAACCGCCTTCACCGTGCCGACGCCGGACGATGCGGAGGCCGATTATGCGCTGCGCTGGTTCACCCCGGAGGTCGAGGTGAAGCTGTGCGGCCATGCCACGCTGGCGAGCGGGCATGTGCTGATGCAGGGCGATACCATCCGTTTTCGCACGCGCCATGCCGGGGTGCTGACCGTGACCCGTGCGGGCGAGGGCTATGAACTGTCGTTGCCGGCCTGGACCAGCGCGCCCAGGCCGCTGCCGGAGCTGGCGGCGGGGATGGGCGGGGACATCGTCGAGACACGCTGGCGCGAGGGTGGCTATGCGATCTTCGTCTATCGCGACGCCGATGCGATCCGTGCGCTGGAGCCTGATTTCGCGACCCTGCGCAAGCTGGGCGACAATCTGCTGATGGCGACCGCGCCGGGCGACGACAGCGACATCATCAGTCGCGTCTTCGTGCCTGGCGGCGGGATCGACGAAGATCCGGTGACCGGATCGGCCCATGGCCTGCTGACGCCCTATTGGGCCGAGCGGCTCGGAAAGGATGCGATCAGCGCCTATCAGGCGTCGGCGCGGGGTGGGCGGCTCGGCTGCCGGCTGGAGGGCGACCGGGTGGTGATGACCGGCGCCTGTCGCACGGTGATCGAGGGCATATTCACCCTTTAACCGGGGAAGAGGCCGATCAGCCGGGCCAGTTGCGCCTTCACGGCGGCGCGCTGTTCCTTCTTGGGCGACATGCCGATCCGCACGATTGTCAGCCGCTGGCCGGGCGCGACCAATATATATTGGCCATTATGGCCGACGCAGCCGAACAGGCTGGCCGAGGCGAGGCCGGGCATCAGCGCACTCTCGCGGCTGTCCCGGTTGAGCCAGAGATGGGCGCCATAGGCCGCATTCCGGGGCGAGGGCGCGCGCATATAGTCGACCCATTTTTCCGGCACGATCTGATGGCCGTTGGGGGAGCGGCCATGGTTGCGCAGCAATTCGCCGAAGCGGCCATAGTCGCGCGCGGTCATGTGCATGATCGATCCGCCGATCAGCGCGCCATTGGCGTCATATTCCGGGGTCAGGCTGGACAGCTTGCCCGGTGCCTTCAGCCGGCCGTCGATGAACATCTGCATCGCCCGGCGGCGGACGTCGGGATGGGGGCTGTTGGTCAGCATCCGGGTCATCAGGTCCGACAGGATCATCGTGCTGCCGGTGGAGTAGGAAAATGTCTCGCCGGGAACATGCGCGAGCGGCTTGGATTCGGCATAGGCCGCCATGTCCTGCGCGCCGTCCATGAACAGCATGCGCACGGTGTCGCCGTCGGTGATCGGTTCGCCATCCTCGGCATGGTCGAGGCCCGAGGTCATCGACAGCAACTGGCGCAGGGTGATGCGGCCGCGCGGATCGCCCGGCTGGCTCCAGGCCGCGACCGGCACTGGCGAATCGAGCGCCAACCGTCCGTCCGACACCATCAGCCCGACCAGCACCGCGGTCACGCTCTTGGCCATCGACCAGGACAGCAATTTCGTGTCGGGGGTGATGCCGGGGGCATAGCGTTCGGCAATCACCTTGCCATCGCGCATGACCAGCAGGGCGCGGGTTTCGCCCATCTCCTTGTCGTCGAACAGCGGATCGATCGCGCCGCGCAGCGCGCTCGCGCTGACCACCGCGTCGGTGGACACGCTATAGACGGGCTCGGGCGCATGGGCCGCGCGCCCCGCCAGCGTGCCGGCGAGGACGAGCGCCACCAGCCCGGCACCCATGGCAAGGCGCTTTACGATTCGCTTCTCGATCTGCATAAGCCGGCGCCCTTAGCATGGAGGCGGGAAGAAGGACCATGGCGGTTCGTGGTAAATGGTGGATCGTCGCCGGACTGATCCTCTTCGCGCTGCTGGCGGCGCTGGCGTGGAACTGGTCGACCCTGCGTGCCCGCGCGCAGCTCGGATCGGCCTATGGTGCGCGGCTGACCTGCTCCTGCCGCTATGTCGAGGGTCGCGCCATGGGCAGCTGCCAGGGCGACAAGGAGCCGGGCATGGCGATGGTGCGGCTGACCGACAAGCCGGAGGAGCGGGCGGTCGAGGCGCATGTCCCGCTGCTGGCGTCGCGCACCGCGCGCTTCAAGCCGGGCTGGGGCTGTCTGCTCGACCCGGCAGGCTAAGCGCGTGTTTGAGAAATCGCGAAAGAGCGATTTCTGATACGGCACCAGCCCGCTCCCCCACCCGGCCACCCATAGAATACTGCCGTTGGGTGGCCGGGTGGGGGAGCGGGCTGGTGCCGGAATGCGCCATCTGGTGCATCTCAAACAGACACTCCGCGCTACTGGCACCTGTGGCCCTGACTCGCTAAGGCCGGTCCATGCCCCGCGACATTCCCACGCTGCTCCACGATATTTTCGGCTTCACGACGTTCCGCGGGGTGCAGGAACAGGTGGTCGGCCGGGTCATGGCGGGGCAGCCGACCCTGGCGATCATGCCGACCGGCGCGGGCAAGTCGCTCTGCTACCAGCTGCCGGCCGTGGCGCTCGATGGCTGTTGCGTCGTGGTCTCGCCGCTGATCGCGCTGATGCATGACCAGCTGCGCGCGGCGACCGCTGTGGGCATCCGCGCCGCCAGCCTGACCAGTGTCGATGCCGACTGGCGCGAGACGCAGGACCGGCTGCGCAATGGCGAGTTGGACCTGCTCTATGTCGCGCCGGAACGGGCGAGCGGCGAAGGGTTCCGCAATCTGCTGCGCTCGGCGAAGGTCGCCCTGTTTGCGATCGACGAGGCGCATTGCGTGTCCGAATGGGGGCATGATTTCCGCCCCGACTATCGGTTGCTGCGGCCGCTGCTCGATGAATTTCCCGATGTCCCGCGGCTGGCGCTGACGGCGACGGCGGACGCGCATACGCGCAAGGACATATTGGTCCAGCTCGGCATTCCTGAGGATGGCCTCATCATCTCGGGCTTCGATCGGCCCAATATCCGCTATGCCGTCCATCCGCGCGATGGACTGACCCGGCAGCTTGCCGATCTGCTCGCCGCCAATCCGGGGCCGGGCGTGGTCTATGCGCCGACCCGCGCCGCGACCGAGAAGCTGGCCGAGACGCTGGGGCGCGGTGGCCGGGCGGTGCGTGCCTATCATGCCGGCATGGACCCGGCCCAGCGCGCCGCCAACCAGGCCGCCTTCATCGCCAGCGAGGATATGGTGATGGTCGCCACCGTCGCCTTCGGCATGGGGATCGACAAGCCTGACGTGCGCTTCGTCGCCCATGCCGGCCTGCCCAAGTCGATCGAGGGCTATTATCAGGAATCGGGCCGCGCCGGCCGCGATGGTGAGCCGGCGATCGCGCATCTCTTCTGGGGGGCGGAGGATTTCGCCCGTGCCCGCCAGCGCATCATGGAGCTGGAACCGGCGCGCCAGCAGGGCGAGCGGGCGCGGATCGCGGCGCTGGGGGCGCTGGTGGAAACCGCGACCTGCCGCCGGGCGATCCTGCTGCGGCACTTTGGCGAGAATCCGCCGGCGACCTGCGGCAATTGCGACAATTGCCTGACTCCGCCGGCCAGTGTCGACGCGACAGAGACCGCGCGCAAATATCTGTCGGCGGTCTATCGCACCGGCCAGAGCTTTGGCGCGGGCCATATCGAGGCGGTGCTGAGCGGCGCCGTCACCGACAAGATTCGCGAGCGCGGACATGACAAGATTTCCGTCTATGCGATCGTCGATGGCGATGAGACGACGCTGCTGCGGCCGGTGTCGCGGGCGCTGCTGGTGCGGGACGCGCTGGAGACGACGGAGCATGGCGGGCTGATGCTCGGCCCCAATGCCCGGCCGATCCTGCGCGGCGAGGAGGAAGTGCGCATCCTGGTGCCGCCGCGGCGCGAGCGGAAGAAGCGCAATGCCCGCAATGGCAGCGATGCCAATCCGGTCGGCGATCCGCTGTTCGATGCGCTGCGCACCTGTCGCCGCGAACTGGCGCAGGATGCCGGGGTGCCGCCCTATGTCATCTTCCATGATTCGACGCTGCGCGAGATGGCCGAGCAGCGGCCGGCGACCATCCATGAGCTGGGCATGGTGAGCGGCGTCGGGCAGAAGAAGCTGGACGCCTATGGCGACGCCTTCCTGGCGGCGATCCGGCCCTATCTGTAGCGGATGAGCGTGTGGCCCCGTTTCTCGATAGGCTCGAAACGAACGGATGGCGGGGCATCGATGCCGGTTGGGCGTGCAGACGCTTGAATCCTGTGGCGGGCGGGCGCATGGCGGGGGCGAAGGAGATTTGCCTATGTTCCGCCAGCTGACCGACCGCCTCTATGTCTCGCCCCAGATCAGCGTCGATCAGGTGGAGACCGCCAAGGCGCTGGGCGTGACCATGATCATCAACAACCGTCCCGATGACGAGGAACCGGGCCAGACCAACGGTGCCGCGGTCGAGGCAGCGGCGATCGACGCCGGCGTCGCCTATGCCGCCGTGCCGGTCGCCCATGGCGGCTTCGCCCCCTGGCAGCTCGACGGCATGGCCGCCGCGATCGAGCAGGCGGGCGAGGGCAAGATCCTGGCCTATTGCCGGTCGGGCACGCGCAGCACCCTGCTGTGGGCGCTGACCCGCGCGCGGGCCGGTGACGATGCCGACGCGCTGTCGGCGCAGGCGACGGCTGCGGGCTATGATCTTGGCCCGGTGCGCCAGATCATGGATGCGTTGAAGCCCGCCTGAAAATAGGATTTCGTCCGCTTAACTTCGCATATTTCCCGCACATTTCGACATTTCCTTACGCAAGTAGGAAATCATGTTGCGAGGGGACGCCGGACGATGGGAAAGAGCCGGGCGCAGCCTAACATGGGCCCGGCTCTGTAGGACAGGGCGGGGGAGCGGGCCGGAACCGGCTTTCTCAAGCGGACGCTCAGCCGCACTCCACCGTGACATGTTCCATGCGCGGCAGGCTGCGCACTCGTTCGCGGACCTTCGGCCCGTCGGCGCCGGGCGCCAGGCTGATGATCGCGGCATGGGCGTGCGGGCCGATGCGCCAGACATGGAGGTCGCGGATGGTGGCGCCTTCGGCTTCGACCAGGCCGCGCACCCTGGCATCAGCGCGGGTTCGGCGGTGTCGAGCAGGATGGCGGCGGTGTCCTTCATCAGGCCCCAGGCCCAGCGGGCGATGACCACCGCGCCGAGCAGGCCGACCGCCGGGTCGAGCCACCACCAGCCGAGATAGCGGCCAGCCAGCAGCGCGGCGATCGCCAGCACCGACGTCAGCGCGTCGGTCAGCACATGGACATAGGCGGCGCGCAGATTATTGTCGGCATGGCCCCCCTTGTGGTCGTGATCATGGTCGTCATGCGCGTGGCTATGCCCATGATCATGGCTGTGGTCGTGGCCGAGCAGCAGGGCGCTGACCAGATTGATGACCAGGCCGATGATCGCGACCAGGGTCGCCTCGCCAAAGGCGACCTGCACCGGCTCGAACAGGCGCATGCCCGATTCGACCGCGATGAACAGCGCGGTCAGCAGCAGCAGCAGCGCGGAGGCGAAGCCGGACAGGTCGCCGACCTTGCCGGTGCCGAAGGTGTAGCGCGGATTGCGGGCATGGCGCCTGGCATAGCTATAGGCGGCGGCGGCCACCGCCAGCGCGCCGGCATGAGTCGCCATGTGGAAGCCATCGGCCAGCAGCGCCATCGACCCGGTGATCCAGCCAAAGGCGATTTCCACCACCATGGTCGCGGCGGTCAGCCAGACGACCCACAGCGTGCGCCTGGCATTCTTGTCATGCCCGGCGCTCAGATAGATATGGTCGAAATAATGGCGTTCCTCGCCATCCTGGTCGGTCGGCGGCGGGGCGGCCGGGGCGGGATGATGCGCATGGTCATGGTCGCATCCGGCGCCATGATGATGGTGCGCATGGGCGTGATCGTCGTGCATCGTCATTTCCCGTAGCGGCGGATCAGCGCCAGCATTTCTTCGGTGGCGGCCGTGCGCGCTTCGTCGGTCAGGCCGGGGCGGGCGACATGTTCGCGCATATGCTGCTCGATGAGCTCCTCCATCAGGCTGCCGACCGCGCCGCGCACCGAGGCGACCAGCTGCAATGTTTCCGAGCAGCCGGCATCGCCCGCCAGCTGGCGCTCGACGGCGCTGACCTGCCCCGCAATGCGGCGCACCCGCGCCAGCAATTTGTCCCGATCCGCGATGATGTGCATAGGATACCCCCCTATACTATGTGGATAAGTTGAGCAAGGCGTGGGGGGATGGAGCGGGGGCGCCAGTTGGAGCCGAGAATCGACGCGACAGTCGAAGTTCACAGTGTCGTGCGGGTAAATTCGGGCCAATGCGCCGGCCAAGCGCCTGCCACGCGCCAATGAAGCGACAGGCGCGCGACAACCGGGTCAGGATGACGCGCCTTCGACGCGACAGGGAGAGGACAACGAGGCGACAGGAAAACGACATTTGCGCGCCGGTCGGGCGACAGCGGCTTGGCGGCGAGGGCTGGAAAGTGGAGCGGGTGTCCATCGCCCAGGGTAGATCAGAGAAAGGCCGGGTAGGAAAGCGGGATGCCGGGCCAGGCCCGGCATGACGGACGGGAGGATGGCAACTAACGACCAGACGCAGGCACTTGATCATTGCTATCCGCATCCCGAAACCTGCCGCTCATCAAAATGGCAGGTCGAACGCCGAATAGCCAAATCTGGTGGAAAGCAGTCATTGAGTGATGGGCAGCATCCGACTACCCTTAGTCGTAATGACGACCGCAGAACTATCATCGACCGTCCATGACGCGATCCAGCATTTTTGCGCCGATGGTGATGCACTCGCCTCTGCTGGAAGGTATGAAGAAGCCATCGCCGAATATAATCGAGCATGGGAGATCGTTCCCGAACCAAAGAGCCAATGGAATGCGTCCACTTGGATTTTGGCGGCAATCGGTGACGCGGCGTTTCTCGCAAACTACAACACCTCAGCGAAAGAGGCGCTGGAATACGCGATGGTTTGTCCCGACGCGGTAGGCAATCCATTCCTTCATCTTAGACTGGGTCAGGTGCTACTCGATATGGGTGAGCATGATCGCGCTGCCGACGAGTTGATGCGGGCTTATATGGGTGCTGGAGCGGAATTGTTTGCCACCGAAGATCAACGATACCTGTCCTTTCTTCGCACCAGAGCGGCGCTAGACTGAACGACCGACTTGGGGTGAATGTTGCCGAACGATTTTTCTTCGCGCAGCGTCAGCTATGGTCGATTATCTCCTCCAAACCGGACCATCGCCTATCCACCCCAGTCAGACAGTTGGCCGCGTCCACAACCTGGCAGACCGCGCTGCCCCTGCCGGCCAGCGCCGCGCCCGTCCCGGCACCTGTCGTCCCGCGCGGATCACCCAGCCCAGCTTCTCGCGCGCCGGCGTCACCACGCGATGGTCCCAGGCATGCTCGCCCCGCCGCGCGACTTCGCGCGCGATGTCGCCATAGATGCCCGCCGCCGCCAGCACTGCCCAGGCCGCCCGCGCCGGCAGCGCGCCGGTGCCATGGCGCGCGCTGTCCTCATAGGCCGCCGCCATGTCGGCCAGCCGCCGGCCCAATATCGCCAGCTTCGGCCGCAGCCAGGGCTTCATATGCTCGCCGGGCGGCATGTCCATTTCCACCAGCCATTCGACCGGCAGGTAGCAGCGGTCGGCCAGTTCATCCTCGCTGATGTCGCGGGCGATATTGGCGAGCTGGAAGGCGATGCCCAGGTCACAGGCGCGGTCCAGCGTCGCCTCATTATCGGGATCGACCCCCATCAGCACCGCCATCATGCAGCCCACGGCGCCCGCGACATGATAGCAATAGCGCAGCATGTCTGCCTCGCTGCGCGGCCGCCAGTCGCGCGCATCGAGCGCAAAGCCCTCCAGCAGGTCATGGGCATAACGGTGCGGGATCGCGCATTCGCGCATGACGACGCCAAAGCCGTCAAAGGCCGGGTCGCCGGTCGGCTCGCCGCGCAGCGCCGCATCGGTCAGCACCCGCAGGGTCGACAGCCGCGCCTGCCCGTCGGCGACGCCGCGCATCGTCCCGCCATGGTCCTGCCCATCGGCGATATCGTCGCATTTGCGGCACCAGGCATAGAGCAGCCAGGCCCGCTCGCGCGTCACCGGGTCGAACAGCTTCGACGCCATGGCAAAGCTCTTCGAGCCCCGTGCAATGCTGTCGCGGGCATGGGCGATCAGGGCGGGGCGATTCCATTCTCCCCTCCCGCCTGCGGGAGGGGCCGGGGGAGGGCCTGTTAAGTCCATGAAGCGGACATGCCCTCCCCTAACCCCTCCCGCAAGCGGGAGGGGAATATTATTTCAGAGCCGTGCGGCCTTCATCGCAAAGATCGTCTCATGCGGCTGATAGGCGACCATCTGGTCCAGCAGCCCCTCGATGCTGTCATCATGGATCATGATGCCGGCATGCTGCGGCCGGATGAAGCCGGCTTCCACCATCTGCCGGTTGAAGCCGATCAACTGGTCATAGAAGCCTGCGACATTGAGCAGGCCGACCGGCTTGTTGTGATAGCCCAGCTGCGCCCAGCTGATCGCTTCCCACAGCTCGTCCATCGTGCCGACGCCGCCCGGAATCGTGACGAAACCGTCCGACAGGTCGGTGAAGAGCTGCTTGCGCTGGTGCATGGTCTGGACGACGTGCAATTCGGTGCAGCCGCGATGCGCGACTTCGGCGCCGACCAGCGCCTCGGGGATCACGCCGATCACCTCGCCGCCCGCTTCCAGCGCCGCATCCGCCACCGCGCCCATCAGGCCCAGCCGCCCGCCGCCATAGACGACGCCGATTCCGCGCTGTGCCAGGGTGCGGCCGACATGGCGCGCCGCGTCGATATAGGTGAGGTCGGCCGGCGTCGCCGAACCACAATAAACAGCCAGTCTTTTCATCATCTTCCAGTCCCGAAGCGCCGCGCGCTCCTCAAGCCATGTCCTGCAGCATCAGCGCCGCGGTCGCCTTGGCGCTGCCCACCACGCCGGGGATGCCCGCGCCGGGATGGGTGCCGGCCCCTACCAGATAAAGGTTGGGAATGACATCGTCGCGATTATGGGCGCGGAACCAGGCGCTCTGGGTCAACAGCGGCTCCACGCTGAAGCCGCTGCCCAGATGGGCATTGAGGTCGCGGCCAAAGTCGCTCGGCGCATAATGGAACTGGGTCACGATGCGCGATCGTATGTCGGGGATCAGCCGATGCTGAATCTCGTCCAGGATGCGCTCGGCATAGGCCGGCGCGAAGCGGTCCCAGTCGATCGGCAGCTTGCCCATGTGCGGCACCGGGGCGAGCGCATAGAAGGTCGAATAGCCTTCCGGCGCCATCGACGGGTCGGTGACGGTCGGGTGGTGCAGATAGAGCGAGAAATCGGCCGGCAGCACGCCATGGCTGTAGATATCGGTCAGCAGCCCCTCATAGCGCGGGCCGAACAGGATCATATGGTGGGGAATACCCGGCCAGCTGCCCTTGATGCCGAAATGCAGCACGAACAGGCTGGGCGACCATTTCTTGTGCTGCAGCTTTTCCGCCTGCTTCTGCCCGCGCGGGTGATGGCCCAGAAGATCGCGATAGCTGTGCATCAAATCGCCATTGCTGGCGATCGCGTCCGCCTCCCCGCGCCAGCCCGACGCGGTGCGCACCGCCACGGCCCGGTCGCCATGGGTCTCGATCTCGACCACCGCGTCGCCCAGCCGCAGCACGCCGCCCAGCCGCTCGAAATGGGTCGCCATGCCCTGCACCAGCCGGTTGGTGCCGCCCTTGGCGAACCACACGCCGCCATCCTTCTCCAGCTTGTGGATCAGGGCATAGATGCCGCTGGTCGTCATCGGATTGCCGCCGACCAGCAGGCTGTGGAAGGACAGCGCCTGGCGCAGCTTCTCGTCCTTCACATGGCTCGACACGATCGAATAGACCGATCGCCAGGCCTGATATTTGGCAAGGCTCGGCCCCGCCCGCACCATCGAGGCGAAGTCGAGGAAGGCGACCGAGCCGAGCTTGCGATAGCCCTCCTCATAGACGCCGTCGGCATAGTCGAGGAACCGCTCATAGCCCGCGACATCCTCGGGATTGAGCTTGGCGATCTGCGCGCGCAGCGCCACCTCGTCGTTGGAATAGTCGAAATTGGTGCCGTCGCGCCAGTTGAGCCGGTAGAAGGGCGACACCGGCACCAGGCTGACATCCTGCGCCATGTCGTTCCCCGACAGGCGCCACAATTCGGCCAGGCAGGCCGGATCGGTGATGACCGTCGGCCCCGCGTCGAAGGTGAAGCCGTCCTTCTCCCACATATAGGCGCGGCCACCGGGGCGGTCGCGCGCCTCGATCAGGGTGGTTGCCACCCCGGCCGACTGCAGACGGATGGCCAGCGCTAGGCCGCCAAAGCCCGCGCCAATGACAATCGCTTTCCGCTCCATCAGGCGGGTGGGTTCAGCAATGCGTGCATGGCATCCCTTATGCGCACCGGGGGACGCCCGCACAAGATGCGGATGCGATCGGCGATGGTCGATCGCCCGGCGTAAAAGCGCTGGATCAGCCCCGGCCGCAGCCGATAGAACCGGGCAAAGATGCGCCAGCGCTGGTCCGGCGCCGCAGCACCGAAGAGCATCCGGCCAAGCAGCCGATAATAAAGCCCCTTCTTCCAGTGCGTCGCAGCATAGGTCCGCGTCGCCGCCGGCAGGCCCTTCAGCGGCTGCTCCACCAGCCAGGTCGCGAATCGCACCGCATCGGGCAGCGAATAGCCGGTCATCGGCTGGAACAGCCCCGCCTTCACCCCGGCCCGCGCGACCGGGTCATCGACCGGCCAGTAGCGGTCGAAATCGCCGCCATGCACCACCGGCAGCACCCCGCTCTCGCTGTGGATAACTTCCTCCACCTGCCAACCCTGCGCCTGCGCATAGGCGGCGATCCGCTCCGCGATCCCTTCCGCGTCCAGCGCCGGCCCGTCGCTATAATAAGTATCCTCGACAAAGATCGTCCGGGCGTCGCGCGGCAGCAGATAGACGAAGCGATAGCCGTCGATCTGCGCCACCGTCGCGTCCATAATCACCGGCCACGCGATTCCGTGCGGCTGTGCCAGCCGCAGCGTCTGCCCGACGAATTTCTGCCAACCACAGCGCAGCGCCGACAGATCGCCCGCGCCGCGCGCATCGATCATCGCAGGCGCGCTGATCCGCCGCCCATCCTCCAGCACCAGAAATTGCCGGCCGATCGTCGCCACCCGAGCACCGGTCAGCAGGCGATTGCCCAGCGCCGCCCGCACATGCGCGTCGAAACGGGGGGAGGCGATGCTGTTATAGGGGGTGTCGAGCTGCCGCCGATAGCCGGGAAAGCGCACTTCATGCCCCTGCGACCAGCGGCTGCTGACCAGCGGATCGACCAGCCAGCGGTCGCGCGCATCCACATCCCCGTCGAAGAAGGACCAGATATGATTGCCGCCGACATGATCGGCCTGCTCGATCAACAGGATGCGCGTACCCGGCCGCCGCTCGGCAAAGGCAAGCGCGATCAGCCCCCCGGCAAGGCCCCCGCCGATAATCGCAAGATCGCATTCCAGATCAGCCACCAACCCCTGTTAGCGACGCCGACGCCAAAGGCAAAGCCGGACGGTCCGGCTGGGATGGGTGGTTTCCTGCCATTCCCCTCCCGTAAACGGGAGGGGTAGCGAGACTTGCGCGCGCAGCGCGTTAGTCGCAGCGGGGTGGGCTATCGCGACGTCCAGCCCACCCCCTTGATGGGAGTCACGCGCCTCCCATCAACCCCTCCCGCCTGCGGGAGGGGGAACAGGTCCGCTTCTGGTCGTACCCGGCCCATTGAACTCGACCCGCTGCCTGCCCTGGGGATAAAAATAGGGCCGGTACTTTCGTACCGACCCCAAGGCATGTTCGCAGGAGGAACAAGGTGAGGCGGGCGGGCCGTGTCCCGGTCGGGCGGCCCGCCCTGCCAATCTCAGTAGTTGTAGGCGCGCTCGCCATGCTCGCCGAGGTCGAGGCCTTCATATTCGACCTCCTGGCTGACCCGCAGGCCGGTGATGGCCTTGGCGATGAAGATGGCGATGGCGGTGCCGATCGAGGCCCAGATGATGGTCACGACAACCGCTTCGATCTGGACGAGCAGCTTGGCGCCGATTTCATAGTCCGCCGCGCCGGGGCCGCCGAGGGCGGGCGAGTAGACGATGGCGGTACCGATGGCGCCGATCATGCCGCCGATGCCGTGGATGCCGAAGGCGTCCAGGCTGTCGTCATAGCCAAGCTTGGGCTTGAGCACGGTGACGGCATAGAAGCAGACGATCGAGGCAACAGCGCCCAGCACGATCGCACCGAACGGGCCCGAGTTGCCGGCGGCCGGGGTGACCGCGACGAGGCCGGCGATGACGCCCGAGCAGAAGCCCAGGGCCGACGCCTTGTGGCCATTGACGCGTTCGATCAGCATCCAGAACAGGCCGCCCGATGCGGTGGCGACGAAGGTGTTGATCATGGCGAGCGCGGCCGAACCATTGGCTTCCAGCGCCGAGCCGGCGTTGAAGCCGAACCAGCCGGCCCACAGCAGGCCGGTGCCGACCGCAGTCAGCGTCAGGCTGTGTGGCGCCATCGGTTCCTTGGGATAGCCGATACGCTTGCCCAGGATGATCGCGGCGACCAGCGCCGAGACGCCGGCGTTGATGTGAACGACGGTGCCGCCCGCGAAATCGAGCGCGCCGGCCTTGAAGAAATAGCCCGAAGCCGCCCAGACCATGTGCGCGATCGGGAAATAGACGATCGTCAGCCAGATGGCGGCGAACACCATCACGGCCGAGAATTTGATGCGTTCGACCACCGAACCCAGCACCAGCGCAACGGTGATCGCGGCGAAGGTCATCTGGAAGCAGACGAAGACATATTCCGGAATCTCGACGCCGGCGGTGAAGGTCGCGGCCTGCGAAGCGGGCGTGATGCCCTTCAGGAACGCCTTGTCGAAGGTCGAGACGACGTTGGAGAGGCCGCTGGTATAATCGGGGCCGAAGGCCATCGAATAACCGTACATGACCCAGATCAGCATGGCGAGGCAGGCGGCGGCGCCGATCTGCGTCATCACCGACAGCATGTTCTTGCTGCGGGCAAGGCCGCCATAGAACAGGGCGAGGCCCGGCAGGATCATCAGGAAGACGAGGATGGTGGACGTCATCATCCAGGCAACGTCGCCCTTGTCCACGGTCGCGGCCGGCGCGGCCGCGTCCTGTGCCCAAGCGGGCAGCGCGGCGAACAGCGAAAGGCCGGTGGCCCCCAGCGCGCCGCAGAGTTTCTTCGAAAAGGTCATTATTCCCCCCTTCTTACAGCGCGGTTTCGCCGGTTTCGCCGGTGCGGATGCGCACGGCCTGGCCGACATCGAGGACGAAGATCTTGCCATCGCCGATCGCGCCCGAATTGGCGGCGGCCTGCGTCGCTTCCACCACGCGCGGCGCGAGGTCGTCGTCGCAGACCACCTCGATCTTGATCTTGGGAACCATGTTGGTGGAATATTCGGCGCCGCGATAGATTTCGGTCTGGCCCTTCTGGCGACCAAAGCCCTTCACTTCGCTGACCGTCATACCGGCGATGCCAAGCGAGGAAAGAGCCTCGCGGACATCGTCAAGCTTGAACGGCTTGATGATAGCCATGACAAGTTTCATGTCGCCCCCTTATTTGGTGTGCGGCGACATACCAGCAAGAGGCGTGCCAATTTGCTAATGACGCATTAACGCGGGATTTCCACTAGGGGAGATTGTTGCGCCGCCGAAAAAATGTGCAGATGCACGGCCATGCCTAAAAAATAGGCATGTTCCCGCCTACCATTGCGATCCTTCGGCGACCGCTGCCGCTTCGGCGGGCAGGGTGGTGCGACCAAGGGCAGTGTTGCGATGGGGGAAACGGCCGAAGCGCGCGATGGTTGCATGATGCTGGCGGGCGAAATCGAGCGACCGGGCGTCGCCGGTCCCTTCGAACAGGGAGAGCGACAGTTCCTGATCGGCCAGATCCTCGCTATGCTGGAAGGGCATGTAGAAGAAGAGCCGGCCCGCCCCGCCAATCTGGATGTCATAGCCCAGCGCGATGGCGCCGCGCGCCACCTCGCGAGCGATCGGGTCGGTGGCAAAGGCCTGGGCCTTGCCGCGGAACATGTTGCGGGGCAGCTGGTCGAACAGCAGCACGGCGGCCAGCGCATCGTCGGCGCGGTCAAGGAAGCTTTCGGCCGGAAGCGTCCGCTTCTCGCTCCACAGGACGGCGAAGCGGTCGATGCAATGCTGGTCCAGTGCCGGATCATGGCTGTACCAGCCTTCATCGCCAACCTGGTTGAACCAGAAGTCGAGCAGGGCCGCCGCCCAGTCGGCGGTCACGGCGTCATGGCTGTCGGTCAGCATGTTCATACGCAAAATACGTGTTGATCGCCGCCCGGTTCCTCGGCCCATGGCGGCGGCGGGTCGGGTGACCGCGCCGCCATGGCAGGAGCCGCCATGGCAGGAATGGGATCAGGCGGCGGTACCGCCGACAGTCAGCCCATCCATCAGCAGGGTCGGCTGGCCGACACCGGCCGGCACGCTCTGCCCACCCTTGCCGCACATGCCGATGCCTTCGTCGAGCGCCCAATCGTTGCCGATGCCGATCACCTTGGTCAGCGCGGTCGGGCCGTCGCCGATCAGGGTCGCGCCCTTGATCGGATCACCGATCTTGCCATTTTCGACCTTGTAGGCCTCGGTGCAGGAGAAGACGAACTTGCCCGAGACGATGTCGACCTGGCCGCCGCCAAAGCTCTTGGCGAAGATGCCCGACTTGACGCGCGACAGCAGCTCTTCCGGATTGTCCTGGCCACCCTTGATGAAGGTGTTGGTCATGCGCGGCATCGGCGCATGGGCATAGGATTCGCGGCGACCATTGCCGGTCGGCGCGACGCCCATCAGCCGGGCGTTGAGGCGATCCTGCATATAGCCCTTGAGGATGCCGTCCTCGATCAGGATATTTTCCTGCGTCGGCGTGCCTTCATCATCGATCGAGAGCGAGCCGCGGCGATCGAGGATGCTGCCATCGTCGACCACGGTGACGCCCGGCGCAGCGACGCGCTGGCCGATCCGGCCGGAAAAGGCGC